>JAOTXZ010000030.1 GCA_029862085.1 Candidatus Nitrosopumilus sp.
AAGAGAAACAAGAAACTTCAAACAAAGAGAAAAAAATAGAAAAAACTAGTGAATCAAAAGAAGAGAAACAAGAAACTTCAAACAAAGAGAAAAAAATAGAAAAAACTAAAGGAAAGGAAGAGAAGGAATAATGGTAAGCATAGCAGGAAGTAAAAAACTCAAAAGACAGATGGCACCTCAATTTTGGGGAATTAACAGAAAAAATAAGAGATTTGTAATCACCGTAAGACCAGGACCACACAAAAAAGAATTTTCAATTCCTAGCGCAGTTTTTCTAAGAGACACATTAAAAATTGTGAATACTCTAAGAGAAGCAAAGACTGCCATATATGATGGAAGAATAAAGATTGATGGTATTGTCCGAAAATCTCTTCATCAAGGAATTGGTTTAATGGATGTCGTAGAACTACAAGATGTTTCAGATGTTTATAGACTTGTTCCAACCGATGGAAAAATTTTGAAGCCGGTAAAAATTAACGAGTCTGAAAAAACAAAAAAAATAGTCAGAGTTATCAGTAAAACTACAATAAAAAATGGAAAAATGCAAATAGGATTTCATGATGGACGTTCTACAATTTCTGACACACAAGTAAATGTTGGAGATAGTTGTTTAATTCAAATTCCTGATCAAAAAATTCTTGAAGTGTTAAAATTAGAAAAAGATTTCCACGTACTTGTTACAAGAGGAGTTAACGCCGGTAAAATAGGTAAGATCGACAAAATCGAAGAAGGAACATTCATTCTTCCAAAAAGAATTCTTCTAGAACTCGAGGAAAGAAAAATCGAGATTCCAGCAGATGTTGTAATGGTAATTGGAAAAGGAGAACCAGTAATTCAAATAAAGTGATACCATGTCTCAAACTCAAGAAAACCCAATGAAAAAAATTTCCTTAGAAAAGGTTGTTCTAAATATGGGATTAGGAAGATCGGGAGATGTTATTGAAATTGCCAAAAAAGCCCTACAACAAATTTCAGGTAAAAGCCCAAATTCAAGAGAAGCAAAGGAAACCCAAAGAGATTGGGGAATAAGAAAAGGAGAACCTATTGGAGTAGCAATTACCATTAGAGGTCAAGAAGCTAGAGATTTACTTAAACGTCTTTTGGAAGCCAAAGGAAACCAAGTTAAACAAAAATCTTTTGATAATTTTGGAAACTATTCATTTGGAATAAATGAACATATTGATATTCCTGGTGTAAAGTATGATCCCAAGATTGGTATTTTAGGCTTAGGCATCTCAGTTACATTAACAAGACCTGGATATGGAATAAGAACAAGAAGTAAACACAAAGCAAGAGTAGGTAAAAATCATATAATTAAACCTGAAGAAGCAAAAGATTATCTAATCAAAGAGTTTGGAGTGACCGTAGTATAATGGCCAAAGATAGATCATATGAATTCACAGGAAGAAAAAAACATGAATTTGGAAGAGGTTCCAGATGGTGTAAACGATGTGGAGATTATACTGCAGTTATTCAAAAATATGATTTAATGTTGTGTAGACGATGTTTCAGAGAAGTAGCAGTCTCTTTGGGATTTAGGAAAAACCAGTGATAAAGATGCCAGCAACAAATATTTTAGCAAATCTATTTGGAACGCTTTACAATAATGAAGCTAGAAGAAATAAAGACTGTATTATACTTCCAACCTCAAAATTAGGAATTGAGGTACTAAAAGCATTACAAAAACATGGGTATATTGGAGAATTTGAACATATTGATGATAAAAGAGGAGGGAAATTTAAAATAAAATTATTGGCAAAAATAACCAAATGTGGAGCCATTTCACCACGGTTCAAAGTAAAAAAGGATGCGTATAATTCTTGGGAACAACAATACTTACCAGCATATAATCGAGGAATGTTGGTTGTCACTACAAATCAAGGAGTAATGTCTCACCATGAAGCAGTTTCAAAAGAAATTGGAGGATTTTTGATAGGATATGTCTACTAAACTAGATGAATTCCAAGAAATTATTGAAATTCCAGAGGGAATTAACATTACGATAAAAAATCACATGTTGCAATTTCAAGGACCATTGGGTAAAACCTTCAAAAGTTTTAGAAAGATACCGGTAAATGTTGAACTCAACGACGGTAAATTAAGCATTAAAGCTCAAGGAAAGAGAAAACGAGATTATTCTATTTTACATACTGCACGTTCATTAATCAATAATATTTGTGAAGGACTAAAAGAAGGATACACAATAAAAATGAAAGTTGTTTATGCACACTTTCCAATTACTGTTAAAATTCAAGACAAAACTATTTCCATTGAAAATTTTCAAGGGGAAAGAGCACCTAGGACCACAACAATTGTTGGAAACACCAAAGTAGTTCCTAAAGGAGAAGACGTAATTTTAACCGGTGAAGTGTGGACAGATATTACTCAAACTGCAGCAAACATAGAATTGAAAACCAAAGTAAAAAACAAGGATCATAGAGTTTTCTTAGATGGAATTTACATCTACGAAAAGAAAAAAGGGATTGAAAAATAAATTTTCAAAGTATTGAGAAAATATCATACATGACTCTAGACTCTGAATTTAGACAACAAACTACAAAATTAATACAAGAAACACTAGAATTGTACAAAGCTGCAGGGGCATCTCCAAGAGTTGGCCAGGTATGGGATTGTAAAAGCGTAGGAGACTTTCTGTGTGGGTTTTTTGTAGGAGAGATGGTAGGTTCTGCCCTTAGTGCATTTCAAATTGTTCATAAAAGGGAACCAAGTGGCGAGGAACATCTCGAAATCATTGAACTCGTAGAAAATTACTCTAAAGAAATTAAAGATTTTTTTGCAAAATTCAATTAAGCGGATTTTGTCTTAGTCTAAATAGATTCGTAGCAAGGATTAAATCACTTTTACCAAGGTACAAACATGTTGCCGCCCTAGCTCAGCGTGGTAGAGCATCCGACTGTTAATCGGACGGTCGCCAGTTCAAGTCTGGTGGGCGGCGCTTTATATTTCTAAATTCGAGTTTAGAAAGAAAAAAATTACACTTGATGAAACTAAATTTTAAAATATTTCTAATTTCGAATTTAGAAACATAGATCCAATGCAACAATTT
Source organism: Candidatus Nitrosopumilus sp. (assembly GCA_029862085.1). GTDB lineage: Archaea > Thermoproteota > Nitrososphaeria > Nitrososphaerales > Nitrosopumilaceae > Nitrosomaritimum. The sequence continues at coordinate 3,068 of JAOTXZ010000030.1, forward strand.
AGTGTATTCAATTAGACAGGATAGATCTAATAGATGATCGCATATTACTTAGAATGCAGGAGGATTACATTGGCCAGAATTAAAAGAGCCAATAGATATTGTGTTGATTGTGGTGCTCGACTAGTTTACTATCCAAGATTATCAAATCCTAAAGCACCAAATGAGCATAGAGTTTTAGTATATGCCTGTCCCGACTGTACAAAAGATTTTGAAAAACCGAAAATGTTTTCAATTAAAAGAAATCAGGTTGAAGATCCTCTAGAAACAATAGAAATAGAGATTACACAAATACAGAAAAAAACCGCATAAAATTACGATACATTTTATTGCCGATTTGAATAAAATAAATAATGTATCCAGAAAAACCTAGAAGTAATTTTTGGTTCCTATTACCAATATTTCTAGGGTTAATTGGAGGGATTATTGCATATTTTGTATTACGGCAAGATGACCCTAAAAAAGCAAAAAATTGTCTTTATCTTGGAATTGTTCTTGCGATAATTGGAGTCATAATTAATATTTTGGTTCTTTCACAAATTCCTGACCTGGAACAAAATTTCAACATAAACACCTAGTGCATTTACAATCTAGTGAAAGATGAAGAGAAATACCCTCCTAGGTTTGCAGTGTTTCTAAATTCGAGTTTAGAACTATTATTAATTAAGCAAGGTAAACCATCTATTGATTTAGAATCATATAGAACTAGTTAGACAATTTTACCATGAGCATTAATAGAATGAGGGATAACGTTGAAAGATGGCTGACTCATGAGAGCCACTCATTTGAATTTGTAAAAAATCCAGATAATTTATTTCAGGTTCTTGTAAAACATGCAGGAGAAGCAGGTGTTCCAATTGAAATTTTTGAGCCAAAAAAACAACCAGGAGTCCTCGTAGTGGGTTCCAAGGTAATAATGAAGAATAACCAAATTGCACGATTTTTAGGTTTCAGTCCGGAAGAAAAAGAAAGATTTGAGAAAAGAGTAGGAGACTATTGTTATTCTCTGCAGGCTGTTCATAAACTCATTGAAGAGGATGGAAAAAAGAAAGTTGGGGTTTATGCAGTTCTAGACGATAAAGTAGATCTAAACCAGCAGGTACTTTTCGATACAATAAACAGGGTTTCAGAAATGCATGAAAAAACTGCTAGATTTCTTTTAAAGACATTTTAAAAAATAATGATTTTTGAGTCAAAGCACTATTGCTGTTAAAGGGCATTTCACTCCCGCTTGTTCAATAAAATGAACATACAGATTATAAGATCCTAAAAGGATAGAAAATAGGACTATGGAGAATTACTAATTGGCCGTTGGAGACGACATACAACAAGGTATTGCAGGCGCCGGGGAAGAGTCGCAAAAAGCAGTAACAGGTGCCAAAGGTTTTGAAGATCTTCCTGGAATTACTGATGAAAAACAAACAGTTGTGGATGAGGACCAAATAAACGAGGGTTTTGATCCCGCAAATAATGCCCTTGATAGTTTAAGAGAAGGAGGAGAATGGTTGTTTAACATGATTGCAGAATTTTTTGCCAATCTATTTTGAAATTTAGGATAAATCTTCTCATTAAATGCCAAAGTTTTCACTGAAAACCCCCTGGATATATCCACAAAGTACATCAATTAACCAAAGTTTAGCCAAATTTTATTCCTAAGAAATTTCATTTTTAGTGTTTTAGCAATCTCAAAAAAGTTTGGAAAAATATGCTTTTACCCACAAAAGCTAAACCCCCCACTAAATTTAGTCGTAATAGGCATAATGTGATTTTATCGAAATTCATGTTTTTTGGGGGGGGTTGAACACTCATGGCTAGGTGCTGCAAGCAACCGCAAAACCACCATGCTCTCCCAGCTAAAGTGTTGTTAGTTTTTTTAGCTAGGCGTAAAAGCTAAACCCCAGAATTTTGCCAAAATTGGAAAATAAAAAAGAAAAAGGTTATGGGATTGGTATTGCTGTTGGGGCAGTAACTACACCAGTAATCCCCAAACCAAAGGGACATTCACCATGACCGGAAGTCCCAATAGTACCAGTTGCTACGGCTACAGCATCAGATTGAGAGGAGGTCATAACCAAAGTGTTATGTTGGACTTTAAAGCTAGATTTGGGACTTTCTAATCCAATTATACATCCATTTACATCAAAGTATGCCTTGTGAGGGTGGAAACTTTGAACTGGTGAAGATTTAATGGCTTTGTTGGTTGGATTTTTGTCCGAGCCATCATCAAAGGCCTGATGATCATTTACTCCATGGTGTAAAGTAATCGCATCAACTGCAAGTACAGTCCCTACTGGAGCTTCTGAGGTAATTGGCAAGGCCCAAGCCCAAAATGTAATCAAATCAGGAGCTGCCTTTGCTGGAAATTGTTTCACCTTGTCCTCGACTGTCATGGAATGTTTGGTGCCATCCGAAGATGCATCGGTAACATTCATAGAACCTGGAATATCTGCCATGGCTGCAGTAATGCTAATCGAGATCGCAAATGCCGCAGCTAAAGAAATTCCTAAAATCGCCCGAGTTTTCATTGTAAATATTTTCAATAAACATCATTTAAGATTTTTTATTAATGTAAGAATAAAATGTTACAATTTTTTATTTTTTTTTCATGAAGTAAGAATCTTTAAAATCTTATTTTATTCATAAAGAACTACCATTGGGCAATAGAGTAGCGGCAGCAATATTTGTAATGATTATCTCCTTTACTTTTACCGGAAACCTTGCCTGGGCAGATGAGGCCGGTGATTATACTGACTTTTTATTATTTTGGGGAGATAAACTTCCTAAATTATATGATGATGCTATAGAGATTGAAACTAGTTATTCAGGGAATCAAATTGAGCAATTTACCAAACCCACTTTCGGGCTAGATCATGAAAATAACCAACAAATTATTGACCGTGGATTTCAGATCAACAACAAAACATTTGCAATTAGAGACAATTTTCACACCCCCTTTTCTGAACAAACAATAAACATTGGAGAGGTCAATTCATTTGAAGCAAAAATTTTAGCAGATAAAGGACTAAAGATTCAAGAATTTCTCTTTGGCATTCCAAGTGTAAGTAATGCCCACCTTGCAGAGGTTGGAGTTGAAGTTTGGTTTAACTATAATGGGGAAATACAACAAGTCAGGGTAATTCAAAAATCAAATGTTATTGATGAATCAACTCTGGTTGCAAACCATACCAAATCAAAATGCACATATTCAGATATTGATGAAAAATGTGATTCAGTTAAAGTATCAATGATGTTTTTAGAACCACTCAAATACAAAGTAATGGCGCTCAAAGCAATTGATTTTAAAAATAGATATCAAATTACATACCTTAACGAAGGAGTACATATCGCTGGAAAATCACTTAACCCCATGAAAACTATGATGATTCCAAGTGGAGTTAGAGATGAGGGCTTGTTGAAAATTACACAAACTTCAAAATATAGTCCATTTTGGGCATCCGAAGACAAAAGAATTTTTGAGATGAATCAGTTTGGTTCTTTCAAACAGATAAACTACGATTTTGAAAGGTTTACAGATTCAGGAAATCCCTACACAAGATTACATTCAGGATTTGCGGGAATAATTTCATATGAACAAAAAAGAGCAGCTCAACTTTTTGATTCTAGTCAATTTACCTCAGAACTTCCTGAAAGTTTTACACATATTTTGCCAGAATCACGTGAAAGAATTTCTGAAGAAGTAAAGACAGAAATGTTAATTCAAGAAAAAATTGGACAAAAAATTCTTGATGAATATAATGTGCAAACCAGATGGCATTAATCGGCATAACATATTTAATTCATCATCTCAACAAAATATTTCATAACAACATGTTTGAATAAAAAAACAACGACTATGGCTCTTCAATACATGGAGACATGTCCAAATTATACTGCATATGCTTCTCATCTGTTAGTTTGTTAAACTCTGAAGACATTGCAAATGTAGTCATTTGATCACAATCCCAATCAGACCAAAATTCAATTCCGTCTTCCTCAAAGTATCCAGCTGCGCCATAAGCAATTAACAATGGAACTGTAATGATTGCAATAATTACACAGATTTTAAAAAAATCTTTTTTAGAGTATTTTTTCTCCAATTGTATTTTGCAAAAAATCGTCTTATTTTATGGTATTCTCAATATTATTCAATAAAGTATCTAGATCTTTCCTAACCTTTAGGAGTAAAATTTGACAAAAATCTAAAATTTCTCTTGCTCGTCGCTTAAACTATATACTAAATTTGTCAAATTTCAGCAATGGGAGGAATAGGACTAGTTATTGTAATTGCTGCAGTCATAGGTTCAATGGGCATAGCCCTGTACATGTACACTGAATATCAGACTAATTTCATTGAAGCAAATGCAGGGGAATCAGTAACTGTAGGACCTGTAGAGTATATCGTGACATTTGATGGAACTCATATGGGAAACAAGGAAACACAGCCTGAAAACACTTTTGTTAAAATCATCATAGAGGCAAAAAACATTAGCCAAGAGACAACTCGAATGTCAGGAGGACAATTTTACCTAATTGATGAAAAAGAACAAAAACATGAGGCAGTTTACGGAGAATTTTCCAAAGACGATCTGTATGGGGACTATTTAGAGCCAGGAAAACCTGCAAGATGGACTACACAGTTTGATGTTCCATATGATGAACAAAAACAATTTGACATTGTAATTCGTCCAACAAAAGAACAATCAACAGTTGACACTGCAGTGATCTGTATTACAAACTGTTGATCGCAAAAAACTAAAAAATTTTCCAAAAATTATTGTCAAATATTACAATTTTTGGGGCAATATTGTGTGACTTTCACCATATTAACGCAATGAATAATGGGTGTTAGTAATGGTATCCGCTAAGGAAAAACGTGCAGCAGCAGCTAGAAAAGCAGCACGAACAAGAAAAAGAAATGCCGCCGCAAAAGCAGCAGCAGCAGCCAAAGCCGCAGCAAAGCGAAAGCGAAGTAATGCAGCAAGAAAAGCAGCAGCTACTAGAAAGACAGCAGGCGCATCAAAAAGAAGAGCAGCTCCAAAACGAAAAGCAGCAAAACGTGCAGCTCCTAAAAGAAGAGCAGCTCCTAAAAGAAGAGCAGCTCCTAAAAGAAGAGCAGCTCCTAAACGAAAAGCAGCAAAACGTTCATCTTCTAAAAGAAGAGCAGCTCCAAAACGAAAAGCAGCAAGAAGACGATAAGCTGCTTTTTACTACCTTTTTTCTATCAAGTGTTGCTATTGTTAAAATAAAATATTTCTAAATTCGAGTTTAGAAATATAATAATTTTCTAGTCATCATTCATCTTCAATTCAGGCAAAACAAATACTCGTTCAGGTTTTATTTTTAGAATAATTCGTTTTTCATCTTCTCTCTTGAATGGATAATTATCACGTTTCATGTATTGTAATGTTAGTCGGTCTGCATGTTTGTAATCATAGTCTGGAATTATATCAACTACCTTACCTCGAATTGTAGTCATATCAAGAGGATTATCCTTTGATACAACGGATACTGCAACACGAGGATCGTGGATAATATTTTTGTGTTTTATTCTACCTTCTGCCGTATTTACCAAAATATGTCCATCCTCATAGTTTGCCCATACAGGAGATAGTTGAGGTGAACCGTCTTTCATAATAGTTGCAATAAAAACTAAATTTTTCGATTGAAATAGTTTTACAGCTTTTTCGTCCATAATGATTGTAAAAAAATGCTAGTTAACTATTTTACTGAATAAAAAATAAAAAGAGAAAAATTTATTTTTTCCCGGGATTTTCCAAAATATTTGTCATGGCTCTATTCATGATTTCCATAACCAAGTACTGAGAATAATCCTGAGGTTCATTTTTCTTACCCTTTTTTGATTTTGCAGTTTTTGGAATTAGTCCTTTGAGTAATTTTTCAATTTTAACAGATGTATTATCTATTATCTTGGAATATTTTGAATCAAAATCAGCAGGTGCTTGAAAACCTAGCAGTTTCGTTGATGTGCTGTAGAATTTTGTGATAGCTCCACGGGATTCTTCAATTCTTACGATTTCAACTAGTCCCGAATTTTTCAAAATTTCTAAATGATGTCTTACTGTTGTAAGGGCCTTTTTGTATCCAGTCTTTTTTAATTCATTAGAAATTTGCTCTGCTGACAGCGAATGCTGATATAAAAATTCCATGATTTTTGCACGTGCAGGGTCTTCGATTGCACGGGCGTGCTCTATGCTTGTTGTAACAATACGATTTACTTTGATTGGTTTTTCTAGCAATGTAGACATACAAAATACCTCTCTAATTTTGAGCTAAAAGATCCTTGTATCATATTTTTTTGCCTAATCGCATTAAATTTTGTCCACTCTAATTTTTCTCATATTGGTATGATAATCATCAATTCCTTTTTCATATTTATGATACCGTTATCAAGATTATTGAAAGCACTACAATGATTATGATAGCATTCATGTAATTATTGTACCAGTACTAAAAAAAATAAAAAATTAAAAAAATGGTTCATCCGCAAAACATTTGGGCCATATCATCTCATCTATGGCAATTTTGCGGTATGTCCCAAATTAAAATTCGAGTTTAAAGTTAGCTTACAGTCAAAATGGAATGAAAAAATTGAAATTTCGTTTACATCAAAGAGAGATGCCAGTTAATCGCTCAAAAGCTGAAACATAGCGTTCACTCATTTTTTGTATAATTTCCTCAGGGATGGCAGGAGCTATTGGTTCCTTTCCTGAATCCCGTGTATCATCAAATTGTTTCTGATAGCCTTGTGCAGTTAACCAATCTCGTAAAAGTTGTTTATCGTATGATTCTTGAATTTTTCCAACGTCATAGAATTCCTTTGGCCACAGTCGATATTCGTCAGGCCCAATCGAGTCACCCAGAGTAATTTCTCCATTTAAAATTCCAAACTCTAATTTCAAGTCTGCAAGAATAAAATCTGCCTTATCTGCTACCTTTACCATCTTTTTGTAAATATCTATGGACGTTTTTTCAAGGAAATCGTATTGCTCTTCTGTTACTAACTTCATCTCTATTGCTTTTGTTTTATCAATGGGAATATCATGTTCTGATTTTGTCGTTGGATCAAAAATTGGTTCAGGTAATTTTGCAGCCAGAGTAGTATCAGTTCCTTGGGGCACCTTGACTTCACCCTTTTTCCATCTACTCACAAGACTGCCATAAAAATAGCCTCGAACCACACATTCAATTGGCAGCATTTTCATTTTTTTTACAATTATTTCCGTATCTGATTGCCGTTTTACAAAGTGATTTGGTATAGGTAGTTTATTGAACCAAAATTCTGCAAATTTGCATAAAACTTCTCCTTTTTTTGGAATATTTTCCTTGAATTTTACATCATATGCAGATACCCGATCAGAGAATTTGAAAACCATCGAATCGCCTCCTAGATCATAGAGATCTTTTACCTTCCCAGAGGTTAAAAATTTCACAGAATCAATTAAGGACAATATCATTTATTTGCTCGCATGAAAAGAAAGCAGATTTTCAAATTTGTATAAAGAATTAGAATAATCTAATAATATGACAAAATCATGAATTCTAATAATGATAATTAATTTTTCAAGAATTTTTCAAGGGTTAGTATTTTTAGCCCTTTTTATTTTTGCCATAAATTTTGTTCTAATAGATAGTGCTTACTCTGAAAGTTTTTCATATTCGGTGATAAATCCAGATTTAGATGGAGCGGCTACATCTGCAATTGTTAATGAAAAAACAAACAAAGTGTACATTACTGAATTCTATGAAGGTAAGCTGGTTGTACTAGATGGTAAAACCAATCAAATTCTTGAATCAATTGATGTGGTTAGAACTCCTTTTGGGGTGGGAATAAATCCTGAAACAAACTTGATTTACATTGGAGGAGAGTTTGCAGATACCCTTTCAGTTCTTAATGGAACTACAAACAAAGTGTTAAAAGAAATTTCTCTAAATGATCCCTACGATATCGCAGTGAATCCAAATAACAATACCATATATGTCACAAGCGATAGATCAGATTTAGTTTCTGTTATTGATGGTGATACCAACGAAATTGTAACATCTTTTGAGGTTTTGGTACCATGTGGAATTACAGTTAATCCAATGACAGGAATAGTATATGTTACCAGTGAATCAGAAAATTTAGTACATGTATGGGATGGAAATGCCAATCACGAAATCACTACAATCAAAGTCCAGGAAAGCCCTAGAGGCGTAACAGTAAACCCCGCCACAAATATGATATATGTTACAAATCAAGAAAACAACACAGTTTCAGTAATTGATGGCTCTACAAATAAAATTATTGATTCAATTGTAGTGGGAGAAATTCCCAGAAGAATAGTGTCAGATCCTGAGTCTAATATTATCTATGTATCCAATCAAGGTTCTAAAGAAATTTCAGTAATTGACGGTTTTGAGAACAAAGTTATTGAAACAATACCAGTTTCAGAACCTTTTGAGCTTGCAATAAACTCCAAAACTGGAAAATTATACTCGATGTACTATGGAGGTATTCTTTCAATAATTACAAAAAACTCACATCATGCATCTCCATTAAAACAGATTTTCTCAGGAATTGATCCTCTCGAAATTAAATGCAATGAGGAATTTGTATTAATTATCAAAAATAATGGATCTCCGGCATGTGTAAGAGAAAATACTGCCAAAAATCTTGAAGGACGTGGATGGGGAAGCATGTCTCCGCCTTGATTTAACTATTAAAAATTATTTTGGCAAAAAATTTCTCAACAAGTAATGGTTGCCAATAGTTGATTTAGCGCAATTGGTTTTTTCAAAACACCGTGTACTCCTTCTTTCTTTACCAGTTGATCAATTTCCTTGGTTGTAAAAGCATTTGCAGAAAATATCACAATTTTTTGATCTTTTAGAATTTTATCCTGCTCTAATTTTTGAATAATATCAATTCCGCTAAATTCAGGCATTGAAATATCTAATAAAACAGTATCATAGTTTCCATCTTTAATTTTTTGAAATCCATCTTTAGGATCATTTGTAACTACGTTTTCAAATCCCTTTGCCTTAAGAAATTTTGAGAGCAGGCAGGTAATGTCTTGATTATCATCGACTACGAGTACTTTCATGATTCAATTACAGTGTTGTTCTATATAGGAAAATGTATGTTTATTTTGTTACATAAAAAATAAGAGTTATTTCAATAAAATCAGAATTTCTAAGAACCCATCATTCCAACCATCTTGGGCGGAGTTCGATATGCCTTACTTACAAAAACATCGTTATCCGCAGTAATCATTACAAATTCCATAGAGTTTTCTGAGGGTGGTGAAAGCAAAATTTTATCACCAGGTTCTAAGATTTTTAGATCTAAAGTATCACCATCTCCAAAGTTGATGTGGATGTTTGTAAGAGGTTTTGAACCAATATTATGAACCGTCACCCTTCCAATGTCAAACAAATTTTGTTTATCGATAATAGGATCAACGAAAACATCGTAATCTTGTATAGGTACTGACATTTTCACTATATCCGAACCAAAAAA
>JAOTXZ010000001.1 GCA_029862085.1 Candidatus Nitrosopumilus sp.
ACAAGAATTAGAACAAACATCACCATCTACATCATTCCCATCGTCACACTCTTCACCAACCGTGTTTACCTCACCATCTCCACATTCTCCTCCTGGTGTAAATTTACAAGAATTAGAACAAACATCACCATCTACATCATTCCCATCGTCACACTCTTCACCAACCGTGTTTACCTCACCATCTCCACATTCTCCTCCTGGTGTAAATTTACAAGAATTAGAACAAACATCATCATTTATCTTATTCCCATCATCACACTCCTCAGGTAAAGTTACTGACAAATCTCCACATACTGGTGATTCTATCTGGCACACTATACTACACCCATCTCCATTTGTGTCATTCCCATCATCACATTGTTCATTAGACTGGTTTACCTCACCATCTCTACATTTTCCTGATCCCATATCTTGCGGTATCGTGTAATAATTTATTGTGTTTGAATGTGAATTTAAGATGACATTTCTAATTTCCACACCTTCTAGCTCCAACCCATAATCTATGGAATATGGAATAAGATATGATCCTAATGTAACATTGAATTGGGGTGTAAAATGTAACGTAGAATTATATTTTAAATTCTCAATAATATTACCTGAGGAGGATACGGTTGAATTTCTTGCCTCGTTAATTTTTTTAAAAATTATTGGCGGAGAATTTAGAGAATCATTAATGGAAATACTTTCCATTGTTATTTCTTTTCCTTCCAATTTACCATCTACCCCCACAGTGATTTCAATTGTCCCAATGTATTCTGGTACACAAAATTTTGTAATTTCACACAAAAGATTGATATTTAATTCAGTAAATCTCACTTTTTCTCCTCCAAGAGGAGGTATGAAATCACTTCCCTCTGGTGTAGGAATCGAAGGGATTGGCGGTTCCCATGATAGGGATGCGCCAAAAAGTTTCCCCTCTAAACTGGCTTTTGGTCCCAAATAGATTTTAAATTCTTTTCCTTCAAAGGTCTTTAACCAATCCAAACCCAAGTCTCCATATTCGGCTTCAGTCAGATTTGCCGTGTTTACTATGAAAGTTGCATTCCTTTGTGTCTCCTTAGTTAAACCAGAAGTTGCATTTTGTGGTAATTCTACCGTTAAATCGATGGGAATTCTCAACCCGATTCCTAATCCAGCCTCAACATGTGCTTCTACAAAAAATACTTCCAACCCCCATGCTTCATACCCATATGACCAAGTTTTTCCAGTTCCGTAACCATAAGTTTCTCCATTAAGAAAACGAAAATCTTTTCCTAGTGGTATCCAATTATCAGGATTTTGTTTCGAATTACTCGTCATTACATCGTTTGATTGTGCCATGGCATATGGAATTAGGCTGTCTTTAAGATTTACATCAGGAACATAAAGTACGGGTAAAGGTTTTTCAAAAGTCATCTCCGAAATACCATTTATCTTTACGGTAGAATTTGTTTTTTTATCACCAACAGACGATTCAGTTTTATCATTTGTACTATTGAAAATATTTGGGCCAAGAATCAGCTTTTCAGAAACAGTATGATTTCCCATTTTATTTAATATTCCGTCAATAAGTGAATTCATTCCCTGTGTTGCTAGCTCTTCACAAATTTGCTCTTCTTCATTTTCTTTACAAAACTTTTGTATTTGTTCCTTAATGTAAGTTCCAGTTACAATGGATTTATCCTGTTCATTATCCAATTGGATTGGATGTGAAAAAGGATCTCTGTTTTTGAAAATTTGATTATATTCTTTTTTATCATTAATTTCAATGGAGATTGTTTTGGTAAGAACCAATTCCGTGCAGTTGTCATCAGAAACTATGGGATCATATTCTGTTTCGACTCTATCCGAATCAAAACCCATTCTCTCAAGTTGATCTTCTATTTTTCCAATGACGGAAAAATCGTCATCAATATTTTCAGGAAAATCAATTGTAATTCCACAACTCTCAAGTTTTTCTTTTGGTCCTTTTAAATCCCATTTAGTGATTGATGTTGTTTTTTCAATTGAAGACCCATCTAATCCCATATCAAAAAACGAGGCAAGTACAGTGTCACCATCAAAAACAAATAATTCATTTTTTGATGTAGAGTTTACAAATTTGATATTACCCTTAAAATCCCCGGAATTTTCATTTGTTTCTTTTAACCATAGTGCAATGCCCTCCTTATTCGCTCCAGAAGTTACATTAACATAAAATGAATCAATTTCAGTGGAATTTTTATTCAGACCTATGCCCTTCATTGATAGAATAGCACTCTCGTTCATTGAATATTCTGGTTTATCCCAACTCATCGTTACATTACTATGTAAAATTAAAATTAAATGCAATTCCCCATTGTAAACTAACGTATCTGCAAATCCATCTTTTCCTGTTGGAATGGCATCAGGTAAAATGACTAGATTGGAATTATTTTTTCCATCAAAATTGCGAAAAATTCCAGAATTTTCTTCTGATTCGATAAAGGTAATAGGTTGAAAACCAGCATCAACTGGAGTAATTTTTTGAAGACCATTATCCGTAAAATTTACTGTGGACTGAAAGTTTATCCTATTTTTATCGAGAACTAAATTTCCGTGGTCTCCAAACATTACATCAGTTAATCCTGAAGAAATATCTACAGCACCAGATATCCCATCTTCATCTGGATTTCCTTCCTCATCAAAAACTTGATAAAACAAACCACCAGGCTCAGCCATTGCCCACGTCCAAGAATCTTTAGATGTAGGGTCAATGTTTAGTTGAAAATCAGTTACATTAAGATATACATGTGATTCAGGATAGTTTCCATTTCCATCTAATTCTAATTTTGTGAAATTCAGATGAGGTAATGCTTCAAAGGTTAAGTTTACGCCTAAAGTCGTTCCGTCTTTATTGTATTGAACAATTACATTTTCACCACGATTAAAATCAAAAAGCTGAATAAATGGCCACTTTCCCTCTAAGTTATCGGATGATATTTTCTCGACATTTTTTAGTACGTTCATGCTCTGCTTTCCTGGTTTGTAATCTTCTTTTGAATCACAATTGGTAAGAAAACCAGGAGCTACAGAATCCAAGTTTGCCATGACATTAGGGACAAATACCCCTGATGCTTCTGTTTTGTTTATTCCTAAGTGAAAACTACAAGATGTTGTTAATCCCATTCCAAAATCTAATCCTTTTCCAATCTGAGAGCCTTGCAATCCATCTACAGTTAAACTGTCTAATTTGCTTGCAAAATATCCATACCAGTTGGCATCTTCTGCTTTTTCCATTTGTAGAGTTTTTCCATTAACTGATACATCTAGCTCTTCGATTTTTTCATCAATATTTGAACCATTAACCATGACCTCAATTATCATTGGACCTGCAAAATGATTTTTAAATTGTGAATTTTCAGCTGATACCAAAAGATCCGTATTGTGTGCAAACACGTCTGGAAAAATGATAGCTGAAATTCCTAATAATAAAATAATAACTATCGCCGATTTCATTTTATTTTTGCCTAATTATGATTATTAAGTTGTCATACTTGTCTGTGACAAATGTTACAATTTTCAATTCACCTCCTTTCCAAAAAATAATTAATTTTTTTAAATTATGAGATCTCTGGTATCGAACCTAGATAATCTAGCCCTACCTTGTTCTTATCTACACGAAGGTAAAAATCATCATCAACATTATGTACTCTAATAATTTGACCTTTTTTCATAGTTGACAGGCCATTAAAAGCTGTAACATAGGATTTTCCTTTCTTAATGTTCGTAATTACAGTAGAGCGAGGTACAATTTCTCCCAAACCAAGATTTTTTCCATTATCTACATGTTGTTTCAAATCTCCGATTTTATTATTTGAACCATGATTAGCTTGAGAAATTACATAGTCTGCCCACTTTGCCATTTTACACTAGAAGGAATTATTTTCTTTTACTTAACTTTGATCTCGATTGTCAGGTTTTGAATTTATCTTTGAACAAATATGAAATTTAAAATCCTCTCGGAATTTTTCGTAAAATTACCTCATGACAGTCAACCTTGTAGAGGGTTTCACACATTGCATAAATCATTAGAAAGGTGGCTGCCACCAATATCAGAAAGATTATTCCCATTTTCTTGAAACTATAATTTTGTAATTTATTCCATATAGTCATAATTTTCTCTAATAAATTTAATTTTCTTTGAATCTGGCAGCCTCATCAGAACCACCAGTTGCATTACCTTTGCTGTAGGAATGTGCACCAGCTCCTGCTAGGCTTCCGCCCTTTACTATAAGATATTCATCTCGTATTGGTTTTTCATCTAGCCAACATTCCAAAATCTCTCTTACGCCTGATGCATATCTTGTCTGTGCAGAAAGTGATGTTCCAGATGTATGTGGTGTCATACCATGGTTTGGCATAGATCTCCATGGATGATCCTTTGGAGGAGGTTGGGGAAACCAAACATCTCCTGCATACCCTGCAAGCTTCCCTGTCTCTAGGGCTCTGGCTATGGCCTTTCGATTGCAAATTTTCCCTCGTGCAGTATTTACCAAATAAGCTCCATGTTTCATCTTGCCAATCATTTCTTCATCAAAAAGATTTTCAGTCTCTGGATGAAGTGGAGCATTAATTGTAATAACATCACAGACCTTTACCATCTCCTCTACACTTTGGTGGAATGTCAAACCAAGCTCTTTTTCAGTTTCTTCTGGCAATCGGTGTTTATCATAATAGTGAAGCTTTACATCAAATGGTTTCATTCTCCTCAAGACTGCCAATCCAATTCTTCCAGCAGCGACTGTTCCAACATTCATTCCCTCTACATCATAAGACCTTGACACACAGTCTGCAATATTCCAGCCGTTTTTTATTACCCAATTGTATGATGGAATATAGTTTCTCACCAATCCTAGAATCATCATTACAACGTGCTCTGATACGCTGATACTATTCGAATATGTTACCTCAGTTACAGTAATGTCATTATCCATGGCTGCCTGCAAGTCTACATGGTCTGATCCAATACCAGCCGTAATTGCCAATTTTAGCTTTGGTGCCTTTGCAATTCTTTCAGAAGTTAGATAAGCTGGCCAAAAAGGTTGAGATATTACAATGTCTGAATCCACAAGCTCTTTTTCAAAAACTGAATTTGGTCCATCCTTGTCTGATGTTACAACAAATCTATGACCTCTACTTTCAAGAAACTTTCTTAGACCCAGTTCTCCTGAAACACATCCTAAGAGTTCTCCTGGGTTAAAATCAATATTTTCAGGCGTGGGAGTTCTCTGGCCACCTGGGTAACTGGAAATTTTTGGAACATCTTCTCTTGCATAATTTGGTGGAAATCCATCAACGGGATCATCATACAGTACACATAATATTTTTAGATTATCTTTGGTCATTTTCTCTTAGGATTTAGTTTATTTGTAAAACTTGTAATTAAGAATGTTGGAACTTAAACAGAGTTTAAGAATTTAATCTTAAAGGAAATCTTATGTTTGATAATCTAAAGGTGGTTTAAAACTATCATGAAAATAGAAAACTGAAAGATGTCACAATTTTGTAAAAAACATTTCGATCAAATTACCGCCAAGTCTTTTATCATTTTAGCATCTAGGTTTAACCAAATGAAAAGTTATAAAATATATTTTTCAATCCTTACAATTTTTGTAATTTTTAGCTTTATTGGATTTCCAATGGTCGAGGCAGGCGAGGATAGGACAAAACTTGAAGCCGAACTGACAAATCCCTCAACAGGAAAAGATGATGGAAAGGCCAAATTTGAACAAAGATCAGATAGAACAACTCTTACAGTAGAAATTGAGGACCAAAAATCAAATTCTATCTTTGAAATACGGGTGGATGATTCAAGATTGGCAGTTTTTACAACTGATGATTCCGGATTTGCAGATTTTAATCTGGATAGCAGAGATGGAGATACCATACCACCTGTAACCTCGGGAAGTTGGGTACAAGTAATTGATTCAGACGGAAATGTAGCACTCTCAGGCAAATTGATTGGAAATGAAATCACTCTGGATCCCAGTTTAAGCCCACCACCAGAGTCTGATCCAGTTGCAACAACAAATGTAATCATACCATTTGGAGCAAAGGACAAAGATGTGTCTGAATTTTATGTACCAAGTACAATCTCTGTTAATTTGTCTGAAACAATTACCTGGAAAAACGAAGATGATACAGAACACACAGTCACAAGCAAACCAAGTGGAATTTTTGACAGTGGGTTATTTGGAACAAATCAATCATTCTCACATAAATTTACTGTAGATGGCACCTTCGAATACTTTTGTCAGCTTCACCCTTGGATGACTGGAACAGTAATTGCAGGAATGGGTGGTAATGTCCCTTCACCTGAACCAATACCACAACCTCCTCCAGATCCTGCCACCGATCCAGTTTCAGCTCCCCCCACACAACCAAGTTCTTCACAATTTACAGTGAATATTCCAACTGGTGCAGCAGAACAAACTATTACAGAATTTTATTTGCCAAACTCAATTACTATTCAAGCTTTTGATTCTGTTCTCTGGCAAAATTCAGACATTGGATTTCATACTGTTACTAGTGGAGTAGGATCTTCTGATGGGTTATTTGATAGTGGATTGTTTGGTCCTGGAGAAACTTTTTCTCATCAATTTACATCTCTTGGAACATTTGATTACTTTTGTTTGGTGCATCCTTGGATGACTGGCAAAGTTGTAGTAAATGAAGCAGATTCTTCCTCTCCAAGCCAACCTACACCACCTCCCCCTGAGCCAACTTTATCCTCAATCCCTGAAGATTTATCTCAAGACACTCAACCGCCAACCGAGTCAACCCCTGAATCTACTGTTGCAGAGGTAACAATTCCACAGGGTTCTGCCCTTCAAACGGTAGAGGAATATTATATTCCATCAAATCTTTCGATAAATACTGCAGATACCATTATTTGGAAAAACCAAGATGATGCATTTCATACGGTAACCAGCCTTGAAAAGGGAAAATTTGATAGTGGATTGTTTGGTCCTTCAGAATCATTTTCTTTTCAATTCAATAGTTCTGGAAATTTTGATTATTTCTGCGTGGTTCATCCTTGGATGACTGGTACAGTTGCAGTTTTGGGTGAAGAAAAAACAAATCCAAGGGATATCTCTGAAAACATAATTTCTCCATTAAAGCAAATGAAGGATGGAATAAACCCTGAAGACATTCAATGTAAAATTGGGTTTGATTTGATTCTAAAGATTTCAAAAGAGATTGGTGCTTGTGTTAAACCAAATAGCTTATCTATATTGGTCCAACGAGGTTGGGGTCAATAATTAAATTATTTCTAGGAAGAATGTGAATAAAAAATGAAATTAAAATGGATTTTCTGAGGCCCAACCTCTTTTAATAAGAATAGCAGAAGTTTCAGATTTTACACATGCAGGAGAACCAGTAGTTGACTTGAAGATTAGTTCAAGGTCTTCCTTACAAGAAACGTTTTCAGGTTTGACTCCACTTTTGATTTGCAATTTTGGTGAAGGATCTATCAGACAATCAATTGAATATAATGCGCCTAAACCTTTACGGAATGGTTCCTCTTTTAAGAAAAAGGAAACAATTTCAATATTTGACGTGTCTTTAGTAAATGGAATAATAATATGACGAGAACAAACCAAGTCACTTTGAGTTAGGCTTTTTTCAGTAAATTTTTTCTCAACCCCATCATGAAGTACTACAATTTGGTCATCAATGCTACCAATTGTAACATCAACAACATTTCTAGGAATTTGTAGTTCTAAAACACCGTCTCCATAAGCATTGATTTTAAAGGCTAATTGAGTTCCAGAGACCAAAATTTTAACATTAGAAATTTTTCCATTTTCGATTTTATATGGTATTTCCTGAGCCTGATAGGCTAATTCTCCATTGGGAAGATAGAAATTTCCTACCAGTCTATATTCTTGCCATTCTTCCTCAGCAAAAGATTCAGAAATTCCAAAAATTGATCCTATTAGTACAATCATAGACAAAATAACGGTAATTTCTGTAGTTTGCATGTTAGTATCTCAAAAAATTTGGTTTTAACAATTCTCTCACAAAAAAACTCACCTCTTGGGTTAGTAAAAATAGATTTTTTACAAATACGAAGGATCTTTTTGATCACATTATAACTTCAATATTTTTAAAATATTCTCAAAACTTTCTCTTGATTGTTCTTGTTTGTAAATTCTTAAAACTGTTATAATTTCCTCTTTGGCAGGAATTTTGTAAATTCTCTTAATTTTTTTTCCTAATCCAGAGCCTATAAAAAATGCTTGAGTAATAGAGGTTACATTTGATACTCTTCTCTTTGTACTAGAGCTTTCAAAATCAATCAAAGTAGGTTTTGTTTTTCCAACTATAACATGTTTTGAAATACTGCTTAACTCACCATGATCAAGTCCTATCTGATCTAACCTAAAACAATCCTCTAAAACAGATTTAATGATTGATTTTAATTTTTTAGAACTACCGTGACCCTCAAGTGAGCTTATCCATTTACTAATTTTTTCTCCCTCTAAAAATTCCATAACAAGAAAATTTTTACTAAAATCAACCAGTTTAGGACCTACATTTATTGTATTTACTATTTTGAGTAGGTTTGCTTCGCTTTTCATCTCGTTTCTCTGCGAATCTAGTCTTCTAATTTTCAATGCTACTATTTTGTTTCGTCTTTTTGCTAAAACCACTAATCCGACATACCCTTTTCCTAAAATTTCTAATTTACCTATAGTTGTTGGTCCTGAAAATGAAATCGATTTAATTTTTAATTTTTCTAGCTCTAACATTCTAGAGTTTAGCTGACGTTTTGTGGCTTTTGGATATCCAAGAATTGTAGAATAGGGCTCTTTGACTAATTTCTTAATTGAAATAAAAGATTGTATCATCAGTTGAGGTTAACTCCTGTGTTACCTCTTTAATGGATTTGGTTAGATTTTTTGTGCCTAAAAATACCTTAAATCCTTTCTTAAAATCACCTTGAAGACCTTTTGGTATACCTGTTTGGAGATTTTTTTTCAAAAAATCTGATAAAAATTTTACAGCTTGAAAATTTTTCCGTTTTTCTAGGGAAACAATCTTTCTTTCGTCATTTATCCACATCAACTCTGTATTTGAGATATTTTTTGAAATAAAACTCCTAGAATCTTTTTCTCTAAAGAATTCAGGTCCCATTTTTGAATATTTTTTTGGAATTACAGGGGATTCTAGCAAGAAAAACAGATAGGCTTCTTTTCTCTCATCTGTAAAAGAGCTACTTCGTAAAACTTTGAATCCTCCTATCTCTAATTGTGTACTTAAAGAATTAGTGGCTCTCTTTATTTGACCCCAAATAATGTCTGGACTTCGAATTTTAAAATTAAATTTTACTACTAGAACATTTTCTAAATTATTCTTTGAACTTTTTGATTTTTTGGGTTTAAAGAAATTCAGAGTTGGTTTAATTTGAAATGCTCTACAACTTAAAATAAACTTTCCAATATTTTCCTCAGAAATGGCCGCTGCCAGATTTCTGTTACTATCAATGGGATCCACAATTACAATGAGGGTTTCAAATTTTTCTGTCGTTTTTCCGATTATTTGATTTTCCTTTACTTTGGCTATTGATTTTATTACATTTTCAAAACTGCCAAAATTTAAAATTAAAACTTCAGATACGTATCCACTAAATCCTTGCTTGGCCATTTCTGCACCGTAAATACCAGTAAATTTAAGAAATGTTTTGAGTAATCTTACTTCATCTCTCATTTTTTGTGTAAGAGCTTTTTTCATGTGTATGGTATGAAATGGAGACCTGTCTGCAGCGCTCTTCCAGTTGCCTAATTTTACATCAAAACAAGGAACAACGTTGATCTTTGTATTCTTAATTTTAGCCTCAACATAGGGATGCTCTGAGTATCGAACATATGGATTATGTTTCTTCATAGAGGAAAATCCAATTTTTTGGGAAATTTCAATAAATTTAGCATCAGAAGTTTCTTTTTTGAATTTTATGAAAATATCCACATCTGCATCTTTAGATAACCAAGTCCCTTTTGCAAAAGAACCTCCAAATTCTAAACCAATCACATCTGGATATTTTTTTATTTGTTCTTCAACTAGTTTAAAGGCCAAATCTGCAATCTGTTTTTTTGAAATTTCTAAAGATTTGGTAGGAATAGCTGACTTTCGAACTTTGGAAATTATTTCTTTCATATTGTTGCTTTTATCTCCTCTAAATCAGAGTACACCGGACCTTGTGGAGTTAGAACACTTTGCTTGAGTTTAATATTTGATATTTCTTGTGATCCAAATTCAAATGATCTAAATTTCTCCATCTCCTTACTAATGTCCCCTATCTTGTTTTTAATTCTAAATATGGTAATGTGAGATTTAAACGGCTTATCTGAAGAAAAGCCCAAAGGAGATAACACATTTTCAACCTTTTTTGCCAAATCTACTAAAGCATTTCCACCAACATTATCAGTTCCAATCCATATAACTCTAGGAAACTTCATTTTTGGAAAAGCTCCAACTCCTTTGAAATTAACTGTGAAAGATGAAAATTGAATTGTCCTCAGAGATTGCTTAATTTTTTGAGATATTTCCTCCGAAATTTCACCCAAGAACTGAAGTGTAAAATGTAAATTTTGAGGTTCTACAGGCTTTGCCTTCATGTTAATCTCTGACTGAAATTTTTTAATTGAACTAATTACCTCATGGTTAGAAATTTCAACTGCAACAAAAGTTCGCATCACAATTTTCTTTCAAGTATCTTTATAATAATTTCCGGTAGCTTCATAGATTACCCGATTTGTTCTTTAACTAATGACAAAACTAATTGTCTGCCTAACTGGCATGCCTGGAGCAGGTAAATCTACCATCGCTGATGGTCTAAAATCCAGAGGATATGAAATCATCAATATGGGAAATGCAGTTAGAACAGAGGCAAAAAAGAGAAGTCTTGAACCTACCGGACCTAATCTTGGAAAATTAATGCTTGAACTTCGAGAAAAAAATGGCCCCGGAGCAATAGCAGAGTTGGTAAAACCAGAAATTGAAAATTCAAAGTCAAACGTAATAATTATTGATGGAATAAGATCCTCACCTGAAATCGAAGTTCTCAGAAAGTATGGAACAGTAAAACTTCTAGCTATACATGCCTCTACTGACACTCGATTTGAATTCCTACAACAACGAGGGAGATCAGATGATCCCAAAACAAAAGAAAATTTTGAAGAACGAGATGATCGTGAATTAGGTGTGGGAATAAGTAACCCAATTGCATTATCAGATGACGCCATTTCCAACAATAATCTTACAAAAGAAGAATTGATAGAGGCATCGATAAAAAAAATTGAAAAATGGAAGAAATGAACGTTCCTTCCCTTAAATGCAAAATTGAAATATTATCTTCAATTAATCCATCAGAAGATCCTCACAAGGTTGAATCTGCCATTTTAAACATTTTTCCAAACTGTGACATTAAAATTGAGAAATTCTCTATCAAGGGAGATTCAAATGATTTACATTTGTTTGAAAAAATTCATGAGGCCATACATTCTATGCAATCTCAAAGAAGTTATCGTCGAGCATTACAAAAAAATTTAGATAATGACTCTACCTGGTTCTATCTGAACAAGCAAGCAGCATTTGCCGGAAAAATAGCTCTTTGTGAAAAATCAGACGAGTCTCCCCTAGGACCAATCAAAGTGGTGTTAACTTCTGCAACTATTGATAGAATTATCGATTGGTTAATTTTGGAATAGGAATAAAATTAGCCAGCAAAATTCAATATTTATTTGATATTTTTTTAATTTATCTAGAAAAAATAATTTTTAAAAAAATTATCCCGCGAGGGAAAGGCACAAAAATTCATAAAAAACTAAATGGCACTTGTCTACAAGAAATCTTATGAGTAATCTCAAGGCAACATCAATTGATCATGTAAATATGAAAGTCAAGAACTTGGAGAAATCAGTAGAGTTTTACAAAAGTCTTTTTGGATTTGAAATAAAGCAAGAAGAAAACCCAAACAAGGCAGATGTTCCCTCAAAAATAATTGGAAATGATACTATCAAACTTTGCCTTTATGAAGTCCCTGAAATGTCTCCAGAAGGTGGAATTGCTCACTTTGGATTCAATATTATCAATTTTGATGAAATAATTGAAAAATGCAAGGAACTAGATATCCAAATACTTTATGGGGGCGAAATTGATTGGGAAAAATCAAAATCGGTATACATTGTAGACCCAAGTGGCTATGAGTTAGAATTGGGTCAGGTTTCTGGTGGCGGATTGTAGAAGATAATGAAAATTCTTTTTCTTTTGTTATTACTTGTCCCATTGATTGTTCCAGTTTATGCTGAAGATATTGTAATAATTGAAGTAGAGCCAAATCCCGAAGGAAGCGATTCAGGAAACGAGTGGGCCAGATTGTTTAATTCTGAAAATGAATCAGTAACTTTGTCTGGGTGGATAATTAACTCAACTCACGCAGATATAAAATCTTTCAAATTGTCGGGAAACATTGGACCATGTACTGATAAATTGATAAAATTTCCAGGTGAGTTTATTGACAACGAAAATGAATCACTAATTCTTTATGACAATACTGGAACCATTGTAGATTCCACTTCCAAGATTAACGATGGTTTAGATAACAGTGTAACATGGACAACAAAGACTCCAAAGTGTGCATTTTCACCTGACCAAATTTCCGAGAACTCACCAGCTCCCTCAAACCTAGCACCCATAGAACCAATTCCTACTCCAGTAGAGTCATCTATCAACCCTGCAGAGTCCAAGCCAGAAATTATTGAAGAAAGTGAAGAAAAGGATTTCCTAGATTTTGGAATTTCCATCGAGAAAGATGAAGAATTCATGGAGGATTTGAATCCTAATTTGCCTATAATTGGCATAGCAGTAGCTGTGATTATTGGAATAGTTATTGTAATAGCAATGAGGAACAGTAGAAAGGAACGCGATCCCTCTGTGGTTAAAAACAAGGAAAAAGATATGGAATATGAAATAATTCCCATGTCAGAAAAATTTCAAGAAATGAAAACTAAAACAAATCCAGATAAAGGAAATATTCCAAGCCCAAAACAGTTTATAGAAAATAAGATTCGGTTAATTTCAAAACTGCAAGAAAATAATATTGGCGATTATGAGAAATTAGAAAAAATAAAAAAATCTTTGATGGCCAATGGGTCTTTCACCCTAAAGGATAACAAGTACGTTGAATCCCAATTAGAAGAGTATAAAAAAATAGCAAAAAAAGATTCTGAGGAATCTTGATTAATTTTTAAAAAAATTACAAGAGTAATTATCTTAATATTTCAGAATGCTAAAATATTGTTGATGAAGATTCTTGTTGGCTGTATTCTGAGCTTATTTTTAATTTCTATGGTTTCTTCTTCTTTTGCTCATGAAAGCATTGATCATAATTTGAGGGTAACAACTGATAATGGTAGCTATAACGAAGGTGAGATAATCGCAATTTCGGTTCAAGTATCAGAGTATTATGGAGGAGCTATTTCAATCCAAATTTGGAAAGATGGGGATATGATTGATGTGAATCAAGGAGAAGTAACGTTTACCGGAGATACTGAGGTATCTTATTCTTATATTACAATCGCTGAAGGTCCATCCTGGACTCAGGGAACCTATGTTGCTAGAGCAGCACATCATGGTAGTGTCGGAGAAACAACATTTAATGTTGGAAGTTACGAAATAGAGGAAAAATCACCAGAACAGAACACAGGACCGCCAAAAAAACGGATTACAATTAAAATGGAAGATACCGTTTTCTATCTTGATTCACAAAATAAAATTATTCGTGCAACTGTAGAAATTGAAAACTATATTCCCAGCGATGGAGGATATTTTATGAAAGTAACTCATGTTCCTACAAACAAAGTTCTAAAAGATTTCCGGATTTTTCCAAAACCCTCCGAAGATGATTTGTGGGCAGTTCCAATTGCTTATCCTATTTTGGATTCTGACATCAAAGTTGGAAATCAGATGTTATTTGGAGAATTTGAAATACATATCAGAACAGAATTTGGTATACAAACTGCTACTACTAATTTTTCTATTTTTGAATCTCAAGATGACCAAGAATCACAAACACAGATTGACCCACCCTCATTGGAATTAGATTCTGGGTCAAGTGATCAAACTTTTCAAAACATTCCTGAATGGGTAAAAACCAATGCTGGATGGTGGGCAAATGATAAGATATCTGAGCCTGAATTTCTACGAGCAATTGAATATTTGATAAAAAATGAAATAATGACGATTTCCATCAATGAAAATGAAAATCTACCACAATTTACCACCACATATTCTCGCCCATCTAAATATTCTACAGAATATGTGGAAATTGTTGGAAGTCTGTTAGAAAAACATCAAGGTGCCGTGACTTTAACAATCATACAGCCAGACAAATCCGAAGAAACACTCACAACCTTTTCGCGAGATGGGAACTTTGTGACAACAATGGAATTAACTGATGAATCGCTTCTAGGAATATATCAGGTATTTGCTGAAATTAAGGGTGATCTGATACCTATCTCTACATTTAATGTAAATATTGCAGATTCAGCAATGGTCCCAACGTGGATTAAGAACAATGCTGAATGGTGGGCTAAGGGATTAATCACAGATGATGACTTTGTAAAAGGTATCCAATATTTAGTAGAACAAGGTATTATTATTGTCTAAATATTTTTTTCAAATTTAATTGATTTTGAATTTATTTTTTTGAAAAAATAAGAATTAAAAAAATTGTTACTGGTCCAAGTTTTTATTTATAAATTGTTCCAAAAAAATATGACATTCAGAATTACTTAAATTCATTATTTATTCCATAATTATTGGGAAACTGGACGTGATTTGCTATCGTATGTAGTTTTGTCATGTTCCCTCTTTTCCCCCTAGTATTGTTAAGATAAAATCATTGGGGAATAGAACCATTTTTGATTACTTCCAATTTTGTTATTTAAAAATAGAGACCAATTCTGGTAAAGCAATGGCAGAAGTTGATCTAATTGATAAATCCATATCTTCTGTCATTATTGTGTTATCTGGATTTATTTCTATTAAGGTGGCGTCATTTTGTTTGGCATAGATTGGAAGTGTATTTGCAGGAGATACAACAAGTGAAGTACCTGCAATAATCATTACATCGCAATTATTTGCATGAATTATTGCTTTCTGCCAAACATCCTGAGGTAAACCTTCACCAAACCATACAACATCAGGTCTTAAAATATTTCCACATGTACATAAAGGAGGGTTTTCTGAGAATTCAGAATACATTTCATCTTTAAAATCACAGACTGTACATTTTATTTTTACAATACTTCCATGCAATTCTAAGACTTGAGAGCTACCAGCTCTTTGATGTAATCCATCAATATTCTGAGTAAGAATTACTACTTCAGAATATTTTTCCAACTCCGCGATAGCCTTGTGGCCAAGATTAGGTTCGGCTGCAAAAATGTTGTGTCTCCTTTCATTATACCACTCCCAAACAAGTTTTGGATCGTCATAAAAGGCCTCAATTGTAGCTAATTTCATCGCATCATAATTTCTCCACATTCCATCCTTGCCTCTAAATGTTGGAATTCCACTTTCTTGTGAAATCCCCGCACCAGTTACAAAAACAACTTTCCTAGCAGCCCTTAATTTTTCTGAAATTGAATTAATCATCTTGTTTTATTTCAACTTCTAAAAGATCTCTTGCGGTAATTACAGAATCATGAAATTTTTTCGCTTCTTCTAGATGTTGAGTTTCATCCTTGTATCGTGCAGAAAAATGAGTTAGAATAAGATTTTTCACATTTGCTTTTTTCCCTAAGGTTGCAGCTTGTTTGGCAGTAGAATGACGTGTTTCAATTGCTTTTTCCTTTAGTTCATCTAAAAAGGTAGAATCAAAAACCAGATAATCGCAATTCTCAAAGAATTTTTCTAGTTCTCCGGTTGGCATTGTATCTCCTGAAATTCCTATCTTTATCCCAGGTCTTTTTTCTCCTAGAACTTGGTCTGATGAAATAATTTCTCCTCCAAATTTAATCTGTTCTCCATTTTGTAATTTATTCCACAGATTACCTTCAGGAATTCCCAGTGCTTTTGCTTTCTCAAGATTAAATCTTCCAGGCTTGTCTTTTTCATCAAACCGATATGAAAATGCAGAAATTGAATGGCTAGCTTTGCTTGCATGAATAGAATAAAATTTGGAATCCAAAACTTTTCCTTCATCTATTATTGAAATCATTATTGGAAATGACAATCCAAAATTTAATACCTTGATATTGGCTGCAATGAATTCATCAATTCCTTTTGGTCCATAAATTTCTAGAGATTCAGTTCTATGTTGCATAGTCATTGTTTGAAGAAGTCCTAAAATTCCGATACAGTGATCACCATGAAGGTGTGTTACAAAAATTTTCATTTTTTTATTCCATCCTAAACCTGATTTAAAAAAAGAAATTTGCGCAGATTCCCCTGCATCAAACATTAGAATTTCTCCCTCTCTTACAAGGCAGATACACGACAAACCTCTTTTTTCAGTTGGCTGTGCAGCTGATGTTCCCAAAAAAACTAGTTTCATTTTATCAAAATTGTCCTGGTCAAGCTTTTATGCCTAAAAATGTCATAGGTTTTGGATGGATTCATATTCAATTTTTTTTCAAAACCCTTTTTACACATTATTGCAATCTTTTTCCTTCTAGGGAGCATTGACACAAATTTTTTAATTAATTCTTGTGGATTTTCTGATACTTTAGAGGCAGTTCCGTAAGGAAGGTCTGTTACAATACCATCAAATTTATCTTGCATTTTTGTAAATTCACTAAAATCTGCCTTGATTATTTTCGATTTGAATTCATTTGCTTCCATATTTTCTTTTGAAATCTCATACATTTTTTTATCAAAATCTAACCCAATGGCCTTTATTCCCATTGACTCTGCCTCCAGAAGGGTAGTACCAGTTCCACAAAATGGATCGCATAAAGTTTCTCCTTCTTTTAGGCCAATCAAATTTATCATTACTCGTGCTAGTTTCCAATCTAATTCATGTGGATGCTTTCTCACTTTTTTAGGCCTGTCTGCAAATTTTTGTGGTCTGGAAAAACCAAAAAAGTTTTCTTGATTTGTGAAAATCAAATAAATTACAATATCAGGATTTTTTAAATTTACTTGAGCCTGTGAAAGCTTTGAAATCATATCTCCCATCGAGCTTTCTAATTCTGGAATGTTAAATTGCTTTGAAGATAAATTTTCAATTCTACATGCAAAAGTTTTTGCATTTTTTAATACTTCAAAATTTTCCTCTCCTAAAAATAATCCTGACATTTTACGTAAAATTTGACCAGAAATTTTTACAAAGGTTGCACGCCTTGCAATTTTCTCCCAACTCGTATTTGATTGTATTATCACTAAATTTGAAAACGATTTTGATTTAGCAAATCTATCATAAGTTTTTGCAATAGCTATTACTTCATCTTTGGCAATTTCTAAATGATCTTTAGATAAAATAAAAAAATTTTCTGGCATTATTTTATTGCCTTTACAATGGTACTTGAAATATCAACAATAGAGGTTTTACCTGGTATCGTATTAGTACTAATTATTCTAGAAACTCCCGATTTTTTAATTTTCTTTTCAGCATTATTCATTAAAAGAGCATGAGTACATGCAACAAACACTCGATTACACTTTTGTTTCTTGAGAAATTCTGTAGCTTTGATAATACTTCCTCCAGTACTAATCATATCATCCACCAAAATTATGTCTCTATTTCTTACCTCATCAAGACCCTCAGTTTTAATTTGGACTTTGCCTGTTTTTCGATTACGTTGTTTTTTCAATGCGATAAACTCTGTTCCAAATTTATCGGCAAATTCCTTTGCTCTTAGCTTTCCTCCTTGGTCAGGGGAAACAACTAGGGGTTTTTTTAGAACTAATTTTTTAAAATATCTGACCAAATCAGGAATGGCAGATATATTTTCAGATTTAATTTTAAAATGTTTAAAGCCAATTTTACTATGAATATCAACGACTATTACTTTAGAAGCACCTGCGCCTTTGAACAACCTTCCAAGAACTTTCATTGTTACAATTTCTCCTGGTAAAAATTCTCTATCCTGCCTAGCATATCCTAAGTAGGGAATCACCACCATTACCTCATTAGAGCAATCTTTTGCCTTTGAGATCAATGACAAGGCATGGAGCAGATTTGAATCCACGGGAGGATATATTGATTGAACTACGATTGATTTACTCTTTGACAGCTTTCCTTTGAGGGTGATTTTGCTTTCCCCATCTGGAAATATTTTTACTTCTGATTTGATTAGGTTTGCTTGTAGTTTTTTTGATATTTTTTTAGCTAAATCCGCTGAAGAATTACCAGCGATAAGATTAATCAACAAATGATCGTGTTGTAAGGGGATTCTTAAGTTTTGAGAAATAGAAATTATTCTTCTCCTTCTCCACGACCAATATCTCCAAGACCATATTTGTCAATTACTTGTTCCCTATCAGGATCTTTTTGACTAATTTCTTCATATTCTTTCTTTTCATCACCCTGGTAAACCGTTCGGATTGGCCATGGAATTCTAATATCATATCTCTTGAATTCTTCATACATGATCATTCTAAGATCTGTTTTAGTTTTGAATTGAGCTCCATAATTTTTAACATAAACCCACATTGTAAAATCTAATGAAGAATCATTAAAATCACTAAACCTAACAACGGGTTGACTAATATCCACGTGGAGGTCTTTATCACATCCACAACTTGGTTTATTTTTATCGAGATAAGGACATCTATTTTGTCTAACTAGATGTTGTCCTTTTACATTTACAATTTCCTTCATACCACGTTTTCCAACTTTAACAAGAATTGAAGCAACTTGTTGAGGGTTATTCAAATATGAAACTCCAACCTTTACGACAGCGGGGACTAACTTGTTTTCTTTTGTATAGTTTACAATCTGAGCAGTAACCAAATGTCTTGTAGGAATTACCGCAATAGATTCATGCAATGCATCTCTCACATAGGTAACTCTAGGCGTAATTTTATGCACGTATCCATTATACCCTGTATCAAGTTGAACTCTATCTCCCTCTTGGAAAATCTTGTCTTTTCTAATGACCAAATATGCAAAATAGTTTTGCATTGTCTCTTGTAATGCTAGTCCTAAACCGATTGAAAATCCACCAGTTGCAGTCGCTAATACAAACAAATCTACTCCCCACCAAGCAATAACTCCAAGAATTGTAGCTACAAAAATTCCCACCGGTAAAACTTGTTTTGCAGATTTTGGAAGGCCCTCTCTTTTTTTTCTGGCATAACCTGGAGGTCTTGAACTTGGAATTAATGGTTCAAAACTATGAGATCGCTTTTCTTCTCTCCATATATCTATTGGAAAAATTTCATCAGGTTTTGCACCTGGCTTTAATTTTCTTCCCGATTGATTGTTTCCTGTAATACAATTGTTATAATATTTTTGATATTTTGCCCTCTCTGATTTTTTCCATTCCTCAAAAGGATCTTTTACTAATTTTTCATAACTCCCAATTGGATTACCTTTGGTAGTGCGGAATTGTTCTAAAAATTGTAAACCTTCTTGGGTTTCCAGATGTTTTGTAAATTCTTCCTCTGGTATTTCATCTACAGTTACTTTAGGTGGCATCCATTTGTATAATTTATGGAATAGGTCTCCATCATCATCTGAGAATCCTCTATAATCAAACCAATTATCAAAATCCTCTTTTTCGAGATTTGATTTTTCTCGTTTAATAAGTGCAATGGGAATCAAATGAGAAATTGTATATCCTATTACTAAAATATTGAAAGTGTTGAGAATTTTTGCAAAAGTTGCCTCAGGAGATGATTCACCTTCAATTGCTATTTCCTGCTCAAAAATGGCAGATGTTTGGATGTATGCATTAGTTGAGGTGATAAGGGCAATTGCAAAAAATGGTAAAACTGCCCTACGAATAAATCTGGACAAATGTGGTCTTGTATAGAAAATTTTACGAGATTTGACTATACCAGAAAATTTACTATATGCAATAGCTATGGCAATAATACCCACAATCATTAAGATAAAGGCAAATTGCAAGGATTCAGATGAGGTTAGTAGTTGTGATACAGTTTCAAATTCTCCAATTGAAATTTCTGAATTTTCCTCAACACCCATGATTTTTCCCTTCTAATTTAGGTAATTTTCTGGAATACAAAGGTTAGGCCATATTATCATAGCAGTTTGCAATGAAATTCAAAATTTTATTGTTTTTTTGTGCCTAAAAATCCTGTAACCTTTAACAAGGGTATTTAGCTATTATACTAAGTGACTTACCAAGAGACAGTTTGGGATGAATCTCCTTCATTAAAATCATATACTTTAGCAAATTTTCGGGATATTCCGCAAATACAGAAACTTTCTGAAGAAACACAATTTGATATGGAGGTTGTTGGAAACGTGTTACCATTCAAAGCAAATAACTATGTCATTGAGCAATTAATTGATTGGGATAATATTCCAAATGATCCCATGTACGTTCTAACATTTCCACAAAAAGGAATGCTTAAGCCAAAACATTTTGAACAAATGTCAAACACTTTAAAAAATACTTCTGATAAAAAAGAAATTGCAAATGTTGCAAATGAAATTCGTTTACAACTAAATCCACATCCGGCAGGACAAATGGAGCTCAACGTTCCTACTTTAAAAGATGGAACAAAACTGTATGGCATGCAACATAAATACAAAGAGACATGTCTATTTTTCCCCAGTCAAAGTCAAACTTGTCATGCATATTGTAGTTTTTGTTTTAGATGGCCACAATTTGTCGGAATGGATGAAATGAAATTTGCAATGAAAGAAGGAGAACAACTAGTCCAATATTTAATAGAACATCCAGAAATCACCGATGTATTATTTACGGGCGGTGATCCAATGATAATGAAGGCCAAAATATTTTCAAAATATATTGATACTTTAATTGAGGCAAAACTTCCAAATTTGAAAACAATTAGGATTGGAACAAAATCTCTCTCTTATTGGCCTTACAAATTCCTAACAGATGAAGATTCAGAACAAATGTTGGAAATTTTTAGAAAAGTTACGAGAAATGGTCTTCATCTTGCCTTTATGGGACATTTTAACCATCTAGTTGAATTATCAACGGATTCTGTAAAACGAGCAATCCAAGAAGTCAGAGCAACAGGGGCTCAGATTCGAACTCAATCTCCAATTTTGGCTCACATTAATGATGATGCAGAAATGTGGGCAAAAATGTGGACAAAACAAGTCCAATTAGGATGTATCCCTTACTACATGTTTGTCGTAAGAGATACTGGTGCTCAACATTATTTTGGAATTTCTCTGTTAAAAGCTCAGGAAATCTTTAGAGATGCTTACAAAAAAGTCAGTGGACTTGGAAGAACAGTAAGAGGTCCTAGTATGTCTGCTACTCCTGGCAAAGTCCAAGTAGATGGTGTTGTTACTGTAAAAGGAGAAAAAGTTCTTGCTTTACGATTCTTGCAAGGCAGGAATCCAGATTGGGTACAGCGACCATTTTTTGCAAAATACGATGAAAATGCTATTTGGTTAGATGACCTAAAACCAGCTTTTGAAGAAAAATTCTTCTTTGAAGAAGAATTAGAACAGAAATATACCAAAAAAATCTCTCATTAGAGAAATTTTTTTACTCTTTACAATATAGCTAAAACATTCTTACTAGCTAACATTAGTAAATTGGTTTTCTAAAAAAAAGCAGTTGAACGTAGATCAAGTACTACAAAGAATAAAGGATGAAGATGTTACATTTCTAAATTTCTGGTTTGTTGATATTTTTGGAGAGTTACACAGACTTGGAATGCCAAGTTATGCCATTGATAAAAGCAGTTTTGAAAATGGATTAGAAAAATTAGATGCTAGTTCCATCGTTGGATTTAAATCTGTAAACAATTCTGATATGATTTTAAAACCAGATCCCAAATCTTTTAGAATTTTACCTAGCGATTATGATCAAGGAAATAGAAAAAATGCAATTTTGTTTTGTGACCTTTATGAAGGAAATACAGTAGAGGAAACAAGATACAATAGAGATTCACGAGGAATTGCCTTCAAGGCTTCTGAACAATTAAAAAATTTTGGGGTTACTCATACTAACTGGGGTCCTGAGATAGAATTTTTCGTGTTTGATGCCATCAATGTCTATCCTTCACCCTATGCTGCAACTCATTCCGGTGGAGGATCTGGATATTCAATAGAATCAAAAGAATCTCCTTGGTCAAAGGGAAATGTCAGTACTGCAATAGATATCAAAGAGGGATATTACCCATCCCAACCAAAAGATACACTTGAAACTTTTAGAAAAGACATCTGTGACGATCTTTACAAAAATTTTGGAATAAAAATAGAGGCAGAACACCACGAAGTTGCCACCTCCGGACAATGTGAGATTAACCTTGTATATGATGAAATGATTGCTATGGCCGATAGTGTGGTCGCAGTTAAAAATATTGTTAAAGTCAAAGCGAAGAGAAAAAATAAAGTTGCTACCTTTATGCCAAAACCAATTTTTGGTGATAATGCATCTGCTATGCATACTCATCAAAGTTTATGGAACGATACAGTCAACGTCATGTTTGACCCGGCAGATGACGTTGCACAAATGAGTCAAATTGGTAGATATTACATCGGTGGAATCTTGAATCATGCTTCTGCACTTTGTGCAATCACAAATCCAACAACAAACTCCTATAAACGATTGGTTCCTGGATTTGAAGCACCAGTTAATGTGTGCTGGGGTATGGGAAACCGTTCTGCTGCTATCCGTGTTCCAATGTACTATCGAAATCAGGAAAAAAGTAAGAGAATAGAATATCGTGTACCTGATCCTACTGCAAACATTTACCTTCTTGAAGCTGCTTTGTTGTTAGCGGGACTGGATGGGATTAAAAATAAAATTGATCCTGGAGACCCTGTTGAAGAAAACGTTTACAAATTAAGTTCCGAAAAGAAAAGAGAATACAAAATTGGATCACTTCCAGTGTCATTAAAAGGTGCACTAGATTCACTGGGTAGTGATCAAAAATTCCTAGAAGAAGTATTTACAAAAGATTTTCTGGACAAATATTCCGAATTAAAATACAAAGAATATACAGCATTTGCTCAAACCCCAACTGCTTGGGAAGTATCAATGTATGCTGATGCGTAAAATCTGACGAAAATTTCAAAATTTAAATTCATTTTAGGAAAAACACTATAACATTTTTAAATTGAAATTTTATTTTTTAACTATTGAATTTTAGCCGATTAACCTTAATTTTATTAATAATTCCTGGATTTTTTGGTATTGCATTTGCGCATACAGTTGATTCGGTAGGTGAATACAGGTTAGAAATTGGATGGATGAATGAACCGGTAGTATCAGGTGAAACCAACGGAATTGAACTATTTGTAAGTCCACTCGAACCTGATTTGTCCTTAGAAGAGCAAGAATTCAAAAATGGCGTATCCGGGCTTGAAAAATCGCTGAAAATGCAATTAATCCTAAAGGAAGATAAAATCACGCTTCCTTTATCTGCTGATCATTATGTTCCTGGAAAATACTATGCATTTGTAAATCCAACAGTATCAGGATTTTACCAAGCAAATGTCTTAGGAAACATTGGCGATACAAAAGTTAGTCTTTCAATGCATCCACCAAAGGTGGATGAAAGAACATACATTGAATTCCCAGAGTCATCTGATTTAACATTGAATCAACTAATAGATGGACATACCGCAATTGTTGGAGAAGTAAATGATTTAAAAGAATCAGTAGCTATACTTGAACAACCAAATTCACAAAATAACATTGGATATGTCGGAATTGGTCTTGGAATAATTGCGTTAGTAATTGCAGGTATTGCACTAGCAAAATCTAAAAAATAATTATTTTCTTTTGTTATAAATAAAATAGAAAACTACTCCTGAGACAAGAATCCCCAAACCTGCTAAAACTATTTCTAATTCAAACTGAAATCCCATGTATATTGTGGCCCCCAATCCAAACAGTGGCAGAATGGGGAATTTACCTACATTGACAGGTACTCTATACGGTCTTTCTAATTCTGGTCTGGTATATCTTAAAAGAATCACAGCCAAGTTAATCATTGCAAAGGTAACTACTACTGCAAAAACTACAATATTTGCAACAATCACAATATCTCCAATAAAAGAAAACCCAATTGCTGTGACAAAAATAAGAATTACTGCAAGCCAAGGCGTTTTTGTTTTGTGATGGATTAAAGCAAGTTTGGATGGTAAAGAACCATCTCTTGCCATTCCATAAAATATTCTTGCACCAGCAACCAAAGTTATCAAAATTGTGCTTGCTGTAGCAAATAATGCAATTATTGATAAAACAAAATGTCCTTGACTACCAAGCCTTTGCTCTGCAACAAAGGCAAGAGGAGCTGAAGATTCTGCAAGTTGTTCCCATCCTACAATTCTGATCGAAGCCAAAGAAACAAGAATATAGATTATTGTGGTGATCAGCACTGAAAGCATAATACCCCGAGGAATTGTCTTTCGTGGTTTTTTTACTTCTTCAGCCACATTTGCCATGTCTTCGAATCCAATAAATGCAAAAAACACCAGTACAAAAGCTAAAACTATGCCGTTAATTCCCAATGGATTTTCAAAGTAGTCAATTTCAGCTTCTACTGGAAAAGAAAATCCAATTACAATTATTATTGCCAATCCACCTATGGTAACAATTGCAAAAATTGTATTTGCCCATGCCGATTCCTTTATTCCAATAAAATTTACAAATGATAAAATCCCTAGAATTGCAAGAGCTGAAACTAAAATTGGAACATTTGTTAATTCTTCCATGTATCCACCAAAACCTAATGCAACTGTTGCTGCCACAATAATTGATGTCAAAATTGTTAACCAACCAACAATAAATCCAATGAAATTACTGCGAAATCCCTCTTTTACGAATACATATTCTGCTGCAGCTCTTGGAAACAAAGCTGTCAATTCTGAATAACTTAAACCAGCAAACGTTGCAACTATTCCTCCTAAAATAAAAGAGATCCAAAGTGCATTACCTGCAAATCCTGCGGCCTCACCAATTAATACATAAATTCCGGCACCGAGAATTAATCCAACACCGTACATTGTGAGATGAAATAATCCTATATGTCGACTAAGCGAGGTCATTTATTCTCCTAAAATCTGCAAAACTAAATTTCTTGTCCTACTTCTTGTATCCAACTCCAAAAATACAATTTGTTGCCATCTCCCTAAACATAACTTTCCATCAATAAATGGGACAGTAAGAGAAGGACCAACTAAGGACGCCTTTACATGCGAATGACCATTACCATCATGCCACATTTGTTCATGACCATAATCAAGATTTTCGGGAGCTATTCGGCTAAGCATTTCAGGAAAATCTTGGACTAATCCAGGCTCATATTCAATAGTAGTAATTGACCCAGTAGAACCTGAAACAAAAATGGTGATAATACCTTTTGAAATGCCAGATTTTTTAACAAAATCTGAAGTTTGTGAGGTCAAATCAATCAAATCATTTTCACCTTTTGAATGAATTTTAATTGAATTTGTTAAAACTGTCATTATTTTACCAAAGCATTTCTAGGAATTTAACATACATCTAAATTATCATAAATGATTTAATCAGTATGGTTTTTCAGCTAGTTGTTGTAATAGTGATTCCTATAATATTGGGAATAGTTGTTGTTCCACCATTTGATCTCCCTGAAGAACATTCTGAAAGTATTACAGTTCCAGATGAACCAAGTTCTGATATACCCGAAAGAGATTTTTTTTATTTTTTTCTTATGATAATATGGCTTTTTTTCTTAATACGAATTTTACTTCAAATTAGGAGAGGTACTTTCAAGCTACAAAGAAAATTTTGACTACTTTTAATTCAAGGAAAAATTTTTAGTTTTTAAACTAAGATTGGATTTAAATTTATCTTACTGTAATTATTCCAACTCTCCAGGGATGTAACGAACAATAATAATTGTATACTCCGGTTTCATTAAATGTGTTCTCAAATGTTTCCCCTGTCATAAGAGGTGCACTATTGAACAAACCAATTATGTTTCCTTGTTCGTCTTGACTTTGTATTGTATGAGGAACAGAATCATCATTAATCCAAACAACTGTTGTGCCAGGAGTCACTTCAAGATTTAATGGCATGTAAAATCCAGTATTTGCAATATCAAAATTTCCATTTGGAATTAATACACTTGAAGTAAGATTTTCAGACACAATACCTTCTGTTTCAACCTCCTCCAGGTCAATTAGGTCATTTTCTATTAGAAATTTTATTGCACTTAGAAATTCAGTTTCAGAAATTGAACCTTCACCATACCATAAGGCGGTATTTTTAATCCAGGGTGGGATACTTTCTGCAGAAGCTGTTGAATAAAAAATCATCGAACCTAACAGTAAAACACTACACACAATAATGCTAGATTTATGCCACCCTCGCAACACTCATTATTGTTTTTAATTTATTTAACGAGCAATCATAATTTTCATATTTGATAATTTGAATTGTAATAATTTTAAAAATTTTAAATTTTATTGGAAAAATTTTAGGTTTTAGTACATTTCTTTATATTTCATTTTTAGTCGTTCATGTGGAATTACATCAGAAAAAGCCCTAACTATATCGGTTTTACTCACTAGTCCAATTAAATTTTGATTAGAATCTAAAACAGGAATTCCACTAATTTTGTGTTTTATCATTAAACTCGCTGCCTTTGCTAAATCTTCATCTTTTCCAATAGTTACAAGTTTTTCTTCAAGTAAATCATTTACAGTTATTTCATTATTTAATGGAAGTAAGTAATCTCGAGAACGTGTATTACCTTTTGTAAAATAATCACTATGAGTCAATAAGGTATTTGTTGAAATTAGACCAACTGCTATTCCATTTTCATCAGTTACTACCAATCTTGAAACTTTGTTCTGATTCATTAAATTTAATGCAAATTTTAAAGAATCTGATTTTCTACAGGTAACGATTTTTGAACTCATAAAATCTTTTACAAGATATTTTCCACCAAAAATATTGGCATATGATTTTACAATATCTGTTCGGGAAATTATTCCTGATAAATCCCCATTTTTATCTACCAGGATTATAGATCCAATTTTTAAATTCTCCATTTTTGAAGAACATTGATAAAAATCATCTTCCAATCCATCTGTAATTAATACAATATTTTTTTGCATAAGATGTTTTATTGGTATTTCATCTAATACTCGTACTGTTTTATCTTCTTCAAGAAATTTATTGATATCACGCTCTGTAATGATTCCTAATGGTTTAGATCCTTCAGTAATCACTAATCGTTTTACAAACTTAGATTGCATTGTTTGTAATGCCTCAAAAACTGACGAATCTGGACTAACCGAAAATACAGGAGCAGAATAAAGTTTTTCCACATTTATATAATTAATTTTTCAATTTAAAATGGATCATTGATTCTCAAATCTGATTTCAATAAAAGATAAAAAATAGATTTTAGGAAATATTGGGCACAACTTCAATTTCTACATTGCTTCCATTAAATGATGTAGCAATGGCTTTGACTTTACTCTTGTAAAGGAAGTATTTTTTACCATCATCACTGATGGAGCCTGAAATTCCTAAAAGTTTGTTATCATGGAGAGTCTGTAATCTTCTATATACAGTGCTAATGGGAATTTTACTCTCAGCACTAATCTCCATAGCAGATTTTGGTTTTTCCATGGAAATCTCTAAGATGGCTCGGCAGTACTTGTCAGACATTACCTCAAGGATAGCATCTTTTCTCGAGTCATCTTCAACTTTTCTTCCTGAAATTAACGCTTGCATGCTGAAACTAGGCCAATTTTAGATTTAATAGATCAGTTTACACTGCACTACACTGCACTACAAACCATATTTTGTGTCTAGAATTTCTTGTACGAGCTTTAAATTGGACAATATGACTATTTTTTCTAATGTTGTTCAAGAATATACTTGTCCCTTTTGATCTGTCTAGCCCATCTCATCAGGCCTTCAAGACAGCATTAGATATAGCAAAAAAATATGATTCTAAAATCACTCTATTAACCTGTATTGAAAGAGATACTTGGCGCCATTATTTTTACGATGCCAGAGCTGACAATAAATTGTTAAAACAGCAAAAAAAAGTTGCAGAAAAATACATGGAAAAGCTGGAGGCAGCAGCAAACAAAGCTGGAGTAGATATAAAATTAACGATTTTAAAATCCACATCTGTTGTTAAGGATATTACAACATTTGCAAAATCAAAAAAGATAGATCTGGTTGTTATTAGTTCTCATGGAAGGACAGGGCTTGACAAGTTAATGCTTGGTAGTGTTGCAAACGGTGTTATTCAAAAAATTAGCTGTCCAGTTCTTTTATTAAAATAGATGAGGTGGGATTTTTCTGATCTCCATTATAGGAAGTGGTTTGGTCGGTTCTTCAATAGCATTTCTATGTGCATCAAATTCCCTAGATGATATTATTTTACTTAATCGTACCAAAAATAAGGCGCTTGGAGTAGCATTAGATATTTCAAATGCAATTCCTAAAAATTCTGATAATACTATTCATGGAACCAATGATTTTTCAGAAATAAAAAATTCGGATGTAGTTGTCATCACGGCAAGTACGGGAATTTATTTGAAAAATAGAAATGAAATTATTTCATCTCAAGTTGAAATGATTAAAGATATAGGAAAAGAAATAAAGAGATATTGTCCCAGTGCAAAAATTTTGATAATTTCAAATCCTATAGATGTTTTGACATATTTTTTTC
Source organism: Candidatus Nitrosopumilus sp. (assembly GCA_029862085.1). Taxonomy (GTDB): domain Archaea; phylum Thermoproteota; class Nitrososphaeria; order Nitrososphaerales; family Nitrosopumilaceae; genus Nitrosomaritimum. The sequence goes on from JAOTXZ010000001.1 coordinate 28,819, forward strand.
AAAAGGAAACTAATTTCTCTAGAAACAATGTATTAGGAATTGCATCCAGTTTAGATTCTAGTAGATTTAGATATTTTCTTTCCAAAGAACTCAGAGTTAAGCAAACTCAAATATCTGATGCACTTGTCCTGGGAGAACATGGCGATTCAATGATTCCAATATTTTCGAACGCTAAAATTAATGGAAAAAACGTGCTTGAAACAATTAATTCTAAGCAAAAAGAGGATATTACAAAACAAATACAAGATTATTGGAAGGTTCTAAGAAATTTTAAAAGTAGATCCCAATTTGGTATTGCTAAAAATACATACGATATAATTGAATCAATTATTAAAAATCAAACTTTGTCCATTCCTGCCTCTATTTTACTTGAGGGAGAATTTGATGAAAAAGATGTCTGTATGGGTGTTCCCATAAAAATTACATCTCAAGGAAAAATAGAAATCCAATCTGTGGATTTTGATAAATCTGAGCAAGAATTATTCAAAAAATCAGCTCAAACTATCAGGAATAATATAAAATCGGTCTAGCAATTATTGAACCAGGAAATTCAACCCGTAACCTATCAGATATGCCACCATAGCTGCAGTTCCTCCAATAATTAATGTATACAATCCTGACTTTAATTTTGATTTTTTAACAATCTTTCCTTTGATTATTCCCACTAGAAAAAAGGCTGATACAACAAATATTGTTGAAAAAATAAAAGCCTCAGAATTTGGATCAATTCCCAATGAAATGAATATTATAAATGGTAATAGAGGAATTAACCCAATCAGGTTAAATCCGACAAATGTGCTAATTGAACTATCTATGGGACGTTTATCGTCTTCAATTAATCCTAATTCTTCTTTCATCATGGTATCAATCCAAACTTTACGTCTTGATGTGATTATTCGAACTACTTCCTCAAGTAACTCATCTTTGAATCCTTTTTTGCTATAGATTTCTCTAATCTCGTCGATTTCTTGTTCTTCTAAATTCTCAATTTCCCATTCTTCCTGCTTACGTTTCATTTCGATATACTCATTTCTAGCCTTTGAAGCCTGATAATTTGCAGCAGCCATTGAGAACCCATCAGCAAACAAATTGGCAAAACCTAAAATCAAAATAATTCCTGGCGACAAGGAGGCTCCCACCACTCCTGCTACTATTGCAAAAGTTGTAACAGCTCCATCAATTGAGCCATAAATAAAATCATCAAAATGCCATTTCATGATTATAAGTTACAATTTTATCTTGATAAAAATATTCTCAAAAATTTTTCAATCAATTATAGCTCTTGTGATGTCTGTCTTGCTAATTATTCCTGCAATTGAGCCATTTCCATCTAGAACAACCAATCCACTTACATTATTTTCTAAAATTAACTTGCAGGCCTCTGATATTTTTTCATTAAATTTTATCGAAACAATACCCTTCGTCATCACTTCTCTAGCTAAGGAAATATTACCAAATCCTTCTTCAGAAAGAAAACCCCTTCTAATTTGATCTGAAATTGTAAATCCTGAATCGTCTTCCTCACTACCTAACTCAATTGATATTCTAAATAGATCTCTGAAGGAAATTATACCAATGGGTTCTTCATTTTGATTTTTTACAATTATTCTTGATACTTTATTTTCGAGCATTTTTCTTACTACTTTGAATAATGGTGCTGCAGAATGAGTATACACATAGTTTGGTGTCATATAATCAACTACTTTTTTCTCTGAGGAATTTTCTAGATAATATTTTACAAGATCTGTTTTTGTAACTATTCCCTTAATATCTTCATTTGAGCCAATTGTAAGAGAACTTGTTCCCTTTTCAATCATAATTTTTGCCGAATCTTTCGGAGTTAATCCCTCTTCAACAAATAAAATTGGCTTCATTATCTTACTAATTGGAATATCATCTAATCCTTGTTTGGATGTCTCTGAAAAAAGGAACAATCCGACATCTTTTTCAGTGATAATTCCTACCGGTTTACCGGCTTCTACAACAATTAACCTACTTAGCCTAGATTCTAATAATTTTTTGATAATATCTGATATTGTGGAATTTTTTAGGATGGTAATTGGTTTGTTACTAATTTCGTTAATTGACAACAAATTAACCAAATTTGATTTCTATAAAAAGATCAGATATAATTTTCATTCCTGAATGTAAATTCAAAATTTTGTAAAATTGAAATTTCAATGTTGGGAATCATAGTCTTTTTATATATTTGAAGAATTATTAGAAACATCATGGCAAAATTCAACAAAATCCTTGTACCACTTGATGGTTCTAATAACGCAAATAGAGGATTAGATCGAGCTATTGAAATTGCAAAAGAAAGCAATGCCGAAATAACTGGATTTTATGTATTTCATTTGCCACTTTTAGCAGGCATTAAATATACTCAAAAAATGAAAGACGAGGCTCAGGAAAAAGCCGTCAAAGCGATTGGACCTGCAATGAAAAAGGCTCAAAAAGCAGGAGCATCTTTCAAGTACAAAACTGGTGGTGGACATACAGGGTCTGAGATTGTAAAATTTGCTCAAAAGGGAAAATATGATATGATCGTTATTGGAGCTAGAGGAGTGGGCGGTGCTAAAGAAACATTCCTTGGAAGTACCTCTAACTATGTAATGCATAAAACAAAGATTCCTGTTTTAGTGGTAAAGTAAACACAGGAATATCCTACTTTTCTAAGATTTTATTTTTGTTTAATATTTTAAAATTAAATCCTAAACAACAAAAATTTGTTCATTAAATTAAGTATACTTCATATTTTGTAAAGAAAAAGATAGAAGTATAGTTATGATTAGATTAACTAAAAATCTGGTGTATACATGGTAGAAAATAATTATGATATATTAGGAATTGCCGAGGATTCCACAGAAAAAGAAATCCGAGATGGATTTAGACGGTTAGCTCTTCAATTTCACTCAGATAGAGGAGGTGAAAACGAACAATTTATAAAAATTAAACAAGCTTATGAAGACCTAAAAATCGGAAAAAAATACCCGGAAACGGATATCGAAAAATTAAGAAAATCCAGAGTATACTCTGGAGATTCTGAGGAAGATATTCGAAGAAAAAATAGAATTTTAGGTCAAGAATTATCAAAAGAAATGAAAACTGCTCAAGAATGGGCAGCAGCATTGAATAGAACTAAAACGACTGCTTCAAGATTATTCGGATCAAAAACTCTAGGAGAAATAGAACTTGAAAGAAAAGCCAATGGAGCTCTTTCAATCAAAGGGAATTTTATGGCAGGAGAACTATCTTATGATGGGTCCATCATAATGCAGGGGAGTATCACAAGTCCCTCATGGACAGAAGAATTTAGAACAAAAATACATCTCACAAAGGGGGATTTCAAATTTGTTGATCCTATTGAAAACAAGTACAAAATTGAAAATGGAGCAAAAATAGTGGTAGATAATGGAAATGCCGTAATAGGAAATGTTTTTGGTAGAAAGTACAAGGTACAAGATCCAGAGGGTAGAGTTGGAATATACCTTACCCAAGAACATAGAACACAAATTTTAGCACCAAAGGGAAAAATTATTCTAGAGAATGCAGTCAATACAGTTTCCCTTGAAGCAGATACCATTATTGCGCTGAATCTTGAAGATGATGTCACAATAAGCGGTAGGGAGATTCTACTTTATGGAAATAAAATAACATATGATGTAATAATTAATTTAAAAAAAGATGGGATAATCAGATTTTTTGAAAATTTTTCAGTCCAGGGAATCAGCAATGATGCAAAAATCCGGTTAGAAGGTGGCAAAGAAATTCGATTATTTGACATTAAAACCAAAAAGATAAAAGATTTAGCTGAGGAATTTGTACCCAATCAAATTAATTTCAATAAAGATGACACAATGATAGGAAAAGGGTTTACCATTACCTACCAAATGCTGGAAAATCTGGAAAAAAAACCTAGCAAATCCCGATGGAGAATGGGATTCTAATCATACATTTGACAATTTTCCTGCCTAAATCCCCATTTTAGAATTAAGATATTTAATCACCTAAACAAAGAATTGATATTCATATAAGATCAAAAGAAAATTGGGTTGGCAATATCTTTTGCATTAGATAAAAAATTAATTCTTTTAGTAATGAGCGTTTCAATTATTGCCTTATCAATCACTGCATTTCTGAGTTTTAATTATGCAGAGCAGATTCTAAAAGAAAGAACTGGCGAACAACTATTTGGAGAATCCAGCATTCGAGGAGACACAATAAGGATAATGTTTGAATCACGAATTGAACAAAATCAGATTTTGGCAACTGATCCTATGATTCAAATTCTAGTCACAGAGTTAAACAAAACTCCAGAAGAGGAACTTCATGACACAAAAGAAGGAAAACGTAGAGACTTCTTAACACAAATTCAAGCATTTCAAACACTTATTGGATTTTCTATTGGTTTTGAAGATGTAAAAATTATTGGAAAGAATGGAGATCTTTTCTTTTCTCTCGGAAGAACCGAGAACGATAAATTTCTAACCGATCCTTTATTCCAGAAAGGTTTACAATCTTCATTTGTAGACTTTGAGCCATTTCAAGATAGTAAAAAGATGATTGTAGTATCCCCAATTTTTGCAGAAGATAGTAAAATAGGAGATGAGGCCATTGGAGTTTTAATATCTAGAATGAGAACTGCTGCGATAGATAGTATTTTACTAAATAGAAGTGGTCTTGGAGAATCCGGAGAAATCTATATTGTTAATAATAATTTTTTGATGTTATCTGAATCTCGATTTATTGAAAATACAATTTTTAAACAAAAAGTGGATACCCTTGGGGTTCAAAAATGTTTTAATGAAGGAATAGACTATGAAGGATTGTATCCCGACTATCGAGGAATTTTAATTTACGGTTCATCTTACTGTGCAAATGATTTGGGATTTGTATTGCTTGCAGAAATTGATGAAGCTGAAACCATTCAACCAATTCTAATTCTGCAAGAAAGGATATTCCAAACGGGTCTAGTAATTACTACCGGAATGGCAATTATAGCATTTATTATTTCAAGAACACTCTCGAAGCCATTAATTAAATTGAAAAATGCTGCAAATACTATTGCAAAGGGCAATTTTGAAGTAAGAACCAAGATTACAACGACAGATGAAATAGGCGAACTCTCACAGGCCTTTGATTCTATGGCTCAAAAACTCCAAGAATCATTACTGGAAATTAAAGAAAAGGAGGACGTAATTAAACAACAAGAAGACATTCTTTTACAGTTTTCTGATTACAGTGAAAAATACTGTGTTTGTATGATAGACATTATTAATTCCACAAAAATTACTGCTCAACTATCAGATTCACAAACAAGCGAATTCTATAGAATTTTCCTAAACTCCTTAGCAATAATAGTTCGAAATTTTGGGGGAATAGTAATAAAAAATATTGGCGATGCTTTATTATTTTATTTTCCTATCCTGCAAGCAGAAAAAGAAATTACTATGACCAAATGCCTAAATTGTTGTTTGACTTTAGGTGAATCCCATAAAGATTTAGAAACAAAATTACAAAATGAAAACCTTCCTAGTGTTGATTATAGAGTTAGTGCTACTTTTGGAATGGTAAGAATAGCTAGAACCTCCACATCATCGGTTAATGATATTTTTGGATCCACTGTTAATAGATGTGCAAAAATAAACAGAACTGCCCCTGCAAATGGATTAATTATAGGAGAAGACTTCTATGAAAATGCAAAAAATCTTGATGGTTTTGAGTTTAAAAAAGTAGGTAGTGATATCGTTTCACCCGAACACGGTTTTGTCGGATATATCGTTTCTAGAAAACAAAAAAAATAGTCTAAATGAAAAATTGAAATTATATAAATGAGAACTAATTTTAAATTAAATCTGATGATTTTTGTTTTGTAGAAATATCATAGGATTCTTCTACATTTGTGACAAAGATTTTTCCATCTCCCTTTTCACCAGTATGAGCAGTTTCCATAATAGCTTCTACGACAGAATCTAATTGTGAATCATTTACAACTGTAATAATTACATCAGTTGAATTAAATTCAATTTGTTTTCCTCCAATTTCAGGTCTATCTCCTGCCCCTTGTCCTAGAGACTCGATCAAGGTAACACCACCTACCCCCTTATTTCTAATTGCAGTCACCACATTTCTTGAAATCTCACTTTGCACAACTGCTTCAATTCGTTTCATAGGGTTTTTGAGAAAAGTTGCAATTTAAAAATATCTAAATAATTTTCATTATCATTTGTGAATATCAGTAAAGAAAATCTTCCCATGCTTAAATAATTTTGAAGTGAAAATTATCTTATCTTGTATAGGCTATTATCTATCCTTGTAGTTGGGTTAATCCCCTTGATTTCACCGGCATTTGCTGATGATTACATAATAGATATCCCATATGGTGCGTTTAATCCGGAACTAAACACACCTGCAGAGGTTTGGTATGAGCCACCTGTTATCTCTATTACAGTAGGTGACTCAATTACTTGGTATAATGATGACAGGGAAGGTCACACAGTTACCAGCGGTGAGGGATCTGGAAGATTTGGTTGGATGAGCGATAATTTTGGAACTCCTGATGGAAATTTTGATAGTGAACGATTCATGCCAGGTGAATCATGGACTAATAAATTTGAAGAGTCTGGCACCTTTTCCTATTTTTGTACTATTCATCCATGGATGGAGGGAATAGTTCTTGTTGAAAAAGAAATTCCAGATTATCCTCACGATGCCACAGGACAAGAATTAGAGTTTCCTCTCTTACAATATACTCCCGACAGGCAGATAGAAGTTAATCTTTCCTGGGATCCACCAATCATTAAAACTCACGAAAAAATTCAATTCGTTTATCAATTTTATGATCCCTCTACCAATTCCAATTTGGCAAAAATGAAATATGACTTTATAATTTTTCAAAATGGGAAAGAAATTTTCCGTGATGAAGGATTAAATCAAATTGGTGGTGATTATCGGAATTTTGTTTTTGATGAGTCTGGTTCAATAATTATCCGAATACATGGAATTGAAGCTTTATCTATTTTAGCTGAAGAAAGTGTAACCGTAAAAGGAGAAGTTGAGAATAAAGTTCAGAGGTCAGTTGATTTTACTGGTGTAGTTTATGATAATCCAGAAAAGACTACACATGAAGCCTATCATGTACAACCTGCACAAAGACTAGAACTCTATTATGAAATGACTATTGCAATTATTTTAATTCCTGCAGTTATGTTTATTGGATTGGTAATTTGGATGAAGAGAACACCCAAAATCCCTGAAGGAAAATCAAGTGCAGTTTGATTTTAAAAATATAAAAATAAATTGAAAATGATTGAATTCGACTAGTCTACTAGTTCGGTCCAACCTTTTACGAAGACTGAATCTTTGTGGAGTGGAACTGGTTGTCCAACTGTAAAGTCCATTGGTCTCATCCAAAAGATTGCTTTTGTTGGGCATACACCAATGCATGCACCATCAGAAATACATCTCTCTGGATAAAAGACAAATGCCTTTCCTCTCTTCCAGCCTTCAACTGGTTTTACTCTAAGGACATCTGGACCAAGAGTTGTACAGATTTCTACACATAGTGCACATCCGATACACATTTGTTCGCTGATGTCTGGAATAATTCCTACTGGCATAACGAAATTTTTTCGTCTTTTGATCTTTATATAATTTACCAAGAAAATCTGGATTATAACACCGTTTGAAGTTTTATAACGGCGTTTGAAAATCTGATCGCTTTTTCAAATTTACTTTTTTATTTCAAATAATCTCTGATTTTCATGACTATTTTTTATTGATTTTAGGATTATTCCTGTTTCAGTCAAACTAAGATAATAAATTCCAGATTTTTTTGAATCCATCAAATGCCGTCCACTTGGAGAAAGAATCCATTCCCCATTATCATTTTTCGTCCCAATACCCATGACCACAATTAAAGAATTAGTGTATTTTGCAACAGAGGATAACAACATTATGGTGGTATTGATAACTCTCGCAGATTCTAACTCATCAAACATATTATAAACTCCATTTAAAGAATCTAAAATGACAAGTATCTTTTCCCTTGAAATTTGTTTAGCTACCTCTTTTAGATCTTTTTCCCAATGAGTTCTACTAATTTGAAAAATTCTTAAATTATCATTTTTTTTAATCATTCCAGAAACAAAATAACCACTATACATCAAATCAAAATCTAAAAAAATCACTGGAAAATTATTTGAATTTACTAATCTATCCAAAAATTTAGATTTTAGAAAAGGTTTAGAACATAAAATAATGTTAGGGTTTTTATCTAAAAATTCATTTTTAATCTGCGTAAAATCATCATCTAAAAACTGCTTAGGATTTTTATCCAACAACAATTTAGCAACCTACAGATATAATAATGAATTTAGATTCCAAAGACATATCTGAGGATTTTCAAACAAATAAAATCTATCTAAATAATGCATCTGTTTCTTTAATGCCTACCCAAAGCATTGAAGCCATGAAAGATTTTTTAATTTCATATAATTCAAAGGGGCCTGACTCCATTGATTCTGAACCATTTGTAACAGAAATATTAGAGAAAACAAGAAAAATCATAGCAAAGATTGTAAATTGTCAGCCTGATGAAATAATTTTAACTCAAAGTACCACAGATGGTGTAAATATTGTATCTAACGGTCTTTCTTTTAATTCAAACTCGAATATTATAATTCGTGGAATGTCTCATGAACATCATGCAAATTTTTATCCTTGGATCCGACTAAAAAATAAACTAGAAATTAAAAATCTTTCAATAGATGAAAATGGATTTTTTAATTTTGACGAATTTAATAAATTTCTTGATTCTAACACCAAATTAGTTTCGCTTAGTCATGCGTTGTACAACACTGGTTCCATTTTACCAATAGAAAAAATTGGAGAAATTCTCGAAAATGAGACCCCATTTTTCCTTGATAGTGCACAAACTGTGGGGTGTATAGGTGATATTGATGTAAAAAATCTAAAATGTAATTTTATGGCTTTTAACGGATCTAAATGGCTCTGTGGCCCTATGGGCACAGGATTATTTTATTGTGATCGAAGTTCTAGTGAATTACTTGAACCTAACTCTATTGGAGGAGAATCTGCAATATTAAACGAGAAATCAAACTTAGTTTTCAAAGAGTTACCGGAAAAATTTCAAACAGGATTCCGGAATTATGTTGGAATGGTTGGATTAGAATCCTCAGCAAATTATCTTTACAAGTACGGAATGAAAAATATCCATAAAAAAAATATGCATCTCTCAAATATGCTTCGAGAAGAATTGACTAAAAATAAAAAAATAATTTTTTACGGTCCAAAAAATGCACAGGAACGTACCAGCATTATTTCATTTACCATAGATGGTCACGAGCCACAAACTGTAGTTAAAAAATTAGAAAAACAAGGCATTATTTTAGCGGTCCGAGAGATTTACGATAAGAAAATTATTCGAGCTTCTCCACATTTTTTTAATACTGAATCCGAGATTCTTCAAGTTATTGATGCAATCAAGAAATTATAGATTCTCTTGTTCCTCTATAACCATCATGGTTAGAGTTGATTGTACCTTACCTATTTTCCTAATTTTATTTGTAATTATTGAGCGTAGATTTTCAGCATTATCAGAAGATAATTTCAATACTATGTCATATACTCCATATACACCTTGAATTTCAAACTGAATATCTTCATCTTTGAGAATTGGTTTTATTTCCTCGATAATTGAGCTATCTGAACCTAGATCAGAATTCAATAAAACGTATGCAGTAGGCATGTTGCAGATTTTCATGAACAGTATTTAACCTTTAGTGAACATAAAAGACTGATTAACTATCTTCAATATCCCCAGATGTGGATCATCTAGATCTTACTTTAACAATTTCTAAATCCATTCCAAACTTTCCTGGTTCACCCTCTCCTCAATTCATTCCTTGGTCTACAATAGAAGATGATGGTTACAATCTAGAATTATTATTTTTAAGCACTCATACTGGAACCCATCTTGATGCACCTTACCACTTTACCAAAAAAGGAGAAAAAATACATCAAATTCCTTTATCACGGCTTACTGGTGAAGCACTATTAATTAAAATAAAAAAAACAAAAGATCAGGAGATTACAAAAAAAGATTTACTTGAATTTGAACAAAAAAATGGCAAAATTAAAACTTTTTCTTCAATCATTTTCTTTACTCACTGGCAAAAAAATTTGAATAAAAAATTCTACTTTACAAATAATCCAGGTTTATCAAAATCAGCTGCTAATTACCTTGTTTCAAAAAAAATCAATTTAATTGGAATTGATTCTCCAAGCATTGATGTGGGAACTAACAAAAATTTTATAGTCCATAAAATTTTTGCAAAAAATAATATCTTAATAGTTGAAAATCTTTCTAATCTAGAAAAAATTCCTTCTTTAAAGTTTGATTTTATTATTTTACCTTTGAAACTAAAAGATTCTACTGGATCCCCTGTTAGAGCCATTGCCTACTGCAAAAAGTGAAATCGATTTTTTTTATAATTTTTCGATAATTTACCCACAATTGGAATTTGATTTCCACAAAATTGGCATTGATTCTTTTCATCAAGTTTCCATGACTCTATATCAAAACTAAATCTCTTAATTACAATGTTTTTGCATTCAGGACAGTATGTGTGTTCTAGAGGGTGACCAGGAACATTTCCAATATAGGCATACTTTAGTCCAATCTTCTTGGCTATCGCATGATGTTTTTCCAAGGTTTTCACTGGAGTAGAATCAAACTCCATCATTTTATAATCAGGATGAAAACGCAAAAAGTGAATAGGCATTTCTGGTCCAAATTCATCATAAACAAATCTACATAATTTTTCTGCATAATCCAAACTATCACCAACTTTTGGAACGACCAAGTCAGTTATTTCTACATGAATCTTGGTTTTGTCTCGAATTTCTAAAAGGGTATCGAAGACCGGTTGAGGATCTGGAACTCCAATGTATTTTCTTGTAAAATCTGGTTCTGCATTACCTTTAAAATCAACTGTAATAGAATCCAAAAATTCCCCCATCATTTTCACTGATTCTGGAGTATCATATCCATTTGAAACAAAAATGTTGTAAAGATTTTTTTGATGTGCTATTACCCCACAATCCCTAGCAAATTCTATGAAAATTGAAGGTTCATTGTAGGTATAGGCAATTCCATCCGCACCATTATCCACAGCAGTTTGTACGACTTCTTGTGGAGTCATGTCGGTACCTTCAATTTTTCGCCTTTGACTAATATCATAATTTTGACAATATTTGCAAAGCCAGTTACATCCAGTTGTAGCAATAGAATAAACTTTTGAACCTGGATGATAATGCGTTACAGGTTTTTTTTCAATGGGATCAACATGTCCTGCGATTACTTTACCATATACAAACAAGTTTAATTTTCCCTGTTGATTTCCTCTAATTCCACAAAGTCCAATTTGTCCTTCTGCCATTTCACAATATCTTGCACAGGCAGTACACCGCACCTTGTTATTAGGTAGTTTTTCATAAAGAATTGCTTCTTTTCCCATATTACCATACACTATACGTTTTTCAAATATAAGGTGAATGCATTTTTCGCAATGCTAAAAATATACAATATTCAATCAATACACATGAGCAAACCAGGAAATGCATGGAGAAAAGTTCACGGTAAAATTACCAAAAGACCAACTAATTTCTCTTGGTTAATTGAAGAAAAACTAGCAGGATCTGGAATGCCCACCAGTTTTGATGAGTTAGATTGGATCCTAAAGCAAGGTGTAAAATCAATTGTTACCATGACTGAAGATGCCTTGCCAGATAATTGGGTAAGTGAAATTGGATATTTGCACGTTCCTACACCTGATCTAACTGCTCCTGATATGGAAAAAATTGATACAGCAGTTGACTTTATTCACGAAAAAATTACAGGTAATCAAGCGGTGATGGTTCATTGTGCAGCGGGTATGGGACGAGCAGGGACCATTTTAGCATGTTACCTAGTAAAATATCAGAAATATTCGTCAAAAGATGCGATTAAGAAAATACGAGAAGAAAGACCTGGATCTATTCAATCTGAAACCCAAGAATTAGCAATTACTTTTTATCAAAAACATATAGAAAATTAAATAAATTCTGAAACTAGGCTTCCATCAACAATTTTTATACGCAATTTTTTATTTTCTTGAAATACTAATATCAACTCATCGTCAGAATCTTCAACTTTCACCAGTTCTTGCATTTTGATTTGATCAAACTTTTCCATATTTCTCACCTATTCTGGAATTGATACCGTTTCAATCTTTCCATCGACAGCCTTAATGAATAAAAACCTGTTGTCTTTAAAGATAAACGTAATCCCTCCTTCCTTATCTGGTTCTTCAACTTCAAGAACTATTTGTCCCAGAAGACCATCATATTTTGCCATATAGAATCATAATAAAAGTTCCATATATCCCTAATTGAGGTTAATTTTCCGTACCGATTATTTTTTTATAATTTATGTGTGGTTCTCAATTTATACACATAATAGGGGAATTTTTTTAAAGAATCTAGTAATGGATCACAATGAATTATGTCAAAAAGTTTTAGAGCTTGATCCGCAGGTAAGATTTGCAGGTGTTGCAAATATCAAAGGTATAATGATTGCAGGAGGACAAAAAGAAAATATTGAAAAATTACTAGGTGATGAAGATGTAAGTATGTCGATTCACTATGCATTCCAAAAACGAGAACTTTATACTAATTTAGCCTACAAGCTTGGTCATGAAAAATCTTCTATTACAGAATTTGAAAAAGTTACGATGATTACCCTTCCCTTGAATTCTCATGAACTATTTTTGATTAGCACAGAACCAAAAGCAAATTATATAAAAATTATTGATTTTGTACTTTCTAAACTTGATTCTTAAATTATAAAGTAGTAAAAAAGTCAAAAAGTGTTGAAAGGACTTTATTGGTTAATTTTAGGATTATGCGTCTGGTTTATTCCATACATCATTATGCAGTCTATTGCAACCCCTGAAAATCCGGAAGAATCAACAACAGAAATTCTGTACACGATTCCTCAAGAAATTATTATGATCCATCTTGGAATAGCAGTAGCAGTGATGATTAAAGCAGTGGTTACTATTCGTAAAGAACGTAAAGAATCAAGAGCTGAAGATTCAAGAAAAGGTAAGAAAAAGTCAAAAAAATAATAATTTTTGAAATTCAAACATCATTATTTTCTTAAAAATTGAATAAATTCCTAGTATAGGAAGAGAATATTACACTATCACAACTGATAATTAGATAGTATAATAAATAACCAAAACCAAATTTTTGATCACCGATATGAAGAAAATCGAGGCGATAATAAAAAGATCGAGTTATACTCTAATTGCTGAAAAATTAAACACCATGGGATATACGATTATCGATAAACGAAATTTAGAGGACAATCCAATTTTTGATAAGCAAAGAGAATCTGAAACAAACGGAAAACTTAGTCTAAAAGCAATCCCTCTTTCAAAAATTGAGTTGGTTGTAACAGAAAAAGATGCTAGAAAAGTAATCGATCTTATTTCAAAAAAATCAGGTTTCAAATCCAACAAGGTCGGAAAAATCTTTGTATCTGAAATGGAGGAAGTGGTAGAAATCAATACTCTTGAAAGTACTCAGGACTTGGAGCTTGACGAAATTAAAATTGTACAAAAACCAAAAATCAAACGAAGTAGATTGGTTCCACTTCAGAAATACACCTTACTTCGCCTTCAAAATGTTTATGATGAAAACTATGAAACCCTAGTTTCAGATCATAGAATAAAATCATTTAGTGATTTTGTAAATCATTGTATTATGGGATATCTTCCCTCATTTGAAAAACAACTAAAACATCCTACAGTTGTATATGGAAATAATTTTAAAGAATTTTAGATTACTTCTTCTCCCTCATTCCCAGTCCCTATATCTATTGATCGAAGAACTGGTGAGACAAAGATTTTGCCTATGCTTGCTTTATTTTTTATGATATTAACCACCTGCTCTTCCTTACTTTCTGAAATAACTAACTCTATGACATATTTTTGACTGAACTGTGGTTGAAATATCGCACTCCCTTTTGAAGCATGAATTTCGGGGGGAGGTCTCTTTCCACGACCTCTTACTTTGCTTACGGTTAAGCCACCAATCTCAACTTTTTTTAATGCCTCGCTAATGGCCATTACATCATTATTTCCAAGAAAGGCTTCAATTTTTAACATTTGATAAATTTACAAGGTTTTTCACAAATAATAGTTTCAGATTTTGATAATCAAGTGATAATCCAACAGTTATCAAATTTCGTTATTATTATTTAGTTTCACAGACTTTTGAAAACCGTTGCCAATAGATACAGGTGATACCGCATGGATGCTTGTAGCAGGAAGTCTAGTACTTTTAATGATCCCTGCACTTGGTCTTTTCGAATCAGGTCTGTTAAGAAAGAAAAATACGGTTTCTGTTTTTATGCAAATTTTCTTTGGTTTAGCATTACTTAGTGTGATGTGGTTCATATTTGGCTTTAGTTTATCGTTTGGTCCTGACGATACAGATCTTGGTTTAATAGGTAACCTGGATTGGGTATTCCTAAAGGGTGTCCCGTGGGATGAAGCCCTTGATTATGCACCTACTATCCCAGGTGTTTTGTTTGTCAAGTTCCAGTTAATGTTTGCAGCAATTACGCCTTTGCTTCTTACAGGTACTATAGCAGAACGAATGAAATTCAGTTCCTTTATCATATTCATCGCAACATGGTCCATACTAATCTACTATCCGTTAGTGCATTGGGTATGGGGAGGAGGATGGTTAGCCGCAATTGGAGTAGTCGATTTTGCAGGTGGTATAGTAATCCATACCAGTGTTGGAATGGGTGCGCTAGCTGCCGCAATTGTACTTGGTCGTAGAAGATTCTTTGGTCCTGCAATTGAAATTCCCCATAGTATACCATTAGCTGTAGTGGGTTCCTCCCTTCTCTGGTTAGGGTGGTTCGGATTTAATGCAGGGAGTGCATTAGCTTCAGGTTCTCTTGCTGGAAATACAGTTATTGTAACTCATATGGCATCTTCTGTTTCTGCATTAATTTGGGTAGGATTGTCTTGGATGAGAACAGGAAAACCTTCAGTTGTTGCAGCCATTAATGGAGCCATTGCAGGTTTAGCAGGAATTACCCCTGCATCAGGATTTGTCAGTGTAGAACACTCCTTTATTATTGGAATTGCAATTGGACTTGCATCATACTCGACAATTATTATCTTTAAGGAGAAATTGAAGATAGACGATGCATTAGATGTAAGCTCAATTCACGGAACCGCCGGTATTATTGGAGCACTATCAATTGGAATTTTTGCAAGTCAGGCAGTTAATCCAGGAGGACCTGACGGATTGCTCTTTGGAAATCCCGAACAATTAGGAATTCAAGCAATCGGTGTTGGAGTTGCAGCTGCTTTGGGCTTTGGTGGGACTTTCATAATCATGAAAATCTTAGACTTCTTAATAGGAGTAAGAGTATCCCCCGAAGTAGAAGATGCAGGATTAGATATTAGTGAACATGCGGAACGAGCGTATGCTGATGAGGAGGAGTTTAAACTAGATATGGATTCCTATGTTGAAAGCTTGGAGGATAAAGGCGAATTCTTTTTTAACAAAAAAGACAAATCGTAAACTAGAAGAAAAAATTCAAGAATTTTTTTAAAAATTAACCTATAGTTATTTCAATTTCTTTTGAATTATTTTTAATGCTATCTGATTCTGTATAATCATGTTTTTGCCAAGAAGCAAAAACTTCAGCTTCAATCTTGTGTTTTCCTGGTCCTAGATCAGAGGCTTTGATGATAAATTTTTCATTAAAATCAAACAATTCCTGTCTTACTTCTTCTTCTGAAAGCCGAATAAATGGTTCAAAATTTTTGGCTACTTGGACCCATATTCTTCTATCCTTCATTGGATTAACTAATTTTGGATTTCTTGTCCAAAAAATTGCTGCTTTTCTATAGGTATCTATAGTTTTTCCAACTTCTTTTTTCCTAAAACCTCCCGCAGTCAACTTTACACCATATTTTAGCTTGAATGACACGTCGTTGTTGTTGTATGCCTTTGTCCAGTTTGCTTCATTGAAGGAGTTCCGAATATCCCCTTCGATTGAAAATTGGACGTTAATCTCGATTGTATCATTAGAAGAATACTGGTCTTTACCATCAACTAATAAAATCTCTGAAATCTTACTATTTCCCATTCTTATCAACCATAATGATTTATATCCACAATAAGTGCGTTTTCTGAATACATGCACGCACAGATAGTTAGCTCCGCACCAAAAGAAATCAATCTATCTATCAAAAATACTGATGTAGGAATTTTGTATATAATTCAACATGAACTATTAAAGACGTCTAATATTGATTTTGCCGGAGTTATTGTAAAACACCCCTTAACCAATGAATGCTGGATGAAAGTTAACTCAAAGAATAAACCCATCTCAGAAATAAAAAGCTCTACACAAACGGCGATTAAAACCGCAGAAGATCTTAAAAAACTATTTAATTCTAAAATTAAGGGAAATTAAATGAAATTTTGCCCCAAATGTGAGGTCAAATTAAAAAAAGATGGTAGAGACCTCAAATGTTCAAAATGTGGTTATGTTGAAGGAGAAGTTTCTACACCACAAAAAAAAGTAGTGCAAGAAAAATCAAATGAACCATTCAATGTTTTTGAAGAAAACGAAGGTGAGGAATCATTGCCAACTATTAAAATTGAGTGTGAAAGTTGTGGTCATGATGAAGCGGTTTGGTGGATGTTACAAACTCGAAGTGCTGATGAACCCACTACACAATTTTATAGATGTGTAAAGTGTAGAAACACTTGGCGTAATTACGCATAACGTTTAACTTGACCTTAGGCAACTGAAAATTAGTTTGACTTTTGGAGCAAGAACAAGTGGCTCTGATGATCTAAAAGCGATCATCTCAGCAATATCCACACTAGTAGAAGAAGCTACATTTGTTGCAACTGCAGAGGGAATAACATTTAGAGGAATGGATCCTTCGCATGTAGCTCTAATCGATATATCATGGCCCAATTCTGCTTTTGAAAAATATGAATGCGATAGCGATATTAAATTCGGTGTTAGAATTGATGAATTTTCTAAACTTATCAAAAGAGCAGATAAAAAAGACAGCATTGAGATTAGCATTTCTGAACAAAACATGTTACTTGTTACCGTCGGAAAAAACAAGAAATACAAAATACGTTTAATCGAAAGTTCTGCCACTGATACACCATTACCAAAAATTCCATACAATTCTAAAATAACATTATCTTCTTCCAAATTCGATAAAATTTTAGGTGATGTCCAAGTAGTTTCTGATTATCTAACAATTCACACATCTAACTCAAAGGCAGATTTTTCTGGCAAAGGGGATTCAGGTGAGGTTATAATTGATCTTGAAAAAGAACCAGATGATATTGATGAAATATCATCAACAGAAGATAGTATTGGCACGTATAGCCTAGAATATCTAAATCCAGTAGTTAAGGCAGTGGGTACAACAGCAGGCTTGATCACTTGTGAATTTTCTACTGCAAAACCCCTAAGAATTGAATTTAAGGTTGCAAACATTGGTAGAATTCACTTCTATTTGGCTCCACGCGTAGAAAGTTAAAGCATTTAAAGATAAAACAGTTCAGTTATTTTGAATTGAAACTTGTACTGAAATATGGTGGAACATCCATTTCATCGGCAAAAGACATACAGAATGTTGCTAAACATATCCAATCATTATCCAAACAAAACCAGCTTGTAATAGTCTGCTCTGCAATTAGTGATACTACAGATGATTTAATTGAAATAGCTCAATCCATAAAGAAAGAAAACAAGAAAAAAGCAGAACAATTGGCAAAAAAAATTGCAAATAGACATCAACAACTTGCATCACAAACAATCAAAAAGTCTCAGGTTCGAAAAAAATTATTACAAACATTTGATGGATATGTTTCTGAATTAATCGCTTTAATTGATGGAATGGTCCTTTTAGGAGAAGTAACTCCAAGATCAATGGATTATCTATTTTCATTTGGAGAACGGCTTTCAATAAAATTAATCTCAACTGCAATTAACGATATAGGAAAAAAATCGATATCACTTACTGGTAAAGAAGTAGGAATCGTTACCGATTCCAATTTTGGTGAATCTAAACCTCTAATGGATACAACCAGACTTAGGGTGTCAAAAGCTTTAGAATCTTTATTTTTAAAGAAAACAATTCCTGTAATTGGGGGATTTGTAGGAGCCGATCAACATGGACATGTAACCACATTTGGTAGAGGAGGTTCAGATTATTCAGCTACAATAATTGGTTCGTGTGTTAAAGCTGATGAAATTTGGTTAATGAGCGATGTTGATGGTCTAATGACAGCTGATCCAAAAATTGTTAAAAACGCCAGATTACTCAACGAAGTTTCGTATGTAGAAGCAATAGAAATGGCGATGTTTGGAGCAAAACAAATTCATCCTAGAACTTTTGAACCCTTACTAACAAAAAAAATACCAATGAAAATAAGAAGCTCGTTTAATGTAAAAAATGAGGGTACTTTAGTTACCTCTTCTCCATCATTAACTGCAAAAAATAGTGTAAAATGTGTCAGTAACGTTTCCCATAATGGATTAATTGATATTCGTGGAGGAAGTATGGTTGGAACACCTGGAACTGCCGGCAAGATTTTTTCTACTTTAGCTGACGCGAGCATTAATGTCATGATGATTTCTCAAAATCCATCCGAATCAAGCATTACTATTGTTGTAAAAAATGCAGATCTTGATAAAGCAGTAAATATCTTGGAGACGGAACTTCTTGGAAAAATAATTAAAAAACTTGAGATAACAACTGATATGGCGATAATTGCCCTAATTGGATCTGGCATGCGTGGAACAGTTGGTGTTGCATCTAAGGTGTTTGGATCTTTGGCAAAAAATAAGGTAAATGTGTCAATGATTACCCAAGGCTCCTCAGAGCTCAATCTCGCATTTGTCGTAAAAAATTCTGACGCCAACACTGCAGTTCAGGCATTACATAATGAATTTGAACTTTCTAAAATTAACTTAAAATAAAATAATTTAAGGAACAAAATTAGAGGATTTCATTGAACAAATACATTATTATTTTTATTGCAGGAATTTTTGTAACAGGTATTTTATCTATTTCATTAACCTCTGATCAATTTGCTGATGCAAATTCTAGGAAAAAAATCCATTTTACTCAAACTCTGACTTCCTTACAAGATCCTGGCCAAGGACATGATAGTCATCAATTATCCCTAATTCTATCTCCAAGTGAGGGTACAATTTATGATGGTTCATTGACCTTTACAGCAAGTGAACCTGTTCAGATTGTAGTATTGCACGAGATAAATGAAAATGATGCCAAAGGGCAACCAACCTGGACGATTGACGGAAAGAAAATCTATGGGTTATCATTAATCGATAAAGGTACAAATTCAGATTCCTTTGAATTTACAGGAGCTGCTTTAGCTCTACACACGACAAATTCTCGAGAATTTACAGCAACTGTTAGTGTTGATGGTTGGATAAGAGGACAACCAACAGAAATTATAACACAACAAATAGAAGTCGAGAAAGAAGAATCATCTTTGGAATTATCAAAAACAAATATTCCAGTAATAATACCTATGCACAAAGGAATTTTTAATTCAAATTCTACTTTTTATATTATTACAGATTCAAGTGACAAGGATTTAGCAGAACTAATAACTGAAAAACAAGATTGGAAGGTAGAACTTGCACTCCCTCTAGCCAACACACCAGAATCAGCTCTTCAGAAAATTTTTGTTTTTACCAATGGAATTACTGGCGATGGAATTTATGGATATCAATCAAATGTATTTTCAAGCACACCAGCTCAAGAATTAGAATATAGTCCGCTAAGTTCGATTGTGGAGGTTACCTGGAAAAAAGGACAAAATAAAACAATCCTTGAATCCGCGGAGGAAATTTTAGAAGCAGAAGAAGGAGGTAGAATTGAATTCAAAGAAACTGATATTGTAATTAACACTCCACAAATAATTTGGTCTGAAGGTCAAATGACTGTTAGAGATGATCGAGAAATTACCGATGATATGCAGTACATTGGGGGTCAAATTACGGAAATCAATGAAGAAGAAATGACTGTAACTTTCATTGCTCATAGAGGTTGGGGGCCCGATGGAAGAACTATCTATTATATTGTAACTGATGCTACTCCCCGTGGACCAGCGGAAATGATGGGAGTTACATACTCTCCTCTCAATGCAGAATTAATCGCAAATTCTGCTGCAGTAGACTTGTTTCAATTCCAAAATGGAATCAAAGGTTCAGGTCCTATGGGGTTCCAACCTGGAATTGCTTCTGCAGCACTGGGGGATGAAAGCTATAGCCCAATTTGGAGAATCTATAATGTAGAATGGAATAACCCACAAAATGCAAAAATCCTTGAGACAAGATATGATATTGATTCATCTAGCGAAGAAGATCTATTAACGGTAAGCATTGCTCGGCCAATGAATAGTGATCATTTGGTAAATTGTCCCTTTATTGATCCTTTCCAATAAAAATTCATTTCACTAAAGGGATAAATTACTTGAAATAAAATTTATTGTGAAATTGATTGGTAAACTCTACATTGTAGGTGTTGGACCTGGCCATCATGATCATATGACATTTAGAGCCAAAGAAGCAATTGCTGATAGCAATACAATAGTTGGATACGAAACTTATGTTAACCTTGTAGGAGATCTTATTGAAGGCAAAGAAGTACATCGATATGCTATGACACAAGAGGTTGAACGTGCTCATCAATGTATTGATTTGGCAAAATCTGGAAAGATAGTTTCACTTGTTTCAAGCGGTGATCCAGGAATTTATGGAATGGCCGGATTAATCTATGAAACTCTTGCAGAATCTGGATGGAATCCTAAAGATGGTTTGCAAGTTGAAATAGTACCAGGAGTTTCTGCATTGAACTCCTGTGCATCAATTATTGGCTCACCTTTAATGACAGATTTTGCAGTTGTAAGTATGAGTGACTTGTTGGTACCATGGGAAATAATTCAAAAAAGAGTTGAAGCTGCAGCGCAAGGTGATTTTGTAATTGTAATTTATAATCCTTCAAGTAAGAAACGAATACATCAACTACAAGATACAAGGAAAATTCTTCTCAAGTACAGAAAACCGACGACTCCAGTCGCAATTATCAAAGGAGCATTTAGAAATTCTCAAACAATTGTTATGACTAATTTGCAAGATCTACCCAATTATTCAGACCAATTAGGAATGATTAGTACCGTAATTGTGGGAAATTCTTCAACATACAATTACAAAGATTTAATGATAAATCCTAGAGGTTACAAATCGAAATATAATTTAGAGGAACAAACAAATCCAGATCTAAAAATTTAGAAGTTTTTCTTTATTACCTTAAATAATTCGTCACTTAGATTCAATTTATCACGAATTGGCGCGACCACTTTAATTAGATAATTTCCTACAGTTTGTTTTAGATCTGTTGGATGTAATTTCTTTGCAGCAAAATCTGATTCAAGTTGATTATAATCAGTATAATCTACATTTCCGCCAAATTTTTCTGGTCTTTCTACTTTCATTTCATTAAATTCATGAAGAATTACATCTTTTGAAAAATCTAACAGGGGATTGTTCTGAATGTTACCCTCTTCACACCAAGCTTTTTTGATTTTTGTGGTAATATCCTCATCAGCATCATGAATAAAAATACCTGAATTTGGATCAGACTTACTCATTTTCCCTAACATTTGGGATTCATTTGAATCAGAAGGTTTTGAAAGACCTGGCAATAATTTATGATGAACCGCTATAGGAACCTTCCAATTCATTTTGGGAAAAATTTCTCTCACTAACATGTGTATTTTTCGCTGATCCATTCCTGAATGTACAATATCTAAATCAAGAGAATGGATATCAACTGCTTGCATTGGGGGATAAAGTAATTTTGCAAGATCAATTTTTGATTCATCTTCTGATCTTCCCATTATCGTTAGAGTTCTCATAGTCCGTTTCAATGACATGTGTTTTGTAAATTTCATAAATTCTTTCCAATATTCTTTTCTTGAATCATAAAGATCAGAACCGAGTACAATATTAGCCTCCGGGCAAACTAGTTTGAATGCATCTGAATAATATTTTGAAACTTTGGTAATTGTGTCCCAATCTCCACCAAGTTTATCATTAATCATTGTATGCCAATCTGCGAGAAATATGGTACAATTTACGCCAGCCTTGACAAAGTCATTAATTTTAAAACCTGTGCTGATTAAACTACCTAAATGTAAAAACCCAGAAATTTCTAAGCCTATGTAATGTTTAGGTGAAGAATTAGTTTTGAATAACTCAATTAATTCCTCATGTGTAACAACTTCTTCTGTTGGAGGTCTTTCAATTAATTTGACTTTTTCAGTAATATCCAAACCAAAACAGCTTCTAAAAGATAAACCTATAAAGATTCTGACAATTTTTTAAAAAAATAATCCCAAGAAAAATTAGGATAAATTGTTTTAAAAAAATTATTTGCAGTTTTTCTTATGTTTTCTTAATTCTTCAGAAAAATCGAATTCTGCTCCGCACGCTCGGCATTTTTCTTTCTTTTTATTATGGGCTTTTTCTTGATGTTTTTTTAGTCTCTCTGGATCGGATAACACTGTCCCACATTTCTTACATTTTAATTCTTTTTTACTTGATCCAAATAATCCCATTTTAACAATTATTAGATATAAGAAAAAGTAGTTTAACCTTTTGAAATAAAGGTTAAAAATTAAGATTCAATATCTAAATTTTTTCTTGGTTTTGTACTAAGATAAAATGCATGGGCACTAATGATAAATGCTGCCAGAAAAATCTTCGTAGCAAAAACTAAATTCCACGGTCTATCGGGATCGGGATATGCAACAGAGAGATTATCAATATCTGGAACAATGCCATTCATCACCCCAGCCGCAATTTTTGCATTTAAAACTGTAAAATTATACAACACCTCATACAAGGTAATAATTGCAAATCCTAACAACATCAGCTGAAGTAATGCCATTTTCAATCCAACAATTTTATTTCCAGCAGTATTCTTCCAACCTATTCTTGAACAACAATACCAACCAATAATGGTAGAAAAAAATATCCAAGTCGAAACTCTTGCAAAGTTCTCAAATGGAATTACCGTGTTGTGTATGGCTTCGCCCATTACATAACTTCCTTTTTCAATCCATTCAACCATAGTAACATACACACCAAAGACAAGCGAAGAAACCATGATAAATCCACAAATGTAAAATATGTACAAAAAAACTTTGTAACCTGGATCTGATTTCTCAAGATGTTTTGGTTTCATTATGCCGTTTGCCAATTTTTTAAATATAAAAATTCATAGCTATTCAAGGAAATTTATAGACTAGTTAGGCAGTAAAATATTATTGAAAATACCAATTAATGTTCCATTTGTAGGGAAAGAGGAGATTTCTGCCGTTGTTTCAATCCTAAAAGAAGGAACGTTAACATCAGCTGCAAATGAGGGAGGAAAAAATGTTCGTGAATTTGAAAAGTTAGCATCATCATTTGTAAAATCAAAATATGCCATTGCAGTTAATTCTGGTACAGCTGCCCTTCAAGCAGCCCTATACGCACTAGATATTAAAAAAGGAGATGAAGTCCTAATACCCTCTTTTACATTTGTTGCAACCGCAAATGCTGTAATGTCTACAGGAGCTAAACCTGTTTTTGTTGATATCTTAAAAGACAATTATACAATGGATCCCAAAGACATGAAAAATAAAATCTCTAAAAAGACCAAAGCAATAATGCCCGTTCATCTATATGGGAATGTTGCTTTTCTTGATAAAATTTTAGAAATTTCAAAAAAATATAACATAAGAATAATCGAAGATTCTGCTCAATCGTTAGGTTCTACATTCAAGGGAAAACATACTGGAACATTCTCTGATTTGGGATGTTACAGTATGTATCCAGCCAAAGTTATGACTGCAGGAGAAGGTGGTTTTATTGTAACAAACAACAAGAAATTACATGACAAATTATTGATGATCAGAAATCATGGAATGCTTCATGGATATGATACAAGGACTTTCGGACTAAATCTAAGATTGCCAGAAATTAGTGCGGCAATAGCAACAATGCAGATGAAAAAACTTCCTAAATTTTTAAAAATTCGCAAAAAAAATGCTAATTTATTATCTCAATTAATTTCGGATTTGAAAATTAAAATTCCAATAGAAAGAAAAAATGAATCAGTAAATTGGTATCTTTATACAATTTCTACATCAAAGAGAAATAAAATTTTAAACAAACTAAACTCTAAAGGAATTGGAGCCGCGTCATACTACACGACTCCAGTTCATAAAACTCCATTTTACAAACAAAAAATATCACTCCCGGTCACCGATTGGGCTTCGTCACATGTTTTATCCCTACCAATTCATCCTAGAGTCACTTCAAAAAATATTGAATTTATTGCAAAAACCTTAGGTGATATCCTTAATGAATAGTCTAGGAAATATGATCGGGGAAATCTGTAAGGTAATTTTACCCATAAATGAAGAATCGTATCAAGGAAACAATAATTCTAGTATTGCAGTTTGTACCCTTTCAAGCCTGAATTTACTTAGAAAAATGACTAATTCTGGTATATTAGAACATATTTCAATTGTAGGAAGATTACTCTCAGAAAACAAAGGAATTGATGCAATAATACGTCATGTAAATCAGAATAAAAAAATTAGAACAATAATTGTATGTGGTAAAGAAGTCTCAGGACACAAAGCAGGGCATTCTTTGTTTAAATTATACCAAAATGGCATTGAAAATAAGGGAAGAATTATTGGTTCAACTAGTCCGGATCCTTTTCTTACAGTTACTGAATCACAAGTAAAATATTTTCAAAATGAAATTAGTCTTGTAAATATGATTAATGAAACAGATTTTAACAAAATTAAACAGAAAATAATTTAGTAACCTGTTCTTTGTCGTTCTCTATTGATTTCATTTTTTCGTTTATATTCCTCAACAATATCCTTTGGAGTTAAATTTAGTTCTAATGATGCTTGGACAACAAAATGCCAAATATCAATTAATTCTTCTCTTGCTTCTGCCTCATTAAATTGAGTTGGAGTTTTCCACCATTTCCAATTAGTAGTTCTTTGTAATTCTACGGCTTCGTGCATTATTGCAGTAGATAATGCAGAAATTCTCCCTTCAGAATCTTTTGGGTATCTATCCAAATTCATCATCTCTGACAACCCTTTCTGTAATTTAAATATGATATCAAGTTGATCGTCTATTTTTTCAGAAGTTTCTTGAGACAATGAATATTTTAACACAAATGATTTAACTTAAATCTTTTTAGAAGCGAATCATTTTTTCGTATAAATTTACTCGTTTGGTAATATCAGATTTTTTTAAATGAAGAAGACCTTCTAACCCAAATCTTTCAACAGCAAAAGATCCTAAAACATTTCCATAAACTACAGCTTTTTTAATTTCTGAAAGACTGGTGGATTTTTTACTAGCCAAATATCCAATCATAGCCCCAGCAAAGGAATCTCCTGCACCAGTGGGATCAACCACATCTTCCAATGAAAATCCGGCCGAAGGAAAAATCACATCATCGAAAAACATCAAAGATCCATGCTCTCCTTTCTTTATTATTACGTATTTTGCACCCCAATCCATCATTTTTTTGGCACATTTTATCAGATTGAATTCTTTGGTTAGAAGTTTTGCCTCTTCATCATTTATTACCACTGCATCTACTGATTTTATCATCTTTATCACAGATTCTCTTTTCGTTGAAATCCAGAAATCAATAGTATCACACATGGAAAATTTCACTTTATCAAATTCCTTTATGAGATTTGTATTTTGGTCAGGATCGTTATTAGCTAAATATACAAATTGAGATTTTTTATACTCCTCTGGTACTATAGGTTTAAAATTCTCTAGAACATTAAGTTCAGTTTTTAAAGTCTCTCTGGTACTTAGAGTATCATCAAATTTTCCATCATACCGAAATGTTTTACCTTCTTTAATGGTAAATCCACTTAGATCTAGACGCTCGGATAAAATTTTTTGATGCTCTTTCGGAAAATCCTTTCCAACAACTGCGATTAAACCAGTTTTTACAAAATTACTTGCAGATATTGCAGCAAACGTTGCTGCCCCTCCTAAGACATTTTTTAAAATTTTATTTGGAGTTCTTATAGTGTCTAACGCTGTAGATCCAAAAACAGTAAGCATTTTATAAAAAATTATTCTGGATGTATAAATTCTCTTGCTTGATCTTCAGTTGGATAGAATACAAAAGGGACATCTATAGTTGAAAATAAAACGTCATACTTTGTAATTCCACTAATCATTACTACTGGAACTTCATCTGATTCGGTATTAGATTCTGTTTGGAATGTTCCACTAGTTGAACTACTTCCTAATGAAGGTAAGGTAAATGGTTTTAATTTTCCTTCACCTATTGTTTTACCATCTGCTATTACCAAAAAATCAGTTTCTCCTGCTGCCAAAATCAATAAAGAAGGGTTTTCAAATTCTAAGATTACGTTGTATGATGAACCTTGATCAGTTTTTTCTATTAGATCGCTTTCGGTGATTGTCACTCCTATTTGTGAGGCTGAAGCGTACTGTGAAAATCCAAAAATACTCATGCCAATAACAAAGGCAATGATTAGAGCCTTCCTTGGTTTATTCATGCCTAATGCTCAAAAAATTCCTTTTTAATCTAAAAGGGAAAAAATCCCAATAACGTGTGTAAAATTTTTGATCTAGTCTTAAAGCTCCTTAGAGCTAACAGGATAAATTAAAACTCTCTAATTGATGAATAGATGGCAAAAATAAAATTGAAATTTGGAGAAAATGAAATCGAAGTAGATTCAAGAGATTTCTATTTTGATAATCAAACTATAGGTGAGGTTATTGAAAATCTTGCCAAACTAATTGAAGAAAATCAAACTAAACCAACAATTAGCACTCCAGCAGATATTCCGAATAATAATGAACCAAACTATGAAAGTTTGAATTCTTTAGAAGATGTTGAAATTTTCGAACCAGAGTTTAATGAACCAAAGCCAATTTCCTCTACGGAAATTAAAGATAAATTGCAAATTTTAGAGAAAAATACCTTCTTTAACGTTCCAAGAACAGTTACCGAAACTGTACAGCAGTTACGTGAATATGGCTGGGTTGCAAGTCCATTAGATGTGTCAAAAGCATTAGTCAATATGGCCTCAAACAGAGAAATTTCTAGGAATTCTACAGAGAATAGAACACATTACTTTGTTCAAGAAGCCATGTTAACTAATTAGTTTTAAATCCGCATTTTTTACAAGTATCAAAAATTTCTCCTTCCAGATGGTCAAAGTGGGTATTACAATTTTTGCAAGTATGATGCATATCAAAATACCCATCTTCTTCAACTTTACTTATTTTATTTGAATCCAAATCTTTACTACCACATTTAATACAGTGACATCCACATTCAATTTTCATAATCTATCCGACCCAATAATGTATGTATAGTTCTTACACATAAAGAGATTATTGGAAAAAAAACGAGAAATACCTCTCGAAATTGATGATCATTTTAAGCTCTTTGGAAAAGAACCATGGGAAGTAGAATATGGAGAAAAATGCCCAGTCTGTAATATTAGAATAGATGAATATGGTTTTTGTTCTTGCGGATCAAGCGGAGATTAAGTCATTTTTTTTGTTTAATGAAAATTACACTGATAATGATTATTCCAATGATAATTAATCCAAATATTACATATTCAATAGGAAGTTCAGTTTCTGGGGGATCTAAGGTAATTTCAGGAGATATGAGACCGGTAATTGAAATCTCACCTGAATTTTGAGGTCTCATGTTTAACCAAACATGAGTTCCATTGCTAAAATATTCTTGAAAAAATATTTTTTCTCCGTCTAAAAATACCTGATATGGCTCTGACATCAAGGCAACGGGAATTATGGTTGTAACCATTCGATTTTTTTCTAATACCTCAAAATTGATTTCCTTGGATATAGGATCAAAACTAATTGGGTTTTTTTCGCCCCAAGTCCTAGTTTCAATCAAAAATTTCATATCTTGTATTTTTACCTCCTCCATTAATTTCGGTTCATCCAACGAATATTCTAAAATCATTTGACACCCATGACATGTAATTCCCCTTGCCTCCCCTAAGTATGCTGGTCTATTATTTACAAAAACTAGATCTACCTGTTCAGGAAATACAAAAATTGTAGATTCAAGATAACGAAAATCCCATGTCCACACATTATCTATTAAGCGCAATTGGTCTTCTATATCATATCCTACAATTACAAATTCATCAGAGGGGGAGATCATTAAAGATTCATTTTTGCCAATCGAGTCATATTTTACGTCATTTCCTAATTCGCCTTTTACTTTGAGGTTTGATTTTTCCCCATCAATCAATTTTATTTCTGTAGGTGAATCCATGGGATTAATTACATGTATTACCTGAACATCTCCTGCTGAATTTATTCTTACTTCGATGGATTTTTGCTTTGATTCTTCATTTGAAATTTGACCGCTAGCTGTTGGGAAAATGATTAGTACTGAAATAATTAAAAAAACAATTAACGGAAATTTCATTTATTCCACAGTCACATGAAGCATTTTAGCCTCTTCCAAAGGACAATCATTATCATTCCTCTGCAAATTAACTATTTTGTCTGCAACTTCAATTCCCTCAAATACTTCTCCAAAGACAGTATATTGTCTATCCAAAAAAGTACTATCACTAGTAACGATAAAAAATTGTGAACCAGCACTATCTGGATCTTGTGATCTGGCCATTGAAACTATTCCACGCAAATGAGATCTTGAATTAAATTCAGCTTTTATAGAATAACCTGGACCACCTGTTCCCCAAGAATTTTTATCCCCCCCTTTGGTATTGGGATCTCCTCCTTGAATCATAAATCCGGGAATAACCCTATGAAAGAGAGTGCCATCGTAGAATCCATCTTTTGCTAATTTTTCAAAATTCCTAACTGTCTCAGGAGCCAACTCCGGAAGTAATTTAAAGGAAATTTTTCCAAAGTTTGTATCAATTATAACGTTACTCATTACAGAGATCTCACCAAATCACCTTAAGAGTCTTTTTGTACAAGAATTTTTAAAAATTATTAAAGATGGTTATTTAAAAATGAAAATTTTTCAAATGTTAATACGTAATTCGTTAAAAAAATTAAAATCTTTATTTTGAATAGTACTTGAATTAAAAAATTTGTAAAATCATAATTTACCAAAAATAGATTTATAACAAAATAAAACCATGTCAAAAAGTTATAGTGTTATATAGAACGAATAAAACTAAAATTCGTTGAATCGTACAAATCAGAGCACGATCATTAAGGAAGCAATTAATTCTTATCTAGACAAAGGGGTAACTGACAAACAAGATATCTATTCCAAAGTTGTAGATGAACTTGGAGTTCCACGACCAACTGTTAGAAGAGTCGCAAGAGATCTCCGAACTGAATTATTACAAAAAATTCAGATCTTGCAATCTGATATGCCTAAAACTACTCCTGAAGAAGACTAAGAAATTCGGCTCTTTTTTCTTTTTAATTAATACCATCTGTTGAATTCTAGCATTACTGTTATAAACGATGAAATTTTTTGACTAAATAATGGGCTATTTAGGAAACCATTTAGCTACTGTAGTGACAGGCGTTTTTGCAGCAGTGCTAACAGGGTTATGGCCGATCTTTATTGACTTTGCACCAATTCTTGATTTCGTGTTTATCATGGCAGTCCCAATAACTTGGTTCTTGACTCTCATGTGCTGGGCTTCTCAAAAGAGTACAGACTATGCCCATAAACATTCATCTTACACAGTACATGAAAAAAAAAGCTTGAATAAATCTCATCAAACTACCCAACTATACACTGCAGAGGGAAAACAAGCAAGTCAAAGTGAAATTAAAGAAGCAAAAACAGAATTAACTGAAGATCTAAATTCTCTGAAAGAAACTGTAAAAATTCAAGATGATGAAATTGAGAGACTAAACCAAGAAATTGCTAATTTACAAACGTTGGTCCAAATTGAATCGTTAAAAACTGAACTTGCAAATCTAAAGATGTTAGCATCTAAATCAAAAAATTAGATTTAATCCTTACAATAACTGCACGATATTCCATGATTTTCTTTACACCCCGGACAACTAACGGCACCACCAAAATGACACTTGCATGAACATAATTCAGTTAGATCTTTTTCCAATTTCTATGACATAATTTCTATACCTTGTTAATATTTTACTCTTACACTTTTTTTCCAAAATTAGAAATTCTTTTTAATTTAATATGTGAAAATCACCAATTACATCTAAATAATTATTTTTTCTAAATAGTATTTTTCCTTTAATCTATTTAGTAACTTCTAAACTCTATTAGGATTGTAAAAAAGTTCAAGTAAACTAAAAGAGATATTAAATTTTTCAATCCAAAATTATAAAGATAAACCAAATCCATTTTGCCCCTTAAAATCAAACATACTCTAAATCACGTTGAAAAAAATACTTCAAAAAATTTTCTTGATAGTAAATCTTGATTTTATCGGTATAATTTCAATGCCATTTCTAAGGTTCCCTCTACCAACTCTCTTAGTCTTTCTTTTGCAGAATCGTCTGATAAGGAATTTTCAGAAATAGAATCAACCGTTAAAAAAACTGCTTTAGGATTAGCAATTACTCGAAAATATGATAACAATTGGGTAATTAGAGTTTGAACATCAATAAATCCAATATTACCTGCAGCCATTATTACCATTCCTGCAATCTTCCCCTCTGTTTTTTTATAATTTACATATTCAAACAAGTTTTTTAACGCTGAACTAAAAAAGGAATTGTAAATAGGCGTTCCAATTAACCACACATCTGCTTCCATAATGTCGTTTGCTGCATTTTTTGTTGCTTCATTGTAATTTTCATCCGGACCTCGGTAACATTCAATTTGGCCTTCAGAAAGATTAATGAATTTAACATCTACATCTTTAGATTTTGTATATTCAAAAACATATTTCATTGCTAGCTGAGTATTCGCATTTTTTCTGGGACTAGCTGAAATCACAACAACTTTCATAACATTCCAAATTTATCTTTCTATTTAAACCGCAATGAATCTTTTTTTTAAATTTAAAACGGGCTTGGAGGGCTTCGATCCCTCGACCTGTAACTTAGGAGGCTACCACGCTATCCATGTTTCGCGTCAAATTGACTCTGCGCCACAAGCCCAGCAAAAAAAATACTTGTAAATATTTAAGCGTAATCGAGATTAGTTTTGATAATTTCTTGTATGTTTTCCCAACTTGGATTTTCTTTATCATCCCATCTTTCAAAATAAATTACGTCTTTTAATGCAAGTCTTCGAAGCCAACCAGCAGTTTCAAGATCTGGTTTTGGTGCAAACTCGTCAACATATCCTAAACACAAGTATGCAACTGGTACTATGTGGTTTGGTAAATCCAATACTTCTCGGAGAACATCATTTGATAGTATACTAACCCAACCAACTCCTACATCTTCGGTTCTTGCGGCCAGCCAAAGATTTTGAATCGCACAACATACACTGTACAACCCAGCCTCAGGAATACTTGATCTTCCTATAACAAAAGGGCCAAATTTAGAAGGATCATAAGTTACACAAAGGTTTACAGGGGATTCCAAAATTCCCTCCAGTTTAAAGGATAGATATTTCGATTTTTTGGGTTCTTCAATTAATCGTGAAGAATTCTCTTTTTCTACTTCGAAGGATTCTTTGATTTTCTTCTTTGTAAGAGGATCTTTAATCAAAATAAAATTCCAAGGTTGTGAGAAACCTACAGATGGTGCATGGTGTCCAGCATTGAGGATTCTAGACAACACCTCTTCGTCTATTAACCTAGATGAAAAATGTGATCTAACATCCCTTCTAGAATGAATTGCCTTGTACAACCCTTTTTTCTCATCATCTGTGAATCCTTTAGTCATCTTTCCTATTATTCCTCTTTCATTTGTTAAACGTTAATAATGTCTGCACCTAGTCTTGTTTTTCAATGGGCCGGTAGTCTAGTTGGTTAGGATACCGCCTCGACACGGCGGTGATCGTGAGTTCGAATCTCACTCGGCCCACTTTTTTATGTAGAACTATTAAATTCCTTTTCAACTGTGCTCCAAGCACTTTCTGTTGTAATCACACCTTCAGCTCTGAAGCTAATGATTTTTTCATCTAAAATTGCTTGGTAGATTTCTTTATCCACATCTGAAAGGCTTATCTCAAATGTATTATTCAAAGGAATTTCCGCTCCAGAACTAAAAATTGCTCTTCCAGGCATTGCAATATCTACTGTCGAATATTGTCCAGAACCCAACAATTCGTCATCTGCATATAATTGATAACCAATCAATGGAACTGTAAACGTTTTTTCACTTGGATTTGTTACCAAAAATGTCACAGTTAACTTTGCAGTGTTTTCTACTTTGTTTACACTTAAAATTTCTATATCTGTTAATTCGATCCCTACCTCCTCTAAATCTGGAATATCAAGACTACCAAACCAAAAAATTGCTCCCAGTAAACCTAGTAACGCTACAATTGCAGCATAAACTAAAAGTTTACTTTGAAGTGCCAAATCAACGATTGCACATCTTTATCAACTAAAAAAGGTTGTCAAGATCCAAATACATAATATTTGATTTAACTTATCAATTTTTGTGGCTATAGAACAGGTGATTCTTACATGGATTCATCTTGTTGCAGCTGCAATTTGGGTTGGTGGTTCTATTTTCATTGGAATTGTATTTTCACCAATACTAAAAACAATCACAACTTCAATGGAAGAAAGAATTCAAATAATGATTAAAGTTGGTAAAAGATTCAACAAAAT
Organism: Candidatus Nitrosopumilus sp.; assembly: GCA_029862085.1. GTDB lineage: Archaea > Thermoproteota > Nitrososphaeria > Nitrososphaerales > Nitrosopumilaceae > Nitrosomaritimum. The sequence goes on from JAOTXZ010000001.1 coordinate 61,819, forward strand.
TGCAGTTCCATCATTATTTATTCTAATGATTACAGGACTGTATAATTCTCATTTGCTCTTAAGCAAACCAGACTTGTTAATGGCCACAAGTTATGGTGTCTTCCTTACTGTTAAAATTATTTTAGTAATTGCTTTAGTCATAACATATGCTGTCCATGTTAGAGTAATTCGAAAAGAGGTGGAAGATCAAATCATGTCCAAACAAATGCCAATTAAACAAATCCAAAAATTAAGAAAAAAAATAATCATATTAGGTGAGATTACAGTAGTATTATCCATCACAATTCTTTTCTTTGCAGCATTACTTGATGTTGGTGTATGAAATTCCTTCAATTCTAATTTCATAGCCATTTTTTAATTTTCCAATTCCATATTTACAACCAGTGATTTTAGAAGCAACAAACAGGTTTGTCTCTAAATGTTTTGAAATATTAGGAACTTGAAATATTGTTGTTCCCCTTGCGAGACTTGCTGGTAAAACAAGCATGTCAGCAAGATATTCGTCAACACTTAAGTTGTTGTCAATAAATTTGTCTAAATCTAAATCAAAAGTTTTTGTTTTTATATTAAATAAAGAATCAATCCCAATAATTGAATCATTATCTATACTACTAATCATTAGGGAAGAACCTGAATCAAGCGTAGGTTCTTCATTAAATTTAGTTTCTACAATAAAATTATTCTCAATTAATTTTTTTTTAATATTTTTAATTTGATTATTTATTAATTCAAATGGCAATTTAGAAAAAGTGCATATTAATTTGGCATTTTTTGTTTTCCGTGTATTTAGAGCAATAGAATTAATTTTTTTTGTGGGTAAAACTTCTAGTTCTACTATTCCTCCTCCTTTGGGATAATAACCTCTTTTAATTATATTGATTGAACAATTAATTCCCATTCGCAAATATACTTCCCTCAAAACAATTTGGGTATAGTCTATTGTGGGACTCCAAAGGACACTTGTCCCGCCAATTATTGTAAGTTTTAATTTTTTTTGACAAAAAGCAATTACTGGAATTAAAACTTGAAATATTAATGAAATACTACCAGCAGTTCCAACATTCTCTTTAAGGTTTATACTTTTTACATGCCCAGGAATAAATTTCAAGCTTGTATCTCCAATTTTTATTTGACCTACATCCGCATTACAAATTTTTTTTAGAATTGATAGAGATGTAAGATGTTGAGGTTTTAGACCTGGTTTTTTTCTGTTTTTCCTTATATTTTCTATATTTATGGGCTGTTTCATTATACATGATAATGTGATTGCAGTTCGAAGAATTTGTCCTCCTCCTTCTCCAAATGATCCATCTATTTCAAGAAATTTCAATTTTTTCACGCTTCCTTTCTTTCTGATAGTTTTTTAAAAAGAATTTTCTATGAGTACTGTATGAATGGTCTTTTAATTGGAAGATTCCAACCCTTTCATCTAGGTCATCTGGATGCCTTACATTTTGCCTTATCAAAGGTAGACAACCTATTCGTAGGCTTAGGCAGCTCAAACAAACCCCTCCTAAAAAATAATCCATTTTCTGCAGAGGAAAGAAAAAAAATGATCCTATCTTCAATAGATGATTCAATTAGAAATAAAATTGAAATTTGTTATATCCCAGATTTTGAAGATCATAAAAAATGGGTAGAAAATATTGATACCATAATTCCAAAATTTGATATCGTTTTTACTAATGATGAGATGACCAAATATCTCTATTCCAAAAGAGGAACCAGAGTTCTTGCAATCCCTTTCACTAGAAGAGATGTTCTATCTGGGACAAATATTCGAGATCTAATGATTAGCGATCAACCATGGGAAGAATATGTACCAGAAGGTACCAAAAAATTTTTGAATGAAATTAATGCCAGAGAGCGACTAAAAAATCTCTAATTATAAATAAAGCCCATATGGTTTTCCAATTGAGATAAGATTGGAATATCTATCAATGCTCCCCGGTCCCACAAATGTGCCCAATAGAGTAATGCGGGCAATGCTTGCTCCAATTATCAATCATCGAAGTGATGACTTTGTAGAATTGTACAGTGACGTGGTTGAAAAAACACAACAAGTTTTTCAAACCCAAAATGATATAGTTGCTCTTTCTGCCTCGGGGACCGGCGCAGTTGAAGCTGGAGTAATCAATTTAATAAAAAAAGATGATAAAGTAATAATTCCTGTCAATGGTGAATTCAGTAACCGACTTTCACAGTTAATTGCTGGCCAAGGAGCAAACGTAATAAAACTTGAAACTCCACCTGGCCAAAATGCTACATTTGACCAGGTAAAAGAGGCATTTGATAATAATAATGACGTAAAGGCATTCTATGTTGTTCACAACGAGACTTCTACAGGTACGATGGTAAATTATCTGGATAGGGTGTCAGATTTAACGTCACGTAACGATGCATTTTATGTTGTAGATTCTGTTTCCCTATTGGGTGGCGTTTCACTTCCAGTCGATAAATGGAATATTGATGTTTGTATGACCGGAGCACAAAAGGCTCTAGCGGCTCCACCAGGAATTTCTCCAATATCAGTTAGCGCAAAAGCTAAAAAATACATGATTGAAAATCCACCACCTACAATGTACTTTAACCTTGCAAGATACTTCCACTATTATGAAGAGTCAAAACATACGCCCTTTACTCCAGCCTTACCTTTGCTTTATGCATATAGAGAGGCATTAACCATAATGTTGGAAGAAGGGTTAGAGACTGTCTACAAACGTCACAAAGTTTGTTCTGATGCTCTTTATTCTGGACTAAGTGCAATTGGACTTACACCATTTGCAAAAGAAGAAGACCGTTCCATTTCAATTGTTGCATTAAACTATTTGGAGGGATTACAAGACAAAACATTTAGAGATACGTTAGCTCAAAAATTCAAAGTCCTAGTTGCTGGAGGATTTGGAGACCTAAAAGGTAAAGTGTTTAGAGTTGGATGTATGGGCGAAGTAAGTCCTTACCATGTAATGAGAACAATTTCTGCGATTTCTTCAACGCTAGCTATGATGGGATACGAAACTAATGCTCAAGCAGGACTCAAAACTGCAGAAGAGAAACTCAAAGATCTTTAATTCATGGTAACTTAATATAAGGAAATTCAAGATCGATCACATTGACTTTCAACAAAGGTTCTTTGATTCTTATTGATTATGTTGCCAAAGTTAAAGACACTGAAGAAGTTTTTGACACGACAATAGAAGAAGAGGCAAAAAAATACTCTATTCATGAAACCGATGTAAAATACCAACCAAAACTTGTTTCCGTAGGAGAAGTTTCTTATCCAGTTCTAAAAGGATTAGACGAAGCCCTAAGTAAAACAGCAGTAGGAGACAAACTTACTGTTGAAGTAACCCCAGACAAAGGATTCGGAGAAAGAGATTCAACCAAGGTTAGAATGATTCCAATTAGAAAACTAGGTGAAGACGCCGAAAAAGTTTCTGTTGGGGATACAATTGAAATCGATAACAAGAGAGGAATTATTCGATTCATTGGTTCAGGAAGAGTTCAAATTGATTATAATCACAGATATGCTGGTAAAACTATTCTCTACGATGTAAATATCATACAATCACTAGATTCAGATAATGATAAAATTGAAGGAATTTTAAAAAATCGGTTACCAGTGGAAAATTCCAAAATTGAATTTACCATTAAAGAAAAAGAAGCCAACATTACCATTCCAGAAGAAATAGTTAGAGCAGATGGTCTTCAAATAATGAAACATTTCATCCAGCTAGATATTTTCAAGTTTATACCCTCTTTAGAAAAAACTAACTTTATTGAAACTTATCAAAACAAACAAACCCAAGCAAAGAAAGCCGAAACAAAAGAAAAAAAGGCTCCTGAACCAAAGGTAGCCTAAATCAAATAACTTTTGTACTTTTTGCTAAATTCATAGCTTTTCGTTCAGTCATCTCAACTTCTTTTAGAATTGTATATCGCTCAGGTCGTAATTCTTGAGCAATCATTAAAGCATCTATAATGTCCTTTTCTTTTAATCCAATTTGTTTTGCCGTGGTAGGAGCTCCAACTTCTTTTAATGTTTTAACAATTTTTTTCCAATCTTGACCTTGTAACTTTGCCATCATTATAGAACCAATCCCACATTGTTCGCCATGGAGGCCTTTTCCTGGAGCAATTTTATCCAATGCATGTGAGAAAAGATGTTCCGCTCCAGAACAAGGTCTACTACTACCTGCGATACATGATGCAACACCTGCACTAATCAATGCCTCAACAATTACTCTGGCATCTAATCCCTTTTTGGAATATTTGCGAGAGTTCTCCATTACTATTTTGGCACTCATCATGGCCAAATCTGCTGAATACATTCCATAATATTCCCCTGTTTTTTCATGACCCAGTTGCCAATCTTTTACAGCTATAATATTTGCTATTAGATCCCCACATCCACTTGCCAAAAGCTTCGCTGGAGCCTTTTTAATCACATCTATATCCACAAAAACCCCTAATGGAGCAGTTGCAACAATTGAATGAGGTTTATCACTTTTTACAGAAACAAAAGGACTTGCCATCCCGTCATGAGAGGCAGCAGTTGGGACACTAACAAATGGGATATCTAAATTAAAGGAAACCATTTTAGCCGAATCTACAGAACGACCCCCTCCAATCCCTGCTATTATATCACTTCCATCTTTTTTAACATCTTTTTGAATCTGATTTAATGTCTTGATTTGATTATCCTTTGAATTATGCCAAATAAATTTGATTTTTTTTAATTTTAAGGACTTTTCAATTTTTTCCTTGAGAATTCTTTTCACATTAATCCCGGAAATCAATGAAATTTTTTTAGGTTTATTCAAAGAAAAAAGAAATTCTCCAAACTCATTAATGTTATTTTCACCAACCACAATTAGCCTTGGTAATTCCATGGTGTGTGAATGCATGCGTTTTTCCTTTTTTGTCACTATTTATCATTTGAAGAGATCAAAAAGTTATTTAAAAGGGTGAATGCCACTTACATTATCTCTAAAGGTGTATCTTTTGTCAAATAATGTTCAAGAAAAAATTCTGCACGGAACTACCACTGTAGGTATCAAGGCCAAAGACGGTGTCGTATTGTGTGCTGATATGAGAGCCAGTGCTGGTTACTTTATTGCAAATAACAACACTATGAAGATACAAAAAATTGACCTCCACGCAGGCTTGACTTTAGCCGGAGGCGTGGCAGATGCTCAGAATATAGTTGATGTTTTAAGATATCATTCAAATCTTCATAGAGTAGAAAAACATGGACCAATTTCAATTCATTCTCTTAGCAGACTTTGTTCGTTAATATTTCACCAAAATCGTGGTTATCCGTTTATGGCTGATATTCTAATAGGGGGATATGATGCAAACGGTCCAGCATTGTTTAACGTTGACATGTTTGGTTCAGTTGAGGAAAAAACCTATGTCACAACTGGAAGTGGTTCTCCTGTTGCATATGGTTTACTAGAAGAAGAATACCGTGATGATTTAACAGTGGAAGAGGCAAAAAAAATTGCTTTGAGGGCAGTAAAAGCTGCAATTGTTAGAAATATTGGGACTGGTGATGGAATTAACATTGCAGTTATGGATAAAGATGGATTCCGTCTTATAACGGATGAACAAAAAAAAGCAATCATTGAACTTTAGAAATTTACAGAAAAAATAACTCAATCATACTTTCGTGATTTAATGCAAAGGAAACTACAAGAAAAAGAATTACCTGCGAGCCAAAATATAATGGCCACCATACTGCAAAGTATTCCCAAAGAAGCATGTCTAACAAAAATAGAATACGAGGGACCTCGGATTGCTCTTTATACAAATTCACCACGTTATCTATTAGAACATAATGACACAATTTCAAATCTTGTAAATATTATCAAAAAACGTATTGTAATTAGAACTGATGAATCGATAAGAAAACCAGAAGATGAATCTAGACGAATAATATCAGAATATGTTCCCGAAGAAGCTAAACTTCAAGGGACTGTTTTTGATACTGCTACAGGTGAAATTTCAATAGAGGCCAAAAGGCCGTGGTTACTTCAAAGAAATGCAAAAGAATTCAATCATGCTGATGTGACAGAAAAAATAGGCTGGAAAATTCGCATTAGAAAAGCAACTACAATTCAATCCCGTACAATTCAAACAATCAAAGCAACTCTCAAGCAATCAGCAACAGAAAGAAGTAGACAACTAAGGGAGATTGGCGACGAAATTTTCAGACCACGACTATCCCAAAGATCCGAAGTTTCTCTATTTACCTTGGGAGGATTTGGTCAAGTAGGTAGATCTTCTATGGTATTGTCTACTCCTGAAAGTAAAATTTTAATCGATTGTGGAGTCAATCCTGGAGCTAAATCACCAATGGATGCTTATCCCAGACTAGATTCACTCAATATCACCTTAGATGACCTTGATGCAGTAGTTATTGGACATGCCCATTTAGACCATACTGGTTTCCTGCCTACTTTATGCAAGTATGGATACAAGGGTCCAATTTATTGTACTGAACCCACTCTTCCTATGATGAATCTAATTCAACTCGATGCCATAAAAGTTGCCGCTGCTCAAGGAAGAAATCCAATTTATTCAGAAAGAGATGTTAAACAAATAATGAGACAAACCATAACTCTTCCCTATGGAACAGTAACTGATATCTCACCTGACATTAAATTAGTGCTGGCAAATGCTGGACATATTCTCGGCTCAGCGTTATGCCATTTCCATATTGGAAATGGAGATCATAACTTTGTTTATTCTGGGGATATAAAATTTGGAAAAAGTATTTTGTTTGAAGCAGCAAGTTGGAATTTTCCTAGAGTTGAAACCTTGTTAATTGAAAGCACATACGGTCTAAAAGAAGACATACAACCAACTAGACAAGAGGTTGAATCTTCTTTCATTAATGCCGTAAACAATACCCTTGCAGACGGGGGTAAAGTCTTGATTCCTATTCCTGCAGTAGGTCGCGCTCAAGAAATTATGATGGTAATTGATCATTATATGAAATCCGGAGAAATGGTGGAAGCACCTGTTTTTACAGAGGGAATGATTTCAGAAGCATCGGCAATTCATGAATCGTACCCAGAATATCTTGCAAGAGAACTTAAACAAAAAATTCTTCAAACTGATGACAATCCATTTGATTCAGAATATTTCACTAATATTGAACATGCAGATGCGAGAGAAGAACCTCTACGAGAAGATTCTCCCTGTATTATTTTAGCAACATCTGGAATGCTTGAAGGGGGACCTGTTTTGGAATATTTTAAAAATATTGCTCCTGACAAAAAGAGTAAAGTGTTGTTTGTCTCTTACCAAGTAAATGGAACTTTAGGAAGAAGAGTCTTAGATGGTTCAAAACAAGTTTCTATGCTTGGAAAAGAGGGGAAAGTAGAAGTTGTAACCATAAATTGTGGTGTAGAAAAATTAGATGGCTTTAGTGGACATAGTGATTATAATCAATTAATGTCATTTGTTCAAAGATTAAGACCAAAACTTCGTAGGGTACTTGTTAATCATGGTGAAAGAAAAAAGTCTGAAAATCTTGCGATGAATATAAGAAGAATGTATAGAATCCCAGCTCATTATCCTCAAATACAAGAAGCTATAAAATTATTTTAAATCGTATTCAGGTTTCCAGATTTTTATTCTTGAAGGTGCCACAATAATTCTTTCTTCTCCCAACCTTGCAATATCTGCACCAGCTGTTTTTGCAATAGAATACAAATCTTCTACTACTTTACGAAGTTGTTCTACATCTTTTTGAGCTAAAGGCGTTACTCGTAATATCAGAATCATCCCTTTTTTGATATCCTCCTTAATTGAATGAACATCACTTGCATCGCGGATAGTAATTGCCTTCAAGTATGTGGGATTTTCTTGTTTTTGCATCCTTGAAGAAAATGCGATCTACTTCCTCAAAAACTCTTCCTTAGTTTTAACTAATTTGAGCAAAATTTCATGCCTAGATTCTAAATTTAATGTAAGATTCTTCTATGGCAGGCTCTCCAATCATCTCATCTTTTTCGGTACCTTTGTTTATTGTAACATAACTTTTCTCTTCTCTAGGTGCATCTGAATATCTCAGAGTAATTGAAGATGCAAATTCAATGTGATTGTCTACATTTTCTCCCCGTAGAATAGAGATAGGTCCCATATGATCTCGTGACTCTAACAAAATATCTTTGGGCAACGCAATTGCCTTTATTATTTCATTTTCATCTTTGTTTCTTCCCACTACTAGCTTTGTTTCACTATCCAATCTAAATTGTCTTCCCACTTTTAACAGATCAATATCATTTATTGTAGGTGTTTCAATATGTTCAAACAAATCTTTAGCTCGTAAACCAAAAGCTGGATCAGTTAAAAGACAACCTCCACCTGCATTAGGGGGATTTTCAATTCCATATTTTTTTGCCATTTCTATTTGTGATCTTCTAGTTCTTCCTTTAATCATTCCAAGATTTTCTCTTTTGATCAACCCATCTTTTTCAGGATCTGTTTCAGGAAGTAATGCAGCAGATAAGGGTCTTACAATTTTTCCGAGAAGTCCGGTTTCTTTTTCAATTGTTCTCAAGGCTGGAGCATGTTGACTCATTGGTCTTTGTCCTAGAACTTCTCCAGAAATAATAAATTCTGCTCCGATTTCTTCCATGTGTTTTTCTGCTGCCTTAAACATCATAGATCTGCAATCTACGCATGGATTGAAACCTGCCCCCCTACCATATTTTGGGTGCTTTAACATTTCAATATATTCATCTCCAAGATAAACTGTTTTTAGATTTACATTTAGATCATCTGCTCTTTCTCTAATTTCAAATCCACACCCTCTACCACAATCAAAGTCACAAAATGGAGTTTTTATTGCAACAGCTGAAACATCGAAACCTTGTTCTTGCATCATTCTTACGGCAAGCTGACTATCCAAACCACCTGAAAGTAAGGCAACGACTTTTTTCTTTTCCTCTACCATAATTTTTTCCATTTAATTCAATATACAAACTTTGCATCATACATAAATTAAGAAAAGTAGGTGATTTTTTGTGAAGCAACGAAGGAAAAATCTGCTAAAATTTGGCAAACAGATCGACTGTGACACTTTAGTTACCTTTGAGCCTGAAAATCTATTCTACATGACTGGATTTTGGGGTGAAGCAATTGGAATATTGGAAAAGGGTGGAAATACCACGATTATTGCACCAGAGCTCGAAGTAGGACGAGCAAAAGAAGAATCGGAAAATTGTGATGTTATAACAGGGGAAAGAGGTGTTGGGTTAATTTCCTCATTAGTATCAAAAATAAAAAAAAACAAAATATGCACGGATTGTAATGATTTTTCTATTATGACTAGCTTGAAAAAATCTATTCCTAAAATCAAATCATCCACTGAACCATTTTATAATTCCCGAATAATAAAAGATGAAAAAGAAATCCAAATTCTCAAGAAAGGTTCAAAAATAATCGATGAAATGTTTGATATTTGTTCAAAGAAGATGAAAATAGGTCAAAAAGAGTCAGAACTTCAAACAATCTTAATGTCATATGCCCTAAATCAGCAAATGTTTGATACTGGTTACAAATCAACCCTTAATCCGCTTATCATAGCAGGTGGTCCAAATGGTGCCTTACCTCATGCACAAGTTACTCAAAGAAAATTCAAAAAAGGAGATCTTGTTGTAGTGGATCTAACTTTAAGATACAAAGGATATGTGTCAGATTCAACAAGAACTTTTGCCATGGGCAAAATTTCCCAACAAGCAAATGATGCCTACGAAATTGTAAAGGAATCACAAGAGCTTGGATTAAGAGCTGTAAAACCAAAAGTAAATTGTAAAGATGTTGATTTTGCATGTCGAAAATTTATTGATGATAAAAATTATGGAAAATATTTTATTCACTCTACTGGACATGGTATAGGATTAGAAGTCCATGAAGTTCCAAATGTTTCCTATAGGAGTGAAACTAAACTTGAAGAAAACATGGCAATAACTGTAGAACCAGGAATTTACATACAAAATAAGTTTGGAATTAGAATTGAGGACTCTCTAATTGTAAAACAAAAACCAATTGTTATGCATAAATTTACAAAAGATTTGCTTACGATTTAGGCTTCTTTTTACCAAATTTAGCCTCAAAAATGATTTAATCATAAAAATCAACTAATTCAATAAGGTATTTTGAATCTTCGTCATTTCCTTCAACATCTCCTGTCACCATATTGATATTCCAGTTATAATGAAAATCATCCTTGTATGATTCAAAATCAAAAACAACTTGATAATTTTCTTTTTCTAATTTTGAAACTATCACATTTACTTGGGTTTTTCTATCATCAAAAATTTTCTCGCTGGGGTACTCTTCATCTATTTCATTTGAAATTGCATCCATTACAGTTAATCCTTCTTCATTGGGACCGTCGTATGCCATCAGAGTTTCAAGTACTCTTAATTCTTCTTCTGAAAGGTTTTTGGGAAAACTATCCTGTAAAGTCCCTTTTGTTATTTCTGGTACAATGAAGATAATTACTATAGCAATAACTGCAAGGTAAATTGGAGCACGTTTTTTAATAAATTGTTTAAATTGAGGTTCTTTTGGTTTTTTATCCCCCTTTTTTAAATCTTTTACCATTTTTTCTCAATCCTAGTTTTGTGCAGTTAAAATTAAAACTTCCCAAGGAAATTCTATTGTTTTATTTTTCTTAGTGTATGGTTTTACGTTTTCTTTAATTAAATTTTTCAATTCTTTTCTCTCTTCTCTATTTAGTGTGTCAAGTTTTTTCTTCAGTGGTTTTGCAACATATCTTAGATAATTTCTCCAATAAACCTCAAAAGACCCAGGATTAAAATTAAAAACAAAATTCTTCACTGAAATTTTAGAAAATCCTCCTTTTTTTACTTCATTTTTAAGAGAAGATTTAGTTCCAAATCTATCTAAATCAGGAGAACCAGGGGGAACATAATCTGGAATAAATTCTGTTACCGCATCAAAAATACTGCTAAAAAAAGGGACTTTTTTTGAAGCACCATGAACGGTTATGCCTATTTTACCCCCTTTTTTGAGATTTTTTTTCATATTTCTTAACGCCTTTTGAGCATTAGGAAAAAAGAACAGGGCGTACTGACAAGTAATAATATCGAATTTTTTTGAAAAGTAAAAATTTTCAGCATCAACATTTACAAAATCTAAATTAGATTTAGAACTGTTCCATTTTTTTGCAATCTTTATTGCAGTAACTGAGGTATCACCTCCAATCACAAAACCTGATTTATCTATTTTTTGACTAATTTTTTTTGTAACTACTCCTGTACCACAAGCAAGGTCAAATACGCTATCATCTTTTTGAATATCTAATAATTGAACCAATTTTGACGTACTTGCAAATGGTCCTTGATTAACACTAGCCCATCTTTTATGGTAACGTGGAGCTACTTCATTCCATATGGAAATATTCCGTTGTTTGTATTCTGTATGATTTAATTTCATTTTTAATTCTCAATTATTTTGTGTATATTTTATTTAATCTCTTTAATTTCAGATTCAAGAACTCTTCCTGTCTCATGGAAATACCTATGTTCAATTTCTCCTAATTTTTCTTTTAATTTTTTATTTGGTAATTTTTTCAATTTGTTTTTAATTTCTCTATATTGAGCTACAAGTAGTCGAAGTTCAGATTTTTTCATTTTAGTTTATTTTCAATCTCTTTTTTGATAAATTTCACAATTTTTTGTTTCTTTTTCCACCCTGATGATTTTACTTTTCCTGAATCAACAGCAAAAACTTCGTTATTATCTGGATTTTTTTTATATCTAGGTGAGCCAATATCATTTGCAATAATCATATCAGCATTTGATTCGTGTAGTTTCTTTTTAGCCAAACTTATCAATTGTTTTTCCCCGATATTTGCTTCTGCCTTGAAACCAATTAAAATTACATTTTTTTGGATTTTTTTTATCTGATCAATAATTTTTGGTGCTTTTTTGAGGCTAATTTTGATCCTATTTTGTGTACTCTTGATTTTTTTCTTACTAGGATTTTCAGGAATGTAATCTGCGGCAGCTGCCGCCATTATGACTATATCGAACTTTGTTTTCATTTCTTTTTTTACTGCTTCATGCATCTCTTTACTAGTAGAAACTCTGATTACTTTAGCTCCTTTCGGTGGTTTTTCCATTCCTGGACCATAGACAAGTGTTACCTTTGATCCTGCTGAAATTAACTCTGAAGCTAATAAAACTCCAGTTTTCCCTGAGCTTTGATTTGTGATGACTCGTACGGGATCAATATACTCAATCGTTGGCCCAGCAGTCATTAGAATTTTTTTATTTTTTAAAATAGATGAAAAGCCAAAATTTTTCAAAACATACTCCAAAACATCTTCGGGTTCTGGTGCTTTTGCTTTTCCTTCAATCATTTGAGGAGAAAAAAATTCAATTTTATTTTTTAAAAATTCCATATTTTTCTTTACTGCCAAATTATCATACATTGATGCATGCATAGCAAGGCACATCAAAATAGGAATTTTTGATCCAAATCCTACTGTAAGTATTGTGGATACTGGAGTATCGTCAATACCATTTGCTAATTTACCTAGAGTATTTGCAGTTCCTGGATATACAATAATCAAATTTGATTGTTTATAGTCTGCTAATCTAATATGCTCAAGTTCTCCTGTAAGTTTTGTAATTACTTCATTCCCCGTTGCCCATTTGAAATAATCAGGTTGTACAAGTTTAGTTACAGCATTACTTGCCACACAAGTTACATCAGCTCCATGTCGCATTAGCAATCGAGCTAATTCAATAGCTTTGTAAGCTGCTACACTTCCTGCAACACAAAGGACAATTTTTTTACCAGATAATTCAACTCCATAGGAACTTACAATATCCAAAGAAGGATGATCCTTTTTCTTCCTTGTTTTCTTTTTATCTACCAATTTCGTCTCGTAACTTTTTCAATTCATTTTCATCCATTGAAAACCAATTTTCTGAGGCTGGAAACACGCCTGATTCTATGTCCTCTTTGTAATTTTCCACTGCTTTTACAATATCTTCAGACAAATTCATGTATCGCTTCACAAATTTTGGTTTGAGTTTATCATACATTCCAAGTAGGTCCTGAACTACAAGGACTTGACCATTACATCCAACTCCTGAGCCTATTCCAATCGTTGGTACACTAATGGTTTCTGAAATTATCTTCGCTACTTCATGGCTTACCATTTCTAATGCAATACTAAACACACCGGCTTCTTCAAGTTCTTTTGCATCATCAATTAATTTTAAGGCTGAATCTTTGGTTTTCCCTTGAACTTTGTATCCTTGAGACAACGTTGTAGTCTGCGGTTGAAAACCAATATGACCCATAACGGGAATTCCAACATCCACAATAGCACTTATTGTTTCAGCCATTGGAATTCCACCTTCCAATTTTACTGCGTCTGCTCCGGCTTTAATTAATCTCCCAGAATTTTTTATAGCATCGTCAATATTTGCCTGATATGACATAAAGGGCAAATCAGCTACAAGTAGTGAATTTTGCCTAGCTCTACTTACAGATTCTGTAAACATGCACATTTGATCCATTGTCACTGGAACAGTATTTTCATATCCAAGCATTACCATTCCAGCACTATCACCTACAAGAAGTACGTCAATTCCCGCTCTATCGCATAACGATGCAATAGTATAATCATAGCTAGTTATAACAGAAATTTTCTTTTCATTCTTTTTCATATTTATTATATCTTGAACGGTTTTATGCAATTTGAGACCTCTTGGTTAAATTATTTTTTATCTCGATAATATTACCTGCAAGATTTTTTTTATTATCAAAATTTTTTACAATCGTTTCAAGTGTTTTTTTATTTTTTTTAGATAATTTTTTACAATTTTCAATTAACAGATTCATTGCACGAGTTACATTGTCAACTATTGTAATATTTGCAGTCTGTGAAGTCCTAGAAAGTGGATTTAGATCAAAAGTGATTACTTTCTTACCAGCTCTTCTCAAGGCCAAGGTTCTATCTCCATCTTCAAGGGGAACCACAACAACATCTGCCACAAATATTCCATTTTTATCAACAATTCTTCTTGCTGAATCTATACCAGAAAGATTGGCTTGTTTGGTAATATTTGTGCCTAAAATTTCCTTGGCGCCATTCTTTTTTAGCTCCTTTACGATTGCCTTCTTTCTTTTTTCATTAGAATAAAACAAATTTACCTCAATTTTTGAGCCTGTTTGCTTGGCAAATTTTATTACTTCCCGTGGACACAAGGCAGCAATATTTCCATTTACTGATATTACAGGAATCTTTGCCAACAGAATTTGTGCAGCTGCTGCTTTAATTGCTGATTTGGCGGATTTTCCTGTTTTTTCACCAAGTAAATAATCAAAGGCCTCAGCTCTTCCCTGAGCAAGAAGGCCTTCTTTTGCAACCAACCCATTATCAAATCCTGATACAAGTCTTTCACGAATTAAAAGTGATTTCGCTCTTGGATGAGATTTTGGAATTAAAGACATTTAGTTTTTTTTAATTTGTAAGAACTCTTGCACCCTGTACGTCTAATTGAGATGTAATAATTTTCCCCTCAGGATATTTCTTGAAAATTTTTAATACTTTACTTTCATGTTCCTTAGGTACCATTGAAAAAACAGTTTCACCAAAAAGTGCCACACCACATTTAATTCCATTAAGAGTTAGTTCTTCAATTAATTTTTCCATTCTTGGAGTCATTACATCTACATATTTGGCGAATTCTAAAGACATATCTTGAAAATTATTATAATCTTTTGATTCAAGTAACTTATTTACCATTTTTCCTCCAAGACCGTTTATTTTTGAGAGTTTTTCTTGGAGAAATTGGTTTGTAGAAATAGGGGAAAAACAAATCATTATAATTGAAATATTTTCAACACCTATTTTTTGTACTTCACCAATTCCGGGTGCTCCTGGTTTTAGTCGTATTTCAAAACCTCCGTGAAAGGATGCCAAAACATCACCTAATCCTGTTTTACAATTGACTTCAGCAATGTGTGCAATTTTTCCAATTTTATCATTATCTAATTTTGTATTAAGAACTTGATCTAGTGCATATGAAAGAGATAAAGCAACTGCACCACTAGATCCTAAACCATATCCAACAGGAATTGAAATGTCATGTTCAATGTCAAAGAAAACATCGTCAAAATCTCCCAATTTTAGAAATTCATTTAATACAAATTCAGAAACATCTGTTTTGTCCGATTGAAATCCCTTCGTTGATATTTTACAATTTGAAATCTGATTAGTTTTTGGTGAAATGATTACCTTGGTCGTAACTCCTTCTTTGATAGAAAATCCAGCACCCATGGAACCAAATTTTTCTGAATCTATTTTATTTTCATCCATATGTGCTTTGAAAAATCCAGTAATATGTGCGGGACAAAATGCTATCGCCTTCATTGATCTGAATTTAAACTATGCATAAAATATAAGAATATGGCTTAAATTAATTAAATTAGTATAAATTGACTAAATTCATTCGACGCCTACAAAAAATTGGAAGCAGCATTTTAGTTTCTCTCCCAAAAGAATGGGTAGATGCAAATAATCTAGATAAAAGCAGCCAAGTTGAAATTGAGACTGGACAAGACAGTATTTCGATTTCTGCAAACAAAGAAACTCGTCCAGCAAAAGAATTGGTAATTTCATATCCTCTAGCTAAAGAGGAAAACATAATTGCAAATATCACTGGGGCCTACCTTCTGGGATATGATATTATACAAATAAATTCCAAATCTATTATCCCAGGAGAAGACCGAGAAAAAATTCGAAATTCAATGAGAGGATTGGTTGGAATGGAAATCATCGAAGAGGATGCTTCTAAAATTAACATGCAATTTCTTTTAGATACTACTACATTAAATCCAGAAAAAATCCTAAAAAGAATGAGTTCTATTGCACTTGGAATGTATGATGATGTATCAAACGGTTTAATTTCCGATGATAAATCAAATTTACAAACCTTATCTAAAAGAGATGTTGAAGTCAATCGTCAATATTTTCTTCTAGTACGTTTGATTAGAAGTACACTTGTGGATAAAAGATTAGCAAATGTATTTAATCTTGAAAATATTGATATTTTAGATTATAGAGTTGCAGCAAATCTTTTAGAAAATGCAGGAGATACCATAGTAGAACTTGCAAATTTCGTTTATGATTCATCCTTATCCAAAGAACTTTTAAAAAAAATATTTTTATCTGTCCAAAATTTTAATGGCATAGCTGAAAAATCTATTGATGCATTTACAAAACCCGATAGAAAATTAGCAATAGAGGCTATAACATCACACAAAGAATTTCAAGAAAAGCTTTTAAAACTTAGAATCACAATTGGAAATAAAAAACAAATTCCCATTGATTTTCTTGATTTAGTGTATATGTTTGAACGAATTGCCAAGTCATGGGCTGATGTGGTAGATCTAATAAAACCTATTTACAATGAATAACTAGAATAATTTTTTCTTTGCAGCATACGTTAAAACTGCACAAATGGTTTTAGAATCTTGAATCTTTCCATTTTTAATCATTCCAAGAAGTTTCTTAAAATCCACTTTCTCTACAGACAAAATTTCATCATCGTCTAAATTCAAATCAGCAATTTTTTTTAGTCCCGAGGCTACAAAGCAGTGAATTACCTCAGTATTGTAGCCTATAGAGGGGTAGAAGGTGATTAATGGTGACATTTTTTTTGCTCTATACCCAGTTTCTTCCTCTAATTCTCTAAAGGCACATTTGATAGGTTTTTCACGTTTTTCTAAAGTCCCTGCAGGTATTTCCAAAACAAATCCATGTGAATATCGATGTTGTTTGACAAGAATTACTTTTTTATTCTCATCAAATGCAAGCATTGCAGCTGCACCTCTATGTTCAATCATTTCTCGTTTAACTTTTCTTCCTTCAATCATCCCATCATAAACACTAAGACCTAAAATTTTACCTTCAAAAATCTTTTTCTTGTTCATGTAAAGCTAAATTTTTTAATAATATTTAATTTGTTTGATATAAAAGATGCAGTGTAGATGAATTTTTTGATTCAGCTATTGCTAATTCAAGCCATTTATGAAGAAAAGTTATTTTTTTTGGAATAAATAAATCAGCTGATTGGACATTATCTATATTTCTAACCTGTTGGGTCAATTCATCCATTTCATAAATGTCCTTACTATACATAAATAAAACAACTTGATTTTTGGCAATAAATGGAAGTTGTAGAAAAGAATCAGAAAATTTCTGTTCCAATTTTTGTAGAGTTTCTTTAATGTCACCATCAATCCAAGCCAGAACTGCATGTGAAATAAACCCTTTAATTTTTGTAGGATCATAAACCAATGTAAACTGAATTCCTTCATTTTCATTTAATTTCTCAATACATCTTGTAACAGTTTTAGTAGAAAAATTAGTTTTTTTTGAAATGCTTTCAATTTTTTGTCGCGGATTTTTCATCAACTGTTCTAAAATCTCTAGATCAGTTTTGGTTAAATTAGAATCAAATCCAGGATTTTCCGCCTCAAAAATTGATAACACCCTTACGTCTTTCATTAATTTTTTTGCAAGTTCAATTTTGTCTTCTAAATTTCCCTTTACAACAATACCACAAACGGTAACACCACCCACACAAGGAATAACAAAAAATGGTTTGCCTACTAGACTAATTTGCTCTGAAATTTCTTTGATGTTTTGGCCTGATACAACAATATACAAAACTCCTTGTCCTAATACAGGAGGATCAACCTTAATGGTAAAATTCTCAATAATTTTACCAGCTTCCATTTTTCGAATTCGGGCTCTAACTGAGCCCCCTGAAATGCCTAGTTCCTTGCCAATTTGTCTATCAGATTCTCTACAATTATTCAATAGTCTACCAAGTATTTTGATATCTAAATTGTCCAAAGTCTCTCCTTTTATTGTTTGATACAATACAAAAATACCTATTTCCTTATAAAACTGTCTGTACTGTTAGCACTAGACAACAAATACATTAAATATCAGACAATAATTAGGATGTCCATGGAATACAGATTGAGATTGGCTAAAAGAATGCTTTTTAATAAAAAAGGAAGTCTTATTGGAGCCGTTTTAGCTGTTACAATTGGAATTTTAGTAATTCATGTTAATTTTGTAATTTTTCAGGGTTTGTTTGATGCCATTGTACGTGACATTAGCAATTATCGTAATGGAGATATTCTTGTGACAGATGAGGCAGACTACATCGACAAGTCTGATTTAGCTTTGGCAAATTGGTTTGAGCGAATTCCATTTGTTCAGGGGGCAACACCGAGGTTATCGTCCTCCGCCGAAATTAATATGACAAAAAATGGAAAATTGATTGAAGAAACCAGAGTTCCTGTTGTTGGAGTTGATCCATACCGTGATGTAAAAGCATCTACCGCACATGAAACTGTTGCTGAAGGAACCTATATTCTTAATCGTAATTCTGTAGTTTTAGGGAATAACGTTGCAAGTGATCTTGGTAATGCACAAGTTGGTGAAAGTCTTAAGATGCTTATAGTTGACAGATACGGTGAGGATCAAGTTAGAAGATTTACAGTAGCAGGAATTGTAAAATCTCCTGGTGGTCAAGGTTTGGATTATAGCGTGGTAATGCACATTGATACTTTACGTGATATGATGGCAAGAGAAGGGGAATCTGGTTCCTTTATGGTAAAGCTAAATGATCCCACCAAAGCATTTGAAGTTAAGGAATTCTTTTTAGCTGCATATCCAAATGATGATTTTATTGCTGAAACAATAGAAGAATCAGCCGAAGAACAATTAGCAGGTTTTAGATCTGGAATTGCAATGATAAATTTAATTGGATACTTTGGTATGATGTCCTCGGCCTTTGCAATAGTTACAATTCAGATGATGCTTGTAAATGGAAAAACAAGAGAAATTGGAGTTATGAGATCAATTGGTGCAAAACGGAAGGATATTCTAATCATCTTTATTTTCCAAGGAATGATAATTGGCGCAATTGGTGCTGGGGTAGGTACAGCTGCTGGTTTGGGATACACAATTTATGCCAAGGAAACCAAGATGTCCTTCATGAACAGTATTCCCTTAGAGGTGAATTACAACTGGGAGAAAATAATTCAAACTGCTTTGTTATCATTCACCTTAGCAATTATTGCATCTCTTTATCCATCCTACAGAGCTACAAAGCTATTACCAGTGGAGGCGATGAGAACTGTCTAAGGTCCTTGAAGTCAGTAATTTGACTAAAATTTATGGAATAGGTGAAAACCAAGTAAAGGCCTTAGATGATGCTACATTTTCTATTGGACAAGGAGAATTTGTATTAATTGTTGGAAGTTCTGGATCAGGAAAATCAACACTTCTAAACATGATAGGATTATTGGACAGACCAACAAAAGGAAAAGTCTTCATTGATGGAATCGATACCACCAAACTTGATGATAATAAAATTTCATCATTTAGAAATAAGAAATTGGGATTTATTTTCCAATTTTCAAATTTACTTACAGATCTTACCGTTTTAGAGAATGTTTTACTACCAAGACAAATTGGTGGGACAAACGGTTCTTCTGAAAAAGATGCTCGAGAACTTCTAAAAAGTGTTGGATTAGAATCTCAACTGAATAAAAGAGCAAACAAAATTTCTGGTGGACAAGCTCAACGTGTAGCAATAGCAAGAGGACTAATTAATCATCCATCAGTTGTTTTAGCCGACGAACCAACCGGAAACTTGGATTCAGTAACCTCTGGAATAATTATTCAATTGATGAAATCGATGGCAAAAAAACTTAATCAAACATTCATCATTGTAACACATGAGCCAGAACATTTTGGTGATGTAGACAAAATAATTACAATCAAAGATGGTAGGGCCCTTGAAGGAAATCATTTACGTGAAGAGGAGATAATTGCATGATTAATTCAAAATTACTGTTTTCTTTTGCAGTTTTACTATTAGCTCCATTCCTAATCGATAATTCATTTGCTCAAATCAGCTCAGGTGGATTTGGAAAATCTCCATTTGAACGAGACTTTGCAGATGTGAAATTTTTGGATGCATATTTTGGAACTTTAAATCAAAAAATAGAGGTGGAACCTGGTGATGCAAATGTTCCATTTACCGTGGTACTAGCCAATGTAGGTACTCAAGATATCACAGGAATTAGAGGTCAACTATCTTTACCGTATGGTTTTTCGGGTTCTGACGGTCCAAACTCGATAATACTAGCCGATAGTGATTCAAATTCTCTTGCAGGAGATAATTTTCACCTGACATTTTTTGTAAATATTGATCCAAATGCACAAATTCAACAATATCCTGGCACTGTCAAGGTTGATTATTCCAGATTAAGGGAATCTGGTGTAAGAACATCATTCTCTGATTTTTCCTTCAAAGTCACAGGGGACAGTATAATTAATGTTAAAGCCAAAGACCCATTCCTAACTTCTCTTAAAACCAATAACGTAATTATTGAAATTTCTAATGACGGAACAGCCCCAATTTCTGGTGTAGATATTGTTTCAACAAATACTCAAACAGAAATGGCGTCAACCACCTCTTCTACAACTAATGTAGAAAATGTAGTAATTTTAGAATCTAATTGGGATGTAGGAAATATTGAACCCAAATCTTCTAGACAACTAACTGCAACAGTATACGTCCCGGAAAATCTAAAGGGTGACACTTTACGAATTCCATTATCCATTTCCTACTATAATGCACATGGTGATTCACACATAGTAGACAAAATTGTTGATTTCTACATAAAGGGACTCATTGATCTTTCAGTTTATGGAATTGGAGTAATTGAATTAGCAGACACTCAAATGATAGTAGGAGAAATTATCAATGAAGGAAATGAAGATGCATTATTTAGTTTTGTAACACTAGAGCCTCTTGGCAATTCTAACATTAAACCACAAACACAATTTATTGATGAAATAGAAATAGATGCGCCTGTTCCATTTAACATACCTATAGAATTTGACGGAGAACCAGAATATGGAGAACATGAAATTAAAATCATCGTTAGATACAAAGATAATGTAAGAGATGAAATTTTTCTCCCCTATGAAACTACAATCATGGTAGAAGAGCCATCAAATAACGATGAATCTGAGGATAACACCCTTTTGATAGTCATCCCAATTGTCATTGCAATAGCAGTTACAATTTTCATATTGCGTAGGCGTAAAAAAGAAGAAATTCAGAATAGTTAAATGAAATTTTAGATTTAAAATAATTCTATTTTATGATTTCATGATTTTTAAATTCATATACATAGCGAGAGATCAAAGTTTATGGAATTACATCAAAAACTAACAATTTTAGGCGTGATTTTATTGATTGCCACCTTTATGATCCATTTTTATCATGAACAAGATCATTCAGGGATTGGATTCAACTATGCTTATGTAACAGGAATAGCCATGCTAATTGCGTTCTCTGCAAGTTTTTTATTATTTAACAAAGAAAAACTCAAAGATTCTAAAAAATAAATTAATTATTCAAAATTAAAAATAATTCATTAATTAATAATTATATCAGAAGACTTTTCCTGTCCAAAATTAAATCTTGAATTTTAATTATTTTTTATTTTAATCAAGGAGTTGTATTGAATTTTTTTTTGTAAATATATACAATTCTAGTATTTTCCTCCAACTCTTTCGGATTCCCATCCGTTTTTTTATCAAGAAAATATTTTTCAACTTTTTTGGCCACCTCATCTGTATCGGCTCCAAAGGAAATCCAAATACCAGTTTCCTCAACGTTATGTACCTGAAATAATCCTTCGTTAAGATCTTTTGTTATTCCAATATACCAATCAGAATAATCCCCATCAAATTTACTCATGAAGGTTTCCATTCTTTTAATTACTGTATGGTAATCCATAACGTGATAATCCATAATTCAATTATTTCTACAAAAATTAATGTTTAAAAGTTATGGGCATTTTGTTGCTTTAGTATTAAATTTATGAAATTATTTAATTTTTTGATATGGGTTCCCTCACCAGAGAAAAAACAATCAACACAATCCCGCAAATTAAAATCATTATTCCTATCAAAATTTCTAATTTTAATCGTTGATGGATATCCTTTTTGTCATTTTCAAGTAAAAAATAAGATTCATCCTCAATATTTTCAAAATACTGAATTTGAGGATAATCAAAAATTACAATAAATGTTCCGACAATCAAAATGATTAATCCGATAAAAAATAAGCCTACATTTTTTATCTCCAACTCGTTCTACCTAAATTTCAATTGTGGCTATTCCTATAACTAAGATTATAAGCAATTACTCGATCTTGCGATCATGTTTAGGAATGAGATTGAGGTTCCAAAGGAATTACGGGAATTTATGATTAATGGAGCAGAAGAGACTTTCCTTGGACAAAAAAACGGTGCAAAAAAACAATACCGATATGGTAACTTACACATTAGAGAATATGATGATAATTTTCTAGTTCATACCGATAAGATTGATCCTCGAAAAGATCCCGTGGGACATTTACTTTATGATGCACCCGAAGTTTTAGTTGGTTTAGGTTGTGCATTTTTGGGAGGATTACAAACTGGAAAATTACAATTTAATAAAAACAAATCAAAAAAATCTACTCTATCCTCCGGTATTCTTTCTTCTATAATCTTGGGATATTTAGGATACGCTACTACAAAGAAAATCAAAAAATATTTGGAGTAATTCGTATGTCAAATGTTCGAACCATAAAAGTTCTAATCAAATTATTTCCCTCCATTCTAGCATTACGGAAAGATAGAAGAACATGGGTTAAACAAGAAGGAAAAGATATTGATACTGAAAAATATCGAAAAAATGCTCGAAAAGTGTTAAACACTTTCATTGCTTTAGGTCCTGTTTATATTAAACTTGGACAATGGCTTTCATCAAGAGCTGATATTTTACCCCAGCCTTATTTGGAAGAACTAGCCAAACTTCAAGATAAAGTTCCTTCAGCTCCTTTTGAACAAGTAAAACCAATAATTGAAACTGATATTGGACCAATTAATGAAAATTTTGATAAAATTAATCCGGTTCCCGTATCTGGAGCATCATTAGGTCAGGTTTATCGAGGATCTATCTCTGGCCAACAAATTGTTGTTAAAGTAAAAAGACCTGGAATTGAAAAAGTAGTAGCAGAAGATCTTGAAGTTTTAAAAAAAATTCTTCCCCTTGCATTACGATTCGTGGACCCAAACTTGCGTTTTTCTGCAAAAGCAATGCTTGCCCAATTTATTGAAACTATTCATGAGGAAATGGATTATACAAAAGAATCTTCCAATCTTAAAAGGATCAAACATGACTTAGAAAAAAGCAAAAAAGTAGTTATCCCTTCAGTATATGATGATTATTCCTCTAAAAATGTACTAACAATGGAATATCTTCCCGGAATAAAAATAACAAATGTTGAGGCTCTAGACGAGAAAGGAATAGACAGACAACAATTAGTGATTGATGTTCATAAGGTATTTTTTACGATGTTACTACGTCATTCCTTGTTTCATGCTGATCCGCATCCTGGGAATATTTCAGTTACTGATGATGGAAAACTAATTCTTTATGACTATGGAATGGTGGGAAAACTAGACAATGAAACAAGATTGCGATTAATTCGGCTTTATCTTGCACTAGTGGAAAAAGATCCACCAAGAACGGTGAATGCAATGAATGATCTTGGAATGCTAACTCCTGATTTTAATCGGTCAGTAATTGAAAAAGGAATTGAACTTACTGTTCAAGCTATGCACGGAAAAAAACCGGATGAAATGGAAGTTCAAAGTTTAATGGAACTTGCAAATAAAACCATGAGTAAGTTCCCATTTGTTCTTCCAAAGAACCTTGCGTTGTACATGCGAATGGCATCGATAATTGAAGGAATTTACAAACAACACAAGGTGGAATTTAAATTTGTTAAAGTATTAAGAGAAATATTAGAAGAAGAAAGTTTAATTAAAGATGCATATATTGAAGAATTAAAATATTCATTTCAAAGATTTGCAAAATCAATAGATGCCACTATCTCCATTGCACCTGAACTAAAAAAATTCATTGACGATAATAAATCAATTCAACTATTAAATGCAAAACCCAAAACAAACATCCTTCTTCCAGGCAGTATTCTTTCAGCTGCAATCTTTGTAGGATCTGCAGTTTTGTTTTCTTCAAATGAGGGAATCGGTATTACCGGAATGGTAGGCTCATTAATAATAATGGGAATTTTTACAATATTTAGGAAAAAATAATCATTCTATTTTGATATCTTTACCATGTTTTTGAACGGGAATTGTAATTGTTAAAACTCCTTGTGAATATTTTGCTGAACTTACAGCATTTTCTTCATCTTTAACATCAACTGGTATCCTGATTTTTTTATCAATAATGTTGGGTCTTTGATTACATATCATATTTTCTTCTTCTTTGTCGGAGGTTTCCTTGCATGCTTGAATAGATAAAATATTCCCATCAAGGGAGAGTTTTATGTTTTTTTTCTCAAATCCAGGAATGTCAATCAATAAGGTTAACTTATTTTCGTCAAGATGCATATCCACGGGAGGTAAAACAAATTCGTAAAACTCTCTTGATTTATTTCCAATTTCTTTCATCATTTCTTTTGCCATGGATTTGACCAGTCCCAATGTGAAATTTATGCTTAATTTTTGGTTATAAACCTTGACGGGGGTTATTTTATTTTATAGGATAATTTGAACTCAAATTCATAATTTTTTTAATTAATTATTTTTACATTAAATAAACTTCATTAATTTTAATTGGAAGATTTTCCATCTTTGGTATCTGAAATTATAAAAGTTTCAAATTGTTGAAAATTATTGGAATCCAAATATGTAACATTTACTTCTACAAGATAGGTGCCACCTGTAACCAGGTTTTGAGATATAAAGAAATCTCCATCCCAAAATCCTTTGGAATTTGTTTGTCCCGTAAGTTTGGTTAATTCTTCTCCTTCCAAATCTTTCAAGGTTACAACAATCATTGCCTGATTAATTGCTCCAAGGCTTTGATAGAATTGAGGATTGGAATTTATGGCTCGGTCAAATATCTTAATTTCAATATTATAACTATCATTCCAATAAGTTTTGATGTCTTGTTGAACCAATACAATTATCTCTAGTGGCATTGAATCATCTTCTACTTCACTTGAAATATCCTGAGTGGGAACAGTCAATAATCTAACGGGATCTAATTGGTTACTTCCAAGCAAATAGCTATTAATTAAATAATTATCGTTACCTAAACCTTTTGCATAAATTAAGATATTTTCAGAATGCACTACAAAAGAATTTCCCATAATCTTTGTTCTAGCATTTTCAATTTCCACTATACTGTCTCCCACTACAAGCCAGCCTGATTGTAAGGTTGGAATTATCCTATCAAATTTCGAGATAAGACTTTCACCAAATTCTAAAGACAAAACAATATCTCCATCTTTTGATTCTGCGACTATGTCTTTATTTTCAATATCTGCGACTCCAAAAACAGACGTAGGGACTAAAATCAACAAAAATAATGAAAATAAAGAAAGTCTATTCAAAGTCATTTTGAAATATCATTAATTTGTTTAAAAATTTTTAAAAATTCTTTATTTGCCAACTGTTTGAAAATATTGATAGATTTTTAATCAATTAATCCCTTTGAATTGGTAATTATGATTGTAGTAATTGAAGGTGGTGATCAGGCAGGAAAAAAAACCCAAACTGAACTTTTATCCAAGGCTTTGAAAAAACGTAAAATCAAGACTAAAACTTTTAGTTTTCCTGACTATTCCACGCCTGTAGGAAAGGAAATTAGCCAATATCTTAATGGTAAAAGAAAATTTCCACCTCAAACGATTCACTGTCTTTTAGCAGCAAATAGGTGGGAAAAATTAAACCAAATTTTAGAAGCACAAACAAGAAATTCTGTTTTAATAATGAACAGATACTATCAATCGAATTTAATTTATGGGTTAGCAAATGGAATGAAACAAAATTGGTTAGAAAATTTGGATACAGGGCTTCCAAAAGCTGATCTTGTCATTTTACTAGATGTGTCGCAAAAAGAATCCTTTCACCGAAAGAAAACAAAACGGGATAAGTTTGAAAAAAATGAGAAATTTTTAAGGAAAATTTCCAAAATTTACCGAGATATTGGAAAGAAAAAAGGATGGAAAATTATTGATGCCTCTCAATCAAAAGAAGAAGTACACCAGGCTGTTTTGAAAATTTTTTCTAAAAAAATAGGAATATGAAAAAAAATTATCTAGATATTATTGATCCTATTCATGATTTTATTCGTGTTTATGATCATGAACTAGAAATTATCGATAATCCAATTTTTCAAAGATTAAGAAGAATTAGACAACTTTCCGGGGCACATCTCACCTATCCAGGAGCTCAACATACGAGATTTGAGCATTCCTTAGGAGTAATGCATATTGCAAGTCAAGCGGGAGAAGCACTAAAAGAAAAGGGACTTCTAAAATCAGACGATATAGAAATTTTAAGAGTTGCAGGACTTTTACATGATATTGGACATGGACCATTCTCCCATCTTTTTGAAGAAATAATTCAACAAAAAAAAATGTCTCATGAAGATTTTGGCAGAGAGCTTATTCTTAAATCAGAAATAAGCGATACATTATCCAAAAATGGATTTGATAAAAAATTAATTACCAAAATTGCTTTTGGTGATTCAAAATTTCAATACTTGAATGAAATAGTCTCAGGTGCTCTAAGTGCTGATATGATGGATTATCTGTTACGAGATGGATATTTTACGGGAGCAGAGCATGCAAAAATTGATCACAAAAGAATAACACAATCACTAGATGTTCATAAGAAAAAACTCGCTTTAGAAAAATCTGCACTTTACTCCTTTGAATCTATGATGCATTCTAGATATCAAATGTTCAAAGCAGTTTATTTTCATAAAACAGTAAGGGCAGCAGAAGTAATGTTGTTGGAAGCATTAAGATTATCTGACGATGAGTTCGGTTTTACCTCTTTTAAAATAAAAGAATTTGTAAAACTTACAGACGAATATGTTTTATCAATTCTCCTTTCTTCAAAATCACCAAAACTGAAAAGAGCTAGAAAATTCGCTGAAGACTATCAAAATAGAAAATTGTTAAAATGCGTTTATGAGAGAATTTTAACAAGCAAAAAACTATTAGAAAAAACTAAAACAAATGAAATTAGATCCTCCATTTCTAAAAAGTCAAAAATTGATGAAAATGAGATCTTTGTTGATAGTTCAGTTACGCCCTCAATTCCTCTGGCTCCATCTAAAAATGAGTCCCAAGAAATTATTTTAATTACCAATGAAAATGGAAAAGCACACGCCCAAGAATTATCTATATCGAAAATTCCGGTTGTCTCTGCTATTTCTGGGTTTATGAATATTTTAAGAGTATACACACCTCAAAAAAACAGAAAAAAAGTTGAAATTGCCGCAAAATCAATCTTGGGTGAGCTAAAATAATGAAAAAAAAAATTGTAATCAAGCTTTCAGGAAGAATTTTTGGAATGGATAATGTTAAAGTTCTAAAAGATTATGCTTCATTTCTAGTTAAGATAAGTAAAATTTGTCAACCTATAGTGGTAGCCGGTGGTGGAAATATTGCTCGACACTACATCTCACATGCAAGGTCTTCGGGGGCTGATGAATCTACCTTAGATGAACTTGGAATAGAAATCTCTAGATTAAATGCAAAACTTTTGATTTATACCCTAAAAAATAAAGCATATTCCCATCCACCTACGACTCTACAAGAAGTTAAACATGCAGTTGATGACGGTCTAATTGTTGTCGCTGGAGGTTTACATCCAGGCCAAAGTACAAATGGAACAGCAGCCCTAATTGCCGAAAAAATCCAAGCAGAACAATTTCTTAACGCGACAGATGTTAACGGAGTCTATGATATGGATCCTAACAAATACAAACGGGCAAAAAAATTCAAGCGAATTGAATTAAGAAATCTCAAAAGCATGTTAGTTCATGAAGATTCTATTGCAGGAGGATATGATTTGATGGATATCGTTGCTTTAAAAATTATTGAACGATCAAAAATTAATACTCGAATTTTAAAAGCAGATCCTAAAATTATTGAAAAAGCCATTAAAGGCGCAGACGTAGGAACAAAAATCGTTCTTCCATCAAAATAATTACTCTTCTAATTCATGTTGAATTGTAGGACGGTCTTCGGTCCATATTTGGATACGTGGTTTAGGATATTCAGGGGTTCCTGAATCCCTTAATTTTTTAAAAATTTCTAACGCATCTTTTTTTCCTACTGATTTTGACTGGGCTTTTGTAAATCCGTCTTTATCAACAATTACCGTTACGAATCCATCTTCTGATTGTATAACCGCAGTAAAATCTTCATCACCAACCGGAAAAAATTTGCCATCAATTTTTTTTGTAGTCAAGGTAAGCATTCCAAATCCTGCGATTTCAAATAATTTCATTTGTGATTTACCGGATCTAATTTTTCCTTCTTGTACTGCCTGAAAATACTGCACAATCACTTTTCTTTATAATGGTATAATAACTATCTCAACATTTAAGATATCATGAGGGTAAGTGATTTTATTGAATCCTAAGATCTTCGTTGTTGCTGCAATTGCAGTTTTGGTTGGAATTTTAGGAGTCATTTTTATTTCAACCTCAAATATTGATACATCCGAAGATGGTTCCACTCAAGAAACTCAAAACCAAGTAGAGTCAATTACAGTTGAATTAGAAGAGGTTTCAATTTTACAAGTCTCGGAGAGAGCAGCTACTATAGAAATACAATTCAAACTTAATAACCCCAATTCTCGTTCCGTAATTGCTCAAGTGTTACAATATTCTCTATTCGCATCAAATGACTCTGGTGAATTAAAAATAGCTTCTGGGGAAATAGGAAGCAGACCTGAAGGAATGGTTGATGGATCAAATTACTACACCTTACTAAGTAACAGTTCTGTCATACTCAAAGATAAGATTGTTCTTGATTATCCCGGAAACTCTCCCGATTTGATGACAGTTCTTGAAAGTAATGATCCTACTTGGAAGGCAGAAGGTACTGTTTTCTTTAATCTAAGTTCCATGACTAGCGGCCAAGAAAATGAAATTCGTTTTGAATCCACTAAATAATCAAACTCTATCAATAATGTATCATAATATTGGAAAATTATGATAGTTTGTTTTTAGGCCAAATATATTGGCAAAGTTATAAAAGCCCGTACAGTGGTTTTTTATCAAATGGCAGAAGCAGGTATGGCAGCATTTGGTGCAGCAGCAGGGGTTGCAATTGCTTTAGCAGTTGTATGCTTTGCATTGCGTGGTAAAGGACATCCAGAACCACTCGATTAAACAAAGGACATTATTCCTTTACAATATTTTTAATTTAATTTTCTTTAGATAGTCCTAGCATTTCAGAAAGTGAGAATTGTTTGGAGTTTTTTTTGATGATATAACACCTTTGATAGTATTGGCAATCAAGGCAATTTTGAGAGGGTTCTAGAATTGGGGTTTTTCTCTCATTTAGTAGATCGCTTAAAACTCGTACTCGTCTAATTACTTCTTCAAACATTTTTTTATCCCTAGTTAACGAAAAAGTAAATTCTTCTCGATCGCTGGTAATGTAAATTATCATTCCCTCGGTTTTATCATAAATCCACAAACAGGCATTTAGATAAAGTAGATCATTAGCATGAGGAGATTCTGGAGTGGTTTGAGCAGCCCTAAACAGGATGATAGCATCATCAACTATCATGTCTGCCTGTCCTCTTAATTTAATATCATCAATGGTAAATTCTTTTGATTCGCTTCCATATTCCAATTTTCGAAGTAATCCGCTGAGCAGATCATTGAATCCTCGCCTTTCAATCTCTTTTGCGTCTGTTCTATCATAATAGGAGCGTCTTAAACATTGGATTGCCTCTTGTAAATGAATAGTTTTAAAATCGTTCCCATCAATTTCAGTTTCTAATTCTCGACCGATAGAATCAATTGCATTTTTAATTATACTTCTATAGTCCTTATCGCCCATCATGATAAATCACCTAGTAATCTCATCCTTATAGGTTAATTCATTATTTTTATAAGAAATTTTGAAATTTTATCAGAGAAGACCAGAGCTATTATATGAACACCAAAACCTAACACTGCTCCCAATATAAGATTCCCCGTACCATAGTAAATCCCAAGAAATATTGCCAGAGAAGGCAAGGTGAAAATCATTGCCAAAAATGTGCTTATCCAAATTGTATTAATAATCACCTTGGCTGGAATTTTCTTTTTTTTTGATGGAAAGTTTGCCATTTTTAGGCTTAATCTTCTTCAAGAATCAATTTTGACATTGTAATTTCTGTGGGGATTTTTTGTTCCACAGCATAAGCAATAGCTCCCAAATTTCTTACCTCATATGCAGTTAATTTGGTAATGCCAATTATGGTTGCAAAATTGAACATTTTACTAAAAGATCTAAGTGAAGATTGATAAATTTCTAATTCAAATGTTCTTTCAAATTCTGCTATTGCATCCAATTCATTTTCCGATTCTGGAATTAAATTCTTGTACTTTGAACTAGCCAACTCATTGAATGCATCTCTTACAGAACCTGCACTTATCATTCGTCCAAGTAATTCCCTTGAAGCCCCAGTGGTAGCGGCCACAATCAAATCATTAATTTGTTCTTCCTCTAAACCCCAAAATTTTCCACGTATAACACTTAACAAGTTGTAAAAATCTATATCCATTCCGACTAATTTAGAAACATCTGTCTTTTTCATTGCCTTACCTAGGTTTTGAAATAAAATTTTATCAAAGTAAAGATCAAATATTTGAATATTCTTTTTATCATTGTAAAGAGCAGCTGCTTTGGCAATTTCTTCGCCAAATGGTCCTGAACTTAAACTTGCAACGGCTTCTTCCAAATCTTTTGCGACAAGTGCTTTGAGGACAATATCTCTTTGCTTGATTAATTCTTCTGCACGAAGATTGATATGTGATTCAATTTCTTCTTGGGATTTTCCAAGAATCTTTCCCTTTAGTACTGATTTTAAATTAGAAATAATGAATTTCATGTAATATGCATTAAAGATACTTTTATCCCCTGCCATTTTGGCAATTGAATAATGAACATCTGCTAGATATCCCCTTAGGGCATTTTCAATTTTTAGAGAAGTATATGGTTTTTGAACTTCTGAAACTGATTCTCCATAAATTGTATTTTTGATTCGAGTCATCAATTCTTCTAAATCCCTAGATTCAGACAATGTTTGAAAGTCAGCTTTTTTTAGTAATCTTCCTCTTTTGCTGTATGATTTTACAGTTGCATAGACATTATTGGCGCCCATTTCAAAGAATCTTGCTAGATAACTGATTTTAATGTTTGGCGATTCCTTCTAAAGTAATCAAAATTTTTGAGTAATTTCATTGAGGAATTTTATTGCCTCATCCTTATCTGATTTTGATAGTTTTAAAAAAGCCTCTAGAATTTCTTTTTGAATAACTAAAGAATCATCTGATATATTTTGTAGTTTAGAGAGATCAAATGGAAGAAGATCTTTGACTTTATCATCACAAAACCCTTTAACGTATTTTTGAAAAATTGAATAGGTAAAATTTGGGCTTGTTTTAGAAAGATTTGTCAGTATTTTTTCGAATTCCTTTTCTTTAGTTTCCGACTTTGAGAAAAACTCCTTTAGTAATCTTTCCTTATTTCCAATTTCCTTTATAGATAATGCAATTAAAATACCCTTTCTAGTCAAATGATAAAATGGGATTCCTTTTTCTTGTAATGCTTTGGGACCACGTTTTAGGGGCAATCTTCCATCTTCTTCTGCAATGCCCATTGGAAGCAAAATTTCATCAAGATCCCTAAAAATACCAGAATAGATATTTTTCCAAACAATTCCTTGACCTTTAGCAATTTCTTGAGATATACCTGTCCTAGTCCTTTCTGCTGGATTGGCCTTACTAGATAAAATTCGAATAATAGATCTTTGTCGATTGGCCTCGCCTGTAAGACTATTGTCTTTGGTCTTAAAGGTATCAAATATTGATAGTTTTGTGCTTGATTTTACTTTCATTTAATTACACCATATCACAAATTCCATATTCTATGATATTATCTAAATAACCTAAAATATAATAATTTACAATTTTACCAAATTTTTGGTCTCAACCCTTAAATAATTTTGAATTTCGATAAATTTAATGAATTCTAGGAACCACAAGTATGCTCTATTACTTGTGGCCGCAGTAGCCATTACAGCAACTGGGGCAATGTCACAAGCATTTGCCCAAAGTGTTGACGATGGTATGGACGGATATGTAAAAGGAACCAGTGGAATTTACACAGGAAATCCTAACGAATGTTGGTTTGATGACGGCGAAGGTGGCATGCTCCCTTGTATGGTAGATACAGGTGATATGGCATGGATGCTAACAGCTACGTCATTTGTACTTTTCATGTCTCCAGGAGTCGCATTCTTTTATGGTGGTTTAGCCAGATCAAAGAATGTAGTCAATGTACTTGGTATGACCCTAGTCGTTATGGGATTAATGTCAGTACAATGGATTCTTTGGGGATACTCGTTAGCCTTTGCTCCAAACGCAGATGAAGGCGCCAATATGTTTATGGGAAGTCTTGATTATGCCGGATTCAACATGGTATCGGCCTGGGCACCATTAGGTGAAGTAGGTCCTTGTCATGACACATGGTCGGCAGCGTACCAAATGAATGAGTTTAAGGAAGGCGACGTTTGTAGCCTGAGTTGGCCTGGTACTGTTCCACATCAATTGTTTGCAATGTTCCAAGGCACATTCGCAATTATTACACCAGTTCTAATTATTGGTGGATTAATTGACAGAATGAAGTTTAGTGCCATTGTAATATTCGTACTCTTATGGGGAACCTTCGTGTATGATCCAATAGCACATTGGGTCTGGGGAGGTGGTTTCATAGGAGGAGGTGGATTAGACCTCGATCCAGAACTATCACCGTCATATGCATTAGACTTTGCAGGTGGTACTGTTGTACACATTTCTTCGGGATTCTCTGCATTGGCAGGTGCCATGATCCTTGGCAGAAGATTAGGATATGGCAAAGTTCCAATGGAGCCACACAACATTCCTTTGGTTGTACTTGGTGCATCCATTCTATGGTTTGGTTGGTTTGGTTTCAACGCAGGAAGCGAAGTAATGGTAGATGGCATTACAGTAAGCGCATGGACAGTAACTAACACTGCAACCGGTATGGCTGTAGTAACATGGGTACTTGTTTCATGGGCTCATACAGGAAAGCCAAGCATAGTAGGAGCCGCATCTGGCGCAGTAGCAGGATTAGTAGCGATTACTCCGGCTTCTGGTTGGGTAGGTCCTATGGCAGCAATAATTATTGGTATTGCAGCTGGTACAATTTGTTATGCAAGTATCGCATTCAAGAATGCACGAAAATGGGACGACGCTCTCGATGTATGGGGAGTACACGGAATGGGTGGTCTTACAGGTGCAATCCTGACAGGTACATTAGCTAGTCCACACGTTTGGGATACCGGAGACGGTATTGGCGCATGGACTGGTACCGCAGAAGGAATGGAACAGCAAGCAATCAGCATCATTGGTGCAGCAGTATCAATCGCTTATGCATTTGGTGTTACAATTGTAATCCTGAAAGTGATGGATGCCGTTTGGCCCGGCGGAATCAGAGTCACTCCTAAAGAAGAGGAGATTGGTCTCGATTTGGCACAGCACGGAGAAAGAGCATACGTAAACGAATAGAAAACCTCTATTTTCTTTTCTTTTATTTTTAAAATATTTTAAATTACGCGTTGCCACATTTTAGATTAATAATATGATTATCAATACATCAGAACTCGAATCAAAACTTGGACAATCTAATTTGCTCATAATTGACACCCGTTCATTTAAGGAATATTCAGAAGGACACATTCCAGGATCTGTTAATTTAGACCTTTTTGCATTTCATTGGATAGATACTACAAAACAAGGAATACAAAATTTTAACAATCAAACAGAGATGATTTTTTCTTTTGTAGGGATAAATTCTGAAAAAAAGGTTATTTTTTATGACAATGTCTCTGGAATGCTGGCAGCCAGAGGTGTTTGGATGTTAGAATATTTTTCACATCCTGACGTATCTATTTTAGATGGTGGAATGACAAAATGGATAAAAGAAAACCGACCAGTAGAAATAAAATCGAATCCTTTTCAACCCTCAAAATTTTCAGGGAAAATTAATCCTAAAATCATTTCCAGTTATGAATTCATTGTAAACAATAGGGAAAACATAGAAATTATTGATGCTAGATCCGATGAAGAATATAATGGGAACATGGTAAGAGCAGCGCAAGTAGGACATATTCCAAAATCTATCAACATCGATTGGAATCTCAATTTGAATCAAGATGGAACTTTCAAGTCTAATGAGGAACTATCCAAACTTTACAAAATACCCCGGGATTCTTTTATAGTGACTTATTGTCAGGGTGCTTATCGTGCTGCTAACACCTTTTTGGCATTAAAACAACTTGGTTTTAAAAATGTCCGTGTATATTTGGGCTCCTGGGGAGAATGGGGAAATAAGCTAGAATTGCCTGTAGAAAAATAATGTGTTTTCAGTTGAATTGAGGGTATTTTGAGAAATTCTGAACTAAATCAACAAAATTTTTGAATGGATTTAAATAATTTTTAATAAAGTACCTGTAACAACTGTTTCTAACATATATTACAGATTTTGTTTATTTTGGACACACATTTGTTATAATGATTTTTAATTCAGAGAAATATTTGTGAAAGTACTCCAGATTGACGACTCTCCACAAATTTGTGATATGTATGCAGACATGTTTTTGGCCGATGATAATACAATCGAAAGCGTCAATGATGGAAAAACTGGACTGCAACTCGTAACCGAAAACGATTATGATCTAATTCTTCTGGATATACGTATGCCAAAATATAGTGGAATGGATTTTCTTAAGGATTTGAAAGAACAAAGACCTTCAGAATTAAAAAAAATAGTTGTCACAAGTATGCTCGAGTTTAATGAAACCCAAGCTAAAGAACTAATGAGATTTGGAATTCATTCAGTTGAGAAAAAACCTTCAAACTTTCAACAATTAGAAACTTTGCATAAGGATGTATCCCAAAATGGTAGAAAAATTATGCCACAATCTTTGAAGATACTCATAATTGATGATCAACCGGAGACTACAGCTATGCTCTCAAAATTTTTCAATTCCAAGGGCTTTCAAACTACAGTGACACATGACTCATGGGAGGGATTCAAGTTAATTCAAGAGGAAAAATTTGATGTCATTCTTTTGGAAATTTACATGCCAGAATTTAGTGGGCTGCAAATCATTAAAATGCTAGCAACCGATGAAATCCTTGATAATCAGAATATTTTTATTTTGCCTGCAACCTTTGGTCATAATAACCAGATTAAGGATTTGGTAAAAAGGGATGGCATTAGTGGTTGTTTGAAAAATGCAAAGGATCTTAACGAAATTTTAGAGACAATTACCAGGGACTTTAATTTCCAAACGACAACCACTTCTGAAATTATCTAACCAAAGTGTAACTTTAGGTGTAAACGAGAGAAATTAAAAGAAGATATTAAACCAACATTAGAATTAATTTTTTCATATAATGGATAAAAGAGATATTTTGGTAATGGCTCTAATTATTGGGGGAGTTGCAATACCAGTAGTACTAGTCACACTATTAGCAAATGGAACTATAAAATTTATTCCAGGCCAATAAACCTCTTAAAAAAATTAGTACAGATTTTCATCTGAAAATAGTTTATCTGAATTTATTTTTTGGAGGAATAAGAAAATAAAAACTAGATTAGTCTCAATTTAATTTGAGATTTTACCTTTCAAAAAAAGATCATTGATATGAATAAATTATTCGTGACTGTTATTAACAAATTTAGTATAACCCATAATATGAAAAATACCAATATCTCAAATCCATCTTCAAGAGAAGTTATGGGACAGTCATTGACTGCAAAACAAACTGTTGGAAGTATCCAAAATATTTCCAAAAACATCAGAGAGTATTCCCTTAGAATGAGGGAAACCGTGGGCACACTTCGCGAAAGCGGCGCAATCCCCGAGATGGCCGAAGCAATACGAGAAGCATCTTTTGCTGTTCGTGATACTGCAAAAGACATTAACGAAGCAACACAAGAACTGAAGAAAAATGGTGTCGTTGTTGATACAGCCAGTGCGGTGGAAAACACTTTGAAATCTGCAGAGGAATCTGTAAAAACTGTAAAAGAAATTACGACTGATGCTGGAAATGCATCACCAAACACAACAAAAGCAGTTCAAGAAGGTATTGACAGGGTTAAAAAAGAAACCAGTCAAGTATCTGAAAAAGTGTTGAGAGAAGTCAAAACCAAAGTAGGCGCAAGATGACAAACATCGCTGATATGGAGAAAATAGGACCTAATCCCATCCTATCCATACCTTCTATTTCTGATTCAACAAAAATTGAGGGATTAATTTACTTACTAGGATTTACAATTAAAGTTGGAAAACATTTTCCAATCATCATTCTCTCGTTGGCAGGTCTAAACCTTTTGTTGGCCGCAAATGACTTTCTTTCAAATAGTATCAATTTTGCCATTTTAAATTCAATGTTTGCCGTTGGTGGTTTTATTTCTCTTGTACAGTTACACCAAAGTCGTAAAGCACATTCTTTTGAATACCATTCCAATTACAATAAAATCGATAAGTTGAGTGCGGTAGAAATTAGAGAGTTGAAATAATATGGAAGAGAAAAAAACCAGCAAGTTACATGAAATCAAGGAAACTGCTTCTGATGCAGTAGAAATAATACGACAAATTGGCACCCCTGGAGTACAGGAATCATTGAACAAGGTAAAAGAGACTGCCACATCAGTTAACGATATTATTCAAAGTCTCAAAACACCCGAAATGGTAAGGAACATTGAAAATTTTCGCTTGATTTCAGAAAACATGAATGAAGCCTCCGCAAAAATGCAAAATACCATGCAACAACTACACGAAACAGGCGTAATTAACGAATCTACAGATCTAATAAAATCTGCTAAAGGAAAAATTAATTCATTTGGTGATGGGGACAGCATAAATGGTCAAGATCTTCGCGAAGTGAGTATTGCTACTAAGGAAATGTTTGTATCCCTCAAAGATCTAATGATGGAATTAAAAGTAACTGTCGCATCTTCCACCAAATCTGGAACAATTCATAATGTCAAAGAAACAATCGATGAAGCATCAGATATTTACAAAACGACGTTTGCACAAGTGAATTAAAAAATTTGAATATTTTTTTGGAATAAAGAAAAGAAAAAGATGAGATAGAATCTAAGAATTAATGAATACCTTAGAGTTTGATGAAGTTATCATCTCTATCATGGAAATTGGTAAATTTTCTTTTTTAGAAATATCTAACATTTCTGAATGGTGTTCTTTTTTCAAATGATTTAAAAATTCTTCTTCTTCAATGCCGTTACGTTTGAAACTACAAGAAGGAAACACACAATTGAAATTCATGAATTTCCTAATTCAAAATACGAATTTAATCATTTTTTTCTTCGTCATCTTCTATAATTTTTCCCATTTTTCCAAAAAAGTACATTTTTTGAATCATTTCTTGTAGTGCTCCTCTTTCACCTTCTACATCCTGTTTGTAATGCCATAATTGGGATATAAGATCAATTTTTTCTTTTTCGGTTAAATCTCCAATTTTCACTTCTTTGTTTCTGTAGGTTATCGTGAGATTTTTTGGATTTTCTAATACTTTCTCATCACCTTTATCCATGATTCTTCTGATATTTTATGGAGATAAGGATATTGCAGATTTTTAATTTGAAATTATTTTTTGGGAATGATGAAATTTTAAAAAAACTAATGACTAATTATCATAACTCCAAAAATAGCAAATCCAAGCATAATCAGAGCTGGAATTGTAGTTATTACGGCTTCTTTTGACATGGTCTTTCTATTTTGTGCTTGGTTTTAATTGTTAATATTTCTTTTAAACAAAATTATTTTTTCTAAAAAAATCTACTAATTTGTTTTCTTCCAAGAATATTTGTTGTAAACCATCTCTGGAACTAATTGTTTGAATGGCAGAGAACCACCATCATACCATTTGGTAAAAAACTCGTAGAGATGAAGCCTCAAAGACTGTATGTAAACAATCAAACCTTCAATCAACATGATTCCTATTTGCCCACCTACGATAAGCACAAGAGCAGTGGGGGAGTCAAGTCCACCCATCGATTTATAGGCATTGTTAACTGTAAGCAAAAGAGCAGCATGAACTAGAAGCATAATTCCTATTCGAGCATAACTAATCGTATGCGCCAGACATTCAATGGTTTTTCCAAGTAAGACTTCCATTATGACACTTACCATATCTCCGCCAAACTCTGGATGTTTTTTGTTGTGTTTTATTCCTCCAATGATCATCAAAACAATACAAGCAAGTATTATTACAATTGAAACTCTAACTACCAACCATACAACAGCCCAATCTCCAACAAGAACACTTACCCAGGGAACGGCTTCTGCGTGAATTCTAGAATACATATTCATTACATCATATCCTGAACCTATTGCTCCCATCATCACTCCAAAAACTCCCAACCACATGAACAAATTGGGAATGGCCTCAAAGATCATCGCATCTTTATCGCCATTTTTGACATAGTTACTGATACGTAAAAGAAAAGCCCATCCTAGATGAATAACTCCCAAGAAAATTGAAACTTTAAGAATAAGGATTACTTGGTCAATTGTTAATTCTGCAACACTAATGGCTCCTATCAACCACTCTATCGAATGGAGTGGGCCTCCTTCGTGCAAAAGCGCTTCAAATCCTGCAAAGTGTTCGATATGAAAACCAAAGATTTCTCCTTGAAAAACACCCGCAACGGCACCTGCAGCTCCGGACATTGCTAATAACATTCCCCACCGAGATAAGCCTCCTTGTCCTTTGAATTTGAATAACAGACCTAATCCCATTAGTAATAATCCATGACCTAAATCCGCAAACATTAATCCGTAAAATATTGGCCACATTAATGCAATCATCCATGTGGGATCAAACTCTCCTCTCCTTGGAATTCCTTGACTGGTTGTGATTACCTCATAGGTTCTAACCCACTTGGGATTATCCAAATACACTGGAAGATTAGAAAGAGTTTCTTTATCGTTAATCTCCTCAGTAATGGAAGTCCATTGGCTGGTTACCTCGTTGAATTTCTTTTCCATTTTCTTTGGTATATAACCC
This sequence comes from Candidatus Nitrosopumilus sp., assembly GCA_029862085.1. GTDB lineage: Archaea > Thermoproteota > Nitrososphaeria > Nitrososphaerales > Nitrosopumilaceae > Nitrosomaritimum. The sequence goes on from JAOTXZ010000001.1 coordinate 101,156, forward strand.
TGAATTACTGCAAAATTTTTCGTACCACCTGGTTTTCGTAATGTTTCTAGAACCTCTTTTGCTACAAAGGCATTTTCATGCATCGTTAGAATTTTACCACGAATTTTTTTGGTTACCGAAGATAGTTCTTTTGAAATTGATTTTTGTTTTTCCGTTAACTCCTTTATTTTTGATTCGGCCAAAGCATATGCTTCACCTGGAATTTGAGGAAATTCTTTAGGTATACTAAATGGATTAGAATTAAGGGCTCGCATAACTTTGAGAATTTTTTCAGAGTCTTCAATGTCAGAAATAATTATTATGGCTGCCTTCTCTTTTGATTCCAAATCATATTTGAAAATCGATGACCCTTCCAACGATCGTTCGATCTCGCCGAAATCAGAAGATTTAATGATAAATAAATTTACATAAAAATATTTCAAGGATCCAAAACCACTCAAATCAACTTTAAGCTTATTTGCTACTTGCAATGTTTCTTTAAACGAATTGAATTCTTCTAAAGAGTGATTTACATTTGAATTTTCTTCTAATAGTTTAGCAGCCTTAGTGATGTCTTCTGGAGTTTTCTCCAGGTCTGCTAACATATCTGTAATTTCGTTAAAATCATAAGTTTTCTTTTTAAACACAGTACCTTTGAAGAGAATTTCCATGATTCCAACCCGTAGAGGAATATTCAATCCTTTGATTATCCCTTCAAAAAATTGATGAGTTTTTTGTGCCCGTAAAAGGAGATCATCAATTTCAGGAGTAACTGTTTCATTTTCCATTTCCATTTTATGAAACCATTCAAATTCTGCTAGACGCGAAATGGCCTTTGGAGAATCAGTTCTTGGAAGTATAACACTGCCCATCAAAAGCTCTGCAACAGTCATACTTCCCACGACCATTATTACATTATAATATCTTTCTAAGCCGAAATAGAAAATATAATTTATTTTGGAATTTTTTCAATTTTTCCCAAACATTAAAATCTATTATGGAATGAGAATCTCATATTGGTATCTAATTCGTCATTAGAACAGGCTATAGACAAAATTCTTGAGAAAACAGAGAAAGAAATTCTATCAGATCTCGAAAATTCAGCATCAACATCCAAAAAAACACTGGATGATTCACTTCCTATACTAGAGCAGGAATATGACCAAATTATCTCTAATGGAAAAAAAGAGGCTGACAAAATTGAAAAACAGATTACTGGAAGTTCTGATCTAGAGGCTAGAAACAAGCAGTTAACCACCGTAGAGGAATCAATTGATAAGGTGTTTACAAAAGCTTTGGACGAAATTGCAAATACTGATCGCAGTGGTGATTATTCAAATTTAATTAAATCTCTTTTAGAAGAGTCAACTAAAACCTTAGGAACTACAGACGTAATTGTTTTTACAAACTCCAAAGATAGGGATACAGTTCAATCTGCTCTATCTCAGTATTCTGGAGCTGAACTTTCATCAGAAACAATTGAATGTCTTGGGGGGGTTAAAGTTAAGTCAAAAGATGGTGCAATGACCTTTGACAATACTCTTGATGCTAAAATTGAAAGATTAAAGCCTTTAATTAGGAAAGACATTGCAACCCAATTCGGAGTAAGTAATTAGTATGGCAGCAGAGGGAAGAATAGTTTGGATAAGCGGTCCTGCTGTTAAAGCAGACGGAATGTCTGAAGCAAAAATGTACGAGACTGTGACGGTTGGAAATGATAAGCTTGTCGGTGAAGTTATTCGACTTACAGGTGATGTCGCATTTATTCAAGTTTACGAGTCAACAGCCGGACTAAAACCGGGAGAACCAGTAGTTGGAACTGGAAACCCACTTAGTGTTTTATTAGGTCCAGGAATTATTGGACAAATTTATGATGGAATTCAAAGACCACTAAAAGAATTATCAAAAGCATCAGGTTCCTATATTGGTAGAGGAATTACAACAACTCCGGTAGATATGGCAAAAAAATATCACTTTGTCCCAACGGTAAGTAACGGTGATGAAGTTTCCGCTGGAAGTGTACTTGGTACTGTTCAAGAATCAGAATTAATCGAGAATTCTATTATGGTTCCACCTGACCACAAAGGTGGAAAAATTACAAAAATTGTAAGTGAAGGAGATTACGACTTAGAAACTGAAGTAGCAACGACTGAAAAAGATGGTCAAAGTATTCCACTAAAGATGTATCACAAATGGCCTGTTAGAAAACCACGACCATTCTTAAAAAGATATGATCCAACGGTTCCACTTTTAACCGGACAACGTGTTATTGATACCTTCTTCCCAATTGCAAAGGGAGGTACTGGTTCTATTCCTGGTGCATTTGGAACTGGAAAAACCGTAACCTTACACCAGATTGCAAAATGGGCAGATTCTCAGGTTGTAGTTTACATTGGATGTGGTGAGAGAGGAAATGAAATGACAGAAGTGCTTGTCGAATTTCCACACCTTAAAGATCCAAGAAGTGGAAAACCACTAATGGATAGAACAGTTTTGGTTGCAAATACAAGTAACATGCCAGTAGCTGCAAGGGAGGCAAGTATCTACACTGGTGTAACCATTGCTGAATATTATAGAGATATGGGTAAAGACGTTGTACTGGTAGCTGATTCAACTAGCAGATGGGCAGAATCTCTCAGAGAAATGAGTGGACGTTTAGAAGAGATGCCCGCAGAAGAGGGATATCCATCATACCTTGCATCAAGATTAGCAGAATTTTATGAAAGAGCAGGTCGTGTACGCGCCTCTGGTAGTCCAGACCGTGATGGATCAGTTACTTTGGTTGGAGCAGTATCCCCATCAGGTGGTGACTTTACTGAACCAGTTACAACTCACACCATGAGATTTATCAAAACTTTCTGGGCTTTGGATGCAAAGCTTGCGTATTCTAGACATTACCCTTCCATTAACTGGATGAACAGTTATTCTGGTTATTTGGCAGACATTGCAAAATGGTGGGGCGAAAACATCAGTGATGATTGGCTTAGTCTTAGAAGTGACGCATATGGTGTTTTACAAAGAGAAGATACACTAAAAGAAATTGTTAGACTCTTAGGACCAGAAGCATTACCTGATGAAGAAAAATTAATTCTGGAAGTGGCTAGAATGGTAAAGATTGGTTTGTTACAACAAAACTCTTTCGATGATGTTGATACTTATTGTAGTCCAGAAAAACAATACAAATTACTAAAACTTCTTGTTGACTTTTACAAGAGAGGACAACAATCACTCAAAGAGGGAGCAGCATTAGCAGATATTAGAGCAATGTCAGTTGTTGGTTCCATGCTAAAAGCAAGAATGGACGTCAAAGACGACGAGATGGCAAAACTTGATCAGTTAGATGTAGATATGCAAGAACAATTCAAAAGTATTACAGGAGTGAAGGTTCGAAATTGAGCGCTGAAGGTGGAGTTCAATACAGTAAGATTGCAGAAATAAAAGGTCCACTAGTTGTCGTTGATGATGTTTCAAATGCAGCATTTGATGAACTCGTAGAGATTGAAACCAAAGAAGGAGAACGTAGATTGGGCAAAGTTCTTGAAGTTGGAAATGGCAAAGCTATAGTTCAGGTATTCGAAGGAACAACTGGATTATCCATCTCGGGTACCAAAGCAAAATTTGTTGGAAAACTAATGGAGATGCCCGTGTCAAAAGAAGTACTAGGAAGAGTCTTTGATGGTTTAGGTAGACCAAAAGATGGATTACCAGATCCAATTGCTGATAAATTTATTGATATTAACGGTGAACCAATGAATCCAGAACAAAGAGAATATCCTAAAGACTTCATTCAGACCGGTATTTCAGTAATTGATGGAATGATTACTTTGGTAAGGGGACAAAAACTACCAATCTTTTCTGGCTCAGGAATGTCCCATAATCTTGTCGCAGCACAAATTGCAAGACAAGCAAGTGTTGTTGGTACCCAGGATGATTTTGCTGTGGTATTTGCAGCAATCGGTGTGCAATACAGTGAAGCAGAATACTTTAGAAGAAGTCTTGAAGAATCTGGTGCACTAAAACGAAGTGTTCTTTTCCTAAATACAGCAGATGATCCTGCAATTGAAAGAATCATTACTCCTAGAGTTGCCTTAACTGTTGCAGAATATCTGGCCTTTGAGCTTGGAATGCATGTTCTAGTTATTCTGACTGATATGACAAACTATGCTGAGGCACTAAGGGAAATCAGTGCAGCAAGAGAAGAAGTACCAGGAAGAAAAGGTTACCCAGGTTATCTTTACACTGATTTGTCCACAATTTATGAAAGAGCAGGAAAACTAAACGGAAGAAAAGGAAGTGTTACTCAGGTCCCAATTTTATCAATGCCTTCAGATGATATTACTCACCCAATCCCAGATCTTACAGGGTACATCACCGAAGGTCAGGTTGTACTTGGTAGAGATTTATTCAGACAGGGAGTTTATCCACCTGTAAATATCTTGATGAGTCTTAGTAGACTGATGAAAGACGGAATTGGTGAGGGAAGTACAAGAGCAGATCATGGAGAAATTTCCAATCAAGTATATGATGCATATTCTAGAGCACAAGAAGTAAGGGCTCTTGCAGGAATTGTAGGTAAGGCAGGATTAACTGAGATTGATTTGAAATACATGGATGTTGGAGACGTCTTTGAGAAAGAATTCCTAACTCAAGCAACTGATGAAAATAGAACAATTGAAGAAACTCTTACCATTTTATGGAAAATTGTCTCTAAACTTCCAAAGAATGAGATTACCAAAATCAAAGACAAGTTCATAGATCAATACTATCAGGAAAAGTAGCAAAATGTCATTTGGACAGAATGTAGCTGCCACAAAAATTGAACTCTTAAAATACAAAAAATCAAGCCAAGTTGCAATAATGGTTCAAAAAATTTTAGATGACAAGCGTAAAGTTCTTTTAAAAAATATTGAAGAAATGATTCAAGAAGCTTCAAAGGCACGTGGTGGAATTTGGGATCCATTGCAAGATATTTACAAATCTGTCAATGAAGCTTATCTGGCATTGGGAACAGGAACAGTTGATTCTGTTGCTGAATCTACACCACCTGTAATGGAAGTTGACATCCACATTCGAAGAGTTGTAGATGTAAAAATTCCCGCACTAACTGTAACTGAAACTGACACAAAAACAATGCCTTACGGTTTTGCAGATACCAATTCCTCAATAGACAGAGCGGCAAAACAAATCAAAGTATTACTTCCAAAAATCTGTAAAGCGGCAGAATATGAAAATTCTATTTTTAGTCTCGCAAAGGCACTTGAGAAAACCCAAAAATTACTGAACGCCTTGGAAAACGTGATTATTCCACAATATAAAGAAAAAATTCGATTTATTCTAGCCACGCTAGAAGAAAGGGAAAGAGAAGATTTCGCAAAGTTAAAAAAAGTCAAGGCAAAGATGGAAAGTAGGAACTAATGGCAAAAGAGGAGATCAAAAAATTACTGGAAAATTCAAAGAAAGAATTAGATAACGATCACGATAATTTCGTAAAATCTATTCAAAATGATCTTCAATCATTCAAGAAGAAAACTCTTGATCAAATTTAACTCTAAAACTTCATCATGATTTAAATATGGAATTATGAGGGATTCAAACATATGAAACCTATTGTTTTATTATTATCATTTGCAGCCATTGCTTTAGTAACTGCTGGTCTTACAGATGTAGCTTTTGCTCAAGAAGAAGGTGCTGGAAGTAGTGATGGTCTCAAACTACTAGGTGCTGGAATAGCATTTGGAATTGCAGCAGGTGGCGCAGGTATTGGTTTAGGCATGGTAGGTGCAGCTGGTCTTGCAGTAATTAGTGAGAATCCAGCCTTACAGTCTAAAGTGTTTATATTCGTAGGAATGGTAGAATCAATCGCTATCTACGGTATTGTCATGATGTTTATCATCCTTGGACAGTAAAACCAAAAAAATATTCTAAAATTTTTAATTATATTTTAGCTGATTGACATCAAGCACTCGTCCGCAATATCTACACTTTAGAACTCTTCCTTCTTTGTCAATTACATCCATAACAGATTCAATATGTTCAAAACTATTGGTAATACAATCAGGGTTGGAACAACGAAAGATTCTGTCTATTTCATTTGGAAGTGAAACTCTTCTCTTTTCTACTAGCTTGTAATTTTTGATAATGTTGATTGTAGCCTTTGGGGCAATTACTGCCAATTTATTGGTGTCATCGTCTGCTAGGAATTTGTTTTCTACCTTAATGATATCTTTTTTCTTAAATTTTCCACTTGGTACATTCAGAGCAATAGTAATGAGGCTTCCATCTCCACCATCAATTTGAAGGGCTCCAAGTACTTGAAGTCCTTTTCCTTCATCAATATGGTCAATTACAGTTCCTTCCTTAATTCGTCGAACCATTAGTTCGGACTCTTGCATCAGAATACTTTGTATAGTCACCTGTATATATTATTGAAAGAGTGAACGATTTCTACAACAAAGACATCATATCAATTAAAGACTATAATCGAGAACAATTTGAGAAGATCTTTGAGTATACTGAAAAGATAATGAATTTGGATCTTGCAGCGAGACGAGAAATCTGCAAAGGAAAAACCCTAAGTTATTTGTTTTATGAACCAAGCACTAGGACTCGCCTTAGTTTTGAATCTGCTATGGCTTCAATTGGTGGAAATTCTTTAGGTATTTCTGATATCTTATCATCCTCGGCTCAGAAGGGGGAGAGTTTAGCAGATACTGTAAAAATAATGTCAATTTATTCAGATATACTGGTATTAAGACATCCCCTGGATGGATCAAGCAGATTTGCATCTGAAGTCTCATCAAAGCCTGTAATTAATGCAGGCAGCGGAACTGAAGAACATCCAACACAAGCAATACAAGATTTGTTTACAATTAAAAAAGAAAAGAAAAAGATTGATGGATTAAAAATTGGAATTGTTGGAGATTTAAAATATGGCAGAACTGTTTACTCACTTTTATCTGGTCTTGTAAACTATGACGTTGATGTTCATTTGATTTCTCCAGAATCACTTCGCATAAGATCAGACTCTATTTATGAGATAAGAAAAAAACTATCCTTTACTGAATCTACTGACATTGAAGAATACATTGACGATCTTGATGTAGTGTATGTGACAAGAATCCAAAAAGAAAGATTCCCAGATGAGGAAGAATATCTCAAGGTAAAGGGAAGCTATGTAATCGGACTTGATTTACTACAAAAAATGAGAGAGGATTCCATAATTTTACATCCATTACCAAGACTAGATGAAATCTCAACTGATGTTGATAAAACAAAAAATGCTAGATACTTTCAGCAAGCCGAATATGGGAAACATACTCGTGCAGCGTTGTTGGGTTTAACTCTCAACGAGAATGGATTCTAAAATCAGGTAATATAACAAAATCCGTATTCCATATATCTAAAGAGGATTCAAAAGAAAATAGTTTGACTCAAACAAAAATCATACCAATTTTCCCATTGGACCTAGTTTTATTCCCAAGGCAAGAATTACCTCTTCGAATTTTTGAGCCACGATACAAGCAGCTTGTTGATGACTGTATGTTGGGTGATGGACAATTTGGCGTATGTTTGGTTGATTCAAATAATTTAATTTCTGGCTGGAACGGACCAAAAATAATTGGAACAATTGCGAAAATTACAAAATGTGAAGACATTGAACTTGATGGAATGCAATTGAGTATCCTAACAATGGGTCGTAGTAAATTTAAGATAAAAAAAATAATTCCACCCTCAATTGAACTTCCTGAAAATTACGATCCATATTCAATTGAAGGTCACCAAGCCATATCAGATATAGATGAAAAATCACACAATGATGAAAAAATGTACATCAGAGCGGAAGTAGAATTTATCGCAGAAATTGATGATAATATTTCACTGAATCAGTGGGAGCATTTAGTTGACTTGTGGAAGAAAAAAACTGTAAAACAAGCTCTTCCCCAAAAAATTGAGCCAGCTGCCCTTGATCAAATTTTAACTCAATACTATCTTACAACTGATACCCCAACTATTGACTATGTCTACTCTTTGGCAGCTCTTGGTGCTCAGGATCCAAATGATTTACAGCCCATTTTAGAGGCCAATTCAATGGAAGAATTAATTCAAAAAGTTGAGGAATTACTGACAATAAAATAACCCCGTCATGTCAATCTGGTATTGTCAATAACAAAAATAACAATTTTTTTACTTGGTGCAGTCTTGATATTTCCAATAAGTAGTGTTTATGGTCATGGTTTAGGAATTGATACAATTTCTTCAGTAGACATTCAGGGTAAAGAGATCTCAATTACTGTTGAACTTCCATTATCTTTTGATAATCAAGAGGAAAAACAGATCACAATTACTGCAACTGAAGATGAAACAAAGGAAAATGCAAAAAATGTCACTTTTCTAATAGGTCTATTCCATGAAGGTGAAATAATATTTCGAAATTATTTTTTCACATCTGATGGTATTCTTCCTATTAATGTAAAACCGACTCAACAAGGAGAAATTTCCATTAATGGAGAGCAAGACAACCTGTTGGGAGCATGGTATGGAACAGAATCAAATCCACTTGAGATAACTGGTCCAATCTTTAATTCTGGAGGTCTTTACAATTTTGAAATCGAAGTTAGAACAATTGATGATCCTAAAAATATCATAGAGAACTCTGAGGTATATAATGCAGATTTGAGCATAGCAGAAATAACTCAATACTTGCAAAAGGATGCTCAAAACCGAGATGTTTCCTTTAGATTAAAGTCATATTTTGATAAAATTTCTAATTTTGAATATAATTCCAAAAATAAACAGGTAACCTTTGAGATGCCTTTTGATTGGAGCGAAAAGCAAATGTCTCACATTCCTGTGGTCCATGAAGAGGTTCATTTCCCGATTGAATTCACTGAATTCACATCACCAGGTTATACCGGACAAGTAAATGGAATCGACTTGTTCAAATCCTCAGTTACTGTCGATGATTATACTGAAGAGGATGAAAGAATAGTTCATTTTGTATTATTGCAGGATCACCTGATATTCTTAAAAAACCAAATGAAAAAATCAGGTGAACCTCTACCCAACAATATGGTATTTACACTGTCTACGACTGAAAAAATTGACTTCCCTCTTACAGCTTACACTAAAAGTGAGGAGTTTTTAGTAAATCTATCATGGGATCCAATAACCATTGAGCCAGATCAAAAAACAAAGTTTGTCTTTACAATAAGAGATGGTGTAACTAATTCCCCTCTACGTAATTCTGATTATACATTTGTAATAGTACAAGGCGGAAAAGAAATTCACAGAACAACTGGTTTGGCACAAGTTGGTGGAGAATCAGAAGACTATTACTTTACTGAAGATCAAACAGGACCTACAATTATTCGATTTGAAAACATTAGAAATACAGGCCAAGAAACTGAATTTGGAATTGTAGTTGTACCTGAATTTGGCTCAGTTGTTGCATTGATTCTTGTAGTATCTATAATGACAGTAATCATTGTATCCAAAAAAATTCCATTTACTCAGAAATTCTAATTACAACGCAACTAATTTTACGGTATCCATGTTTTTGTTTTTTTGAAAATCTTTTGTCATGGTAGAGATTTTTTCAGCATCACCATCAATTACAAACAACTCCATACAATTTTCTTTCTCAATTTTACTATGAAGATGGGTAGTGATAAGATCTTCAAAATTATGAGTAATTCCAGAAACAATATGATCAAAATTGTCATTGTGAACTACTAGTAAAATTGCATGAATGTTTCCAGACAAATCTGATTTTTGTTTTTCGTCTGAAACAAATGATCTAATTCCTGCCCTTATTGCTTCTGAACGTCCTGAAAAACCCATGGATTTTTGAAGCTTGTCCAACTCGGTCAAAATTTCGTCATTAAGTGAGATTGAAACGATTGGCATACGCCTAATGTTATTAATTATCTTATAAGTTTAGCAATTAAAGTTATTAAGAATTTATAAATTTATTAATAATTCAGATGATTTTTGATTGTGAATAATCAAGTGAAATTGGCAATTTTGGCTATTATGATAGTAATCCCACTTGCCTCCTTTTCAGTTTGGGCAACAGACTCTAATTTTCAAGTTACCCCGATGGGGGATTCTACCAAGATTCAGGCAATTGCATCATTTTATCCATTATACGATTTTTCAAAACAAGTAGGTCAAGACAAAGTAGATGTTCAATTACTTGTTCCGAAAGGTGTTGAACCTCATGATTGGGAACCTACAATTCAAGATGTACAACTAATGCAAAAATCTAATTTGATAATAATCAATGGGATTGGATTTGAAAATTGGGTTGATAGCTTAGAGGAATTGAATTATTCTGGAAATATTGTTGATACCAGTGATGGTATTATTATTCCAGATTCAGAAATTATTGATGAACATGAAACAGATGAACATGAACCAGATGAACATGAGCTAGATGAACATATTCACGAATCTGGAGATCCACACATATGGTTAAATCCTGTTTTAGCAAAAATTCAAGTTAAAAATATTGCTGATGCTTTCTCAAAACAAGACCCTGAAAATCGACAATTCTATCAAACAAATGCTAAAAACTATATCGTAAAATTAGATAGTTTGGATAATAAAATTCGAAAGGAGTTATCAACATGTAGTAGAGATTTTATTGCGTTTCATGATGCATTTTCCTATTTCGCCAATGAATATGATTTACATCAGCATACAATTATTTCATCAAACGATCCCCATGGAGAACCGACTGCAAAAACTTTGGAAAATGTGATTAATACTGCTAGAGAATTGCAAATAAAAATAATTTTCACCGAAGAGACTGTTGATACCAGAGTTTCAAAGGTTATAGCAAACGAAATAGGAGGTAAAATTTTAGTTTTATCCCCAATTGAAATTGGAGATGATGAAAATTACATTTCAAGAATGATTCAGAATTTTGAGAATCTCAAGGAGGCTTTGTGTTGAAAATAGTTGAAATTGATCATCTGACATTCAAGTATCCTGATGTAAAAGCCTTAGATGATGTCACTTTTTCAGTCAACAAAGGCGATTTTTTAGGCATAATTGGCCCTAATGGTGCCGGAAAAAGTACTCTATTTGCCTCTATGCTTGGATTGACTACCAAATACGAAGGAACCATAAAATTTTTTGGCCAAGATATTCGAAAATCCAAAGACTATCTTAAACAAATTGGCTACGTTCCTCAAAAACCAATCTTTGAAAAAAATTTTCCCGCAACTGTAAAAGACATTGTTCACATGAGCTTGAGAAAAGAATCAAACAAAAACAAAATTGATGAAATCTTACAACAACTATGGATTCACGAATTAGGTAATAGAAGAATTGGAGAACTATCAGGAGGACAACAACAACGAGTATTTATTGCAAAAGCACTTGTAAATGACCCACAAATTTTGATTCTAGATGAGCCCGTAACCGGAATAGATCGACAAAGTATCGATTTATTCTATAGCATTTTACGTGAATTAAACTCCAAACAAAAAATTACAATAATTTGGTCATCCCATGATTTGGATGCAGTAAACCAGCTTGCAAATCATGTAGCATGTCTTAATAGAACTTTATTTTTTCATGGAGAATCTGAGAAATTTTTTGAAAATGACGAGCTTGTCAAACAGTATTCTGAAGCATCAATGCAGGAACACATGCATCATCACTAATCATGTCATTTGAAATTCTTACCTTTGCCTTTATGCATAGAGCACTCATTTCAGGGGTAGCCATTGCAATCTTGTGTTCGGTAATAGGCTTATTTCTTGTCCTAAGACGATATTCATTGTTTGGTGATGCGATTGCTCACTCTTCTTTTGGTGGAATTGCTTTAGGTTTAATGGCTGGAGTTTATCCTTTATGGACTGCGTACGGGGTTTCTTTGGTTAGTGCATTGATAATTACTAGGATCAAAGAAAAATACAATATCTCAGGGGATGCCTCAGTTGCTGTTCTTTTATCCTCAGGTATTGCTATTGGGCTTGTAATTATTGGATTTTCAGGTGGATTTACCATTGACATTTTTAGCTTTCTTTTCGGAAGCATCCTTCTGGTAAGCGTTAATGATACAATTCTTATTTTATTTTTGACAGGAATCATCCTAATTGTTGTTTTATTGTGGTACAGGCAACTACTTTATTCTACATTTAACGAAGAGCAAGCCAAAGTAAGCGGTATTCCAGTCGAGAAGATAAATTATCTAATTGTCTTTATGGCTGGTTTAACTGTTGTAACATCCATCCAACTGGTTGGTGTCTTGTTGATCTCAGCTTTATTCGTAATTCCAAATGTAACTGCAATTATGTATGGAAAAGGTTTCAAACAAACAGCCATTCTTTCAATTTCCTTTTCAATATTTTCTGTTGTTATTGGAATTTTAGTTTCTTATATTTTTGATATTACCCCTGCTGGAACAATTGTTTTACTATCAATTGGACTCTTAGCTGGAACAATGGGAATAAAATCTTCTGGTTTATTATCTAAGAATTAATTAACGCGTTTATTCTTCTTTTATCTTTAACACTTTTTACAAAAAATAACGATGTTGCAATTATTCCCATTGCAATTAGTGGTGAAGCAATTTCTGTATATTTCATTTCGATATTTTCAGTTCTTTGTATCTGAGAGGCTGAAAGAGGAACTTCTGTAATTGTAACCATTCCCAGCTTGTTTCCTTGATTTTCAACAAACCAAATGTTATTTTTTTCATCTGATGTCATGTAAAGCACCCAAGACGATGCAGTTGGAACTGGAACTTCTATAAAATTATTATTGTGTGGATCGTATGCTGCAATGTTATCATCAACGTGTTGTCCAAACCAAATGTTGTCATACCTATCAAAGGCCATTCCAAATGGAAGTGCATCTGGATTTGGAACCTGAATTCTATCAAATGTCTCCAAAATTGGATTGAATTTTATAATTCCTGAACCTGTATGCTCTGTAACCCAAAGATTTCCTTTTTTATCAAAGATTAATGCTTCAGGCCCCTTAATGGGTAGTCCATCAGAAAATTTGGTAATTTCAAAATTTTTTGGATTTATGAATCCAATTGTTCCAGGATTGGTTTCAGAGAACCAAATTTTCCCTTCATCATCAATAGTTAATGCAAAGGGCAAGGATCCTTTTTCTAATTGAATTTCTTCAAAGGTGTTTGAATCTGGGATATACTTCAAAATCTTATGTTTATTGTTTATAACTATCCAAATGTTGCCATCAAAATCAGCCTGAATCATCATTGTTCTGCTATCATCTATCACGGGTGCAATTTTTGGCAAAGTAATTGTTGTAATTTCTTCATTACTTGGATCAAAGAATCCTATCTGATTCCTTGGTGGATCATTAAACCAAATTTTTCCATCAGGATCTTTTGTTAGATATGCTGAAACTACACCATCAAATGAATGTGAAGTAAATTCGTTAGTATCTAAGGAAAATTGCCAAATTCTTGGAGCACCCGGATCACTAATCCAGATAGAATCTTTTCCATCATACAAGGGGAACAACGGCTTAGTATCTTCAGGGAAATCATACTCGATAATTTCTGTTTTGAAATCCGATAGCCTTGGTTTTACAAGTAAATTCATCATTATTGATTCATTAGCGTTTTGTACTCTTTGAATCTCAATTTCTGTTTGCCATTGTCCTGAAAATCCAAATGTCAGTTCTCCTTGAAACTTTGTTGGAACTTCCTCATCTTGAATAGTCTTGGTCATAGGAACTTCAATTGGTGAGATATTTCTTTGGGGATTGGAAATTTTTACTTTAATTTCCTCTGCATCTTTTAATTGATTATTATCTAAATCACTAATTTTTACTAGAACTGTATTAACTCCACTAGAAAACGGTGAGATTTCAATATCAAATTTTGCATTTTCAGAAAACTCTATTGTTCTAAAACCATACAATACCTCTTGTGCATCAACTTTTTGAATTTCTCCTGCAGGTAAGGTTCCATTTGCAAGAAGAGCCACTACACCAAGTAATATTATTCCCAGAGTAGCATCTACCTTTAATGATTTTTTTAATTTCTTATGAACTGAAATAGAATTTGACCTGATGTCCTTCTCACCGGACTTTTGAACCCTAAACTGAAAAAATCCACCCAAACCAACCATAATAGCTGCAATAGCAATTTTTGCGATGATTAACTTTCCATAAATTGATTCAGTAATTAATCCAACATCACTTTCTAAAAGCCACATTAAGGTTGGGCCAGTTATAATTACAATTCCTACTGCAATGATAAAGGCAATTGAAAATCTTGGGATCATAACAAGGGACATTTTTTCTCTAACTGTTTGGTCAAGGTTTGAAAGAGTTGGGAGTAAGGAAAACACAAAATAAATAATGCCTCCGATCCAAATTGCTGCCACTAAATTATGCACATAATCTAGAGCAACTGCTGCTATCTCTCCACTTGCAGCACCATGCCCGATCATAGTTGTTGTTCCGATTAGAGCAAGGGATAATACTAAAATAGGAATTTGATTCTTTTTTGTAATCTGTTTTTTTCTATCCATCCAGAACCATATTCCCAAAAGAATTATGGTAATTATCATTCTGATTAGCCATGATGTTCCGAAGGTGGTCTGTATAGCATCAAATGCTGAGGTCTCTAACCGTAAGGTTTGTACTGCAAGCATTGCAATATTTGATGCAAAAACTGCCATCAATCCAATACCTGTTAGGGTCATGAATTTTCCATGATGAAAAGAATTTACTTTTTCAATTTCTTTTTTGATTAAAATTTTGTTTTGAGTTCCCCAAATTAACATTGACGCAATAACTGCACCTAAAACAATTGTTTGTCCCACAAGTCCCGGAAATCTAGCACCTGCTTCAGGAAAAAATAAGATATCAAAAATATCCTTTTTTGGTGATTCATCAACGCTAATTATTGCATCTCCAACTCCAAAAATAAATGCGTCATCAACCAAATGACCATCAACTTTAGAAAGAACTTTGCTTGTTACCGTATAAGATCCATCTTCAAGTGGAGGTGTAGTAACAATTAGTGAGTTTTCTCCTTGATAATATTGAGAGTCTTTGTTATCGATTTGATCTCCAGTGCTGTCAAGAACTCTCAAGGAGCTAAAGTCTATTTCAATTGGCTCTGAATAAATTACAGTTACCTCAGTTATTCCAACAGGAGCGTTTACTGCAGGATTGGGATTAGTTTCTTCTGTAAATGGATGAGCTGAAGCATATGGCAAAGAAATTGATAAAACTAGTAGGGTAACAATTAGTAGTTTTCTCATTTAATCTTCAAATTAATACTGATAATTTAAACAGTTTTCATTTAGTTCGGAATTTGTACCAATCCACGTAAAGATAATAACATGTCAAATCAAGATCATAGTCATGAAAGCTGTTACTTTGAGTTTTATTGCATTATTGCTTTCTGTTGGTTTAACATCTCAAGCATTTGCTCATACTACGGTAGAAGTTGAGCCATATGAGATTGAAGTTGGTTGGGGAATAGAACCACCGATTGTTGGGTTCAGAAATGATTTTGTTTTTGATATTAGTGAACCAGGGGATAACCCTGGAGTTAAAGTTGGAATCAAAAATGCATTCCAAAATCTAGAGGTTACTGCAAAGTTTGGTGGTGTGACTAAAGTATTAGATATAGGATCTGATCCAAGACCAGGTCACTACTTTTCTCATGTAATTCCAACCAAAACAGGCTCATATTCAGTCCAAATTCAAGGAGACATTAACGGAGTTCCTATCGATGAAGATATTCGAATCGAAGATGTAGAGTCTACAGCTGTTCTAGACTTTCCGCCAACTAGTGGGACAGGCTCTGATCAGGACATTGTTGCTCTGAAAAGTGCAGTATCTTCACTTCAAAAAGATATTTCCTCTTTAAAATCTGATTCTGGAACTGATGGTTCATCTGAAGGTGCAGCATATGACTTTGCCATTCTTGGATTGTCTATTGCAGCAGCAGCTATTATCTTGGCAGTAATTGCTCTAGTAAAAAGAAAATAGAAAAAGAGTGGATTCCTAAAGTCTTGGAATTACTCTAGATTTTGCAGTAACTGCAACGATGCTTATGATTGCGACAGCTAGTATCATCATTGCTACTGTTCCAAATTCAGGAACAACATTTGAAAATACTACTTCTTCACCAACTGGTCCAGTCATCTCGTCGATACCATAACCTGTAAAGGTAATAGTAATGTCAACTGGATCAGCAGAGTTTAGTGGAGCTGTTTCGTGCATCCCTTTTCCTTCATGGTGGTGTGCACTGCTATCATCAAGAACTGTTTCACCATTTTGGGTTACCATAATGTCATGATTAACATGTTCAGAGTCTGCGAATTCAATGGAAATCTCCATTCTTTCACCTGCCATTGGTTCTGAAGCCCAAATAGAAACTACTGTTCCATCAGACATCATTCCGGTTGCAGATGCAGCGCCTTCCATGTGAACCTCATCGTCCATTGCATCATCTTTCATTGCATCATCGTCCATTGCGTCTGCTTCCTGAACAACTACAATTCCTTCCATCCATGGGTGAACCATACAAAAGTATGGGAATTCACCGACTGCCTCAAACTTATGTGAGAAAGTTGTACCTGCCATAAACAAACTGCTATCAAATACGCCAGATGGTCCATCTGCTGCGCTTCCACCAGTAACAGTGTGGGCTGCAGAATCATCATTTGACCATGTTACCTCTCCTCCAACATCGACTGTTACCTCATATGGAATGTAACATTCGTTTGTTGTTTCACATCCTGGAACTGAGGTTCCTTGTGGAGTACTAACACTAGCAGTTGCATGATCTGCAAATACAGGACTTGCAAACATGCCAGCTGCAATAGCAAACAATACGAAGAAAGAGCCTATAGCTATAGTCTTCATTAAAGGAAATAAATGGTGGCATACATAAAAACCTCTCTAGGATTTCCAAATTTTGTTTTTAATTTTTCCTAAACTGGTACAATTTTAGAATTCCAAAGGCTGGAATTCCAGCATACATTCCAATATTTAGCACAATCAAAGAGATACCATATCCCAACATCTCCTGTTCAGAGTCAATATTGACATGATTTAGAATGGAAAGTGATGTTAACATTGGAGTAAGGCTTACTTTTACAAATTCTTTGAAAACTGGACTCTCTCTTTCCAAATCAGCAATTCCGGGTGAAAATGAATAATAAAATTCGTTAAATGCTGTCATAAATGAATTTCCAGATTTGGTTTGAAGAATTGTATTATCTCTTAATTCTCTGAGTTGCTGAACTTGAGGAGAAAGTTCGGATCCAAATGCTGCAGTTGCAATTAAGCATCCTCCACCATTATCATTTTCTGGTGGTGGAGTATCTGGTTGTGCATTTGCTTCTCCCACTTGGATAAGAAATGAAACTTTTTCAAGCGGAATTGGCTGGAATAAAATTCCTTCAATTTCGAATTCTAAATTGTATAGGCCATCTTCTTGAAATTCATACTTTAAATTTTTTAAAAAGCCTTCAGACGTATGAGATAATTGGGTTGGCCCCCAAATAGTTTCACCATCTTTTGAAACCGAAAATCTCCAATCAATATGTTCTTGTATATTTTGTGTTTGAGGATTAATAAAATCAGTTCTCAAAGTTGTTAGTTCTCCGAGAACAATTTCATCATATGATAATTTCACATCCAATGTTCCTTTGTCGGTTGGTAAAATTTGGGTATTTGTTTGAGCAAAAACTGGAGAAATTATCAGAGAAATTAATAACAATGCAAATAGAATTTTCATGTAACCCCTTTTTCCCCTCCATAAATAAAAATTACACTAAGAATCAATCTGAGAAATTTATTTACGTGAGAATTCTATGCCATCTTTAAATATGGAATTCTCACAATAAAATTATTGTCTTACAAGTTTGCACTAATTTTTGCTATTATTGGGATCTTTACAATTCCAGCTTTAGCATCTAACGCGTTTGGACATGGACTAGGAGGTGATCAGGCAGAACCTCTTACTTTTGGAGATATGGAGGTTACAGTTCGAACTGACCTAACTCCATCAGACATTACTGTTGGAGAGGTTGACGATGTAAACATGAAAATACGCTTCTTTGATACTTTGACCGATACAACTCTTGAAAAAGTAACTTACAGAATTGAGGTTTGGCAAGCTGGAGAACTTTTGGCTAGAAATCTATTTTATGATACCGATGGAGTCTTGAATATAAAAATCAAACCCGAATCTGATTGTAAGGAGATAGATTTATGGAAATGTACCATTTATGGCGGCTCTGAACATGTCAGTGCACCAGGAGCGCTTTTTGTGCAGGGTGAAGGAAGGCCGTCAATAACAGGCCCGATATTTGTACAGGGAGGACTATACAACATTAGAGTTGACATTGAAGGTGCAACTAGTCCTAAAACAGTTCTTGCTACCTTGCTTAGTTATGACACTTTTGTAAGTATTGCACAGGAGCAAGACTTTTTCATACAAACAGCAAATGCAGAAGAAATTCCAGTAATTGTAAAAACTTACTATGATGAAGTTGATAATTTTCAATTTGATTCATCTGATAATTCAATATACTTTGATATGCCATTTGATTGGAGTCCTGAATATGTTGATTTGGTTCAGGTGGTTCACGAGGAAGTCAGAGTACCAAAAGACTTTGCACCATATGCAGAGGGAAAACAATTCAAAGGATATGTCAACGGAGTAGAAATAGATCAGAGAGCACTTCTAAATGATCCATATTCCTATGAGGATACAAACATTGTACATTTTCTAATTACAAACAAGGAGCTAAAAAACATCAGTGAATCGATAGTGGCAGATCAGGATAAAGATATTATGAAATTAAAACTAGTTCCACAAAGTGAGGTATCAAGAACCTCTACTGAATTTTATCTAGTTGATACTACAAACTTTGAGGAAGTTCCAACTACTGTCAATATTTCTTGGGATGGAAGATATGGTGCAACCGATGAAATTCCATTTGAGATAACCTTCTTTGATGAAAATCGAAATCTCATTAAAGATGTAAAATATGCCTATTCGTTAATTGATGAGAATGATGTAGAAGTAGAGAGAAACTCTGGTGAGGATCCCAATAATCCTGGAATTGTTGCTATAGAAGGGATTGACATTCCACAAATCTATGTTCCCTCTGAAGGACAATACAGACTTGACATTCTAGTGTATGGCACGGGTCTTGATTATGATCCAACGTATTCAGGAATTGGTTCAGCAATTATAGAGATAGGACCTAGCCTGCCAAAGGATACTACAATAACAATACCTGATGTAACGCCACCAGCTGCGATTCCGGAATGGATCAAAAATAATGCAGGTTGGTGGGCTAACGGTGACATTGATGATAACTCATTCGTTCAAGGAATCCAATTCCTTATCAAAGAAGGGATAATGAAAATTCCACCCACCACTCAAGGTACAGGATCAGGCGGAAACGAAATCCCTGAATGGATCAAAAATAATGCAGGTTGGTGGGCTAACGGTGACATTGATGATAACTCATTCGTTCAAGGAATCCAATTCCTTATCAAAGAAGGGATAATGAAGATAGAGTCATAGGTTTTTAAATTAACTAGGTAAAGCAATAGTATTGAAAGACATCAATGATTTCATGCCCAAAGTCCCAAACATGAGGTGGGGTGCTTTAATGAATAAAGCTCCAACTAATAAAAAAGTAAAAGAGATGAACAAAATATTTCCAGACAACGGAAAATGGCATACAGTCTTTGAAGAAAAAGACAACGTTACAATAGATGGCAAACAAATTTGGAAAAAAGATCCAAAAAAATGGACTTGAGAATAATTTAGTCTAGATTTTTAAATAGACTGTAATAGGATTAAAAACAATCTTGGACAATAAATTATCCATTCTAGTAATATTGTTAGCTGCATCTACAGTTACTCCAATAATCCTGAATGTTTATGGTCACGGGCTAGGTGCCGAAACTTTTCCACCGGTAGACTTGAATGGAAAACTTGTGACATTAGAAGTTGCCTCATCAACTAACGCACCAGAAGAAAATAATGATCAACAAATTTCTATTTCCTTAATTGATTTTAATTCTAGAGTTACCTTAAGAGATGTAACATTTTTAATTAAATCTGAACTTGGAACCCAATTTCTATTTGAAAAAGAGTTCAAAGCTGATAATGGATTTTTGGTTTTTAATTTTGTTTCAGAGGATACTGATTCAATCCAAATAATTGAAGAGGAATCTGGAAATTTCTTTGGTTCTTTATTAGGATTAGAAAGCAGAATGATAAATGTTAAAGGTCCTAAATTAAGCCAGGGAGGTCTTTACAAGTTTGACATCAGTATTCTTACTGCAGATGGATATTCAAAGAATTTAGATGAGCCAATAATTTTTAAATCCGGCATTTCTATTGCACAAACAAAATCTCACGAGATAAATGATCCAAATTTTGGCACTCAGATCATTCAATCCATTACATATTATGATGAAATAGAGGATTTTCAATACAATCCTGATAAAAGAGAAATCTCTTTTTCAATGCCCTTTGATTGGAGTGTTGATAACATTAATCAAACATCAGTGGTCCATGAGGAATTGGTAATTCCAAAAACTTTTGGAGACTTGTTAGTTTCGGGATTTTCCATGGATATTAACAACATAAAACTTTCTGATAATATTATTACAATTGATGATTTTTCTCCCGATGAAAGAATAGTTCATTTTATAATAAATCAAAATGAGTTGTGGAATATTTACAATGAAAATGAAAACCAAGATGGGATGGCTTTCCTTGTAAGACCAAATTCAGATGAAATTCAACTAAGCTCAATAACAGCAAATGGGCAGTTCCGTGTACTTGTATCTTCTGAACCTGAGAACTTGCAATCCAACTCTAAGGCAAAAATTAATTTTAACATTATGGATATCTTTCTTAAAAACAGACCAATTGCGGTACCATATGACTTTTCCATGACAACAATTGGAAAAACTATTCATCAACAGAGCGGCACAAGCACAGATGTTAAAGATCAATATGATGCTATAGAAGTTACCATTCCAAACGATGTTTCCGGAATTGTTTATCTTAATTTTAAAAATCTCAATGGCAATGATCTTGCACGAACATCAATTCCGATAGTAATTGACAGAATAGGAGATCAACATAATGAAATCTCTATTCCGGAATGGATTCGAAACAATGCAGCTTGGTGGGCAGAAGGACAAATTGATGATGGAACATTCATTCAAGGAATTCAATATTTGATACAAAATGACATTTTACTAATTCCAAAAACACAACAGGGATCTTCAAATTCTCAGGAAATCCCCCCATGGATAAAAAACAATGCTGCTTGGTGGGCAGAAGGACAAATTGATGATGAAACATTTGTTCAAGGATTGCAATACTTGATACAAAATGGAATCTTACGGGTTTAATTGAAAATTGATTCGATAATTGAACCAGTCGCTTTAAATGAGAAAAAACATAATTTTCAATGCTTTGCTTAGACCTGAAATCTTACTTGAAAGAAAATCTACTTTATTTTCCATTGTAGTTGCGGGTGTTGTTGCCATATTGGCAATTCCGGTAATTATGCCTCACCTTTTACATGGTTTACATATCGTGCATATTTTTTTACATATTGGAGGAATAACACTTGCAGTATTCATTACTCTTCTTGCAACAATAGCTTACTTTAGACTACGAACAAAACGACTTTTACTTGGTGCAATTGCATTTGCAAATTTCATTGTAGCTGAATCCGTATTATTAGTCGATGCAACCTGGCCCAACATTTACAATTTGGGTGACTTACCTTTATTAGAGGTTGGACACTTGCTTACCTTTACTACATTGGGATTGTTGGCAATAGGAGTGTTTAGAAATGACTGATAGAAATTTACAACTACAAGAAATTATTGAAAACAACCCAGGTATCCAATTCCGAGAAATTATGCGCTCGTCTGGACTAAAAAATGGAGTTTTGAGTCACTATCTTGGAAAGCTAGAAAAAAATGGAATCATCAAAGTAACTCGGGAACCAAGACAAACTCGATTTTTCTCACCAAAGATTACTAAAGATGAATCAATTGTAATTAAAGCACTACGAAAACAAACTCCAAGAGATTTACTTTTAGCTCTTGTAAAACAAGACGGTTTAGAGTTTGCAGAGCTTGTAAAGGAAGTAAATAAATCCCCTTCTACTGTTTCCCTTTATCTTTCACGAATAGTACATGATGGACTAGTTGAGATAAAGTTTGAAAATCTAAAAAAGAGATATTATATTAAAGCAAGAGAGCTAATTGATCAGTTAATTGAAGACTATAGACCAAGCTTTCTTGAGAAACCAACCTCAGGGTTTGAAGATATCTTCAACTCCTTTTAGTTTCCTAAAATTTATTTCTTCAATACTTGGAATTGGATTTTTATTTTCAATATTTCTTATTCCACTAGCTTTTGCTGAAGTCTATATCCCATCTCATGAATATTTGGGATATTTTGATTCAGAAGGAATCTATACAGTGGTTGGTAACATAAAAAATGAAAATAGAGACACTATAATTCCAACAATAACAGTTTCAATAGAGGATGGAAATGAAACATTTTCTAAAACCATAAAACATGTTGCAATTGCATCAGATAAAGAAATACCCTTTAAGATAAAATTCCCCGAAGTTTCAGGAAATTCTCCAATTTTAATACCTGCAAAAATTTCATTTGAAGTATCTAAAACCAAAAATGTTCCCATTGAAATTCTTTATGATAACACTCTAGTAAAACATCAAGATGGTCATCTAACAGGTAGAATACAAAATACTGGAGAAGAAACTATCTATTTTCCAAAAATATTTGCCGTAGTTCATGGATATGAGAGAGTTTTGGATACTGTGCAAAATATTGAATTTATTGAGAAAATTGAGCCAGGAGAGGTGGCAGAGTTTTCGATGTATCCTGATCCTTCAATTACAGAAGAGGTTTTTTACTATAGCTGCTTTGCTCCAGTAGATACTACCGTGGTTCCAATAACTACGAAGAAACACGATGGTGAATTTGACTTTAGATACGATTCTGGTGCATGGTATTATGATGCAAAATTTGACGAAGAAGGAACTACGCTAACAATTCGTGGATACAACAGCTATCCTCTTGAAACATATGCAAACTTTGAATTTCCTCCAATTTCGGGTAATGAAAAATTTCATGTGACAATAAATGGTGAACCAATTGATTTTATTCAGAGCATTGATGAGATGGGTTTTTGGCATATTGCATATGGTGTAGGTCCAACAACTCAGGATGTTGTAACAATATCTGGTTTTGAGAAAGGATTCCCACCTGAATTACCCAAAATCCCACAATGGATTAGACTCAGTGCAGATTGGTGGGTGACTGATCAAATCTCTGATTCAGAATTTCTAGAGGGCATTGACTTTTTGGTTGAGAAGCAAATTGTTTCTGTTCCTTCAAAAGAAGTTATTGCACCAACAAACTGGGAGATTCCCTTTTGGTACAAGACAACGGTAGGTTGGTGGTCTGAAGAGAAAATCTCAGATGATGATTTTCTATATGCAATTGAAAATCTTGTTGCGAGAGAAATAATAATAATTTAAAGTGGTACATTCTACGAATGACCTAGATCCATTATAAGTAAAAAATCCCCACCCGATCTCAATGAATACAAAACAACTTCTAGGAATATCTATTGGAGCAATTTTTGCCATTTCCTTATTTGCTGCAGTTAGTTTGCAAGAAGCAGAAGCAAAGAAACCAGATCAAATAGGAAAGCCTGATTTTATTTCCCACCTTAATTGGAAGCAAACTGTACCTTTTGAAAAGGGAAACACGGCAGGAGCAATAGCTAAATTCTGGTGGAATGACGACAAAAGTGGATTGTATTACCAATTTCACTATAACCACCTAAATTTGGAATCAGACTTTTCTGATTATCTTTTAGAAGATGCTGAATACAAAGGAGCAACGGACGCAATCATCAAAATCCATATTCATATGAATGAAAAAGGGATTCAAGGTCCACACGTGTTAAATGTATTTGGAGGTCCATCAGAAGATGATAGTGATCTTGTAATTGATACAGAAGCAAGAACTATCTCTGGAAAATATGACGATGGTGATGAAAATCTCAATGCACCATGTGGGAGTTGTACTGATGGAGTACGAGATAGTGGTGATTCAGTGGCATTTACTGATGAGGATGAATTGACTGGAAAAATTCCTATTGATGAATTATGTTTGGGAAATTTGTACTTGAATGTACATACTGCTGAGCATGCTCCTGGAGGCCTTCGAGGTCAAATAATTCCAAATCCAAATGCTTGTGATTAATCACAACCTTTTTTCTTTGTTATATTTTCCGAAGGTACCAATTTTGTTTTTATCTAATATCACTAACTAAAATTTAACCGATCATAACCGAATGAGAAATGGAGGAGTCATACTGGTTAATCTTAGTTTATCTGGTTCTCATCTAATTTTTTACCAAAATCTTATTTGAAAATCTAAATGCCACCAAGGCACCAATTACTCCCATAATTACTGCGGGAATTATTGTAAATTGTATGACTTGTGGCATTAACTCAAAGTACGTATGGTAAATCATACTGGGTGAGACCAATTTCCCAAGAAGAAATTCATTATACGTGTACATTATGTACGGATAATACACCATGTAAAAGCCAGAACCTAAAATCCCTCCAGCCACAAATGATACTTTCTTGGTTTTCCTAAATGAAACAATCAAGTCTGCCATTACAATTGGAATCATATTCATCGAATAGAATTCTACAGACTCTAGTAATGCAAAATTAGGCACGATTGCAGTCATCCCATAGATTAACAAAAATAATCCTCCAAGAATTGTAATTACTCCAGGTTTGAAATTTGATAGTTTTGCAGTAACAATACAAATCAACGAAATAAAAAATGGATATGCAACTGTTGCAATTACAAAGGCAAAAGTTGGTTCAGGATTAAATTCAAAATAATCTGTATTTGAAAATGGTAGAGACAATGAAGAAATTACTCCAGAGCCTGCAAGCCAAACAGGTAAAGTTGCTAAAACTAGTAAATAGTTTGCAAAATTATTTTTTAATTCACGTGTTTTTAAAAATCTAGAAATTCCAAACATCCCACCTAAACTACAAAATAACATTCCTCCAAGCAAAGTAAAGTGAGGTGGACTAAGTAATCCATCTAAACCAAAATTTGAATGCCAAACATAATCAAAAGGACCAGCTCCGACAAGCAGAAAAATTCCAATAAACTTTAGTTGTAGAGGTAACCTAAACACATCTTTAGATTCTTGTAAATTTCTATAACCTAGAAAAGAAATTGCCGCACCAATTAATCCAATTGCAACACCAGAATACATCAATGCATGTGGTGGAGAAAAAAATGATTCAGGTTTGTTTAAGAGATGATTTGTAATATCCCAACTACCACCAACTGTTACAAGCAAAATTCCAAGACTTGCAAGAATACTTCCAATTAGAAAAATCTTTGGAGAATTTTTCTGCAAAGAACTATGAAACTGTGTTTGTCTTATTTCCAATTTGATCTTCTTAGAATGTCCTTAGAATATTAGGGATTAACATTTACTGTATATACCAAAACATATTCTCCTTGGTGGTCAAGTTGACCTTCTGTTGGAAAGTGAGAAAGAGAGCTAGTATGAGGAATATCAATTGATTTTACATAAACAGTAAATGGCCCCAACTCATCAGGTGTGATTTGAAGGTCCATAGTATATTTTGTTCCTGGATGAATAGGTCTGCTCATAGCCTCAATAGAAGGATACTGGGCATAAACAGTCTCCAATCCACCGCTGTATTTTGCTCCAATCTCATCTCCAGATTCGATGTAAATAGGAGAATTTGAAAAATCATAACTAACCATTCTTACAATTCCATCTGTTTTTGTCAAGGTAGGAAAGGCAGCTGATACTATGTGAATGTCTCCATAATCACCTATATTTTCTGAAATTGTGCTTAATCTAAACGATTCACCTAAATTGATTTGTGTGCTTGAAACTTCAGCTTCCAAATAGGGTGTTGGAGTAAACTGATCTTTACCAAGAAATTTCTCAGGTAAAACAAAAACAGTCATTGCAAAGTACGCAGATAATGAAACTACAATAATTCCAATTATGATAAATTTTTTCAATTGATATGGTAGCCTAAACCGCTAAATATTAAGAATAATCTTATTATACAAATTTCTATCAAATTTAATATCTAATGCTTCCTATACGTGATGAAAATCCACATCCACCTGGATTCAAACCAATAGTAACTTATGCCTTAATTGTAGCGAATGTAATTGTATTTTTTATTGAAGTAATTTACACAGGTCAATTTATCGATTTTACCAATGAAAATGCCTTTTCATTATTTTACAATTGGGGAGCAGTTCCTAATTGTGTTACAGGTGCAACTGCATCAACCATTGACTTTGGTGCAGGGCCAGAAATTATTCAATGTCCTTCTCAACCATACATTTCTCTTCTTAGTTCTATTTTCTTGCATGGTGGGGCTATGCATCTTGGTGGCAATATGTTATTTTTGTGGATATTTGGAGATAACATAGAGGCAAAGTTTGGTAAAATAAAATATCTTGGAATTTATTTAATTTGGGGAATCCTTGCAGGCTTGATACACGTAATGGGTGATTCAACAAGCGCAATCCCTGCCGTTGGAGCTTCTGGTGCAATATCTGGAATATTAGGAGCGTATTTGATTATGTTCCCCAAGACTAGAATTCAGACCTTTTTGATGTTGGGTTTCTTTTGGAGAATGATGCATATTCAAGCAAGATGGTTCTTACCATTTTGGTTTATTTTTCAAAACTTACTCCCATTTTTCATAGGTGGTTTCGGTGTCGCAGGAGGAGGTGTAGCATATCTTGCCCACATTGGAGGATTTTTAGTTGGGTTAGCATCAGGCTACCTTTTCAAGAAAACACACAAATCTGATTTTACTTATGGAACTCGCTATGGGTATAGACCTGATTACTAAATCAAAGAATAAATCAAAGAATTATTTCAAACAATTTATGCCCTTGATTACGGTATCAATGTATCCTGGACGATCTCAAGAACAAAAAGATGAATATGCAAAGGCAATCACAAAGTCAGCTGTAGAGATTTTAAAAACAAAAGAGAACCACGTAATTGTAGTTTTTGAAGATAACCCAAAGGAAAACTGGTTTTTGGCAGGAAACCAACTTTAATTTTTTTTAAAAAAACTGGAAAATTCCAGCATGTCGTTGATATGCACATACACACAACGGTCTAATGGTTAACTTGGGAAAAATTTGCATAATAATCAAATGGTACATTAGATAAATGTACCATCCTAAAATAAAATTTACAATCCTTGAGTGCCTATTGCATCTTCGTTGTTGTGAATTTTATCAATGTGTTTTGACAGTTGATTATTATCCTCAAATATCGATTCACAGTAGGGACATTTACTTTCTTGTGACATGGTATTACTATACAATTCACCTATTTATGGTAGTCTAAAGGAATTCAAATTTCTTAATTCTTTTATTCTCATTATAAATACAACTTCTATGAAAGCCGCAGTTGTTCAGTTTAAAACCTCTACCAACAAAGAAACTAATCTAAAAAAAATACTTAATTACATTTCAAAGGCTGCAAAAAACCAGGCAACGCTAGTGGCATTTCCAGAATTTATGATGTTTTACACAAATTCTTCTCAATCTCCAAAACAACTGGCAAATTTGGCTGAAACAATAAACGGAAATTTTGTAAATACCATAGCAAAATCAGCAAAAGAACATCAAATTCAGGTAATAGGTTCGTTTTATGAAAAGAGCACAAAAAAAAACCGGGTCTATGACACTTCCTTTGTAATTGATAAATCAGGCAAAGTAATCTCTACTTATCGAAAAATTCATCTCTATGATGCCTTGGGATTTAAAGAATCCGACAAAATGATCTCGGGATCGAGGATTTCAAAACCTGTTAAGACATCAATTGGTACAGTTGGTATGATGATTTGTTATGACTTGAGGTTTCCCGAAATGTCAAGATCACTTGCAGTTTCAGGCTCTGAAGTTTTAGTTGTTCCCTCTGCATGGGTAAAAGGTGACATGAAAGAAGAACATTGGTTAACAATAAACAAAACTCGTGCTATTGAAAATGGTTGTTATGTAATCTCACCTGATCAAGTGGGTAACATTTACTGTGGACGGAGTGTTGTGGTGGATCCTTATGGAAAAATTTTACTTGATATGAAAAAGAAACAAGGAATAGGTTTTGTTAACATTGAATTAAAAAAGATAAAAAATATTCGCAAAGTCTTACCTTTACTTAAAAACCGAAGAATAGATGTTTATCCTAACTTGAAGGTTTAGGTTTTCTGGTTTCACATTTAAAATTTGAGCACTGTCTAGTCCATTTTTGGTTTCGTGAGTAACGAAAAATTATCATAGGCCATTTGCATTCCTCACATGCCACTTTAGTGGCTCTCAGTCTTGCCTTTTGTAAAAGGGGAGTTGATGCTTTGCACCCACCATAAAAGTTTGAACAACCCATGAATCTTTTTCTAGTTGTTCTTGATCGAATTACCATTAATTCACCTAGCTTACATTCGGGACATGACACCAGTCCTTTCTTTGGAGCATTGGTTCCTAAAATAATGTACTTTCTTTCTTTTGATGACCAAGAAAGAAATCCATTACTATCAAAATATTGCGCGATCTCTTTTTTGAAGATCAATATTTTGGACTTTGTGTTTCTTACGGTGTGTCTTTGTTTCTTCTCTTTTACTTGGATAGTTTGAAGCTGATTTTTTTTTGCACGCATTTTTTCTATTGATTTTACTAAAACGATTTTTATAGGGAATGTTGTCAGTCTTGTTAGTGGAAAAGGTTTGTGTTCTTGGTGCTGGGAGCACCAAATATGGAAAATTAGCAGATAGTATTGCAGATATTACTACTCAAGCATCAGTTTCAGCCATAGAAAGTGCAGGAATTGACCCAAAAGAGATCGGAGCATCCTATATTTCAAATGTCTTCGGAGTTGCAGACAAGCAGGTACACATTGGACCTGTTTTAATGAGCAGATTAGGAATTCCAGATAAACCATCATTAACAATAGAATCTGCCTGCGGAAGTGGCTCTGTATCTTTTAGAGAGGCTTATGCAAATATTGCAGCTGGATTTTACGATTGCCTTATTGCAACTGGAGTTGAAAAAGTAACTCATACCGGAACTGAATGGACAACAACTTATTTTGCATATTGTTCAGACTTTTTCTATGAAGGACAAGCAGGTGCATCATTTCCTGGATTGTTTGCCTCTATGGCAAGAGCGTATCTAACAGAGTTTGATGCAACTGAAGAAGATTTTGCAAAAGTTGCAGTAAAGAATCATGATAATGGTGTATTAAATCCAAAGGCTCACATGCAAAAGAAAATTACAGTTGATGATGTAATGAACTCAGCAGTAGTTGCAAGTCCTCTAAAGCTTTACGATTGCTGCCCATTCTCTGATGGTGCAAGCTCTGTCATTCTATGTTCTGAAAAGTTTGCAAAAGAACATGGGGGTGACTATGTTGAAGTAATTGGTTCAGGTAGAGGTGGATCGCCTGCTGCATTACAAGGCCGTGAACATTTAACAACTATACCAAGTACAAAGATCGCATCTGAAGCAGCATACAAAATGGCAGGTATTACTTCCAAAGATGTAGATTTTGCTGAAGTTCATGATTGTTTTACAATTGCAGAAGTAGTTGATACTGAAGACTTGGGATTCTTTGAGAAAGGAAAAGGTGTGCAAGCTGTTCGTGAAGATAGAACAAAATTAAATTCTGACATTTCAATTAACCCTTCAGGTGGTCTTAAATCAAAAGGACATCCAATTGGAGCTACTGGTATTGGACAAGTAGTCGAAGTATATGATCAATTAACGGGAAAAGCTGGTGAACGGACTGTTAAAGATGCGAAAGTTGGTCTAACTCATAACTTTGGTGCAACTGGTGCAAGTTGTGCTGTTCATATATTCCAGAGTGTGTAAAATGTCTGTTGAAGAGCAAGTTATTGAAAATGCTAAACAAGGTAAACTCCTAACTCACAAATGTACAAACTGTGGTTATCTCCATTTATCAACTGCCTATTATTGCCTAAAATGTGGCAGTAAGGGGTTTGAGGATGTCCTTTTAGAGGGTACAGGCTCAATTGCTACCTATACCATAATTACAGTCGCTCCTGCAGGTTTTGAAAAATATACCCCATACGCCTTTGTAGTGATGCTTTTGGATAATGCTAAATTAAGAATTTCAGGATTTATGGCAGGAATTTCTACCCCTGAAGATCTACCTGTTGGAACCAGAGCAAAAATAGCTGGTTTTGATGAACGTGGAATTATCATAGAAAAGCAGTAAAATAATTTAGTAAAGTTATAAAATAAAATCATAATCGATTCTTAATTATTTTGCATTTCTGATCATCTTCATGTCTGTAGAAGTTACATGTGGAAAATGTGGTGAAAAGATCACAAACATGAAAATGCTCAAAGCTCTAAAAGATGTACTAAATCCATACAATGGAAAATGCCCTTCATGTGGACAAACATTATCAACATCAGAATTTTCCCTTGACGTTCAAGAAAATTGATCAAATTTTTTTAAAAAAAAGATCCAAACAGATCAAAAAATGATCTAAATGGATCAAAAAATGATCTAATTTTTAAAAAAATAAACTAAAGTCAAAAATTTGATCAAACTTCTTAAAAAATTATCAAGTAACAAGTCTTAATTAGGTCTTTTTTTAGTCAAGATCATGGATATGAGCGAAGAACTAGAAGAACCAAAGAAAGGTAGCATCCTTCAATCTACATCAAAGCGAGTAAGAATGATCTTTTCTGTAATGGCAAGTCCTAACAGAATTGATATCTTGAGAATTTTAAATTCAAAGGGTCCTTTAACCTACTCTGAATTAAAGTCACTTGCAGGATTCAAATCAAAAAAAGAAAGTGGCAAGTTTGCATATCACCTAAGAAAATTATTAAGACAATCCCTTGTTGCATTAAATAAATCTGAAAGACGTTACACTATCACAAATCTCGGAAAACTTGTTTTAAGCTTGGCAAGACAAATTGAAGAAAGATCAATTATTGAAAGTGGAAAAATGTATGTTAGAACATCACATGAATCCATTGAGGAATTTAATTCACACAAAATTATTCAATCTCTTGTTAGGGAAGGAAGTCTGCCATTAGAGTTGGCTCAAAAAATTACTGAAGAAGTTGAAAATAGAATATACAAATATCAGACAACATATCTGACTGGCTCTCTAATTCGAGAGATGGTCAATTCTGTTCTCTTGGAGCACGGACATGAGGAGTATCGCAATAAACTTGCACGCCTAGGCTTGCCTGTGTATGATATCCAAGAAATGCTCTCAAACCTTGACAATGCCGGAAACGGAGCAGATGGCTTGTTATTTACCACCGGTCAGCGAGTATTTGCAGAACACCTACTGACCAATATTTTGCCAAAAGATGTTGCCGATTCTCATCTTTCTGGGGATTTACACATTTCAAATCCAGGTATTTGGTCCATTATTCCAGATACAATTTTTGTAAACGTTAAAGAACTCATTGAAGATGGAATTGTTCTTGGTGGAAAATATCTGGATGTATCAAGAGTTCCCGCAACAAAATCACTTGATGATGTTACATCTTCACTGTCAGTAATAATATCTCTACTTTCAAAAGAAGCGTCACAAGAAATTGTACTTGATGGACTCGTTTCATTGTTTAGTAAACATTCAAAGAGTCTTCCAGAACTCGAGCAAAAATTAACAAATGCATTTGCTACTGCATCTACAACATCAAATTATAACAAAATAGGTACCAATGTTTCAATTAGACTTGCTTTAGGATCAGATACCAAAATTATTAATTCAATAATTAAAGCATACAAAAATTATACAAAGATAACACCAATTCCAAAAATTGGTTTGATTATAGATTATTCAAAAGGTAAGATTACTGATGTCTCAGAACAAACAGCTGAAATAATTTTAAATGGAGGAAAAGTATCGTTTGCAAAGAATCAAATTTCAAGTTATGGAATTACAAATGGTACAACTAAAAATACAGGACCACTTGCAATTACTTTGCAATCAGTTTCAATAAATCTTCCACGACTTGCATTTGAATCAAACAAAGATGAAACATACTTTAGAGCAAGACTTGCATTACTTATGAAACCAGCATTATCCTCTATGGCATTAAGAAAGAAAGACATTTCTGATCTTACACGAAGAGGACTAAATCCAATTCTTGCAAAGAACACACAATATATGCAAAGAAGTTCTGTTTCCCTTGTTGTAAATCTTGTAGGTCTAAAAGAAGCAGTCTTTAACATTCTAGGTTACAAAGACAACAAAGACGGACGTGCAGTACTTCATAAAGTAATAGAAACAGCAGTTGACGTTGGTGCCAAAAAAGGTAAGGAATTAGGCGATCCAGTTCATATATCCATGACGGAAACTGATGGATCTACCAGATTCGCAAGCCTTGATGGTGAAAAATACGGTAAGAATTCAGCCCTAAATACATCCGATGCTGACTCTTATTCACAAGGTATAGTCCTTAATTCACCAGAAGTTGGTGACTATACTATCAAAAGTGAGGAAATCGTAGAGTGTAACAAGTTATCAAAGATTCTAAATGGAGGTCTTTCAGTTATTCTAAAAATTGACAATGATGCTAAAATTGCAGATATCAAAAAATCAATAGAAAAGACATCAGAGTTGACGAATTCCTTCAAACCAGTACGAAGCACAGCAATCTGCGGTGAGTGTGGTTTTAAGGATGAGCCGATTACCGACAAATGTCCCCAGTGTAAGTCACCTTACATAGTCTGAAATTCGCTGTTTCAAAACTGCTTACGATTAATTTCCAAATAATTATGGTTATTTATAATTATACGATCATCATTGTGTTGAATAAGTTGTGCCAGTATGAAATTCATAGTAGCGGTATTAAAAAAATTGACAAGTAAAGGGGACAAGATCAAAATTTTTCGAGCACACAAGTTATATCCACATTCATTCTAACCCCTGCAGGGAGATTATTATTGGATAATTCACAAATTGAAAGTACTATCAATGAGATCCGTAAGCGCAGTGGCGCAGTAACGGCCTTCAATGAAAATAAAATTTCAAATGCTATCTTTAAGGCATTATCAGCCACATCTAAGCCCGATCGTGCGCTGGCAGATCAACTTGCAAATAAAGTTGTGCAAAAATTAGTTGAGCAAGGGTTCACAGATACCACTACACCAAGCGTAGAGGATATTCAGGATATTGTAGAATCTACTTTAATTGACAGTGGTAATAGTGATATCGCAAAAGCCTATATCGTTTATCGACACGAAAGAAGAAAACTTAGAGATGAAAAGATGAAAGTATTAAACTCTAAAGCTTTGGATCCAGTTTCAAAGAAATTTGATTTAAACTGTCTTAGAGTTTTGGCATCTAGATATCTTTTCAGAAATGGAAAAAACGAGATTACTGAGACTCCCACTCAAATGTTTGAGAGAGTTGCAATTTTGGTTGGAATTGGCGATGTTCTTTATGACAGCCAAGTCTTTGATAAATCAGGAAACAAAACTCAAAATATTGAAGAAGCAAAAGCCTATCTTGAAAAACTAGACAACTTTGATTATAAATTCAAGGTTGGAGAGTACTTTCTCAACAAATGGCATTTCAGATCTCTGATAAACCACTACATTACACTTGCAAACAATGGTCAGATGAAGGTAAGCTTTAAGGAAATACTTACCTTGCTTGCAGCAAAGAAATTAGATTCCTATGCAGATAGAATCACAGAATACTTTGAGATGATGAAATCTCAGGATTTCCTTCCAAACTCTCCTACAATGATGAATGCAGGAGGTAGATTAGGACAACTATCTGCATGTTTTGTGCTTGGGATGGAAGATGGAATGGAACAAATAATGAAATCTACCTCTGATGCAGCGTTAATTTTCAAATCTGGAGGTGGAGTTGGAATCAACTATTCTGATCTTCGAGAAGAAGGTGATATTGTTGCCTCCACATCAGGTGTTGCCTCAGGACCAGTATCATTTATGAATATCATAAACACTGTCACTGAAGTTGTAAAACAGGGTGGAAAGAGAAGAGGTGCTAACATGGGAATTATTGAGGCATGGCATCCAGATGTTGAAAAATTCATTACAAACAAAACACAACCCGGAATTCTTGAGAACTTTAATGTTAGTGTTGGAATCTGGGAAGACTTTTGGCATTCACTTGTAAATACACAAGACGGCAATTACATGCTGCGCAGTCCCCGTGATAAGAAACCAGTAAAGGAAATCAACGCACATCAATTAATTGATCTAATAGCACTGTCTGCATGGAAGAGCGCAGAGCCTGGTTTGATCTTTTTTGATCAAATTAACAAGTACAATGTATTTGCTAAAGCCAGACAAGCTCCACTAAGAGCAACAAATCCATGTGGTGAACAGAGTCTTTATCCATACGAATCCTGTAACCTAGGTTCTATCAATCTTGCAAATCTTGTAAAAAGAAAAGCAGATGGTGAGTATGAATTTGATTGGCAAAGATATGAAGAAACAATTAGAAAAACAACACGATTCTTGGATAATATCATCGATGTAAATCATTATCCGGTACCGGAGATAGATGTTGCATCAAAAGAATCTCGTAGAATTGGATTAGGTGTAATGGGTGTTGCAGATTTGTTATACAAATTAAAGATTCCATACAATTCACCTGAAGGTTATGATCTTCAATCAAAACTATCTGAAGCACTAACATACTATTCAATGGAGGAAAGTGTCGCCCTTGCAAAAACCCGTGGCGAATTCCCACTATGCTCTAAAACTGAATACCCTGAAGGAAAGATTCCAGTTGCTGGATAC
This sequence comes from Candidatus Nitrosopumilus sp., assembly GCA_029862085.1. GTDB lineage: Archaea > Thermoproteota > Nitrososphaeria > Nitrososphaerales > Nitrosopumilaceae > Nitrosomaritimum. Next base: position 136,072 of record JAOTXZ010000001.1, read on the forward strand.
TTTGAAAAACCAAAAGAGTCACACTCCTATGAATGGGATGCTTTAATTGAGAAAATCAAAAACCATGGAATTAGAAATGTTCTAACTACAACAGTAGCACCAACAGGAACACTTTCTATGATAGCTGATTGTTCAAATGGAATGGAGCCAGCATTTGCACTTGTATTTGAAAAACGAGTAACTGTAGGTCGATTCTTCTATACCAACAAGATTGTGGAGCAAGCCCTCAAGGAAGCTGGATTGTATAGTGATGAAATTTTGGCAAAGATTGCAGACAACTATGGTTCATTGAAAGGAATTCCCGAAATTCCACAATGGATGCAAGAGGTCTTTGTAACTGCAATGGATATTCATTGGGCCGATCACCTTATGGCACAAGGAGTATGGCAAGACTGGATTGGAAATGCTATTGCCAAGACAATTAACATGCCATACGATGTTACTGCAGAAGATGTAAAGTCAGCGTACTTGTTGGCCCATGAGTTGGGACTCAAAGGAATTACCGTATATCGTGATGGTTCTAGGCATAAACAGGTACTTCACATGACTAGTGCAAATGCAGAAAAAACATTTGATGTAGTCCCTAGTCAACATGTTACTGACTATGTAAGTACCACAATTACAAATCCATATATCAAAACTCAGGTCAACGCTGCCTTGGAAATCAAAGTACATGAGGAAGAAATTCCAGATGAACCACAAAGACAAGAAGAAATATCTGAAGATCGTTTGTGTCCAACATGTCGGAACAACCTAGTCTTTGTAGAGGGTTGTAGCATCTGCATCGAATGCGGATACAGTGGTTGTACTTCTGGATAGATAATACAATCACAACTTTTTTACTTTCTTTTCTTTTTCAATTAACGTGGATAAGAAAATTTTAGGCGTGACCGCAGGCATAGTAGTAATTTTAGCTGTAATTGCAGTAGTTTTCACATTTCCAGGTTCCGAAATTAACACCCCTCAAAAAACTAATGAGAAAATTGGTCTAGTAATTAATTCACCAAATCAGTCAGTTTCATTACAACAAGTTGATGAATTCTTTTCAGATGCATCATCAACTGGAATAGGTAGGAGTAATGTGTATCTCTTTTGGAATATTATCGAACCACAACGAGGAGAATTTGATTGGAGTCAATCAGATGTTTTGATGGGATTAAATGAAAAAAATGACCTCAAAGTTACACTTTTCTTTTCGGTAATCAATGGAGAAACTCTAGGTCCATTTCCTGATTGGATTGGAAAGCCATCTCTAAACTCTATTGGTGAAGAACGACTCGTAAATGTTCTTGATGAAATTCTCAGCCGATATCATATCATAGATTCTGTAATTATTGCAGGCGAAACAGAATCTCAATTTCGCTATTCAGAACTCAACATTCCAGTATACAAGGAGCTATTTTCTGAAGTTTATGAAAAACTAAAAGAGAAACATCCTGATGTAAAGTTTGGAAATTCGTTTGCATTGCATAATGTATTGAACAAAAACTTGGGACATATTGTTGAAGATTTGGCAATAGGTGATTTTGTTGCCTTTTCATACTTTCCGGTTGATGCCTTGAATGATATTGTAAAAACTCCTCAAGAAGCCAAAGGAGATTTACAGAAGGTATTTGAAATTGCTTCAAACAAAAAAATAGGATTTTTCGAGATAAGTTGGAGTACATCAAATTTTGTTGGTGGTAATTCTTCTACTCAGAAAGGTTTCTTGGGGGAATTATTTTCGTTTTATTCAGAAAATGAGGATGATATTGAATTTTTAACCTGGTATAGGCAGTATGATAGACCAGAGGGCAGCTGTGTTACAGAACAGCAAGAAATTGGAGAGACGAGCATTAGTGTTGGAGGAGGTTCTGGTTTGGGTAGCAGTGAGTATGTAATTGAAAGACTAAATCACTACATATGTAATGCAGGTCTAGTTGATGTCAATGGAACTCCAAAGTCTGGATGGAACGAATTTAAAAATCAAATCGAATTGATCAATTAAGATGATTTCTCTAATTTTGACCGAATCTTCCTTAGAACTTGTACCTAAAGAATTGCAATCACATCCTTCGGTAATTTCACATGGAAAAAAACTCGGGAAAACACCCTTTGAAATTTTACTTGATAATTCTTGGCATTTTGCTGCAATGAAGGGAATAAAAAATGAAATAAAACGTGGAAGACCAGATCTTGTTCATTTTTGTATCTTAGAGGCAACAACTATCCCATTGTACCAAAAAAATGAAATCAAAATTTACATTCATACCATTGATGATAAAGTAATTTATTTTGGAGATAACGTCCATATTCCAAAATCATATCATAGATTTGCTGGTTTGATTGAAAAATTACTTTTAGAAAAAACTATTGAATCAAATGGAGAGGTATTATTAGAAATCAAAAATAAATCGTTTTCAGATTTAATTGATGAAATAAAACCATCAAAAGTGATTGGCTTCTCTACCAAAGGAGAGAAACATTCCTTTGAAAATTCTGCCTCTAGATTAACTGAAAATTCCTGTTTGGTAATTGGAGGATTTCAAAAAGGACATTTCTCTGATGCAATACTAAACAAAATCGATCAACTAATATCAATAGATGAGGCTTCTCTTGAGGCTCATGTAGTGGTAGCAAGAATGCTATATGAATACGAAAAAACCATTTTTATGTAGGAAATTTTGTTTTCTTTTTTGTGCAGTCATAGTATAGCCTGGTTAGTATTCGGGGTTTCCAACCCTGTGACGCGGGTTCGAATCCCGCTGACTGCATTTTTTCAAATGAGAACCAATTTTTAGGTGAACCATAAATTCTAATTGTGAAACCAGCTATTAGAAAAATTGCCCTTGAGAGAATGGAGATTCTCATTTCCAATGCAATATCAAATGCAAGAACAAATCCTGAACTCTCTCAAAGACAAGCACAACTTGCACGAAGAATTAGCACAAGACATAACATTCGAATGCCTTATGATCTTCGAATGGTATTTTGTAAAAAATGTAAATCCTTTATCGCACCGGGAATTAATTCAAGAATTAGATTGGGTAGAGCATCAGTAAAGTCGATCAGAATTTCATGTTACCTTTGTGGACATACTTATCGGAAAATAATATCTCATTCATCTAAGTAATCCTAATTTTAAACAGAAAAAGTTTTTTTGAGTTTTAGAATCTAAAATTAATTGGTTTTCATACCATCTAAACGAATTCAAACAAGTTTTATTTTTTCACAGTTTTTTGAAATTATATTCTTATCTAACTCTTGTAGACTTTTTATGTAGACAGTATCTTCTCCACCGCCACAATTCACTCTGTCTGTCCCATCGTTTGGATGCGTCAAGTTAAACACATCGTCTCCTCCACCCCCAATTAGGACATCTTTTCCTGGACCATCAATGAAAATATCATTACCAGGCCCTCCAATTATCATATCATTACCAGGCCCTCCAATCATAAGATCATCTCCCCCAGCACCAATAATTTTGTCATTACCCTTTTGTCCACATAGGGTATTATCTGATTCATCTCCAATTATTTTATCATTTCCACTTGTAAACGGATTCTCACATGGATGTCCTTGTGCTAAGGCTATTCCTATTGGTATAGTGAATAAAACAAGAAGCGAAGCTAGTATTATTTTTTTCATTTACATCATCATCCTCAAACTAAGGGCGAATACCCTGGGATACTTGGCCCTCCATCTGTTGAAACTTTGAACATTCCAGTCATTCCTAATTCCATATGTCTAAAGACATGGCAATGATACATCCAATCACCAGGTCCCACACCCTCACCAGCTTTAACAACAAAAACATGTCTAGCAAGAGGTCCAATGTTTTTTGTGTCAATCACATCAGTTGTTCCTTGATCAACCCATCGATGGGCGTGCATGTGAAATGTATGAAACTCGGTTCCAAGTCCTACCACATGAAATCTTACCTCATCATTTAGTTTAGCTGAAAGAGTTGGGTTTTCCCATAAGGGAGTTTGTAATCCACCATTTTTGTGATCAATTTCTAAACCCCAAAAACTTGTTCTTACCATGTATAGAACATATTCTTTGTCTAAATGATTTACAGGAATATTATTTAGGTTACCATCAATAAATGCTTCAGTTTGTGAGTCATTAACTATAACAATTCCGAAAAGGCCCTTATCTTCCGCACCTGTTTCTCCACCAAATGTATGATCATGATATGGCCAAGTACCAACAGTTCCCTTGGCAGCAACCCAATGATAGGTTTTAGATTTTTCTGGTGTTGCACAAGAGTCTTCGACCTTATTGGTTACAGCTAAAGTACCATCATCTTCAATTGAATAATGAACACCATGAACATGAACACTCACGCAATCTTCTCCCAAGTTATTTATCAATTTTAGAAAAACTTCGTCACCTTGGTTAATTATTATGGCAGGTCCGGGAATTGATGGAGTAGGATTATTACCGTATCTGGAAACTGTAATATCTCTAATTTTTCCATTTTTATAGTCCACTTCATGGCTAATCATTTGATATGCTAGCTGTCCATTGGGAAGAGCTGATGCATTCATCTCAATAAAATGGGTTTTGGGATTATCTGCTAAAGCAAAAAGAGTAGAAAATATTCCTTGGTCTGAGGAATTGTCAAAACTTCCAAAAGGTATCAAAAAGAAAGATACGGTAATCACTGATAAAACTGCAAAACTAATCTTGATATTTTGATTTTTTAACTTCAAAGGTAGAAAATAAATTCTGATATTTCTTTATAATCTTTGTTGAGTGTAATTTTTAATTCTTACAAAACTCCTTATTTTTAAAAACTAGGTTAACACTCTACTGAATTACTAATATGGATTGAACTGCCAGCAGTAAGTAAAGCTCCACTTGTCGATGAGACGCTAAAATTGGAACCAGAAGGAATGATGGCCTTACTAATTGAGGTGAAAGTTAACAAGGCCCCGCCCGTTACATTTAGGTGCCCCCCAAACTTCATGCAATCATCAATTGTTTGTGATGCTACCACATCAGTTGAGTCGTCGCATACATTTCCGAAAGCATCATTATCAAGATTATATTGATTTGTATTCTGAATGTTTATACAATTATCTGTATTATCAGGGACTCCATCACCATCCGAATCTGTAACCGGTGGTGTATAGATTACTCGAAGTGCTGGTGGTGTCCCAGTGGTAGTAGTCCTTGAATCAATAGCTCTTGTAGTGCCAAAAAATCCTTCATCAATAGAATTTAGCTTTAGTTCCCAACCGTGATTAGTATTTGCATCATCTACCCATCCTTGCACATCAGCTACCATTGCAGCATTTGAAGGAGTAGTATAGTTTACTGGAAAGTTAGTGTGTAGAATCACACTGACACTTGGCGATACTGCAAAATCCCCTCCAGGAGAACTCCATGCATCAGTGCTAAATAATCTATGAGACCATGTTGCATCACCTGTCAAGGCAGGACCGCCATTTCCTTCACCTCCTCCTCCACCGACTGGAGGTACAGCTGTTGAGCCTGCCTCGCCCCATTCATTATTTACTTTATGGATATCCATAACTACGATAGCACTGTCAAATGTCCTGCTTACAGTAAAATCAAACTCTACATTTGTAACTGTGGAATTTGGTGGAATACCTGACACATCAAACTCAATTAAGGATCGACGAACAACTTCTTCAACGAACGTCCTCCCAACAACGAATTGGCTACATGCACCGCAGCTTTTTGTCCCATCTTCTTCAAAAATTGTATTATCCTTTTCTGCTGGTAACACAACCTGATCTGCCATTGCATTTTGTGACATTCCAAGAATTCCGAATAAGAATAATCCTGTAACAATTATGTAAATCCCAATATATCTCAAGTAATGTAGAAAAAGTATTACATTATTTATTTCTGATCCCTTCTGAAATTTTCATAAATTCATAATCATAACTTATTTCTATTTTTCTAATTTGTATCAAAACAAAATTACAAAAGAGTCCTAATTTGGAATTTTTCCCCGTGAATTCTATTGGGTGATAGGTAGTAGTATACAGTCTTCAGTTAGTTGTGCAGGTTTTATTCATTTTTCTGATTTCTGCTCAAGATGTATTTGCTGCAAGTATTGAAGGTCCAGATCTTGCTGTTGAGAATTAGATAAAAAGAAATTTGGCCCTATTTGAAATTGTGATTAAAAATAGTCTAACACTCTACGGAATTACTAATGTGTATTGAACTGCCAACAGTCAGTAAAGCCCCACTTGTTGATAAGACGCTAAAATTTGAACCCAAAGGAATGATTGCCTTACCATTGGCGGTAAAAGTCAACAGCACTCCACCAGTAACTGACAAATCTCCACCGAATTCCATACAATCACTTATCGTCTGTGAAGACCCAACACTAGTTAAGCTGTCACATACATTTCCGAAAGCATCATTATCAAGATTGTACTGATCTAAATTTGATATTGTTGGACAGTTATCAGTATCATCTAATACTGAATCTACATCAGTGTCTTCACATGCATCACCAGCTGTAGTTCCATAGTTGTCTTCTTGACCAGGATTGTGTGTTACAGGACAGTTATCAGCGTCATCTAGTACTGTATCTACATCAGTGTCTTCACATGCATCACCAGCTGTAGTTCCATAGTTGTCTTCTTGACCAGGATTGTGTGTTGTTGGACAGTTATCAGTATCATCTAATACTGTATCTACATCAGTGTCTTCACATGCATCACCAGCTGTAGTTCCATAGTTATCTTCTTGACCAGGATTGTGTGTTACAGGACAGTTATCAGCGTCATCTGGAATTCCATCCATATCAGTATCTGGATTTGGACTGGTATAATTTACTCGAAGAATTGGTGGTGTCCCCACGTCAACAGTTCTTGAATCAATAGCTCTAGCAGTACTGCTATCGCCTTCACCATCAAAGTCAAGTTTTAGTAACCAACCGTGATTTGCATTTGTCCCATTTACCCATCCTTGCACGTCTGAAACCATTGAAGCAGTTGAAATAGTAGTAAAAGTTCCCAAACCAGCTGATAGAGTCACACTTGCACTTGGTGAGGCTTCAAAATCTCCCCCAGCTGAAATCCAGTTTACTGTATCATCATAGATTGCATCAGTCCATGTTGCATCACCTGTGAAAGCAGGACCTCCAGTTCCATCACCGGAACCTCCTCCGACTGCAATTGAACCTGCCTCACCCCATTCTTCCATTACTTTATGGATATCCATAACCTCTACAGATGCAAGTGCGTTGGCCTTTGAAACAACAAATTCAAACTCTACATTTGTAATTGTAGAATTTGCAGGAATGCTTGACACATCAAATTCAATTAAAGCTCGACGAACATTGTCTCCTCCATTTACTCCAACAATAAAGGTATCACATGCACCGCAGCTTTTTGCATCATCCTCTTCAAAAATTGTGTTATCCTTCTCGGCTGATAAACTTACCAGCTCTGCCATTACAATCTGTGATCCTCCAAAGATTCCAATTAAAAATAATCCTGTAACAATTACGTAAATTCCAATATTTCTCAAGTATTTTTAAAAAATAAATTGGTTATTTATTTCTGATCCCTTCTGAAATTTTCATAAATTCATAATCATGTCTTCTTCCTATTTTTTTAATTTGTATCAATATAATATTACAAAAGAATCCTTATTAGGAAATTATTCTCGTTACCTTTATTGGGCGATAGGATAGTAAACAGTCTACCAATAGGTACGCTGGTTTTAATTATTTTCATTATTTCTGCCCCAAATGTATTTGCTGCAACTGTTGAAGATCCAAATTTGATTGTTGAGGAGTATGTAACTGGAATTTTATCCCCAACCTCTATTGATTTTATTGGTAATGATCTTCTCATTTTAGAAAAAAACACTGGAAAGGTTCTTTTGGTTCGTGATGGTGTTCTTCAAACCACTCCAGCATTGGATGTTGCAGTTGCCAATCATTGGGAGAGAGGAATGTTGGGAATTGAAAGTGTTGGAAACGATGTTTACTTGTTTTATACCCCATCTACAACAGATGGAGGATTACCACTTTCAGATACTGGAAACCATGTTTACAAGTATACTTGGGATGGAAACAATTTGATAAATCCTGTTTTTCTTAAAGAATTTTCAACTACTCCGGGTGCATCTCATAATGGTGGAGTGATGACAAAAGATTCAAGCGGAAATGTTTTTGTTGTTATGGGTGACACGGAACGAGATGGCCCATTGCAGAATTTTGATCAAAATCATCATAATCATAGTGATGATACAAGTGTAATCATGCAAATTAATCCTCCAGGACCATACCTTGCAATGGGAATAAGAAACAGCTTTGGTCTTACAATTGATCCAATAACTGGAAACATGTGGGATACTGAAAATGGATTATCAACGTATGATGAAATTAACATGATTCCACCAAAATTCAATAGTGGTTGGGAGGTAGTTCAAGGTCCTGCAACGCAACAACAAATTGATTCAATCCCAGGTTATGAAGACTTTGTTTATGATGATCCGGAATTTTCCTTCTCTCCTACAATTGGTATAACAGGAATTTGGTTTATGACTAGTAGTGCATTTCCGAATTACTCTGATAGTGTATTTGTAGGTGATTGCAATAATGATTACCTATACAAATTTGAGCTTAACCAATCTCGTGATGGTTTTGTTTTTAATAATTCTGAACTATCTGATCTAGTTAGAAATCCTACTGATAATTTTGACGAAATTGTATGGGGTGATGGTTTTGGTTGTACGACAGACATTGAAACAGGACCTGATGGATACCTGTATGTGGTATCAATTGAGAATGAGACTATTTATCGAATAATGCCTGATGGCGACTCAGTCTGTGGTGATGGCGTAATAGAGGGTGCAGAAACTTGTGATGATAGCGACACTGATTCAGGAGATGGCTGCAGCGATGTATGTCAAGAAGAATCTGGATGGACTTGTACTGGTGAACCATCTGTTTGTACTGAAGACCCAGTCTGTGGAGATGGCGTAATAGAGGGTACAGAAACTTGTGATGATAGCGATACTAATTCAGGAGATGGCTGCAGCGATGTATTTCAAGAAGAATCTGGATGGACTTGTACTGGTGAGCCATCTGTTTGTTGTATTGGTGATCAAACAGTAGTTGATGGTGTTTGTACTGATCCTGAATGTGTTGGTGATCAAACAGTAGTTGATGGAGTGTGTGTTGATCCTACCTGTGAGGGTGATCAAGCTGTAATTGATGGCTTGTGCATTGTTCCACCGGTAATTACCGACGTGCTTAACAATCCAAATGGAACTCAAATTTTCTGGACACAAGACCCCCCAGTAGCACCAAATTATGATATTTTAATTGATGGCGTAGACACTAACGAGGAATATAGAACAACTTCAAGTCCTCAAACCGTAGATTCTGGTGATTGTTTTGAAGTTCAAGCAAGATATCCCTCAATATCTTATTTTGTTGAATCAGATGAGGTTTGTGCTGATCCTGAATGTATTGGTGACCAAACCCTAGAAGATGGTGTTTGTGTTGATCCTGAATGTATTGGTGACCAAACTGTAGTTGACGGTGTTTGTACAGACCCTGAATGTGTTGGTGACCAAACCCTAATTGACGGAGTCTGCGTTGATCCTACTTGTACAGAAAACCAAGTTGTAATTGACGGTGTTTGTGAAGATACCAGCGAGATTATTTTACAAGCAGAAAAGGATAACACAATTTTTGATGAAGACGGAACAAAAAGCTGTGGTGCATGTCATTATTTTTTTGTCGGCAGTACTAATCATGGTGGAGATATTCGTCGAGCATTAATTGAGTTTGATGTATCAAGTATTCCTGTTAATTCAACAGTTACAAATGTAGAGTTTGAGTTTGTCGTTTCAAGACTTGTTGACTCAACTACAGCAGTTATGAATGTCCATAAAGTAAATGATGAATGGGGCGAAGAAGCTTCAACAGCTGTAAATCCCTGCTTTCCCTGTACTGGTGAAGGAAATGGAGGTCCTGCGTTACCAGGTGATGCAACATGGTCTCACAGATTCTTTGATACTGACACATGGATTTCTTCTGGGGGAGATTTTGTAGATATGCCCAGTGTTAATGTCACTCTAGCTGGAAGTACCGGAATTCACACTACCACTTCAAATGCTGCCATGGTTGCTGATGTGCAAGGATGGGTGGATGATGCAAATACAAATCACGGTTGGTTACTAAAACTTGATTCTACTTATGAGGACTCTTTTGGTACCGCAAGAGCTATTGATTCAAGAACTGTTGACGTGGGGACACCACCAATTCTTCGAGTAACATTTGGTCCATCACTTCCAGATTCGGATGGAGATGGAGTTCCAAATGGTACTGATAATTGTCCAAATAATCAAAATGTAGATCAGAAGGATCTTGACATGGATGGAATTGGAGATGCATGCGATGCACTTAATGAAATACTAGAATCAAAAACAGTATCAACTAGTCACTCTTTAATTGGGGATTTGATTATTGACGGGAGTTCAGTTTTAACATTAACTAACGATTCTAACATTAACCTACCGCCAGGAAGTAAACTTGTCGTAAAAGCACCAAGTGGTTTTAAGATAACTCCAGGCAGTTGGTTTAGTATTAGCTGATAATCATTCGATTAATCTTTTATCCCTTGAATCACATATCAATTGATTTTTCTGGACATTTCTAGAAAAAAATTTACGCATAAATAGTCTCAATTCTTGTCAGGGAATGTTTTTTAATTAATTCTGAGAAACTTAAATTTAGAAAATACTAACGGAATGTTTTTTGTTTTGCAAAATGTGTCAAAATTAATGTGACACTGATTAACCCTTATTAGGAATTTATTTGGGTTCGATCTATTGAGCGATAGAGTAGTACTACACGGTCTGAAATTGACTGCGTTGTTTTTATTTATTTTTGTAATTTCTTCTCAGGATGTATTTGCTGCCAGTGTTAACGATCCCGATTTTGTTGTTGAGGAATACATTCCCGGAATTTTATTCCCGACCTCAATTGATTTTATTGGAGATGATCTTCTCATTTTAGAAAAAAATACTGGTAAAGTTCTTTTGGTTCGTAATGATACTCTTCAAACCACTCCAGTGCTAGATGTAACTGTTACCAACATGTGGGAAAGAGGTCTGTTGGGAATTGAAAGTGTTGGAAATGATGTTTACTTGTTTCACACCCTTACCAATTCTACAACAGATGGAGAGCCACCAATTTCAGATAATGCAAATCACGTTTACCAATACACATGGAATGGAACCAACTTGATAAATCCAACTTTTCTTAAAGAATTTCCATCTACTCCGGGTGCATCTCATAATGGTGGAGTAATGACAAAAGATGCTAGCGGAAATGTTTTTGTTGTTATGGGCGATGTGGAGCGAGATGGTCCATTGCAAAATTTTCCATTTAATGTCGTAGATGACACAAGTGTAATCATGCAAATTAATCCTCCTGGACCCTATAAAGCGATGGGAATAAGAAACAGTTTTGGTCTCACAATTGATCCAATCACTGGAAACATGTGGGATACTGAAAATGGACTATCAACATATGATGAAATCAATATGGTTCCTGACAAATTTAATAGTGGTTGGGAGGTAGTGATGGGGCCAGCCAATCAGACACAAATTGATTCAATCCCTGGATATGAAGACTTTGTTTATGATGATCCCGAGTTTTCCTTCTCTCCTACTATTGGCATAACTGGAATTTGGTTTATGGACAGTCCTGCATTTCCGGATTACTCTAATAGTGTATTTGTGGGAGATTGCAATAATGGTTACCTTTACAAATTTGAGCTAAATCAGACTCGTACTGGTTTCGTGTTTAATAATACTGCCTTGTCTGACTTGGTTAGAGATCCTACTGATGATTTTGAAGAATTAATTTTTGGTACCGGATTTGGATGTACTACAGATATTGAAACAGGTCCGGATGGATTTTTGTATGTAGTTTCCATAGAGAATCAAATTATTTATCGAATTATGCCTGATACCCTGAATTGTCTAGGGGAGCAAACTGTAATTGACGGTGTCTGTGTAGACCCTATTTGTATTGGTAATCAAACATTAATTGATCACGTCTGTGTAGACCCCACTTGTGTAGGCCAACAAACAGTAATTGACGGTGTCTGTGTAGATCCCACATGTATTGGTGACCAAACAGTAGTTGACGGCATATGTGTAGACCCCACTTGTGTAGGTGATCAGACATTAGAGAACGGCGTCTGTGTAGACCCCATCTGTGTAGGTGACCAAACAGTAGTAAACGGCATTTGTACAGATCCCATTTGTATTGGTGATCAGACATTAATTGATCACGTCTGTGTAGATCCTACTTGTACAGGTGACCAAGTTGTAATCGATGGCATTTGTGTGGATCCTATGTGTATAGGTGATCAAACCCTAGTTGACGGTGTATGTGTAGATCCAGTTTGTGAGAGTGAACAAGTTTTAATTGAAGGTCTTTGTTTAAGTGCTCCAGTAATTACAGGATTGATTAATGTAACAAATGGTACTCAAATTTCTTGGACACAGGAACCTCCAGTAGCGCCAAGTTTTGACATTGTAATAGATGGTGTGGATACCATGGAGGAATATCGAACCTCCTCAAGTCCACAAACTGTAGATTCAGGTGAATGTTTTGAGGTACAAGCAAGATTTATTGACCAACTATTTTCAATTAATTCAGAAGAAGCCTGTTTAAATCCTACTTGTATAGGTGACCAAGTATTAACCAACGGCATTTGTGTAGATCCTACTTGTATAGGTGACCAAGTATTAACCAACGGCATTTGTGTAGATCCTACTTGTATAGGTGACCAAACTGTAGTTGACGGCCTCTGTGTAGACCCTACTTGTACAGGTGAACAAATTCTAATTGACGGAGTATGTGAGGATACTAGTGAGGTTGTGTTACAAGCCCAAAAAGATAACACAATTTTTTCTGAGGATGGAACAAAAAGTTGTGGTGCCTGCAACAATTTCTTTGTTGGGGCAACTGGTAATTCTGATATTCGTCGGGCTCTAGTTGAATTTAATGTTACAAGTATTCCGCCAAATTCAATCGTTTCAGATGTAGAGTTTGAATTTGTTGTCTCAAAGACAGTTGATTCAGAGTCACAAATTATGGATATCCATAAAGTAACGAATTACTGGGGAGAAGAAGAATCCACAGCTGAATCTGATTTTGGCCAAGGTGAAGGACAGGGAGGTCCTGCGTTTGAAGGTGATGCAACTTGGTCTCATAGATTATTTAGTACTGACTTATGGAATTCTACTGGGGCAGATTTTGTTGCATTGCCCAGTGCTAATGTTTCTCTAAGCCATATTCCTGGAGTTCATACAACATCTTCAAATGCTTTGATGGTTTCTGATGTACAAGGTTGGGTAAACGGCTCATCTACAAATTATGGTTGGTTACTAAAACTAAATTCTACTGGGGAATTAAATCATCATACGGCCAGAGCCATAGATTCAAGGAATTTTGATGGTGGAACATCACCAATCATTCGTGTAACATTTGGTCCTGCAATTCCAAGTTCAGATATTGATATGGATGGAGTTCCAAATGACATTGATAACTGTCCAACAACACCTAATCCCGGTCAAGAAGATAACTATGGAACCACAGCAGGTGATGCCTGTGAAGACACTGATTCAGATACAGTACTAGATGACGCTGATAACTGTCCCTTAACACCCAATCCCGGTCAAGAAGATAACTATGGATTTCCAACGGGTGATGCATGTGAAGACACTGATTCTGATACAGTACTAGATGACATTGATAACTGTCCAACAACACAAAATCCCGGTCAAGAAGATAACTATGGAACCTCGGCTGGTGATGCCTGTGAAGACACTGATTCAGATTCCATACTAGATGACACGGATAACTGTCCAAATGATGAAAATGTAGATCAGAAGGACCTTGACATGGATGGAACGGGAGATGCCTGTGACCCACTAAATGAAATACTAGAATCAAAAACTGTATCAACCAGTCACTCGTTAATTGGAGATTTGATTATTGACGGCAGCTCGGTTTTAACTCTAACAAACGATTCTAACATTAACCTATCTCCTGGTAGTAAACTCGTCGTAAAAGCAACAAGTGGATTTAAGATAACTCCAGGTAGTTGGTTTAGCATTAGTTGATGATTGTCTGATCGATACTTTCAGGTTGATTCAAAAATCATCTAGTTTTACGGTATTTCAAGAGAATTTTCACTTGAATGTTTTTAATTAAACTTTATTGATTTTCTCAATGATTTATAAGACGATTCCAGATTTTTTCACTTTATGGCAAAAGTGTATGATGTCCCAGCTGATATAATGTTAAGTAAATTAGCCGACATTCTAAAAAATGAAGATATTCCCGCACCTTCATGGACTTCGTTTGTAAAAACTGGAGCTCATGCTGACAAACCCCCACAAAAAAGGGACTGGTGGCATACAAGATGTGCATCAATTATGAGAAAAATTTACCTAAATGGTCCTATTGGAATTAACGAATTAAGAAATGTATACGGTGGTGGTAAGCCATCAGGATACGGAGCTGCACATCACAAAGATGCAAGTGGTGCTATTATCCGTAATGCAATTCAAGGATTAGAAAAACTAGGTTATGTTGAAAAAGTCGAAAAGAAAGGACGTATAATTTCCAAACAAGGAATGCAAAAACTTGACCGACTGGCCACAGAAATTTTAAAAGAGCTAATCGTGGAAAATCCTAAATTAAAAATTTATTCTTAGATATAAAATGAGTTTTCCTGATTCAGATGAATCACAAGAAAAGCAAGTAAACGAAGAAGAATTTAACGCACAAAAAGAAAATATTCTTAAACAAATTCTTTCATCAGAAGCAAGAATGAGACTAAACAATATCAAAATGGTAAAACCTGAATTATCAAATATGGTGGAACAATATCTTATAGGAATGGCCTCTCAAGGAAAGATACGATCCCAGCTAACCGACGATCAGCTAAAACAAATTTTATTGTCAATGCAACAACCAAAACGAGATTTTAAGATAAATCGACGATAATCCCAGATAAAATATAATTATGGGGTAAAGATGGGGTAGTCATGAAAGCCGTAGTATACAATGAATACGCACCAGATGATAATTATGCTAAGATCCTTAAAGTCCAGGATATAGATGAACCAAAACCAAAATCAGATGAGGTTATTTTTACTAACAAGGCATCTGCCTTAAACTATAACGACATTTGGGGAATGAGAGGAGTTCCTGTTGCAGTACCTCTTCCACACGTATCAGGTTCTGATGTAGCTGGAGATGTTATTGCCGTTGGAGAAGATGTAACGAACTTCAAAGTAGGTGACAAAGTTGTTTCTCATTCTAATTTGGCATGTAGAGTTTGTAAGGCATGTACGGATGGACGAGAATTTGATTGTACAAAAAGACAAGTTTGGGGATTCCAAACAGGCCCACTTTGGGGAGCTTACTCCGAACAAATTCACTTACCAGAAGTTAATGTTTCAAAGATTCCAGAAAGTGTATCATATGAAGAAGCAGCAGCTGCTTCAATGACTATTCTTACTTCATGGCACATGCTAGTTGGTAGAGCTAAAATCACTCCAGGTCAAACAGTACTTGTAATGGGTGGTGGTTCTGGTGTAGGAAGCTTTGCAATTCAAATCGCAAAATTGTACCAATGTGATGTAATTGCAACTGCAAGTCCCGACAAACTAGACAAATGTCGTGAACTTGGTGCAGACTATGCAGTAGACCACAGAAAAGACGACTGGAATAAAGAAGTCTTTAAGATATCAAAAGAAATTGCAAAAACAAAAGGTGAAGCACCTGGAATTGATATTGCGTTTGATCATATTGGTCAAACTCACTTCAACAAGCAACTAACATTGCTCAAGTATGGTGCAACACTAGTTTCGTGTGGTGCTACAACGGGTTATGATGCACAAATAGATCTTAGACACATATTCTTCAAAGGCATTAACGTCTTAGGTTCAACACAAGGAACCAAAGCTGAACTTGATCAAGGTCTTTACTGGATGGGTCAAGGAAAAATCAAATCTGCAATTGATTCAGTCTATTCCTTTGAGCAAGCAGCAGAGGCTCACACAAAGATGCTAAAGGGTGGTTTCTTTGGCAAAATCTTAATGAAGCCAGAGGGCGCATAGTCCTTTAATGACACAGCTTTTCCGAAGTTTAATTTTTGTTCCAGGGAATAATTCTAGATTTTTAGAAAAAGCAAAAAATCTAGAAGCAGATATTGTTTGTTTTGATTTGGAGGATTCTGTTCCAGACAAGGAAAAAAAACAGGCAAGAAAACTAATCAAAACGGCACTAAAATCTAGCTCTGATTATCATTCTTCAGTATTTGTTAGGACAAATTCTCCTTTATCAGGTAAAATCCCAGAGGATCTAAAAGAAATTGTCCAAAAAGGAATTGGTGGAATTGTTATTCCCAAAGTAAATAATGTAAATGATTTAAAAAAAATTGAAAAAAATTTACAATCATTAGAAAAATCTCGAAAATTAAAACCTCTTCAAATTATTCCTTCAATAGAATCGGCTGAAGGTGTAGTAAATACATATCACATTTCATCACATAGTAAACGTGTTTGTGCAGTAGTTTTTGGAGTTTTTGACCTATTAAACGACTTGGGAATTGAATATACAAAAGATCCTGATGGTGCAAAGTATTCTAGAACAAAGATTCCAATTGATGCAAAGGCTGCAGGAGTTGCATCAATTGACGCTATTTGGCAGGATCTTAAAGATATCAGGGGACTTGAAAAAGATTGTAAAACAGGAAAAAGTTTGGGATTTACGGGAAAAAGTCTTATTCATCCAGATCAAATTTCTATTACGCACAAAATTTTCTATCCAACTAAATCAGAAATCCAATGGGCAGAAAAGGTTTGTAAATCATATTTGAAGTCAATAAAAAATGGTAAAGGGGCAACAACTGTGGAAGGAAAAATGATTGACGAGGTTCATTTTAAACAAGCAGAAGAAATTCTTAAAATCGCAAAAAACTAAAACTAGACAAAATTATTTTGTAATTTTTGTTTCTTTTTCTTCAAATTCTAATTGACAAAATTGATGAAAAACTGAACATTTGTTTTCTTTTGCATCCGATTTGATTTTCTCCATATCTTTGATTAATACTCCTTGTGCTGCCAAAAATACCTCATCTTCAAGACCCAACTTTTCAAATTCTCGTGACTTGGCAATTGCCAATTCTTTCATGGAAGGGTCAATTATTTGTGCACAGTCATAATATTTTATAGAATTTTGATAATCACCCAAGAAGCTAAGAGCAACAGCTTTATTCATTAAGGCTGTCATATTTTTTTCATCGATTTTCAAGGTTTTGTCATAAAATTCAATGGCCTCATTGAATCTGTTTAATTGGTTTAAGGCCAATCCCATGGTGTTCAAAGTCCAAACATCATCTTTATTTCTTGAAAGAATTGAATCACAGCAATCGAGTACTTTTTCGTACTCTTTTAAATTTTCAAGAGCGTGGATCTTTATAGTTATGGCATACATATCAAAATTATTTTCTTTTAGAACCTTATCACAATAAAAGATGGCTTCGGGAAATTTTTCCAAGTGTAAAAGAGACAACGCTGAATTTTGTAGTGCCATCAAATCATTTGGATTTTTTTCTAATAATTTTATGCAATAATTTAGCATGTCATCGAATTTTCTTGCTTCAAACATTCTCGTGATGATTAAATGTGGATCAAGTAAATTAACCAAGGATCTTTAATACGTCATCCTTATCTTTATTCTATTCCTTTTTTCGGGTTGATATCAAGGAAGCGTGTATACTTCCTAACAAAAACATTTAGAAAATTATTACTTTTCCATTAAAGTTTTTTGTAATTTTAAGAATATCATTGCTTATTTACTAGAAATCAATCAATAATTTTGGTATTGAAAAAGTGGGCAGATTATTTAATATCTGAAGTTAGATATGACAAAAATCATTTAATCTTAATGGCAAGGAGGCATGAGGATACCAAAAACGGAATTAGTACTGGAGATTTAGTTGATCGGATTAAAATTTCGTCCGATATTTCAAGTGGTTTGAATTACAATACGATTTACAATCGTATCGCAACTTGGAAAAATGGAAATAAAATTCACTTTTTTAGAATTCATGGGGAACCGTTTCTTCGAATTGATGAAAACAAAGTGAACCTAGACTATCTAGGGGATTTACCCGATATTGATTTACCTCAAATGCCCAAACCTGAAGAAGTCACACCAGAACAAATAGATCGACTAAAACAACTAGAGGAACAAATTGCCGAATTTGAATCCCCAATGAATCAAAAAACCCAACAGAAATCACCCAAAAATCTCAATAGAGTTCTTCCCAAGGAAACCAATGTAGAACTTCCTCAAGAATTAGATCTTGTACCGAAACCAATTTTAGAATCTGAAGAAGCTACACCAGAACAAATAGCCCGACTAAAACAACTAGAAGAACAAATCTCAAAATTAGAATCTCAACAAAAAGAACCCCAACCTGAAGAAGCTACACCAGAACAAATAGCCCGACTAAA
>JAOTXZ010000031.1 GCA_029862085.1 Candidatus Nitrosopumilus sp.
TCAACTAAGACTAGAAAATTCACACTATTCCTTTCTTTTTTTTTATTCACTCTTAACGAAAGTTATGGACAAATTTTCCAGAAGTAATATCTAGGTGGTAATAAGCAGGGTACTCACATGTATGCAAAAATTCTAGCCATGTTATTTATTCCATTTTTAATGATCTCGATACCTGAAGGTTTTTCAGAGTTGGAAACTGCAACAAACACCAGTGTCTTTGCAGAGGGTCAACCACTATTCGTTTATGGAAAGGGATTACCAAACGAAAATTTGATAATTAGATTATTTGCACCAGATGGAACAATAGCAAGATTTGATCAAATAACTACAAATGATGAGGGTTCCTTTAACCACAACCTAATAGTTTGGCCTCCCTCTTCATCTAGTTTTCCTTTTGGAACTTATACTATTGAAGTAATTAGTACCGAACAAAGTGGAGAATCTCACAAAATTGATGTAAAATTTACCTCAACCAGTGAACCAATTGGTGTTCCAGTCGAAAGACAGGTAAATACACTCGTATTTGCACCAGAGTCTGCAGGAGTAAACAACTCTATTCGTGTGTTTGTTCAAACTACAAGTGATGGGCTTTTAATTGGAAGTGATCCAAAGCAACTACTTGAAACTACTCATGTTCACCTTCCATCAGGAAGAGTAGAAACACTAACTGATTCTTTTGCTACCTTACATCAGGGATTGTTCTTTGTCGATTATACTCCAAGAGAACAAGGAACCTATGTCTTTCACGTTGTGGCATTTAGCCAAGGAACAATTTCTCATGGTTCAGCAGCTACTCTAGTTCAAAGCCAAGATATTAGCGGAATTTCTGAACAGATTATCCAATTAGATTCCATTTTAGATGAGACAGCCGACGAACTGGTAACTTTAAAAACTGAAGTTCAAGAATTTGGTTTTACATTAGAAAATGCTAGTCGAAATATCGATACAAGTGTCGCATCAGTTTCAAATTCTGTTGAAAATATTGAGGAGGCGTCATCTCAGCTAAACTCCTTATTGTTTCCAATAGTAGCATCAATTGGAATTATTGTTGCACTCCAAGTGGCAATACTTGCACGAAGAAGATAGTTATAATAACTCAGAATTAAACTATAACAATATGCCCAAGGCGGCAATCTTTTTTTCGATAATTTTACTTTCTTCTGTATTTTCAAATTCTTATGGCTTTACAAGTGGTGATCTAGTTGATGATACTTTTGTTCCTACAAATTATGACACTTTTTTTGATTCAGATATTGTAGATATTTCTCCGGATTTTTTCACAGAAAATAATTACAAAAGATATGTGATATTTGGAGCTGGTGAAAATGATTTGGATTTTTCAAAAATCAATTCATTACATGGAATAGAATCTGACCAAGGATTTTTTCATATAGCAGTGTTAGAGGAAAAATCAGTCTCTAATCTGATCTCTAGGGGTTACTATGTAATTGAGGACTTTTTACTAGATTTTCATTCAGAGGAGGTTATTCAAGATGCATCAAGGATAGGCCAAATCACAGGTTCTCAGTTGGCTGAAACAAAATATAATGTTACAGGGAATGGAATAAAAATTGCAATTGTAGACACAGGAGTAGATTTTTCAAATCCAGACATAAAGGATTCTCTTGCACGAGACGAATTTAATCATCCAATAATGATTGATGTTGATGGACAAGGGATTGTTCTAACAAACTCTACCTTCTTTGGTTTTATCGATGAAAATAATATAATCAAAAATTATAGCAAACCCCTACCTGAAGGAATAACTTCAGATGTTTACCATACAAATGAAGGTGTTTTTCTTAATATTAATCAAAATGAAAAGGGAACCCAAGTTCCAATATACAATTCTTTTTTTCCTCAAGCTGGATCTAGCATTATTTTTAACGGAACCCTAAACAGTGATATGAAAATCGGTGATAATAATCGAGATTACATTAAATCAAAAAGTGGAATCTATCATCTTGGAATAATGTATCAAGGAGGTTTATCTGGACCCCTAGCTAGAATTCAAGTGGTGCCAATTCTTTTTGTGGATTCTAATGTAGCAGGAAATTATGATACCATAATTCCTGATCTTTCTACATCTTGGGAAGATTACACAAGGTCTCAATTAGAACCTGGAGAGGAACCAAAATATGATTTTGATTTTACTGATGAAAAACCAATTGTTTTGGGAAGTGGGAATGAGTTTTTAATTTATGACTCTAACAAAGATGGAACGATAGATTATAGTGCTGGAACAGTTGGTGCTAAAGTTTTAGATGTTTATGGAGTTATTCAAAATAAAACAACAACCATTGATGATACTTTGAGTGCAATAAATGGTACTCTTCTTCCTCCCCTTGATCCAAAAGGAGAATTTTTTGGAGTGATGACAGACTTTATGGGACATGGAACCGCCAGTGCCTCCTCAATTACCTCAAAAGGCTTACAAGAATATGATATTTATAACAACACCAAAAAATTTGTAATTAAAGGAGTAGCACCTGATGCAAAAATTGTTCCAGTAAAAGCTCTTTGGTTTGGCGATACGGTTTATGCTTGGTTATGGGCTGCTGGATTTGAAAGTGAAAAGGAAAATTGGAAATTTACTGGCAAAACAAATGTGGATATAATTTCAAACAGTTGGGGCATATCCACTTTTCCATCTCTTAAATCAGCCCCAGGAATGGATATCTTATCCGTAATCCAAGGTATCCTTTCAACCCCAAAATCCCTTGATAATGATTATCCGGGAATAACTATTGTGTCTAGTGCTGGAAATTCAGGTCCAGGATATGGAACTATTGGAATGCCCAATGCCTCGCCATTTGGAATTTCAGTTGGAGCAACTACGAATAATGTTTTTGTTGGATACGGACCATTTGAAAATCAACCAAGGTTTGGAAATACAACTTCACACTTTAATCATGTAGTTGATTTTTCAAGCCGAGGTCCAGGAATTATTGGTGATCCCAAACCAGATTTAATGAGTATAGGTGCTCATGGATTCACGCCATCATCAATGTTAAAGACAGATAAAGATTCCAAAGCAGAATCGTTTTCTCTATTTGGTGGAACTAGTATGGCTGCACCAATAGTTGCAGGCAGTGCTGCTGTTTTGATGGAGGGATTAAACAATCAATCAAAGGAATATGATTCTTTTAGAATTAAAAATATCTTAATGTCTACTGCAACAGATCTTCAAAATGATCCTTTCAATCAAGGGTCGGGATTAGTAAACCTAGATTCTGCAATTGACTTTGTAAATGAGGAAAATGAAATTTTTATTGTTTATAATGATGCATCTTACAATAACATAAAAAATATTTTAGATCCGGTTGTAGAATCTTATAATTCTACAGCCATTGGTTTTGAAAAATTTAAAATCCCCTCAAAGGCTATGCCGATGACAAGTTGGTTTGCAGGACAATTGACTCCTGGAGAAAAAAGCTCTGCAAACTTTACAATAGAAAATCCCAATGATGAACCAATTGAAATAAAAATAAAATCTCAAAAAATATCTCTAATGAAAAAAAATCAGTTTGAGGGAAAAACAAAAGTACAGCAACAAGATACGAATTATCTAAAAGATCCAGATTTAAAAGGAAAATCTGCCTTTATCCCAAATTATGTTCCACTTTCTGATATCAAGTTACACAAAAATCTTGGAGAATTCTTTGATAAACAAAATCCCATTCCTGAAGATGCCTCATTGTTAATTTTAAACGTGAATTTTCCCTTTAACAGCTTTATGAACAAAACTGACGATATTTATGCAAACGATATTAAAATTTCATCATTATATCTTTATGATTGGAACGATAAAAATAACAACACCAGAATTACCAGTAATGAATTATCATTAATTAGTAGAGCTGGTTCTTGGGGAACGGTTCAGGAATTACGAATTACAGAGCCAAATGAAAAATTTGATGGTGTTCCACTTGTTGGAATTTATCCAGTTCCTACGACATTTTCGTATTGGGAAGGAGATACAGGAAAAAATTCAACATCAATGGATTATACTTTATCGGCAAGTTATTACCAAAAACAAGATTGGCCTCTTATTTGGCCAGAGTCCTCCACCATTACTATTCCACCACAAGATACAGTTGAGGTAAAAGTGAATTTGGTTTTACCAACTGAAATTCAAACTGGTGCATATCAGGGATTTTTAACCTTTGAAAGTGAGAAACATACAGTAAATTCCCCAGTATCTGTGGTAGTAAAACAACCTATTGACCAAAAAGATACTCCTATTTTGATTCCAGGTTTTCAAAGTGAGGATGTGCTTTATGGAAACGGATATGTCAAAGGTGCCTTTGACATGGCAAATCGTTACATGGCAGGAGACTGGAGACAATATTATTTTGATATTCAAGATGATTCTATTAATTCAGCGGCAATAGAACTTTCTTGGGTTACAGATGACACAAATCTTTCTGTTTTTGTAATGAATCCAAAAGGGGAAATAATTCAAACAAACATGCCATCAGGAATATTTGGACATTTTCTTGGATGGGCATCGCTTGATTGGTTAGGAAACTCATTGTTTAGTCAAGGGGGAGGGTTCTTTCCAGTAAAAAATAAGGATAATACATCCACTGTAATTTATGTTCCAATTAATCAAACAGGTACTTACTCAATTTTAGCCCATTCTACTTTGTTTGGTGGAAATTCAACTACAGAGCCTATCTCTCTAGCTGCAAAATTTTCCACAATTTCAGCTGATGTCCAATCTGAATTAAATGAATTAAACCAAACAAAACTTCAACCACCGTTAATACTCCCAAATAAAACAGATTCTCTCCAAGAGGCAACCGAAATAGAAGTTTCAAATGATTCATCAATTATTTTAAAACAAGAAAAAATCACTGAAGAAATTTCATTTCCCATTGAATTGGTTATTGGCATAGGAATAGGATTTGCGATCGGATTGTCATTTGTATTTATTCAAAGACGAAATTCAGATAAATGATTGAACAAGGTTTATAAGCAATTTGGCGAGTACGTCAGCTTGAATGTCAGACCAGGAGACGAAAAAATCTGGTGGATTATCCAGACGAGACTTTCTCAAGTTAATGGGAGCTGCAGGAACAGGATTAGCATTTGCTCCGTTTATTCCATTTGGGAATTTTATGCCAAATCCAGCATCATCTACTCTAGAAAAAGTCCCAGTAATATTACCGGATGGCACCCAAGCAAATGTTAACACTTATCCAATAAATCATGCAGAGGTTATTACATATCCTGCAACAGGAGATGCTGCACTTGATGCCGAAGCATTTCGAAAATGGCAATTTATTAGATTACCTGAGGAACTTGGAGGTTCGAAAAACGATATTTCTGCTTTTAGAGGATTTAGTATGATCTGTCTCCACCTTTGGTGTTTATGGAAATACTGGCCTGATGAGGGTAGAAAAAGGGGAGAATGTCCATGTCATGGAAGTATGTATAATGCAGAAACTGGAACAGCTTATGTAGGTCCGGCATCAGTTCAAGCCCCACCATCAAACACTTTACCTAAACTAAATTTTGAAAAAGATTCAGATGACCTTTTATGGATTTTACCACCAAAGTGGGGACCGAATGACAATGGAGTAATTGGATATGGCCGTTTCCCTAAGTAGAAGAACTGGTGCAGTTGCATTCTTTTACTGGTTATGGGATGGCTTAGACAGATCTATTTTTACTGCAATTAAATTTTCATTTCCCGCAAGATTTGTAAGTCCATTTGGATTTTTGGGTATGCTTACATTTGTTGTGTTCATAATTCTTGGAATCTCTGGGGCATTACTGATGTTTTACTATCAACCAATTTTAGATAGGGCTTGGGATAGTGTACAATTCATTAATGATGAAGTCCCATTTGGTTTTCATATCCGAAACATTCACTATCATGGGTCAAATGCAATGGTTCTACTTGCTGTACTCCACATGTATTATCAATACTTTAGCGGGAGATACAAAATAAGAAATGAAATCTTATGGGTTACAGGTGTGATTCTTGGCGTCGTAACTATTCTTGAAGCCTTTACGGGTTATGATGTAATATTTAGTGAGAGAGCAGAACTTGCTATTAGTATTGCAGCATCTCTTACAACTTCAATCCCTGTCGCCGGACCTGTAATGCGAGATGCGATGTTAGGAAGTGGATTCTCTGATTTTGTTTTAAGATTCTATGCACAACACGTATTTCTTTTACCAATCGTCATGCTCGGGTTAATGGCAGTGCACTTTCCACGATTTCTGGTTTTTGATGTACCCATGGTTATGGCTATAAGTGGTGCGATTCTAATCACAGGAGGGGTTTTTCCAATTGATCTTGGTTTCAAATTTGAACCGAATGTACCGCCAGGTGTAACAGTCCCTGAGTGGTATCTGACAGGAATTTATGCATTCATGAGAACCCAGTATGACAAGTTTGTTACAGGGCTACTGTGGCCTTTACTGTTTATCATCGCTCTGGTCTTAATACCATTCATTGACAGATACAAAAAATTCTCTTGGAGGGATCGTCCTTTAATTACAGCATTTGGAATCACAGGTCTTGCTCAAATTATGGTAACAACATATTGGGGATTCTATATTTCTCCTGACGTATCAATTCCCCTAGTAGAACGTCTTGTTATTGACCCGATATTCTTCTACTCCACAATGATACTCTTAGTCCCTGTAGGATTTGGATTTACCTACATGATGATAAAACTTGCCAATGAATCTGAAAGAAAAGCAAAACTAAACAAAGAAAATGCACCTCAAAAAGTTGCAACCATCAATCTTTCAGAAAAATGGATCAATTGGCTCCTTATTGCTTTATTGGCATTCCAAGTTTTGTTAAATATTGCAGCTTACAATGCTGCCTTGATTGGAATGAAGAACATCTCCTTGTTCTTTATAGGGATTATATTATTGGTGTTTGCCGGATTTTTCCATATCTACAGATATGGAATAGCCCAAGCCCAAAATCCCCCACCTCCACCTCCAGATCCAGAACTTGAGGAAAAACCAAAATTGCAAGAACCAGAACCCGTTCAAGAGGTCAGCAAGCTTCCGGAGGATTCAGGAAAATCTGAAGACAAAAAAGAATTATCTCCAGAAATTAAAACTCCAAAAGTGCAAGCAGATGTTGGTTTTGACGTCAACCAAAAAACAAACATTGGATCAGCTGACTTAACCAAACCCTAGAATCCTAATTTCTAAAAAAGCTTTATAAGAACTCTGGAGGAAAAAAGTCTATTGAGTGCTACGACATCAAGCCATGCATATGGAATTGGATTAATTACAGTAATAGTCGGAATGTCAGTAGGGCTTATTTTCTATACTGGATTTTATCTTCCTGAATCATTAGCAAAACCATCTGTACCTGAGCATATTTTACATCCTGAGGAAACTTTTGTAATAGAGATTGTTTTGGGTGCAGTAAATGAAGGAGCCGACAACTATGTCCCCAATAAACCAACTATTACTCTTGAAAAAGATAACCTTGTAAAATGGATTAATATTGATGATACACCACATACCGTAACTCCTGATCATCGCTCCTCTGATTCTTACAGCGGAGATTTTGGATCCTCTGGAGTTCTTATGCCTGGTGAAGAATACGAATTTCTATTCACCGAACCACAGGAAATTCATTATCATTGTGAACCACATCCTTGGATGACTGGAGTAGTAAAAATTGAGAAAGGAAGATTCTAAGCAGAATAATTTCCAAATATTATTTGACTTTCTATTTCTTTATGCTGTTCTATAATTGATGCTCTAAATTTTACTTCATGTTCTTGTTTTGGTTCAAAGGAAATAACTGCAGTAAATTCAGCTTTGTTTTCTGGCATTACATCTTTGTTGATAAAAAGTCTAGATACATTTTGAGATATTTTTTTCCCGTTATATGATTTGTAGGTAATGTGTTCATTTGAATCCAATATGGTTGTATTGATTACAACTCCATCATACCTACCAGGATATGATACCGTAACGGTACCTTTTATTTCTGAATTCATATGAATCTCTTTCGAATTCAGAGTAAATTCAATGTCTTTCATAAAAAAATATAATTTTATTCTGAATAAATTTGTTAGAGCGGGCCCAAAGGGCTTCGATCCCTTGACCATTGGATTAGAAGTCCAACACTCTATCCATGCTGAGCTATGGGCCCAAAAACCACCATTGTAATTGCTATTTTAAGGGTTTACAACCACTTTTTTTTGTAATTCTCTCTTTCCATTTTAAACAAAAATTGTTGAGCATATCCAGAAAAAAGACCAAAATAATTTGTAATTTTTCCATGTAGAATTTCATACTGATTTTTGGTAATGCTTTTCGTAGATAGTTCAAAGATATTGGGATAGTATTTTTCTAAAATTCTAATCATCCATCTGTCTAATGGAAACGCTTCTAATTTATCGAGAGAAAATAGTAATATGCAATCTGCAACCTTGTTACCCACCCCAGGAACCTTGGAAATTATTTCTTTGGCTGTAAAATAATCACATTTTTTTAGATAATCAAAATTAATTTCCTTTGAATAAACCATTTCTGAAGCAATTTTGACAAAATTTGAACGATAACCAGTTCCACAATTTTTTAATTCCTGAAGGGATGCTGATGCTAGAATTTTAGGTTCAGGAAATAAAAAAAATTCATTGTTATCAAAAAAAACTTTTTTACCAAAATTTTTACAAATGTTTTCCAGACATATTTTGATTTTTTGGATATTTGAATTAGAAGAAACAATAAATGAAATGTAACATTGAAAAGGATCTTGTCTTAATAATCGAAGTCCCAGGTATTTTTTTACTGCTTCCTTCGTTATTTGATCTTTTGAAATTGATTTCAAAATTTCCTCAAGATTATCTTTTTCTCTAAAGAAGTCTATTTTTTGTTTTGAAAATGATTTAATTTTTCCAGATTCATTAATCTTTAAAACATCTCTACCATTAATTCCATACCAATTATTCTGATTTCTTTTCCAAAGAAAAACCTGTCCGCTGTTTATTGTATTTTCTAAATTAATTGTACAATAATCTAACATCTTAGATAGTTATTATGTCATTAACTGAAGGAGAATAGGCATCAAGTCCAAATTGTTCATGGATCTCTTCGGCAAATTTTTCACAAGATTCACTATCTCCATGAACTGTCCAAACCTTTGGATTGCCCTGTATTTTTTTTACTACCTCAAACAATTCCTTTCTATCTGCGTGACCAGAAAATTGGAATTGCTTTACTTCGGCTGCCACATTAAGATCCTTTCCTCTAGTGTTAACTTTACCAGTATCAAGAAGCTTTTTGCCAGGAGTTCCTTCACCTTGGTAGGAAACAAGTGCGATTCCATTTTTGCTATCAAAGGAGAGTTGTTGCAGGTAATATGTTGCATTTCCTCCGACTAACATCCCTGCAGGCGAAATAACCACACAAGGTTCTTCAATTGCCCGTTTTCTCTTGTCATGATCCTTTATTGCAACGGCTTCATTAATTGCATCTGCAAAAATTTCAGGATCTCTAAGATAATTTGGATGACGAAACATTATATCATTTACTTTTAGGGCCATTCCATCCATGATGATTTTGTGTTTAAAATTAGAACTTCGTAAAATACAAGCAATCTCCTGAGAGCGTTCAACTGAAAAAGATGGAATAAACAACACACCTTTTCTATCCATTACTTCATTTGCAAATTCGATTAACTCCCCTTCTGACTCCTTTCTAGGTTTTTGATCAGTTTGAGAATACGTGCTTTCAATTATTAATAGGTCAATGTCTCCGATATCCAAGTCCGCCTCACGTAACATTCTAGAACCGTGAGTTTTAATGTCACCAGTATAGAATAACTTCTTTTTTTCAGATTCTACTAAAACGCTACTTCCACCAATCACATGACCTGTTTCTCTTAGCTCAAAAGTTGCATTTCCCTTGGTTATTTTGTGTTTAAATCCTATTTCTTTGGAATTTCTCATCATGTTGTTTAATTCAGGTAATCCGAATGGCTGGGCATCTTTGGTAATTTTTAACATATCCTCAATTAGAAGCTGCGTTAAATCAAATGTTGGTGGAGTTGCATATACATCGGTATTTCCACTTACAAACAATGAGGGAACATTTCCAGAATGATCAAGATGGGCATGAGTAATAATTATGGCATCCAAATCTTTAGGTTTTACATGCACCGGGTATTGTGGGGGTGTTCCCCGCCTTCCAAACAATACCCCATAATCTAATAACAAATTGGTTCCATTACAATTTACTAAAAAACCGGAACGGCCTACTTCATTAGCAGCTCCTAAAACTTTTACATCCAAGAAGTAATCTGAAATCGAATCTATGTTAATACCTTGCCAACATGGATCCGATCATTACGTATAATATGGAATCTACAAAAGCTTTAATTAGTGCAAGCTAAGATCCGATCCACATGGGACGATCCTATGATGAGTGGATAGCTCAACAAGACCAATCTCTTGTTGCAAAAACTCGTGCAGGCGATGAAGGAAATAAAGTACTTCTTAACCAAATTAACTGGATTTGGGTTCACAATCTTATGAACAAGAAGGCAGATCTTAATCCATCTTCAGCAGAATTACTCGATTGGGTAACTTCTGGTCAAATCGATGCAATGAGAAAATAAACGTGCTTAACACGTTATCTTTTTGTTTTTTATTTAATGTCAAAGTGCAGACTGCACATATTTTTTAGATCTATTTCATAACAGGGTTATGAAATTCAATCATGGTTTAAATAGCAACCCAGCAATAAAAGATTGAATAAAATGCCAATCGCAATACTTCCAGACATTGATGAGCAAAGATGTATCGGATGTGCACTATGTGTAGAAATCTGTACAACTCTTGGTCCAGATGTCCTTAGAGTAAAACCAGTCGAAGGCTGGAAGAGAGGTAAAGCATTTGTCTTTTACCCAGAAAGATGTATTTCTGATGGTGCATGCATCGGTGTATGCCCAACAAAATCAATCTTTTGGATGAGACCAATGAATTACACTGCTGGACAACCAGTACCTCTTCACAAAAACGGTGTCTTCGTAAACGGCTGGGCAGAAGACGCAGCCTTATAGACTGTATCTTACAGCACACATTTTTTTCTTATTTTTGTTAAATTGATTTTTTCTTTATTTCTCTTGGAAGAATTTTGATAAAGTTTTTCAAAAAATCATCTTTCTTATCAAAATAGATTTCTGAAAACTTGTTGTTTTCAAAAAATTTTATCCAAGTTTTTTTAAATTCGGTAAACTCTATTGGATTAAAAATCACTCTTGCAGTCTCATGATGAGCTGCTGGAAAAATATCTGATATTTCATTTGGTATTAAACCTAGTTGAGGATTATAGTAGCAAACTTGGATTGAATCAATATTTTTGAATTTTCGTTTTAGACCAAAATAATCATGGGATAAATATCCTGGTTTTATTTTTGGTTCTTTTAATAAAATTAAGGAATTTTTCTTTGTTTTGAATCTTCTAACTATGGCATGATAGGAAAGAACTTCTGGCCTATATTGATCCTCTTTATCATAAAGAAAAATAGCTTTTTCTTTAAATTTTGGAGTTGAAATAGCTAAACTTTCAGAATTTGCAATAAAAATTTCAATCATTTCATATAATTTTGGATGAGCCCTTGCCTTTTTCAAGACATATTCCCATAACCTTCCTTCATAAATGGCCTG
>JAOTXZ010000011.1 GCA_029862085.1 Candidatus Nitrosopumilus sp.
AGTTGGCCTGTGATAATAAATGTAATCAAACCACCAATTAATAAACCGACAATTATGGCAGGGTTTGTTAAACTATAATCTAGTACTAAAATACCTTCAAAAACATGGGCTGCTTCAAATTGAAATGCCTGAATCATAGCAAGTGCAGCTAGAGCAGCACTGGCAATTGCAAATCCCTTCGTAACTGCTTTAGTTGTATTTCCAACAGCATCAATTTCATCAGTAACTTTACGATTTTCTTCACCCATTCCGGTCATCTCAACAATTCCACCGGCATTATCAGCAATTGGACCAAATGCATCAATACTAAGAACTATTCCTGCAAGACTCAACATTGCCATTGCAGTCAATGCAGTTCCAAAGATTCCATAAAGCACAGGGTCTGCACCTTCTGGGGCTGCTGCTGAAGCGATGCTATAAGACAAAATAATTGCAACAACTAGTGCAATCATAAAGGGCCCAGTAGATTGCATTCCTTTGATAATACCCATCAAGGTTAAGGATGCATATCCCCATTTTGCAGAATCTGCAATTTCCTGTACAGGTTTTTGTTTGTAACTAGTATAGTAGTCAGTAATTTTTTGAATTACAGGAACCAAAATTACACCTAGTATAGTAGAACCAAACAAGGCATATGACGCATCAGAATGGCCAATAAATTGTGTAATAAAGACAAAGTTTAACACAATAGCAATTGCTGCCGAAACATAAAATGAACGATTAAGGGGTTTCATCACATCAGTGATATTCTTAGAGCCAACAATGACAACACCAATTATTGATGCAATCATTCCAGAAGAACCAATTAAAATAGGATATAAGAAAAAGTTTGGCGCTCCAATTAACGCAGCAATTAGTAAGGCTGCAAGCATTGTAACAATATAAGATTCATAGACATCTGAACCCATCCCAGCTGCATCACCTACATTATCTCCCACATTATCGGCAATA
This sequence comes from Candidatus Nitrosopumilus sp., assembly GCA_029862085.1. Classification (GTDB taxonomy): domain Archaea; phylum Thermoproteota; class Nitrososphaeria; order Nitrososphaerales; family Nitrosopumilaceae; genus Nitrosomaritimum. The sequence continues at coordinate 952 of JAOTXZ010000011.1, forward strand.
GTTGCTGGATTTCGTGGATCATCTTCCGGAATGTTTACTTCAACTTTTCCTACTAAATCTGCACCCATGTCGGCTGCCTTGGTAAAGATACCCCCTCCAATTCTTATGAATAGTGCAATAAGACTCGCTCCAATTCCAACCCCTGCAATTGTTATTGGATCTGGATAAATCATGTAAAGTCCAGTAATGGCCAAAAGTGCCATTGCGGGTACCGCTAGACCAACTGTTGCTCCACCTCTGAAGGCCATAGCAAATGTCTTCCCTAGACCACTGCCGCTTAGGTTTGCTGCTCTAACTGCGGCTTTAACGGTAATTTTTAACGAAATAATTCCTGCAACTGCTGAGAGTGCTGCGCCTACTGCAAATGCGATACCATTTGATGGTTGAAGGAATATGGCAATAATAAGCGATAATGCTATTGCAACAGGAACAATAATTTTCATCTCCCTTTTTAGAAATGCTGCTGCTCCTTCTTTGACTGCGTTCGAGATATCCATCATCTCTTTTGTTCCAGAAGGTTGTTTTGTAATCCATGCAACCAAACCACCTGCAACTAAAAATGATGCAATTCCTGCCACAAATGGTAGGATTTCAGCAATTTCCATAGTATACTCAGCTTGCCTAAATCTGGGAAATATAAATCAAATACCAGAAACTTTGCTTCTTTTTTTGTATGGCAAAAATGTTTTTCCCCTTAATCCCTGTCTTACTAGTTTGTTGAATCTCCTACCATGAGCGAGGTAAGGAAATCTCAAATGGATTAGTTCATGCACCAAGGTATCTTCAAGATTTTTTTCATCAGGAATTTTTCTTACATTAATGAATATCAGATTATGCTGGAAATATGATACTCCATAATATTTGTAGGCAGAAGTTCTCCTACCTTCAGTCATTTCTTTGGGCATATCTAAAACCTCTTTTGTGGTAAGAAGAACTTGTGGTTCTGGAATAGAAAAACGACTTGAGTAGATCCCAATTTTTTCTAATATCTGTAACCTTAGTTCAGGATCTAATTTCACAATTATTTTCCAAATTATTGATGTATATCCTACAAAGTTAATTTTTTGCACAAATTGAGTATAACGCATTTGATATAGCCGCCATCAGGTTATTTTGAGAGTTTAATGAATAAATTGAACTTGAGAAAAAAATCCTCCTACTTCCCATGCATGATTTTTCCGGAGAGATTAACCTTGAGAGATTATTATGATTGGTTGAAAAATCAATCCTCAATTAGAGATAACATTCACAAGTTTTTCAAGGTCTACTGGTTTTTCCAAAAAACCATTAACCCCATCTTTTCTTAGTAAATTCTTTAATTGTATTTCTGGAAGATGTTTTCCAGAAAATATAAAGATATTTTGATCTTTAAGAATATCAGCTACCGCTAACATTTCTAATACACCAAATCCGGTGACGATAGGCATATTGACATCCAAAAGAATGACATCAAATTGTTCCCTTCTGATTTTCTCCAGTCCCACAATAGGATCATTTGTTACTATGGTTTCAAAACCCTGCCCATTGAGGAATTTTGAGAGCATGTTTGTGGTCTGTTCATCATCATCAATTACGAAAATTCTCACAAATAGTTTGATTTGTTTCCCCATTTAGGAAGGCGTTTGTTCATCTAAACAAAATTTTTTCAATTTTCCAGTGTCATATCATTCGAAATGATAAAAAATAATGACTTGCCTAAAAAATTTCAAAAAAAATCAAATTTTTTTTTGAAATAAAAGGTTAAGGGTGAATTAACGGGGTCAGAGTCTTTTGTAGTGTAATCACGAATCATACAGCCACCGTCTCATCACTCCCCAATTATTCCATTAAATCAAGTAGTTTTTGTGTTTTATTTCTAATTTCTGGAGTTACTTTTACAATTACCAATCCCTCGTTTGGTTGGCCGTACATTACTACTGAGTTTGGAGGGGCCAAAATACACACGGGCAATACTAAAAGATCCTCCTCTCCTTTTACCATTATTCTGACTGGAGTTTGGGAATTGAATGCTTTTTTTATTGTATCAATGCTTTGTGGGGTTATTTCTGCTGGGGGATTATTACAGGTTAGTAAAGTAGAGATTCCTAAATTTTCTGGAATAGTGTGTTTAATTCTTTTTTCCTGACCGTCGATTATCTGTACAGATGGCATCATATCAAATTCCATCATCTTTTGCGTGGTTCTATCACCAACAGTTATGACAAAACTGTTTTTTTCAATTAATTTTTGGATATTTTGTTTGGTTGTATCTTTTTCAGGCAATAAAATACCAAGGGGATTTTTCATCTTGTCCCTTTGGGAATCAGGTAATTTCAAAATAAAAATTAATTAGTACTTGCCTCTGGAGCAGGTTCATCAGTTTTACTTTCATTCGCCATCTCTTCTTGCAATCGTGATGCAAGAATACTACATTGTCCTGCGATATTTTTTGCAGCACTTTGAAATGCAACAGCACTTGGAGAATCAGGATTTGAAATCATTATTGGTTTTCCTGAATCAGAACCAGACATTATGCCAGAGTTTAATGGAATTTCTCCTAGGAAAGGAATTTTAAATTGTTCACTGATTTTTTTGGCACCACCGTCACCAAAAATATAGTGCTTGTCGTTACAATTAGGACAAACAAAATGACTCATATTTTCAACAACACCAATAATTGGAACGTTTAGTTTTTCAAACATGCCAATTGCCTTTACTGCCACATTACTTGCAACCTCTTGGGGAGTGGTTACCACTAAAATTCCAGTAATGGGAATTGTTTGCGCCAAGGTTAAAGGAATATCACCCGTTCCTGGTGGTAGATCTACAATTAGATAATCCAAATTAGACCAATTTGTATCTACTAAAAATTGTTTTAAAATTCCAGAAATGATTGGTCCTCTATAGATTGCTGCCTGATGAGATTGTTCTGCAAAGAAACCAAAGGATACCACCTGGATTCCATTAGATTCAGCGGGTTGAAGTTTATTTTCTTCTACTTCCATAAATCCATCCTTCATACCAAGCATAAGAGGAATACTTGGACCATAGATATCTGCATCAAGCAATCCAACTTTAGCTCCTGTTTGAGATAAAGCCAAAGCTAAATTCAGGGATACCGTAGATTTTCCAACACCACCTTTTCCACTTGCGACTCCAATAATATTTTTGACAGTTTTCATTGCCGTGTCGTCATCAAGTGAGCGACCTTCCATAACTTTGGCCGTTACATTTAGATCAAAGTTCTTTACTTCAGACATTTCACCGATTACTCGCCTAACATCATCCTCAATCTCAACATTAAATGGACAAGCAGGTGTGGTAAGTTCTAAAGTAAATTTTAAGTTGCTATCATTAAGTTCAAGGTCTTTAATCATTCCCATTGAAACAATATCTTTTTTCAAATCAGGGTCGATAACAGTACTAAGTTTTTCAAGAACTTGATCTATCCCAACCATTGCGTGAAAAAGTCATTTTACTTTATTTAAACATAAGTCAAACTTCTAAAAAAGTCCCCTAAAATTTGTAATTTTCATAAAATCTTTCGTAAAATCAACCTGAATTACCCAAAGATTCATAAATTGAAATTAGTGAAATCCATCACAGTTGTTTTCTATATCCACACTAGGTGATGTTGTTAGGATTCCCCCAAGCTTGTTTGGGACCACTCTAAAAAAGGCAGCCTTGAACATTCTCAAAGAAAAGTACGAGAGTATGATTAATGTAGATTTGGGTTACATTATCATGATCTTAGATGCCAAAGTCGAAGAAATAGGTAAAATGATAGCAGGCGATGGAGGAACATTTCATAAAGTGGAATTTGACGCATTAACGTTTTATCCCAAACTTCAAGAAATTGTTAACGGAGAAATTGTAGATATTACAGACTTTGGAGCGTTTGTAAGAATTGGTCCAACAGATGCATTATTGCACTTGTCACAAGTTATGGATGATTACCTAAAGAGTGATGTAAAATCTGGAATGATCTTAGCAAATCAAAGTGGACGAACATTAAAAGTTGGTTCAATTTTGCGCGCAAGGATCACAGCAGTCTCATTGGGTAAAGCCGCAACAATGGGTAAAATTGGAATTACATGTCGACAGCCATTCCTTGGAGCACATGAATGGATTGAAGAAGAGATCAAAAAAGCAGGTGAAGGTTCAAATGAATCAGAAAAACCAGCCAAAGAAGCAAAAGCTGAGGCAAGTTAAAGATGGCACGAGAAATGGCTTGTAGAAAATGCAAGTTTGTGACCATCGGAAAAGTTTGCCCAAATTGTAAATCTTCAGATTTAACCCCTGATTGGAATGGAGTAGTTTTAGTAGTGGAACCCACAAACTCACAGATTGCGGCAACTCTGGGTATCACTACAAAAGGCAAGTACGCAATAAAAGTAACATAGAAATTTACTTAAAAAAAATCATTTACCAAATCATTAAAATCACAACTAAACCATATCAAATTATTGGAGTTTAATTTAAAAAAAGAATTACAAAGTTTTCTTTCTGAAGATATAGGTAAGGGCGATATTACAAGTTCTCTTTTATCCAAGAAAAAAATATCTGCCAAAATAATATCCAGAGAAAAGGCCGTTGTTGCAGGGGTAAAATTTGCCAAGGAGATTTTCAACCTCAAAGGATGTACCGTTAGAATTCTAAAAAAAGATGGCCAGAAAATAACTCCCAATCAGGCAATAATGATTATTTCAGGCGATGCTAGACAAATTCTCACCTGTGAAAGAACTGTTTTGAATCTATTAACCAGAATGAGTGGAATTGCCACACAAACACATAACCTAGTTGCAAAGATGCCCAATAAAAAAACTAAAATTTTTGCAACAAGAAAAACTGCCCCTGGCCTTAGATTTTTTGACAAAGAAGCAGTAAAAATTGGAGGAGGAGAAAAACATCGATTAAGATTAGATGAGATGGTCATGATAAAAGATAATCATATAGCAGTAAGTAATTCTCTTTTGAATTTAATAAAAAAAGCAAAAAGACGATACAAAAAATTTGAAGTGGAAGTAGAAAATAATTCAGATGCCATACTGGCGGCAAAAGAAGGGGCAACAATAATTATGCTTGATAATTTTTCACCAGGACAAATTAAAAAAACTATTCAAGATCTAAAAATAAGAAGGTTACGTAACAAGGTAAAGATTGAAGCCTCGGGAGGAATATCTTCAAAAAATATATCTCAATATGCAAAAACGGGTGTAGATATAATTTCGGTGGGAAGTATCACCAATTCTGTTAAAGGAATAGACATGAGTTTAGAAATCTAGTTATTTTTTTGCTGACTCAATTTTTTCTAGCAATTCCACTACAGCTTTGTTTTTAGGATCGATTTCTTTAATGGTGTCACAGCAGATAACTGCCTGTTTAAAATTGCCTAATCTGAAATGTGAATTTGCATTAAGAATCAAGACTTCAACATCGTGAGTGCCAATCTGAAGAGATTTTTCAAAATGTGAAATGGCTGCTCGATATTTTCCCTTCATATAATAAATTCCACCGATAATAAATAAAACATCATTTTCATCTGGATTTTTTTTTAGAATTTCAGATCCTATTCTCAAGGCGGAATCATATTTCTTTTCTTTAACTAATTTTCGTAGTTCTTTCTTTTTTTTCGAAATACTTTTTTTCCCTGGATCCTTTGACCCTAACCCAAAAAGTCCAACCAACCTATGTTGAGCTAATCATACCCAAATAATACCCTTAATGAGGCCAAAAAATCAAATATTTGAGAATGGAGTTTGAAGGTAATTTCAGGGTTTAACTAATTGCAAGCATTCTATCTATTGCCAATCTTGCCTTGTCGGCAATTTCTTTTGGAACAGTGACCTCATATTTGTCCTCGACTAATGAATCATAGACCTTCTCCATAGTATTCATCTTCATGTATTGACATTCTGCTTTTTCGGATGCTGGAACAAATGTTTTTCCCGGATTTTCCTTTTTCATCCTATATAATATTCCAGTTTCAGTTGCAACTACAAAGTTTTTTGCGTTAGAATCTTTTACATGATTTAACATTCCCTCCGTTGAAAGAATTGAAACATTTCTATCATCAAAACTTCCAGATGCCAAATCATACAACATTGGAGTGGTACAGCTACATTCGGGGTGAATTACAAATTCAGATTCTTTCATGGAATCTAATTTTTTGTTTACATCATCTGGAGTAATGCCAGCATGAACATGACATTCCCCTGCCCAGATACTCATATTTTTTCTTCCTGTCATTTTTGCAACATAAGAACCTAAAAACATGTCCGGTAAAAATAAAATTTCTTTATCTTTTGGAATTGCCTTTACTACATTTACTGCGTTTGAAGAGGTACAACAATAATCCAATTCAGATTTTATTTCAGCTGTGGTGTTTACGTAACCAACTGTAATTGCTCCAGGATGACCTTTTTTCCAATTTTTTAATTCATCTAAAGTAATAGAATCAGATAGTGAACATCCCGCTTCCAAATCAGGTATCAATACTTTTTTGTGAGGACTGATAATAGCAGCAGTTTCTGCCATAAAGTGAACACCACAAAAGAGAATTGTTTTCTGATTAACCTTTGCAGCTTGCCTTGACAAACCCAACGAATCACCTGTAAAATCTGCCACATCTTGAATCCCAGGAATTTGGTAATTATGTGCAAGAATTACCACATCTTTTTCTTTTTTTAGGCGTAAAATATTTTCTTTTAATTTTGAAGTATCTTGAACTAACATAGTCCAACGAGAAATGGCGTTGTAGAGAATTTAAAGACTAAGAACATGCCCATAATTCTATCTGATTTTCGTAATAGTGGCAATATTTGCCATATTACGTACCAATTTGAATCTCGTTAGAACAATATTTTCTCAGGGTTTCTATCGCAGATAAAATTGCCAACCTACTAGTTTTAGGATTATTTGAATCAGGGTAATTTTCAATGGTAAAAGTCATTTTTCCAAAAGTTCCAGATGCCTCAATATGATGAGTATTCTTATCAGTATTTGGGTCTGCAACAATTTTTACTTTAGTTTGTTCACTTCCAATTCCCGAAAGAGAAAGTAAAGCAGCAACATTGATGTTTGCAGGGAATAATGAAACAGCTTCTTTTGCATTTCCTTGAAAAACTACAGTTTCTGATTCAAGTGAATCTAAGTTGATGTCAGAGTTTTCAAAAAATTTTGCTCCTTTTAGTGAGCGTGGGTGTTTTCTGGTGGTAATCGATAAATTTTCTAATTCGTTTTGAACAGATTTAATTCCATCCAAACCAGCAATGGCTCCAGAGGGAAGATAAATAGTTTTTTGAAAATCTTTACAGGCCTCGGATAAAATTTCATAAATGGATTCATCAAGCAATGCACCAACACTCATGATCATCAAATCTTTTTTATTTTGCAAAACACTTAATGCAACATCTTTTACTGCGTCTTGTGATGCGGCTTCAACAACAATATCAACTTGATTTGAGGATAGCAAATGAGGGTTTTCAACGATTACAGGTTTGTTTTTTAATTTTTCAACTAGTCTCAAGGAAGCATCTTTTGATCCGTCATAAACGTGTGTTAGTTTGGCAGGAAATTTTTCAGAATCTATTGCCAAAGATATCTGAGTCCCAATGGCTCCACATCCTAACAACGCAACTTTCTTCATCGAGATAAACTAGAAAATGTTGCTTAATTAATGGTAGTCAAATTGGTGTAAAAAGCCGATTTTTTAACCAAATAAATTGTGCCAAATAAGGCAAAGAAAAAAATCAAAATTGAAAGAGTTCCAAATTCGGGTATAACGGTGGTTCCAACTATTTCTATATGCTCGGTATTCTCATGAATGAATACTCCAAATACATAGTCATTTGGAAATTTCATGAGATCGTAGCCAGTGTCGACTCCATCAACTAGTATTTGGTAATTCTCTTTTTCTGCGGAAATTACCTCAAAAGGTACCCTAACCCAAAAATCAGTTCTCTCAGGAACCTCAATCATTGTAATTTCCAAAGACTTTCTCTCATTGTTTACAATTATTTCAGAAAGAGTAGGGTCTTGAAAATCGCTTCCCATTGCATCCAAACTCCCATGATATCCATAATAGAGATCATATGAATTCCCATCAATTTCAAGAACAAATTTGTCAGATTCTAATTGAGAAATATCAAGATATTGGGCAAAGGCCTCCACATCTAATACATGCTCTGCATCAGCTTTTGAAGTGGGAAGTAACATCAAGAAAAAAATAGGTACAAACAAGAATCTTTTGTCAATCAATTTATTTCATAATTAAATTCCTTTGATCTAATATAATCAATACACGGATTCTCATGGTTGATTTTTGTGTCTGAATGTAATTTGACAAGTAGGATTTATCACCAATATATTTATGATAAAAAAAGGAAGTAATTGTATGAGTTTATCATCTAAAAGTACGGTAATTTTTGGATTTACATTATTTCTCCTATTCTCTTTGGCAATTCCGGTGGATGCAGAGGTTGAAGCACCAAAAAAACAATTAAAGAAAGGGATTCCAATTGAGGGCATTGTTTGTAAAACAGGTCTCGATCTGATAATTCGAAATAATGGAGCACCTGCTTGCGTAAAGCCAACTACTGCCGAAAGATTTCAAAGTTTAGGTTTGGCAGTTATTCCAATCAAGATTACCGATGTGGAAAACAAAACAGAGCAACCACAATTAGATGAAAAAACATCTGTTAAATTCAAAGATGCACAAAATGAAATTGAAAATATTCCTGCTTCGGGTGGATCATTTGTGAATTTCTACATTACAGATGATGATTTGAATATCGCACATACGGGAGTAGAAATAGTATCGACCATAGGTTTACTCGAATTTACAATTAATGGAATACCAGTTGAAGGTCCTGAAAGAATGATCGAAACAGGCCCTGATACTGGCGTATTTTTTGCAAAGTTGGAATTGCCGGATACAATTAACGGAAGGCCAATCAATCAAGAAGATATTGTGGAGGTAAGATATATGGATGAATCAGATGCAGCAGGAGAACCACGAATTCTTGTAAAATCCATTCCCCTGCAGAAAACATATGCACAAATTCAAACGTCTTCAGACAAAACAAGAATAGGGCATGAGTTTACTGTGCGTCTTTACGAACCTGATGCAAATAGAGATTCTCAAGACGTTGATAGGATTCCAATAAACCAATTAGAATATCGAGGGGAGGGAGGGATCAGAATTACTCTAGCAAATCCAAGTTTTGATGCAAATTCAAGTTATCTTCTTGAAACCGGAGAAAACACGAACATCTTTGAGGTTAAAATTAAAATTCCTCGCCTATTAGATGGAGAGGTTGTCCATATTGGGGATTGGTATGAGATTAGATACATCGATACTTCAACGCCCTCTGGAACTGATGAGAAAATTATCCTGAAAGGAAAAATTGGATAACCATTATTTTTTATAAACCATTTAGAGACAAAAATATAGTGGTTGTTTTTCGTGTTAATATTGGAAGTTGGGAATTTATTCTTAGGAATAGGGCTTGTAGCCATGGGGATAATCATCGTGTTTGTAGGACATTACTTTAGGAAAAAAATCGGGGTATTTCATATATTGATTTACTTTATGGCATCCTTTGTGTTATTGACAGGAGTCTTGTTACTTTTTGTGTATGACAGACCTCCCATTTTTTTCTGAAAAAACTTCTACTTTATCAAAAATTTTTCTGCGTGTCCCTAGTCTTTGAATCTTTTTGAGTCATAGATATTTTCTCTTGTTGAAAGTTAAAAATAAAAAAACTCCCTAAATTATCATTGATTATAATAAATAACTTGGGTGATTAAGCGTTTTTCTTTGCGTTGACTACTGCTCTTGCAACTAAAATCGTTAGAATAACTGCTGCAACGGTTACTACTATTGCATAAATTAGCAATGGACCAATAGCTTCGGCAGTTCCAAAGATTTCTTTGAAAATTGCCTTGATTGCCTCATTCCATGCCAGAGCTGCCACTAGACCAAACGCTGCAGTTATTAGAGCTGCAATTTTGTCAAGAGCTATTACCTTTAGTGGTTCCTCTTTAACTTCGTCTGCCATTGTAAATTCTTACCCTAATTATCAATATTAAAGCATTTTTAAAAATAGGATAACCTAATGTATTAATTTATGAAAAAATAGGCTCAAAAATAAAATCCCCTATGTGGGGAATTTAAAAAATCAGAATTCATTTGTCAACATTTAGTATAACCTAAAGATTTTATTCAAAAAAACTAACCATTTTTGTGCTCAATACTGTCTACAAAGACGCAATAATGAATAGAGAAAAAATACTCTCTGTTCTAAAAGGACCAAAATTTGAGCAAATCCTCCAAAAAGCCAGAGAAAATTGGATAGAATACCAGCCTGCAAAACACGAATCTGTGATTGCTGGAATTGATTCCAGTTTTAATAATACAAAATTTCAGGGAATAGAACTTTGGGCAACGACTGCAGTTTCTGTAAAATCTGACGGGGAGATACTAGCAGATTTACATGATTCTGGTCTGGGTTCGGATATTGATATTTCAAGAATTGCAAGCAAAATGGAGATAGAGGCATGTGAAAAAACCATAGAGGGAGTAGATTTAGTTTTAATGGATGGATCTCTTCATTCTCAATTTATGACTAGACAATCAACTTTAGATTCTTTGGTGGTTAAGACGATGAAAAAGAAAAACAACGTGATATTCATAGCAAAAACTTCGAATACAAAAAAACAGTTTGAAAATTTGGGATCACTGGCTGGAGATATTTTTTATTACAATCACATAACAAATTCTCCTGGATTCTCAAAATTATTTGTAGAAAAAAAGTATGGTTCTGACAAGACAATTGCATCTACCTTTGTGAGATTAAGTGAGTCTACACCAATTATCAAATTGGAATTTTTGGGAGAGGATCACCCCGAAAATGAAATAAAATCCGTATTGAACAAATTATATAAAAATAGTGTTGGAGGGTATCCGTATGCGCTTAAACTTGCTCACAATAACTGTAAAATATCCGACAAGGAACTTGCAAAGATGGTAAGCCTTTTGGGGTTAAGTAATGAAATTGGATCACGGGAGGTTCTAGGATGAGCTTAGGTTATGTTATTGGAGAATCAAAACCAACTTTTGTAACTGCCCTTACCTCAAGACCTCTTTCCGTTGGAGAATATGTAATAATTGATACTGAAGAAGGAAGAATACTAGGTTTGGTTGAAAAATCCAAAATATCAAGTGCAGCATTTACAGATGTTAGAAATTATGACGAGGCAGCAGAAAGTATTGAAATTGCAGAAATTAACAAAAGAGACAAGACCTTTACTTCAAACATTGGAATTTTAGGATTTTTAGATAATTTGCAAAAGGGTCAATCAATTATTCCCGCCATTCCCCCAATCCCAGGCACGGAAATAGCCCAACCCGAAAAACACGAATTGGAAAAGATTTTCAGTTCCTCCAAGGAAGGTTGGATAAAAATTGGAAATCTGTTAAGGAATAAAACAATTGAAGCCAAAGTCAACTTGGATAAGATAGTCTCTAGGCATTTAGGAATTTTAGCAATGACGGGGATGGGAAAAAGTAATCTTGTTTCTTTAATTACAAAACAAATTGGAAAACTAAAGGGAACTGTAATCATTTTTGATTATCATAATGACTATACTACACTAAATATTCCTAGAATCAATGTAGTGGATGCAAAAATTAATCCACGATTGTTAGATGCAGACCAGTTATCAGAAGTATTAGAAATAAGGGATGGTGCAAATGTACAGCAAAGAGTTTTACGAATGGCTTTTACCAAAAGTGTTAAAGAATCAAAGGAATTTTGGAATAAATTAGAAAATGAATTAGAATTTATCGTAAACGCTGAGGATAAAAAATTAAAAGAAATAAGAACATCAGCCTATCGTGTGCAGGATATTGTAGAAGAAGCACAAAAAAGATTTGAAGATATTTTAGATCCTGACATGGGAGATCCCGTGAGTTTCATAAAAGAAGGGAAAACAAATGTTCTAAACATTTCAGAACTGTCAGAAAAACAGGCCAACGTAGCAGTTGCATTTTATTTACAGCAGTTATTAAAAGATAGGAAAGATGCAAGCATTGCAAAACATGGGAGATCAAAAAGAGAACGAAACTACAAGTTTCATTCACCAATTTTTGTAATTATAGAGGAAGCCCATGTGTTTATTCCAAAAGATCACGATACCAGTGCGAAGTATTGGGCAGCTAAAATTGCAAGGGAAGGAAGAAAGTTTGGATTAGGTCTTGGAATTGTTTCTCAAAGGCCTAGAAGTGTAGACCTTAATGTTCTCAGCCAAATGGGCTCTTTTGCCATAATGAAGATAATTCAAGAGGACGACCAACGTCAAATAGCCTCAGCTACAGAATCGACCAGTCGTGAATTGATTTCTCAATTAACCTCATTGAATGTAGGAGACGCTATACTTGTAGGCCAATGGGCAAACCTTCCATCCTTGGTTCATGTCGATGAGGTCAAAGAGAAGATCATGGGTTCTGATCAAAGTGCTGTAAATGCATGGGCAAATGCTGAAAAGATGAATGAGATTGCTGCAGAGTCCACACAAGGATTGGTTCAAAAAGATTTGTTGTTAGATTAAATGATATTTTCACATATTTCAGACACACATTTGGGATTAGTACAATATGCATCAGAAGAGCGAGAACAAGATGTTTATCAAGCTTTCAATGAAGCAATAGATACAACAATTAAGGATCATGTAGATTTTGTGATATTTGCAGGAGATATTTTTCATGTCCCTAATCCCAGTGGGACTGCGATTGTTCAAATGGCAAATGGCCTAAAAAGATTAAAACAAAACAACATTGACTCATTTTTTATTTTAGGAGAACACGACATTAGTAGGGTTCGTACTACTCCTATCCCTTATGTTTATCACAACTTAGAATTTTCAAGATACATTGGACAGGGAAAACCTATCGAATACAAAGGAATACTCTTGGCAGGTTTTGATAAAATTAGAAAAGCTGAGATTTCAAAGTTTGAAGAAAAATTTATGGCAGTTGATAAATTAGCTAAAGAGCATTATGGACATAAAATTTTAGTACTTCACCAAGGAATTACTGAATTTAACAAGTTTGCAGGAGAATTACAATCTACTGATCTTCCAAAAAATTTTTCATATTATGCATTGGGACATCTTCATGACACAGACATTAAAAATTTTAATCATCTTTCAGGTCCTGTGGCATATCCAGGATCCATTGAACTCACAACAAGTGAGGGAATCCAAGAAAGTAAAAAAGGATTCTTTGAGGTAGATATTTCAGAAAAAGAGGCAACTCCAAATTGGATTGAACTGAACACTAGACCACAATTTTCATTCAAAACAAACTATGAAGAATTGGGAGAATTGGTAAATGAGATTTCAGAAAAAATATCAGATTTAGAACGAAAACCAATTGTTGAGATAAAAATTCAAGGAGAAAATATAGAAACTGACCATATTCAGGCACAGATTAGTCGGCTTCAGGCACAAACATTGAGATGTTTTTGGAGAATTATATCCAAGGAAGTTTTGGATTCATCTGTATTTCTTGATAGACCAAATGTGATTGACGATGAGATGTTTAGATTATCAGTAAATGCATTAGGATCTGAACAAATTGCAAACTTCGCTATTAGGGAGATCCTCCCACCGTTGGCATTAACACAAATCAAAGAGGCAACACAGATTGTTTTAGAAAGTTTTGAAAAATTCAAAGAGGAAAAAAAGAAATGATTACCTCAATTGAACTAGGGGATTTTTTATCACATTCTGAAACAAAATTAGACTTTGAAAATGGAGTAACTGTGTTTGTGGGAACTAATGGAGCTGGTAAATCCAGCATAATAGACGCTCTAACTTTTGCTTTATTTGGTCACCATACAAGAAAATCAAATAAAGGTTTGATAAAGCGGGGGACAATACAAGGATTTTCAAAAGTTGAATTTTCAATTAATGGAAAACAGTATCAAGCGGTTAGAAAAATAGATAGTAAAGGAGGATTAGCAGCAAAGTTTTCTGAAAAAGTCGATGATGGAATTGTAGAAATTGCAGCAGGAGAAAGAAAACAGTTTGGAGAGTCAATGACACATGAAATTGAAAAAATTATTGGTTTGGATTTTGAAAAATTAAAAATTGCATCTATAGTTCAACAAGGAGAACTAAATTCAATAATTAAATCCAAACCAAAGGAATTCAAAGAATTACTAAATGCGGTAATTGGTATTGATAAGCTCGATGTTGCTTCCAATTCAATGAAAGAAGTTACTAAAGATTTTCGGAAAAAAATTAGAGATAAGGTAGGATATGATGATACCCATACAGATATTCTGCAGCGAGACTTGGAAAAAAATCAACATGAACTTCAAGAGACTAAACCAAAAAAAGAAAATCTACAAAATAGCCAGAAAAAATTACAACAGGAACTCACAAACTTACGTCAAAAAGTAGAAGAAGAAACACCAAAAATTGATAAAATAAAACAATTAGAATTAAGAAAACAAGAGCTGCAATCTTACGCAAGGGAAGCTATTAGAGAAATTCAGCAAGAAATTGCTCAAAATGAGCGTAAAATACAAGATTGTGAAGGCTGTTTTCAAAATGTGGAATTGAAAACCAGTTTAGAATCAAAAAGTGAGAAAGTAGATTCTGCATTGGAAGGGGTCCAAAAAAAAATCCAAGAATTGTCTAATAAGGCAGCATCCCTTAAAGAAAAACTTGTGCTTGCGGCCACACTTCAGTTACATGATAACAAATGTCCTGTTTGTGATTCAGAGGTTGAAAAACTCAATCCATTGTTTCAAGAAGAACATCTAAAGGAGGAACTTGTTGTAATACAGAAACAGATAGTTGCTTCTAAAAATGAACAGGAAATGTACACCAACAAAAGATTAGAGTTTGTAAGGAAATTACAAAATGCAAGAGATGCAGAAGCACTATTGAAAGCTCATTCAATCACAAATGAAGCGGAGTTAAAAAAAATCAAGGAAGAGTTAGAAATTAAAAAAATAAACGTACAGAAAATTCCTTTCTCCTCAAATGGTAATCTTTTAGAAATTTCTCAGATTGATTCACATGCTAAAACTATTTTTGAAAATATATCCAAATTGGAAGGAGAAGTCAAAGGATTTGAGGAAAATAAATTCAGGAAACTTAAAAATTCTATAAATGAAAAACAAACCCAACTTTCGGAAATTGATCAGCAGTTAGGAGCGGTGATGGAAAAAATTTCAAAAAATGAAACACAAATAAAAACAATCCAAAAAGCAATAATCGAATTAAAAACTGTAAAAGAATACATGGTTCAATTAGATTCTATCCAATCAAATGTATTCAGCAGAGACGGCTCTGTTGCAACCAGCTTAAGATCATGGGCCCTAAATACCATCTCAATTAAAGCCTCAGAATACCTTACCCTTCTTAATACGAAAATTCAAAGAATACAACTTTCAGAAAAGTTAAGGGATATCACTATTACATGCTATTCCAAAAAGGAGACTCTAGATTTAGAATCCCTGAGTGGAGGTGAACAAGTGAGTGTTGCTCTGGCTTTGAGACTAGGTATGGCTAAACTTTTAGGTTCATCAAATCTTAACTTAATGGTACTTGATGAACCTACAACTCATCTTGATGCTGAAAGAAAAAAATCATTGGTAGAAGTTTTGTCACAACTATCAAATATTTCAAATTCCGAGATGCCAATGCAATTCATTATAATTACTCATGATGCAGAAATTTTTGAAGATTCTTCTGTTGAAAAAATTTACAGATTTGAATCAACTGAACAAGGAAGTAAGGTTACAGCTCTTTAGAGTTTAATTTACAATTACTTTACCAGTCATCCATGGATGAAGCATACAATGATAATCATATTCTCCAGATTCAGCAAAATTATGCTCCCAGGATTGATTTACCATCATCATTCCTGAATCAAAAAGGCCATCATGATTTGACGGTGTCCCACTTGTTACTGTGTGAGCTGCAGAATCAACATTATTCCAAATTACGGTTTCACCTGAACTAATTTCAATCTGATAAGGAAGATAGCATTCATTCGATTCTTGGCATCCTGGTGCACCAGAACCTATTGCCATTAAAACTTCGGCAGGACCTGAAGATATCTCTTCAACCATTGGTTCTTCAGAGGGTTCTTCTGGAGTTGCTTCTTCTGGAATCACGACCATTTCTTCAAATTCAATTACAATTATTTCACCTGTCATCCAAGGATGCACCATACAAAAGTAAGGATAAGTTCCTGCTTCATCAAAAGTAAATTCATAAGTATTTCCTGACATGAACAAACTACTATCAAAAACACCTGATGGGCCATCAGCGGAACTTCCTGCAGTTACTGTGTGGGCCGCAGAATCAATATTATCCCAAGAAACAGTATTACCCACCCAAATTTCTATCGAGTATGGAAGATAGCATTCATTAGTTTCTTCACATCCAGGAACTCCGCTTCCTTCTGCTAATGATACAACGTGAGTTTGAGGCGCTATAGGTGCTGCCATAGTGGAACTTTCTGGTGTTGGTTCTGGTGTTGGTTCTGGTGTTGGTTCTGGTGTTGGTTCTGGTGTTGGTTCTGGTGTTGGTTCTGGTGTTGGTTCTGGTGTTGGTTCTGGTGTTGGTTCTGTCACAGCACCAGTTGTTCCTGGTTCAGCGACAACGCATTCACCAGGATAAGATAATTCAACATCTGCAACATGCAACATACACAAATTGCCATACGTATTTCCATCCACACCACATTGGGGTAACCACTCCATTGTACAAATAGTTGGTTTTTCTCCAGTTGGCATTGCAGGAGCTTCTGAAAGATAACCAGGATCTGCTGCAATCATACCTAAAATACCTGCAATGAGCAAACCAACTACTATAATTATTCCATATGTAAGATTCATCTTATCCCCCCGTTAATTTAGCAAACTTTTCATTTTTACTAAGTTTCTCCATAAATTGAATATTAGATAAAGCTACTACCGCAGATTCTACAACTGGTTTATCAGGATCATTTAGAGCTTGTTCTAAAGCGTTTTTTGCATCTGTTGAACCAATGACCCCAAGTGCAATTGCAGCTTCATGTCTTACAAACATACTAGGATCATTTAGAGTTGAATTAACAAGTGGAGATATTCCACTAGAAAGACACATCTGCCCCAATGAAAATGCAGCTTCATGTCTTACCAGCTCATTTTCATCATGTTTGAGAACTTTGGCAATATAGGGAACTTTATCTTCGCCACCAAAGTCTACCAAGATGCAAGTTGCTCTCGTTCTAATAACATAATCAGGATGGTCTAAAAGATTTACAAAATATTGTGTATCTTTTTGTTCATATTTAGCCTCCATTGCTGCAAAAAGTTGAAGTCTATCTTCGGTTACTACTTGCATTTGATTTTGGAGGTTTTTGTGTCCTATATTAGGCTAATCAAACTATTCAATTTTTAATTTTTATTCTGAGAATAAACACATTTCTTAAATTTGATGAACATGTAATGATGTCAAGGTAACGACCTGAACCAAAAAAGACCAGAATTTACGGTTAATCCCTATTGTAAAAGAGGATTTGAATCTAAAAATTGATCTTAAGGAATTGAAATAATGTTTGTTTGTCGAAAGTGTGGAAAAGAAATAGAGGAAAAGGAAATTTCTCATGAATATCAGCTAGAGCATCGTAGAGGAAAAGTTTCAAGTGACAAGATTTGTTCTGAATGTAATTAGTAGATAAAAAATATAAAAATTAAAAGTAACTTTTCTCGAAGGAATGGATCTAAAAATTTTAGATATGTATTTAATGGAAAAAATGTGATTATTTTTGTTGAGCGCAGTAATAGGACAAAAATCGCCCAATCTAGGGGTATCAGAATGGATTCAAGGAGCTCCAACTAGTTTAGAGCAGGAAAAAGACAAGATTGTTTTAGTTGAGGTGTTTCAAGTAAATTGTCCTGGATGCTTCATGAATGCAATTCCAGAGGCAATAGAGATTTACAACAAGTACAAAGATGATGGAGTAAGAGTTTTAGGAATAGCAACAGCTTTTGAGGATTATGATAAAAATACTCTAGAAAATTTGAAAATGTTGGCAGAAACGGGAGAAGTAATCGGAGAGACAAAAAAAGCACTTTCGATGTATGGACAATTACAGGATGGTAACAAATTGCCTTTCAAAATTCCTTTTCCTCTAGGGATGGATAATTTATCCAAAGTTGATGGAGAAGCAAGCCAAGAACAGATTATGAAATTTATTTACGCTCAACTTCCAGAGTTTGACTCACAACCTGAAGATTATAGAAACCAAATTATTCAAAGAGTAAAGGATCATTTTAAATCAAAAGAATTTTCTGCAGAAACCTTTGAGAAATTTTCATTGCAAGGAACTCCATCTACAATCCTTATTGATAGAAAGGGAATCCTAAGGGATGTCTCATTTGGAGGATCTGGACATTTAGAGTCAATGATTCAAAAATTAATTGCTGAAGGATAGTATCAAATTAAACTATTCACCAATTTTTGTTTTGGAATTTTTTAAAACTTGTAATTAGAGATATTATTGAAAAAATACAATTGCCAGTGATAATGAAACCACTATACAAAACCCTGCAATTAAGGCAATTTTATCATTTTCCATAATTTCCCATAGATTTTTTATAATAAAAACAATGCATGTTGAAATTTAAACAATACAAAATACTAAATCAATAATCTTCAAGTAAAATTTTGATTAAAGTCTATACAATAATGACATTATTGAATAATAAACTACTACACTTATCGCAATAATTATAACTCCAATCTTTGACCTTTTCATCTCTTGCTTAACCTTACTATAATTAATGCAGGAGTAACAAAATACATTCCTATATTCAATAAAATAATACTAATCCCATATCCAAGAACCTCAATCTCTGAGTTCATGTCTACACTATTCAAAATTGATAGTGAAAAAAGTAAAGGAGTTATAGAAATTTTCACGGTTTCTCTAAACAATGGATTTTCCCTTTCCAAATCAGCCACTTGGGGGCTAAAGGAATAATAGAAATTATTGAAAGCAGACATAAAATCAGAACCTGACTGGGTTTGTAACAATTCGTTGTCTCGTAATTCTCTCAATTGTTGGACTTGGGGAGAAAGTTCAGAACCAAAGGTCGCAGTGGCAATTAGACATCCACCATTTTCTGAGGGAGGGGTTTCATTTCCAGTTACATTCTCTTGATTCCCAGATTCATCTACTTTATCCAAATCTTCCAGATAGTTTGTGGCAATCACATCTAATTTGTTATCACCTGAACCAGTAAAATTTAGCGTAATAAAGGAAATTTTCTTATTCGAGTTTATTTTTGGCTCAAATAGTTGATCATTTAGATAGAACGTAAAATTTCCACTCAAAAGTTTTTGTGGAATAATTAGTTCACCCAAATTTTTTTCTAAACTACTAAAGATGTAAAGAGTGATTTGTTTTTGATCTTTATCAAACTCCACTTCATCAACATCAAAATTAGCAGTTGTCGTTATTTCAAATATCTGTCCCCCGGTTTCAATATCGAATCTGTTTACAAGACCTGTAGCATCAGAAATTGCACCAAATGCAGGAGTGAATACAAGTATCAACAAAGATGGAAGTAATAATTTAAAATTCAATTTTATGCAGCTGGTGCACCGACTCTATTTCTTAATTCTTTATCCTGAGCAACTCGTGGATGCTGGGGATCAGCTAGAATTATTTCAAACCAATAATGCATACCGTCTTTGTATACAAAGTATGAACCCAAAAGTTTCATGTTTGGATATCTTTCAAGAACTCTTCTTTCAGAGACCGTTTTCATGTTATCATCAGCCTTTATTCGAGTTACACCAAGATGTTTTGGTCGTCTTCCCCCGCGTGGTCTTTGCTTTCTCATACCGCCAGTTCCAACTCTCATTCTAACTACTACAATGCCCTGTTTTGCCTTGTAACCCAGGCGTCTGGCTCTTTGAATACGACTAGGTCGGTCAATTCTGGTAATGGCATTTTGCTTTCGCCAACCAACTACTCGATCTCGAATATCGGGAGAATTCTCATTCCAGAGTTTCACCCAAATCTTATCTTGCAAACCAGGCATATCGGCACTAATAAAATCCCCTTTAATAACTGTAAATTCAGGCTTATTTTCACATTTTTTCAAGAATTGAAAAATTAATTTGATGTTTTCACATCTGCCAAGACGTTAACGATATCTGTTTTTGTCACTATTCCAACTAATTTTTCGTTTTTTATTACTGGAATTCCACTAATGCCATGTCTTATCATCAAAATTGCTGCGACATAAACAACAGCATCAGGAGATACTACAAAGGGATTTTTTGTCATAATATCTTTTGCAGAAAAGGTAAGCAGATGACTTAATTGATTTGCATTAACATCATTGATTTGAGAACTCTGAGCAAATTCTGATGGATCTGTAAATTCTGTAAACGAATCAAAAGTCTTTGCTGGAATAAAATCACGATATGTAATGATTCCTACTGGAATCTTATTTTTTGTGACAACTACTCTTCTAATTGCATTGTTAAATAAAACACTCTCTACTTCAAACAAGGATTCATCTGGAGAAACAGTGATTACTTTTTTTGTCATTATTTTGGATATTTTTAATGATGCCGTACTTTGAACTAAAAAGGTTGATACAAGATCAGTTTTTGTCACAACCCCAATCAGTTTATGCCTATTATTCACCACAACGACAGAACTAATCCCATGCTTTTTCATCTGTTTGGCACATTCATGTATCGAAGCATCAAGAGAAACCGTAACCAGGTTTTTTGACATGATATCTCTGACTAGAATTTTCCCTATCGGTTTTGTACTATATATGGAGACACTTTTTGCAATATCTTTTTCAGTG
Source organism: Candidatus Nitrosopumilus sp. (assembly GCA_029862085.1). Taxonomy (GTDB): domain Archaea; phylum Thermoproteota; class Nitrososphaeria; order Nitrososphaerales; family Nitrosopumilaceae; genus Nitrosomaritimum. The sequence continues at coordinate 21,834 of JAOTXZ010000011.1, forward strand.
ATAATTCCTACCGGTTTTTTATCAAACTCTATAACTAATCTTCCAATTCTATGTCGAATCAAAATATCCCTTGCATCCAATACTGAGGTATTTGGAGGAATGGTTATGGGGGTTTTAACTATCGATGTTAATGTTACTGGAATATTTTCCAATATTTTTGTTGCTTTCTTTTTCATCAAATGTAGAAAATACTTGTGTCTATATCAAGTGGAGATAAAATATCACTATTGAAAATCATATCATAGATTAAAATTAAAAATTAATGGAGATTGGATAATTTTTATTTTATGAAATCTAAAATATGTTTTGGGAAGGCGGATTTATGACAAATTGTTCCTTGAGACAAAAACTGGGTGAAATTCTCGTTGTATTAACGGGCCCATTTAGCGTTCTTGTATTTTTCCTTGAACTGATCTACTACACAATCCAAGAATGGAATGACATCTTGACATTGGTCAATTATCTTCTTTTTACTTCCCATGTTTTGAAACATCTCCAATGCTTTTCCTCTAAACTCAACTTCCGGATCAGTATAGATTTCAATTTCAACTGTATCAATCGATGTTACCCAATCATCACTTACCCTTAATTCGACTACGTAAAGTCCAACTATATCAGGTGTAAAATTTACATTAACATATGTCGGAACGGGCCAAACCGGCATTGTAAGATTACTTCCCTCTGGCACTGAAATGAATGACCACAAATATGATAAATTATCTCCATCTGGATCATACGAACCTGTTCCATTCAATGTAACAACAAATCCGCCAACTGGTACCATTTGATTTATTCCAGCATTAGCAATTGGTTCTGTATTTGTATCTGATTGAGGAGTTACTGCAGTAGCACTTGAAAACGTTAAGATCGCCAGGGCTACGAGTACAAAATCCATTATGCCACCCTCCATGATTCTGAATTTTTCACAAAGTGTTTTGCTACAGAAATGTCTTGGCCCAATGATTTCATCGACTGATTTTTTGTATATAGCGCTAAAAGATGTTGAGTGAACAAATATTACATAGAAAACGAAAAATACAAACTTTTTTGGAATTTGGGAGTAAATAAAAATAAAATTGTAATAATTTTTTAGCTACAAAATTTGTAGATTTTTTTTGAAATAAAAGTTAATCTAGAAAACGAATACGAGTTTCTATTACTTTATTCACCAATTCATTAACATCAATATCAACTTCTGTAGTCATTAAAATAATTCCGTCATTACCATGCGAAATTGTTATTCGATTTACCTTACCATACTGAGCCATTGCAAATTTTGGTGCCCCAATTTTAGAACTCATTTTTTTACGAGAAGTCCATCTATTCTGAGCCTCAGATAAGGATGATTTAATTTCTTCATCTTCAAAATATCTCTCTACACCTTCTCGAAATTTGGCCTTAAATTGTCCATCATAAATTGCCACCAACCTAATGTTTGGATCAAGTTTAATGGCCTCATCTAAAAATTTTCGATAATCGATGTCATTTACCAGTTTTGACATTTCTTTTCGCCCAAAATTGTATCAAAGGAAATATTACTTAAGGATAATCCCAATTTTTAGATTGATTACTTGATTTTATAAGGTGATTTTGCCAATATTCGTTTTTAATAATTAAATAATGTGTATTTAATATCAGTTCAAAATCAGCACTTTTCTATTTGAAAAATAACTAAAAAAGAAATTGTTTAAAATGCTCTTAGAGTGGGATTTTGCCCGCACTCAAAGAGTTGTATCCGTAGAAAACTCGATAACTGATTTGTAGCTCAGATATTAAAAAAGATTTCTTGTAAATTAAACCAGTTTTTATTACCAATGAAAGATAGTTTCCTATGTGAAAATTGGATTTCTTGTCCTAGGAATTTTTGCAATAAGTATTTTCATTGTAAATGTATCGGCTGCTCCAACAATTCAGATACTAATGAACCAAACAACTTTTGGCTATGGTGAAAAATTGGTTTACACAATTGAAGTAAGTGAAGTAACAGGAGATTTAGCAATTATTCACATCAGAGATGATTTAGGGAAGGGCAGCAGTGCAATACCTATTGAAATTTCAAAATTAAAAACGGAAATTCCATCCCCATATCCGTTTGAAAAACAAGTTTTTCAAGAAGGGAAATACTTTATCGATTTAGAGTATTCCGGGGCACAATATACTGCTGAATTTACCTTGGTTGATTCTGGAGGTGTCGTTATTCCATATTACACCAAACAAATAGCTGCTAGTTGGGTTAACAATGAAATTTCTGGAGGATTTTTAATTGATGCAATACAAAAAACTGTCGAAAAAGATGCAATCAATATTCCATACATAATCGATAATGAACAATTGGGAAATATACAAATTCCAGAATGGGTGAAAATAATTACTGTTTGGTGGCTTGAAGAAAAAATCTCAGATGAAACTTTTGCAAATGCATTTCAACATTTAATTGATAAAAAAATTGTGACAGTATAGAAACATGAATAAATATTCCCTTATTACTGCAGTTGCAATAATTGTAATTATTATTCCTGTTCTTTATGGAGTTTGGAGTATTTTTTCTGTTGAACAATTACAACTTGGAACTCCAAATATTGAATTTAGTTATTTTGACATGGCAAGTTATGAAACAATCCAAATTTGTAATCCAATGCCATTTTTTGTTAGTTTCAATGGATTTTCAATTGCAACGTACTATGTACAAGATCTTAAAGGAATTTTTGAGGCAGGACCAACCACGATTGATCCGAATACAATCGAGGTTTTAGAGTTGAATTTTTACTCGGAGAATTTTGCTGAATCCCAGTATCTTTTTATGCATATGGATGGACAATTTGATGGAGAAGTTCCGGTCCGACTTGACCCAAGTAGCATGATAGTAGTTACAACCTTTGATACCAAAATAATTGGAGTAATACCATATCAGAGCACCATCACACAATCTGGTTTTGATTTTTCCAAAATGATGAATGAGAAATCTTCTTGTGAAAATGATTAAGAAGATTTACTCGCTTTAGCCATTATTCCAAGTATTACTCCAACTGTTCCAGCAATGACAAACGCTGCAATGGTTCCATAAACTAATTCCTTGCCCAAGGATTTAGAAAACGAAATACCTGTTGATGATGATTCAACTACACAAATTCCATTTTTTAGAACAGTACCTGGACCACACCTTTCATCTAATTGACAAACACCGTCTTTTAGGATTGTACCTTGACCACATTCAGTCCGTGGTTTATCAGGATCTATAACATCTTCTAATGGTGTAGGAGTAGGATCTGGTGTTGGAGTTGTTGTTGGCTCTGGTGTTGGTTCTGGTGTTGGTTCTGGTGTTGGTTCTGGTGTTGGTTGTGGTGTTGGTTCTGGTATTGGTTCTGGTGGTGGCTGTCCAAATACCGAACCAATTATTTCAACTTCATCGGTTCCGGAGGGAAGTGTGATATTCAAAGTCCTAGAACTTGGAGTAGTTTCAGTTTCAGAATAAGATGGTTCATCACCATCAGCTAATACAATAAAAGCATCATCACTTCCTTGGTATACAGAATCAAAGAAACTTCTCTCAAATGTAACCTCCAATGTCCCTGGAGAGGTAATGACATCAACACTAAAAATCAACGAGACAAAATCTAAATCTGGTTCAACGCCAGAAATTGATACTCCCTCTCCAAGGTAATCAATATCAAAAGTATTTCCCTCAACATTTACTTGTGCCGTTTCAGCATAACCCAAATTCGAAGATAAAATTGCAATAACCATTAATCCAAGTGAAATTTTTAGTGAAGAGTTAAGACTTGGTATACTTATACGAAATGGCGATAGTAAATTTTCTATGCCCTGATTTTTCAACAACGATTAACCTCAAAATAGGTGTTAAAAAGAATAAGATGACATTTAATCACGTATCAGTCAAGCTTTTTTAGTTATTTTTACCAAAGAAAAAATCTACTCTCAAATTACGCCTCGGAGAATTTGAACTATTTTTTCTCCAATTACATTTGCTGCTAAAGATTGTGCCTCTTTTGTTTGCGCACCAATATGAGGAGTCAGAATTACATTATCCAATTCAGTTAATTTATTATCAGTTGCAGGTTCTTTCTCAAAAACATCTAATGCTGCACCACCCAAGTTTCCATTTTTGAGTGCCTCATAAAGAGCATCTTCATCTATAACCCCACCCCTGGAGGTGTTGATTATTTTTGCAGTTTTTTTCATTGTGGATAATTTTTGAGAGTCAATCAAGTGATATGTAGAATCTAAAAGTGGAACATGTATTGATACATAATCAGAACTTTGTAAAAGAGTATTAAGGTCAGCCTTCATCAAACCAACTTCTTTTGAAAATTCTTCATCGATTGGAATAACATCATATCCAATAATATTCATGTTTAATGCTTTGGCCACTCTTCCCAATCTTTTTCCAATATTTCCCATTCCAATTATCCCAAGATATTTTCCTCGAAGTTCGGTTCCTTTCAATTCTTTTTTAAGCCATTTACCATCGCGTATTGCCCTATCACCTCTGGCAGTTTGTCTAGCTAAAGAAAGCATTAATCCTAAAACCAATTCAGCTACTGCATTCATTGCACCTTCTACGGCATTAATTACACGAATGTTTCTTCCTTTGGCAGCTTCTTGATCCACATTATCCAAACCTACGCCAACACGTGCAATAATTTTACAGTTCTCAGCTTTTTCGATAATTTCTTTCGTTATTGTAGTCCTACTTCTTACAATGACAATATGGAAAGCAGAGATTTTTTCCAGTATTTGCTCAGGTGATATTGTTGGTTCATAAGAAACTTTCAAACCATTATCTTCCAAAATTTTATTTAAAATTGGATCAACCTCATCACAAATTAAAACAGATTCTTCAAATCCCATGACATTGCAAACGAACCACTGAATATATTTCATTAAAGAGTGAGGTGGATTTCGTATTAAAAATAAATTTTTATCAAGGTTTACCTCACAAATTTTTATCTTATTTGAAAATATTTTCAAAAAATAAGGAAAAATTTAGCTGAAGAAAAGCCTAATTTGTGACTAAATGAGGTGTTAACGAGTTTTTCGACAACCAGACCAATTAGAACTTGATAGAAAATTTAGTTTTCATAGAAAAAAGTTATTCATTCAAGAAACAAAGTCCAGACAGCCCCACGGTTTCCTCCTCCATCGTTATCCCCAAAAGCTCCAACAATTAAATCAGTTATACCATTTCCATCAATGTCCCCCATATTGGTCAAACTATTTCCAAATCGATCATTATCAAGAAGAACTCCATTAAAGTTACCTTCAATATCTGAAATCTTTTGGTGAGATTTTACGGTTCCATTAGAATTTAAAAATAGTATCCATACTGCCCCATGCTGGCTTCCTCCATCAGCGTCTCCAATTGAACCAACAGCAATGTCTGTTACACCGTTGTTATCCAGGTCACCTATGTTAGAAATCGCTATTCCAAAGGCATCTCCATCATGAAGGTTTCCAGTAAAGTTGCCTGCAGTATCTGAAATCTTTTGGTGAGATTTTACGGTTCCATTAGAATTTAAAAATAGTATCCATACTGCACCTCGGTTTATACCACCATCATCATCTCCTAAAGCTCCTACAACTAAATCTGTGATACCATCTCCATCAAAATCATCCATAATAGTAGCCCCATTGCCAAATTGATCGTTAGCATCAAGAGCTCCAGTAAAGTTGCCTGCAGTATCTGAAATCTTTTGGTGAGATTTTACGGTTCCATTAGAATTTAAAAATAGCACCCATAAATCCCCAACTATTCCATTATCATTATCTCCAGGGGATCCAACGATAATATCAGTAACACTATCGCCATCAAGATCTCCAATGGAAGAAACTGATGATCCAAAAAGAGAAGCAGTGCTAAGAACTCCAGTAAAGTTGCCTGAGGTAGAGGAAATTTTTTGTGGGGATTTTACGGTTCCATTAGAATTAAGAAGAAGTATCCATACTGCTCCATTAGCATTAAATCCATCATCGATTAACCGAGCACCTACTGCAATATCAGTAACACCATCGCCATCGAAATCCCCAATATTCGAAATCGCTGTACCAAATTCGGAAAAACTTAATAGATTTCCAGTAAAGTTGCCTGCAGAATTTGAAATCTTTTGGTGAGATTTTACGGTTCCATTAGAATTTAAAAATAGTATCCATACTGCCCCACTATTTTGACCACCATCGTCATCATGTGCTGCCCCTACACCCAAATCTGAAACACCATCGCCATCAAGATCACCTAAATTTGACACTGAATAACCAAAAAGATCAGTATTGTCAAGAACACCAGTAAAGTTGCCTGAGGTAGAGGAAATTTTTGTTTCAGATGCTACAGTCCCATTTGCAGGGATTTTTACATTCCCGAATTTTATCGGACCTAGAGCAAGACCTTCATCTGGGTTAAATGGAACATCGATAAAGCCATTTGTGCCATTAATGTTTGGAATCCATCCCGATAAAGGATCCTCAGAAATTGTTAAGTTTTGCTGCTTATTTGCCGTTTTAAATTGAAAAGTAAAATTCCCATTAAGATCTGATGTGTCATTGGTTCCAGATGCTCCAAATGGTAAAAGTGATGAACTAGCAGAAGCAATAGTGAAAATAAATCCTTCTAGAGGTTCTTCTTCTGGCAAATCATGAAAACCGTCGTTGTTTTTATCATGGAATTTATGACCCATAACGAATACTGTTGGATAAAGAAAATTAAGAAGGTTTACAACCTGATCTCGGACAAAATCAACTAACGCTTTTGCACAAGTTTGACTTTGAAGACAAATCATTATTGCGATAGAAACAGTGAGATTGGCAAATCCTAGTAATGGAGCAAGAACAAATGTATTTCCTGTACTAGGATGATAAGCTCCAATGGCACCCAGAACAAGGGCGTTCGATGAATCATCATCACCTGAAGAAATAATTTCCTCAACTAGTTCTAAAGATCCATTAATGAGAACTACTTGATCATCAAAGGATAATTCTCCAGTTGTTCCTTCAAATTCATCAATTATTCCAAATGAAGTAAATACTGCTAGAGTTCCATTTGGAATCTGCTTATCAAATAATGGTTCCAAGGTTTGATCATCAAAAAATGATACTGTTCCAACTGCTGAACCTGAAATTATTTGTGATGTGGCATTACCATCAAAACCTAAATTCTGTAATTCAATTACAATTTCTTCAATCCTATCAAGGTCAGCTTTGGTATTATTGATAAAACTTTGAGTTACTGTAGTACTGTTTATTACAAGACCCACGGTGTTTAACTGATCAATTAAATCCATATACTCGTTGGCTAAAACTGCCTCTGGTCTGTCATAATGGATAATTAATTCTGGATTGTTTGCAGTTCCTTCCTTTGACGTAAATGAAACAGTACCTGCACCTTCATTGTTTTGTTTTTTCATCAACCAACCAAAGTCAGTAGAGTTTGAATTTAGAATTGATTGAACATCTCCAGTTAAATTAAACTCTACAAATTGACCTCCAAGAGAATTCGTCAGAGTAATAGAATCGGAAACAGTTGCGTTAAAATTTCCACCACCCCACTGGATTGAACAGTCCGGTCCATTATCAGAAATGTCTGAATCAATTGGACACTTCCAGGTAACTCCTGAACCTGAACCAGGAATACTTCCCCCAGATTTGGCTGCATTTCCCTCTTCCCATATTTCGTTTAGTTTGTGAAGATTGGTTTGCTGGCCGGAGCCCAAGTTGCCGCCGATATCCGCAATGAACAGTCTTAGAGTTGCATTAATTATTGGTCTGTCGGAAATGGTTTGCTCCATTTGTGTCTGATTAAATGCAATTACTGGTCTTGCATTTCCCTTTAGCTGTAAAATAGAGTTTGCCCCCTCGTTTACGTTTCCATTCCCATCTTTGAGAAAAGCATCTTTCTCTGGGTTCATAATCAAAACGCCAGTCTCAGGTACCGTTTGTGAATAAGCTGGATGAATAGAGATTGCAACAGTAGAGGTCAGTAAGATTACTGAGAAAAATAAAACTGTAAAGGATCTAGAAAATTCTTTTTTGTTCATTTCCAAATTTGGGTATGATAGGAGCTATAAAAAATAATTTTAAAGTACGATGATCGCATAATAAGAAGTCATGAAAATAAAGTCAAAAAATAATTTAAATTTTCAATGATATTTCTTTAAAAATAAAAAGAAAAAGAAGTTAAAGTATCAAGAAAGCATCTCTGCTACTACAGGAATTACTTCCCATAATGGAATTGCACCATTTTCTTGCATTTCAGAAGCTACTTCGTCAGTGTACAAACCGTGAATGTTGACTGCAGGGTGTGCAATACTGTTCATTCCCATTGGTGGTACAGAATCACTTGGATTACCTAATGCATATGCATAAGATGCCACTGGGGCCTCAATTACACCTTTTTCAACTAAAACTGGGTTCAAGCCGAAAGGATCTCCTGCTACCCAAATTGAAGCTGCACCAGTGTAAATTGCTGCATAGTCGTGATTAACTCCTGCGTATACTCCCGGTTCATCAAATACCAAATCAATGATTGCACCTTGTGATCCTCCTATCAACCATGTTTCAGTGGCAGCAGATTGTACTCTGTTACCTTGGGTTACTCTATCCAGAATTTCTCCAACAATGTGGAAGTATACTGGTTCGTTACCCTGGTTTTCAATAAAGAGTCTCACATGTTGATCATTTTCAACAAACATGAGTTGTGATTGGTATTGCTTGTTTTCAAGTCCATTCCATGGTTGTGCAACAAAGATGTTCTTGTTGGTATCACCATTTACAAGTAGGTTATGAGCCATGTTTGGTACATAACCAAATTGCATTCCATTAACAACTGTTGCAGTGTTATGATGTTGGAACATTGCTCCTGCATCATAATTGCCTTCAGGTGTAAGGTACAACTGATTGTATTGGAGTTGGAACTCTAATGCATCAGCAGAATAGAACTTTCTGTCAAGTTCACCGCTACCACTGGTCTTTTCTACCATTAGTTTCTTGTATCCATTGGCTGGATCAACGATTGCAATTCCGTACATGCCGGAAAGTACGTGTTGGTCCATACCAACTAGTTTAACACCAGAACAATGGTATTTGAAAATACCTGCTGCTTCAGCGATGTAACAATACTGACTTGTTTCACCAGGATTGACAGACTCAAATGCGCCTGCAGAAATTTGTGATGCGTGCATGTCATTACCGTGACCGGTAACTTCCCAATCTGGAATGTGTAGAGTCATCTTTACAACGTCACCTTGTGTAACTCTTAATGTTGGTCCTGGGACCTGTCCATTAAAGGTCATGGCATTGAAAGTTTTGCCGCCCATAATTGGTAGCTCAACACTATACCCTTCCAAATTGAACTCTACGACATTACGTCCAGAGCTTTCTAACACGCCACAATCAGTCTCTGCAAATGCTTGAGGCATTACAAGCTGTAAACCACCCATCTGATGGATTTTCTCCATGACATCAACATCTAATTTTGATACGTCAAGAGATTGACCAGCAATCTGGGTTTGTGTGTATGTGCTTCCGAATAAGGTTACTCCCATTACAGCTACTGCTGCGATACTAAAGAGCATACTAGTACGCTTATTCATTAAGCACGATGACTAGGGATTCCTATATAATAATTGCCATTACAGATATTGTATGAATTTATGAATAATCCTGAAAAACAATGAATATGGGGAAAATAAAGACTAATGGACTTGAAATTTCGGTTAGATCAAGATTCTCTTGGAAAAGTCAAAATCCCTTCAGATGCATACTATGGCGCCTTTACTGGAAGAGCAATTCAACAATACAAGGTCACAGGGAATAGAGCTCATAGGAATCTGATTAATTCTTTTGTAATGATAAAGCGATCAGCAGCTATTGCAAATATGAAAACAAAAGCAATAGATACAAAACGAGGAAAAGCAATTGTAACTGCTTGTGATAAAATACTAGCTGGAAAATACATTGATCAATTTGTAGTAGATATGATAAATTCTGGTGCAGGAACTGCATTTAACATGAACTCAAATGAAGTAATCTCAAATGTTGCATTAGAAACACTTCACAAGAAAAAAGGGCAATACCAGCACCTCCATCCAAATGATCATGTAAACATGTCACAATCAAGTAATGATACATACCCTACTGCAATGCATGTGGCAATTCTAATGAATCTCAAAGAGGTAATCCCAGCAATTGATAAATTAATCAAATCATTAACAAAAAAATCAAAACAATTCTCCTCATTTAAAAAAATTGGAAGAACTCATTTGATGGATGCTCTTCCAGTAACCCTTGGAAATGAGTTTGCAGCATATGTTACATCTATCTCTAAAGCAAAAAATTCAATTATTGTAGCTCAAAAAGAATTACAATATGTTGCACTTGGGGGAACTGCTGTCGGAACAGGCGCCAATACTCCCAGAGGATACAGGAAAATTGCCATATCAGAACTTGCAAAAGTTTCTAAACTTCCAATAAAACCCGAAAAAGATATGCAGTATTCACTGCAAAGTAAATTTGCAGTATCAAATCTTTCTGGAGCATTACGTAACTTGGCCATTGAAATCAACAAGCTTTCAAATGACATTAGATTAATGGCCTCAGGACCAATAGCAGGATTAGCAGAGCTAGGCATACCTGCAGTTCATGCAGGCTCATCAATTATGCCGGGTAAGGTAAACCCATCATTAGCAGAGTGTATGAATATGATTTGTTTTAACATAATTGGAAATGACACAGCTGTTTCTAATGCAGCCCAAGCAGGTCAATTTGAGCTAAATGTAATGTTACCTGGAATGTTAAAGTGTATGTTAGAATCCACCGACATGTTAAAAAATTTCTTGCCAATATTTTCTGAAAACCTAATTGATGGATTAACTGCAAATAGAGAAAAACTGAAAGGAGACATTGAAAACAGCCCGGTTATTGTTACTCTTCTTACACCAAAAATTGGATATCTCAAATCTGCAGAATTGTTTAAAGAATCTTTGAAGACTGGAAAAACAATAAGAGAACTAGTCGTCTCAAAGAAACTAATGAGTAACAAAGAAATCGACTCTTTGTTTGGATAAACCATGGCAAAAATTTTTGTCGAAGCCTACGGGTGCTCTGCTAGTTTTTCAGATTCAGAGATGATTTCCGGATTGATTTTAAATGGCGGACACACCTTAGTTGATAATTCTTCAGAGTCTGACTTGAACATCGTAGTGACTTGCTCAGTTAAAGATGCGACTGCAAATAAAATGATTCATCGAATAAAATCCTTAAAAACCAAACCCCTCGTGGTCGCCGGTTGTCTTCCAAAAGCTGAAAAATCTACTGTGGAGAAATTCTCAGAGAATGCAAGTATGTTGGGACCCAATTCCCTTGGAAAAACCCTTCAAGTAATAGATTCTACCTTAAAGGGGACAAAGAAAATTGCATTGGAGAACTCTGACCTATCTAAAGTTGGACTTCCAAAGGTAAGATTGAATCCCGTGGTAGGAATAGTAGAGATTGCAAGTGGTTGTATGAGCGAATGCACCTTTTGCCAGACAAAACTATCCAAAGGTGATTTGTCAAGTTATAGAATTGGCGATATTGTAAGGCAAGTCCAAACTGAAATCAATGATGGATGTAAAGAAGTTTGGTTAACCTCAACGGACAATGGATGTTATGGATTTGATATCAATACAGATTTACCTACTCTAATCGATACAGTTGCAGATATTCCCCATGAATTTAAGATTCGAGTAGGTATGATGAATCCCATGTACATGGCCCGAATAAAGAATTCTTTGATAAAGTCATTTGAGAATGATAAAGTCTTCAAGTTTCTCCATATCCCCGTACAGAGTGGTAGTGATAAGGTGCTAAACGATATGAAACGAGGGCATACTGTTGAGACATTCAGAGATATTGTAAAAAAAGCGCGAGAAGGATTTCCTAAATTTACAATTTCCACTGATATTATAGTTGGTTTTCCTTCTGAGACAAATGAGGACTTGGAGAGAACAAAAGAATTGTTAAAAGAAACAAGACCTGATGTAGTTAATCTTTCAAAGTATAGCGCAAGACCAGGTACAGAAGCTTCTGAATGGGAGCAAATAGATGCTTTAGAAGTAAAAAAGAGAAGTAAGGAAATTTTTGATGTTATAAATCAGATCGCCCTAAAGAATAATCAAAAATGGATTGGTTGGAAAGGGAAGGTATTGTTTGATGAGAAAACAGACGAAGGAATCAAAGGAAGGAATTTTGCATACAAACCAATTCGTGTAGATGACAAAGTAAAGATGGGGCAGACTAAAAATGTGGAGATTATTGATGTTACCTTGCACAGCCTTGTTGGAAAAATAATTTCAAAATCCTAGTAGAGATTATCATGAAGAATGTAGATTTCATGCGTACAACTTAATTTTATTTCACAAAACCAGACACGATAATTTCTAAGAAATCATTAACTGTAATCAAAACTAATCCAGCTTTGGACCAGAACGATCCCTTGATTATTTCTAGTGCGCTTATTCATTGTGTGAATCTGGTCCGTTATTCTCATCCTTCCCAAAAAATAATTTCAAAATTAATTTAGAAAAAGCTAGACTCGAATAATTCCTTGTCTAACTAAATATTCAATCCCATATGCAAAATCTCCGTCTGTAATCGATCCATCAGACCACCAACAAGCATTATTTTTTACCCATTGGGGAATTTCTTGAGAACCACCATAACCCTCAAAAGTTGCCGGAACTACAATAATGCCGTTATCAATAAGATATTGAATTCCTTCTACAAAGGAGTCATCATCAATTTCATTTTCACACCAGAATGCTGCTACATTTTTCACCCAATTAGGAATAATTGTTCCTGGAGGATTTACAGTAATTGTAAAGGAGACAGGAGATGCAAAATGTCCTGCAGAGTCTTTTGCAGTACATTTTACTATAGTATCACCTATACCAAACAAGTAACCAGAATTGGGTTTACATATAGGCTGAATTTTTTTATCAAAATCATCTTCTGCGGTAACATCAAAGGTAACTTTTGTAACTCCGTCACTGGTTTCTGCCTCAACTACAATGTCACTGGGTTGTAAAATTATTGGAGGTGTGACATCTATCGCTACAGATTCTCCCCCACTCAAAAACATTGGAATTTCAGCCTCAATTGAACCAAAGAACAATTGTATTGGATAACTACCACTTAGCTCAAAGAGATCTCCGCCCGCAAGAAAATTAAAACTAAAAGAACCATAAGGATTTGGTGCCGTCTGTCCAGAAGTTACCATATCCCCTTTGGGATTTGTAACATTATAGGCCAATGTGAAATTAGAATGAACATTAGTATCATAGTTTTTTATTTTACCATTAACAATTATCATCTCGCCGTAATCATAGAAACTTTTGTTGGTATTAGCATCTATACTGGCAGGGGGTTCATCTTGTGCGTTTACAATTAAAGTAAATCCACTGACTAAAATCAGCAAAGGAAAGAAAATGAAAAGTTTAGTTTTACCACTCAATTATAATAAAATAACTTTGGCAAAGTTAACCCTTTCTAATCGTCATTCTTAAAATTTAACAATTATCTTTTGGTAAGGGCATTTTTTCCAGAATTTCAATTTGACAACCATCAGTCCAGCCGAGATGAGGATGTCCCTTAAGCAAATCTTCTGCTTCTGACATTTCATTAGCCTGTAGAATAGAATATCCTACAACTCCCTTTTGACTTTGTGAAACGCCAGATGGGTTGATCTCTTGTCCATTCCCAAGCGGATTTCCCATCTCAACTAGGTGTTCTCCACATTTTTCAGCCCATTTCATCCATTCTTCCATTCCTTTTTTCATTTCTTCAGAACTAGAATTTTGCATTTTCTCCATGGCCGAATCAGGAGCATAATAAAGAACAACAAATTGTTTCATTTTTTTATCTCTGAATTAAGATAATTTGGCTAGTATTAAAATCAGAAAGTAACTAGAAGGTAAGTTGACTAGACAATTCCTTATCTAGACAAAGAAGGAAAATAATTTCCAATTAGGATTAAGATTCGATGCCAAGTCAAAATTACGATATTTGAGTTAAATTTTTTAGATCTGAAATTTGATTAAAAAAACGTAAGAAGGTTTTTTATCTAAATGATGGAATAGGTCATAGAATGAGTTTTCAAGTCAAGGAACCGATCTTAGTCGTAGGTTTAGGCGGTGCAGGCTCAAAACTAGCAGTTCAAGCTAAAGATATTGTAAATTCGGATTGTCTGATTATTAGCAACGATCAAAAAGATCTACAAGTAGAATGTCAAACTATCAAAGTCTCAACTGACTCTATTGTGAACCCTTCAGTTCAATTGATTCGAGGTTCAACTTACAAAGTTTCTGAAGATATCAAGTCAAGAATTTCAAAATATTCAACGGTAATCATAATGGCCAACCTCGCAGGAAAATCAGGCTCAGCCATTTCCCCTGTGGTATCTGAAATATGTAGAGAATCCAATGTTGGGCTTATGTCCTTTGCCATTATGCCCTTCAAATATGAAAAAGATAGAATTTTCAACTCTGGTATATCTCTAAAAAGACTCAAAGCAGATTCAGATTGTACGATAGTTTTGGATAATGACTCACTTTTGGAGAGTAATCCTGATCTAAGCACATCAGCCTGTTATGAAATTGCCAATTCAGCCGTGATAAAAGTAGTAAACTCCCTTCATTCATCTGAAATTTCTACTGAAACAAATATCATAACATCTAGTAAAGAAGGACAAAATATTGAAGAAGCACTCCGGGATTCACTCAAGATGCTTTATGGAACCACCTTTCCAAATTCCGTAAAGCGTTCAATTCTATATGTGGCAGGAGAAAACATTCCTGTGGGAGTATTAAATTCTATCACAAATATGACTAGTGGGATATTAAATGAAAATAATTCCCAAGTTGGTTTGGAAACGTCTTCTTCAGAAGAATCAAAAATCGTAATGCTTTCTTCAATTCAGGGAATGACAAAGTTTGAAAACTATGATCCATTAGGAATAATCCCACAAGAAGATACTCTTGATTGGTCAAATCCGGATTGTAGTATTGATTGCAAACTTGACTTGTATCAATTAGAGTGACAGAATACCAAAATTATTAAATTTAAAAACTAATCTTTCTTTGGAGCTTCTTTCTTTGGAGCTTCTTTCTTTGGAGCTTCTTTCTTTGGAGCTTCTTTCTTTGGAGCTTCTTTCTTTGGAGCTTCTTTCTTTGGAGCTTCTTTCTTTGGAGCTTCTTTCT
>JAOTXZ010000012.1 GCA_029862085.1 Candidatus Nitrosopumilus sp.
CTTTTGCATTCCATGTGTTTATGATGATTGCTGATAAAATTTTCATTTTTTGAGTTACCTGAGAAATTGTTGAATTTTTTTAAATTACCTGTAACAAAACAAAGTAATTTTGAAATTATTTTTTGGGAAGGATGAAAAATACGATAAACTCGTTTACACTTTATTATGTATTGCAGATTTTCTTTAGAAAAAAACAAGTTTGATATTTAAAGAGCAGAGTGAAGACATTACATAATAACTTGGTTCTAAATGTGATTTGATTTGAAAAAAATAATAATATCTATTGGAATAATTTTGGTAGTGTTACTAGCAGTAATAGCTGTTTCCTATCCTGCAGGTGAGGAGGAAAACAAACCAGAAGAGTCACAAAATACTATTGAGGCTGATGTTATAATGCCCACCAAAGTATCACGTCCAGGTTGTGAGGAAACCGATTCTTGCTACATACCATCAATATCTAATGTAAAACAAGGCCAAACAATTACTTGGAAAAATGAAGATGTCGCCTTTCATAGTGTGACTTCTGGAATTTATGGAAGCCCTACCCCGCTATTTGATAGTGGACATTTGGATCCAGAACAAAAATTCAGCTTCACTTTTGATGAAAAGGGTTCTTTTGATTACTTTTGTACCTTGCATCCCTGGATGGCAGGCAAAGTGATAGTCGAGTGAGTTATCAAAAAAGGTACCCGAGGGAGTCGAACCCCCTTGTATAGGCTTTGCAGGCCCACGCATAACCGTTCTGCCAGAGTACCGTTTTGAAAAACACAAAATGAATAATTAAACTCTTTAGATTAGAATTTGGTAAACGGTTTTGATGCAAGTTTTACGTCTTCTGCTTTGACTGTTTTTCGTCCTGCATGAGACGACATATCTACTGCACTTTTTGCAATATCGATTGCTACATCCTCTATAATTCTGCGTAGCTCATCAGCTGATTCGTCACTTACCCTTTCTGCACCGGCTTTTTTCAAAATTCTATACATTGCAGATAGGCCCAATTCAGATGATTTCATTGCTTTGATTTTTTGTGTATCATGATAAAAGATTATGAGTGAAAAAATATCACCAAGAAATCGATTTATACAGACTACTTTTAAAATTACAAGATAATGACTTGGTTATTTGATTCTCACATTCATTTATCCGATCCAAATTATCACGAGGATCTAAATCATATAATCAAAGGAATGGAAGCTATGCAAATCAAGGCTTGTTGTGTCTCTATGGATTGTGATAATTCTAGGAGAACTCTGGAAATAGCTAAGAAGAGTAATTTGATTTTGCCCTTTATTGGAATTCATCCTGAATGTGCAAATGATGATTTAGATCAAATGCTAAATTTGATACAAGACAACTCTGATATTGTTTCAGGAATTGGAGAGATAGGTTTAGATCCAACATATGTTAATTCAAATGAAGATAAAAAAAATCAAATCCACGTTTTTGAATCCCTTTTATCCATTGCAGAAAAATACAACAAACCCGTATCGATTCATTCAAGAAAAAGTCTTGATGATGTTTTTGAAATAATGACTTCTTATAAGGCAAAACACGCGTTGCTGCATTGGTTTGACGGGAACAAGAAACAACTGCAAAAGGCAATGGATATGAATTTTTTTGTTTCATATGGACCTGTTATGGTATATGCAAACGATAAACAGACTTTATTGACAAAGACAGAACAAGATAAAATTCTTGTAGAAACAGACGGTCCGGTAAGATTCTCAAGGTGTTTTGAAATGAAATCTGCCCAAATCGGTTTTATTCCAAGCGTGGTTTTCTGTTCTTCAAAAATTTTAAACAAAAAGTATGATGAAATGGCATCAATACTGGAGACAAATTCAAAAAATTTTCTTGGAATATAGGTATAAAAAACCCCAGTCTAGCATTTGAATAGTGGATAGAATAAAGCGTCTTTCATACGAAGTACTAGATCAACACAAATCAAAATTCACAGAAAATTTTACTGATAATAAAAAACTACTAGGAGATTTGACAATCATTCGTTCAAAGGGATTAAAAAATGAAATTGCTGGATATATTACTAAATTTATTAAAAAAGAAAATTATGAACAGGAACTAAATGAAGCCAAAGCAGATTCTTCAAAGGATGAAAGCACTCCAATAGAGGAAACTGGAGAAGAGCAAATTTCAGCTCCTGAGGCAGAAGAGGATGTCATTGAAATTGGCGAAGAACCAGTAGATGTTCCTGAAACCAAAGCCAAAGCAGAAGAAAAAACTGAATAGTTTTTCAAAAAATTAAATTCCTAACCAGAGTAATCCAAACTATGGTAACTGTAAAACTAGTAGGTGGAGCAAAAAAACTATTTTCCACTGACCAATTAGAAATTGAAATAGATGATATTACTATTGAAAAATTACTAGAATTGCTCTTAGAGATTAAACCAAAAAATACGCCCACTCTGGATACAAATAACATTTTGATAGCAATTAACGGGGCTGATTCTTCTTCCATGGAGGGAAAATTGACTCAAATTAAAAATAGTGACCTAGTAAGTATTATACCAATAATTCATGGAGGTTCTAATAAAAAAATTGTAATTAAAAATGGAAGAAAATTAATTCAGATAGTAGAGATAAAAGGAAGCAAGGAAATTGATGTTTCTTTTCTTGATGGCCTTAGAAAAGACTTTCCTAAAATTAAATTTCAAGCAATTTCAAGTAAATTTATTCTAAATTCATACCATTTAAAAAAAATCCTTTCGATATCTACAACTTCAGAGAAGGAAGATATTTTACTTTCAAACAAACTTGAAACAGACATTTTGATGCGTTTTGCAGCCACAAAACAAATTGCTGACGCGATTATTTCTGCAGGAATTAAACCAAACAATAATTTTATCTTAATAGCAATAGGAAACAAAGCAATATTGGATAAGCTCTATCAAAAATTAAATCCATTTACTACAGAAATTTTTTCTAAAGATAATTCATCCTTTTTAAAAAAACACTTCAAAATAACCAAAAAACAATTAGATTCCATTTATTCAAAGACACCTTTGGAAGATTTATTGATTGAAAAAGGGGCTATTCTAGTCAGATAAACTTCGCTTAGTTTTTTCAACACTTAAAATATCAGACTTTTTAAGAATTGAAATTCCTGTTCTTGCCCCCAAAATCTCTATTTGAACAACCTTGTCTGGATTTTCCAATGATACCTTGTTTTTGATTTTATCTGCAACTTTGGTAATCAATTCTTTACTTGAGATATCTGAATTTCTTTTTTCAATGGATATTCTGTAAGATTCTTCCTTTGAAATTGAATCTACCAATTCTGAAACTTTTTCTTCAATATCCTCAATGTTAGTATCTGATACTTTTTGTATGGGAATTATTCGAAGACAATATCTAATACTCCAAGGTTCTTCAATTATTGACTCGTGAATTTTTCTTACTACCACAAAGGGATCTAACTCCGTCTCTGCAGTCAGGATTCCTGACATACTGGTTATCACTATTTTGGGTTCAGAATCGCCTAGCTCTTCCAAAATTCTTGCTATCTCTTCTTTGGTTTCAGGTTCCAGGTGTCTAGCGCAGGTAATTAATAAATTCAAATGGATTCCATAATCTCCTCTTCTTTCAAGGCCCCAATCCTATGAAAAATTGAATTTCCTTGGTCCATTTCTAGAATTGTTGATTCCACGCCATTCTTAATATCTCCACCATCCAAAAAAATATCAAAATCTTGTACTTTTTGATAGCACTCTTGAGAATTTGTAAATGAATTTTCTCCAGAAATATTTGCGCTAGTTCCAACTAATAATTTACAATTTTTCAAAAGATCCAATAAACATTGATTATTTGGAACACGTATTGCTATTTTGTCTTCTAGATTTAGAGAATTTTTTAATTGCTCATCTTTTAATTTTAAAATTAACGTTAAGGGTCCTGGCCAAAATCTTTCAGCAATTTTCTTTGAAATCTTATCGAATTCTATTATTTCAGATACAACATCCATTGAATATGCTAAAAGGGGAAATGGTTTTGATTTTGGCCTTTCTTTGATTTGATAAATTTTATCAACTGATTTTTTGTTGTAAGGATCACATCCCATTCCATAAACTGTATCTGTTGGAAAAACAACAATTCCACCATTTTTTACAACTTTGAGGGAGTTTTCAATACCCTCTTGGTCACATTTTACTTTCAATTGGTTTTTCTTATTTTGTTCTTTAATTATTCATTTTCATTTGAATAAGTTTTTAATCTAAAGACACTACTGTTCTAAAATGCTAAGTGAATCATCAGAGTATGAAGACAATGAATTCGAGGATGCTTTTGATGATGATTCAGATGAAACTGAGGAACCAGAAGATTAGATAGTCAACCCAAAATTAGTTGCAAAGCCACTAAATTTGTGATATGCTTGCAAAAACTCTCTTCCTGTTTGACTGATTTTATATTTGCGTGAACCTTGTGCATCTACTTTTTCTAATAATCCTTGAGATACTAAAACTCTTAATATTCTTGATATTCTTGAATGCGAAACATTTGCTTTCCTAATTAGATAAGTTACTGTTGCACCATCATCGTCTTGCAGATCATCACGGGTAGTTGAAAGTATATCTCCAATTATTTTCATATGGGTGCGATATTCTACCATTTTCCTCTGTTAATTATCATAATAATTTCTATGATAGTGACATGCTATTTTCCAATATACCAAAAAGATAAAAGAATTTGACAAATATGAAATTCTAAAAAAACTGAGCCTAATTTCCCAGATTAATCAAAACTCTCATCAAATTTTATTTTGGTTAGAGGTATCTTACTAACTGGGATAAATAGAGCAATCAATCCTGCAATTTTGATAATCATTGATACAAAATACAAAATTGATTCTGGGAAGACAAATGAATACCAACCCAAAAATTCACCTAACGCTAAAAGTGAAAGGCCGATTGCAACTGAGATTGCTCCTTTGTTTCTATTTTCAAAATAAGATAAAGTGGTTTCAATTGCACCATATGCAAGCAAAATAAAAGAAACTGATCTAAAGATATGTTCTATTTGTACTGAAGATACAAGGAATAACGGAAGAATTCCAACGGATCTAAAGTATCTAGATTTTGGAAAAAGAGATTTAATACTATGCGAAAATGCAATGAAAAAGTATCCTACTGTTTGGATTGCAATACCAAGAGTCTGTATCCATCTTTCTAAATGGCCTGACTTTATTACCAAATCTTCTACCATGTATCCCACCCATATCACAAAAAATCCTGCACTAATAGAACAAAAGGCAATCGCTAATCTAAACAAGGTTGGACTACCGGTGTTTCTGTATCCAATTATTGATACAACTCCAATTACCAATCCTACCAAAAACCCCACAAGGTTCAGAATATTTTCCACTAAAAATTCCAATTCTGTTTAGAAATTGCTAAAACTAATTATTTTAATCTGATGGACCTTTTTTCTATTTGTTAATCCCATTCATCCAAGGATCCAGCAGTTTGCCCCTCAGTGCTTCCAGTATAATCACCAAGAATGTCAGAGTATTTTTTTTCATTGTGAGCTACAAATTTTACATATTCCCCATAACTCATATCAAGATCACAGTGTTCGCATGTAACCACGGAAAAGTCCATGGCCAATTCCGCGTTTTCGTTGCATTTGGGGCATTTTATCTTCACAGTTAATTTTGTTTTTGTTAATTATTATTACTTTACATTCAGACAGTAATTTCATTTCCAGAATACTGTGGAGTCTTCTTTGGAACATCAAAGATCCTCAATGAATCCAAATATGCCAGTTGCATCGATATTGATTCAGTCTCGCCAAATGATATCAGTATTCGGTCATTATGCTCAATTACATATTGGGAAATATCTGAATGGTATTCCTGACCATTAACATAAAACACCAAAGACTGGTCTTTCTCTGAACAGAATTGACCTTTTGGAATCTCTGTAGATTCTCCATAGTCCAATATTATACAATCTGATGTTACCCTTATTCCAATAGATGCAAACAACATCTCCAATGGAACATTTGTTGCGTGCTTGTGGATTTGGTAAGGATTGTGATTCTCAAAGTGAATGTATCTACTTGTAACCTGAAACTGTTGCAGACCAAAGTTTAGCTGTTCTCCCTCCACAAAAACTGCAATTGCGGCATGAGCATGGTCACTGCCATATTGACCCACACCATACTGATTTACCAATTTTTTTTCAGGATCATTGATTCTGTTCTGAATTATTCTAGAATCAATTTCACTTTGATTGATAAAATAAAATGAAAAAAATCCAATTGCAACAATCGCAAAAGCTACTACAAATACCAAAATGGCTTTGTTGTTTGATTTTGGTTTGGAAGATAATACGTCAAAATTCTCTGAATTGCCTTCTTCAAGTCTACCAGGCAAGCTGTAATCCGACCCAAGGTCTTTAGGAAGTACTTTTTTGCTGTCTTCAGTCAATCATGATACAGCAAGTTTGATTCTATAAATTTCCTAGAGTTAAACATCTTGAAAGAATAAAGGTAAATTTCTAATCTTTTCAAAAAATTATTTACAATTTCTTTAAAAAAAGATAAAAAGAGTTCATTCTTGCTTCAATACATGAGTCAAACCTGCACTAAATGTAAGAATCCAATTTCTGATAGCGAAGAATTAGACCCAATTGCCAGTAAATATCCAGTTTGCAACAAATGCTGGACTGAATGGAAGGAGTACAGGGTAATGGTAATGAATGAAATGAGGCTAGATATGTCAATGCCAGATCATAGAAAACTATTAAAAAAACATGAAAAAATCTTTGCAGGTGTTCTTACTCCAGAAGGGGAAATTGTTGACTATACAAATGAAGATAATCGAAAACCAGACGAGAATCCAAACTCTTAAAATTTCAAGTGTGCTTGAGCATTATCTGGAATAACTAGTAACAATCTTCTTTTCCTTTCATCCTCTAAATTGTCAATAATTTTTTTAACCGATTGAGAAATAATGTTTTGTTTTTCGTTATCCAATAATAGAAAAATCTCTAAAATTCCGTCTAAATTAAAAGTAATTAGTTTCTGCGGATGCTCAGAAATCTCATCAACATATGCTGAAAATAATCCACTCCTCTGGTCTTCGGGCAATGTGGTTAGTATCTCTAACCAAGTCTTGAACAATTTTGCAAAATTTGGAAATGGAATTGTTGGACCTGCCTCCAATGCATTATTGATTAATTGTTTCCTTTCAAGATCTGGCATTTCAAAAAATTCCATCATTCTTTTTTTCAAAATCGGTGTTCTAAGAAAATCTGGAAGATTAGCTAAGATCACAATAATGTTTCCGGCGTAATTTGGTTCAGCCATCGTTCTACTTCCATTGGTTGTTTGATAATAAATCATGTGCAACCACTTTAGCTTAAATAAACGGGATTTCAGTTCAGAATTGTGACGTCTACAGTAGTTGTCGGTGGTTTTTTTGGTGATGAGGGAAAAGGAAAAATTATTTCCTATCTTGCCATCAAAGATAATCCAAAAATCATAGTCCGTGGAGGTGCGGGCCCAAATGCTGGTCACACAATTCGAGATGGCGACAAAGTCTACAAAGTTAGAATGCTTCCAAGTGGTTTTTTAAATAAAAATGCCAAGGTCATGGTTGGACCAGGTGTAGTAGTTAATCCAGATGTTCTCTTAAAGGAAATTCAGGATTTTGGCGCAACGGGAAGATCATTTGTCGATAAAAATTGTGGAATAATTGAAGAAAAACACCTTACCAGTGATTCAAAAGGAGAATTAAAAGAGAAAATTGGTAGTACAGGCTCAGGAACTGGTCCTGCAAATGCAGATAGAGCCATGAGAGTATTAAAAATGGCAAAAGAGGTAGATGTATTATCTTCTCTAATTATTGATGTGCCTGACGAAGTAAACTCTGCGATTTCTCAAAAGGAGAATGTTCTAGTCGAGGGTACTCAAGGAACATTCCTATCATTATGGCATGGAACCTACCCCTTTGTAACTTCAAAAGATGTTACTGCCTCTGGAATTTGTGCTGATGTTGGGCTTGGGCCTAAAAACGTAGATGAAGTCATTGTTGTTTTCAAAGCATATGTTACTCGTGTAGGCACCGGACCTTTGGCAAACGAACTGTCACTTGAAGAGGCAGAGAAAAAAGGATGGTCAGAATTTGGAACGGTTACAGGAAGACAACGACGTGCAGCTGATTTTGATTTTGACTTAGCTAGGCGTGCAATAATGCTTAACAGTGCAACCCAAATTTCAATTACAAAGTTAGATGTACTTTTTCCAGCCTGCGCAGGAAAAACATCTTACGCAGAAATTTCTGATGAAGCAAAATCATTCATTGAAAACATTGAAGACAAATTAAAAACACCTGTAACAATAATTGGAACAGGCCCAGCCATTAATGATGTAATTGATAGAAGAATCTAGCCTGAAAAAGTTTGGGTAAGTTTAATTTAGTATAACGCAAAAAACTCTTGTGGACAAATTACCTCGTTACATTCAAGTTTCCTCTACTTTAGAATTTTCAAGATTAGTTTGTGCTTTGGAGCGTGCTCCTCGTATTTCATTTCTTCATGATCATGAAGGAAGAAAAATTTTATCAGTACAAATGGATATTCTAAAAGAAAAACCTATTGTGTATTATACTCCACTTGAACATAATGGTCATTATCTCTGTTATGCTTTAAGAGGTGGAAAAGAGCAAACAGAAATTGTAGATTCCACCTCTGATACTAGTAGGCTCTATTCTCCAATTGTTCGAATTAAATCACTTCCAGATACTCTAAAACCAGGAAATGGAACTGCCGACAGATATCAACCTATTCAGCTTGAGGATTTGGCTAGTCTTGCAAAGTTAACCTGGGGATTTGATGAAAATCCCTTCCCATTGTTTCTATTTCCCCACAATGATAAATGGCTAGTAGGTGTTTTCATGAATTTCACTGAAGAAGGAACATCATATTTTTGTCACGTGGTTCTTGATGATGATCCCAAAAAACCATTCTTAAAATTTTCAAATAACAATTCTGAGCCATCCTTTGTGAAAAATCCATCTGAACATGGATATTCTTATGTGAAAATTATAAAACTAAAAGACACTCATCCCCTAGTTGATTATGGCCACCTTCAAAACTAGAATCTCCAAAATCTCAAAAAGCAACGGCGGGGTAATTCTTGCAAATGATTATGACAGTTCAATAAAGAATTTAGAATCCAAAACAATTCAGAATATTAAAAAACTTCATCCATATCTTTGTGGAATTAAACTTAATTTTCATCTTTTATTACCACTGGGATCAAAACAAATTTCTAAAATTAACAAAACAGCTCACGAACATGGAATACAAACAATTGCTGACATTAAACTAAATGATATTGGAAACACCAATAGAGTAACTGCTGAAAATTTATGGGATTTAGGATTTGATGCTGTAATTGCAAATCCAATAATGGGATTTGATAGTCTAAACAATCTTGTAAAAATCTCTCACAAAAAGGAAAAAGGAGTAATTACCCTATGCCATATGAGCGCTCCTGAGGCTAGATTATCCTATGACATGGAAGTTAGAATGAAAAAAAAACAAAAATTATTCCAATTATTTCTAGATTGGGCTCTAAAATCCAAAGTAGATGGTATTGTTGTTGGTGCAACTTTTCCAAAAATTATTTCCTACTGTAAAAAACAAGCAGAAAAAAATTTGAGTATATACTCCCCAGGTGTTGGAACTCAAGGGGGAAAGGCAAACGAAGTAATTTCTGCTGGAACGGATTATTTAATTGTGGGACGTACCATTCTAAATTCTAAAAATCCTATTAAAACCGCAAAGGATTTACAATTTCAAAGTTTTGGAAAGTAGATCATAGGACTTTGACAAGACAGTTTTTGCATTATCAAAAGTTGTTTTCTCCATAGCAGTGGTATAATCCATCCATGTAAAGTTCAAATGCTCATGAGAAATTTTTATATCCCTAGTTTTTGTTTCTCCTAGAAAAAAAACTACCTTTTTGTTAACAAGCTCTCCTTCGAATTGAAAGTTATATTGTATCCACTCTTCAAATCCATCTAAAAATTTTACATCTGTTATTCCTGTTTCCTCTTGGGTTTCTCTTATGGCAGTTTCTTTTTCCAATTCGCCTTTCTCCATTTTTCCTTTTACAAAATCCCAATGTCCTGAAGGATAATGAAGTAACAAAAACAAAATTTTTTCATTTTCTTTTCTGAACAAAACTACTCCAGCTGATGTTTCTTCTATCATTTTCCAATTCTCCTTTTTCTTTCTTGATATGTTCTAATAGCTCTCATCAAATCAATTTTTCTAAATTCGGGCCAAAAAATATCCATAAAAACTAATTCACTGTAAACGCTTTGCCACATTAGAAATCCACTTAACCTTTTTTCGCCAGAGGTTCTTAAAATCATGTCTGGTGATGATTGGGGTAAATGAGAAGTATACAAATTTGATTCTATCTCTTTTTTGTCAATGTCGCTGACCTTAAGGGATCCATCTTTAATTTTTTCTCCAATTTTTTTTACTGCATCCACTAACTCAAATTGCCCACCATAAGCCAAGGCAATATTGAGAAAATGATTATCATATCCTTTTGTTGCATCATCTAATCGTTGAAGAATTTCTTTTATAGATTCTGGTAATAGTTCAATTCTTCCAATTCCCTTTACTCTCATCTTATTTTTGTGAATTCTAGGATCTTGGTACAACTTTTCAAGTCTCTGACGGATTAATTCATAGAGGTATTCTAATTCCTCATCGTTTCGATTTAGATTCTCCGCTGAAAGTGCATATAGAGTAATTATTTTTATGTCGAGTTGCTCACACCAATCTAGCAAATTTTCTACTGCATCAGCTCCCCTCCAATGACCCATTTTGGTAATTGCAAGGTGTCTTTTTGCCCACCTTCTATTCCCATCCAAAATTAGAGCAACATGATTTGGAATATCTCCACTCTTTATGTCGTTTTCAAGTTTTTTTGAATAAATTTTGTATAGACCTGATATTTGAAAAATGGTATCTTTTACCTTGTTAATCTAAATCACCATTGATTGTTTAAAGTATTGAAAATATCAGTGTTTTTTTAAAATTATTAACTATTCATCAGGAATTGTTCCAATCTAATCTGAAACCATTTCCTGATCCTTGTGTTTTCTGTATTTTTTGAATAAAATCGTGGCTGAAATCAAGGTTGCAGCAAGGCCTCCTAACAATGGGGGAACCAAACTGAAGGAACTTTCATCATTTATCATAATGTTAGTAAACTGGAATACCGTTGGATACAACGCCACCAAAACAACTATCCTTAGAATATCACTAATTTGTCGGGGGATACCTCCTATCCAATTACTAAGCAACATACCTGCAAATATTGCCCCTAAACCAATCCACAAAATAGGTAATGCCCCAGAAACAAATTGTCCTATGATCACCTTATTGGAAAAAACTGAAAGAATCTCAGTTTCTGATTCTAATAATTTTACATCAATTGAATTTATTCCAGCTGGTATTGATGACAAAATTAACAAAACTCCTGCTACCATGGTAAAAATTCGAATGAACCCCATCGGTGTAGGTTTTGCCCAGTTAGACCATGCTCTATCAATGTCAAATGCTCTAATCAAAAACGAACCACCCAAAATACTAACTAACACTGCAGTAATTTCAGTAGTATAACCGACAACCGTAGCGATACCACCAATTAACAAAAGAATTCCTGGAACTCCCAAGAAAAACTTTGAGTATTTAGTATCATATGCTATCATTTTTAGATATTTACCAAAGACTGCATACGAATATTCTACACTTCTACTAACTTTCATAACTACCCTCTGAACAGAAATAACAGGAAGAATATTCTGAATTACAGGTACTACACTTTCATCATCTTCCCCATCTGAAACAATAACTGCACCATTTGCAGAAAATTTTTCTAGGGCTTTCTTAGTTTCTTCAAGTATTTTCTCATCTGCTTGAACTCCTCGACTTTTTACTCCAGCTACTGTTATTACTTCTGCCTGGTATCCTTTACTAATCAAATCTTCATATGTTTTAATGGCAGCAAAAATGGAATTAGAATCTGCATCCTCAGGGTCTTCTAAGGCCAATCTTTGAGCTGCTTCAATACATGCATCTCGTCCAATTACAGGAGTGATTATACCTGCTTTTTCCCCAACGTCATTGTCTCTGTCTATACAAATTACAAGCAGCTTATTGGAGGTTGATGCGCTAACATCCTTTTCTACCTTGTTTGGTTTTTGAGACATTCTTTATATTATGACAAAATTACTTTTTAACGATTTCCAACTAGTCAAATTATTATTGATAGGTCTGAGGCTATCATGGTCGTGAATTATCTGAATTTCGTATTAGCATTTCAGATTCAGACTTTAAGGATGAGATTTTTGCCAATGATTCTTCCATTTGCTCTGTTTTTCCCTCTTTAACCAAATTTGCATAAACTTTAGTTTCAATCACATAAGAATTGAAATTTCTCAACGCCTCCATATAGCTAATGTAACTATCTTCCCATTCAGTTGGTGGTTTTGATATAACAAATTCACTTATCTTTGAAGAAACTTGTGATAACGTAACGTCTGCAATTTGGAGATATTCATCAGGTGTTATTTGTTCATCCTTTAAATTTTGAAATTCTGTAGAAATGGTTTGATCTAAAATTGAATGGATTTCTTTGGTTCCATCAAGATAATTTTCATGATCTGTTGTAATTAATGACATTTGGCTTTCCTGGGGAATTATCCAAAATAGAAAACTACCTGCAGTAATTGCTGCCAAAATAATGATAGTAACTGCAATTCCTTTTTTTGATGCCATTTCAAAATTGGTATAATTGGGGTGTTTATAACTGGTAATTTGGCCAATAATTTTATCCTAGATTAAAAAAAATAAAAAAAATTTAAAGTTTCATGATTCTCTTTAAAAAAAACAAAGATTTTTCATTTTTTATTGAAATTTCTTAGATTTCTTCTTTCCTAAACTCGTGAAAAATTTACACTCATCTAGTCTGTGGTTAAATAATTTTCACAGCCTCTTCCTAAATAGAACAAAGATTGACTTTTTTTAGAATGGTAACAGCATATTGTGTAAAATGCAGAGCTAAAAGGGACATAAAAAATCCTAAAGAAACTAAACTAAAGAATGGACGTCCTGCCGTAAAAGGTACATGTCCAGAATGTGGAACTAATGTTTTCCGAATAGGAAAAATGGAATAATCTTAAAAATCCACAGGTTTCCTCTTTTTCAAAAACCCATATAGGGTTGACCCTGCTCTGAGAATACATGACCAAATCCGACTATGAAATACTACTAAAAAGAATTCAGGATAAAATTGGAGATACTAAAAAAGAGTCCACGGCAAGATTTGAATTGCCTGTGGTAGACGTCATGTGGGAAGGCCAAAAAACTTACCTTCGAAATTTCTCAGAATTTCCTAAAGTTCTCCGTAGAGATCCAGATAAAGTCCTACAATATCTTTCAAAAGAATTTGCCGTTCCTGCAGAACGTTTAGGGGATAAAGCCATGTTTGTAGGCAGAAGGGCTCCTGATGATTTTACCCGTCTTTTTCAAATTTATGTCAAAGACTATCTAGAATGTCCTACTTGTAAAAGCCCAGATACCAAAATTGTAAAAGAAAACAGAATCTCCTTTTTAATTTGTGAAGCTTGTGGTGCCAAATCCACTCTAAAGGGCAAATATGCATGATGCAATTTTCAGTAAAAGTTGCTGATTATCAAAAAAATCAAATGCTAAATATCTGTGACATTGATCTTTTAGGAAAAAATATTGTTCAAGATCAGTTAAACATGAATATTAGTAAAAGCTATTATGGAGAAAAAATAATTGAAGATGAAGAAGCTGAAAGTCTTTTAAAAAGTTCTTCAATAATCAATATGGTTGGAAAAAATACCATTACACTTTCATTAAAATTGGGTGTAGGTTCTGAAAATGGAGTTAAAGTAATTGGAGGTGTTCCATTTCTAATTGTTTTTAAAATGTAAGGTCAGAAATGGTTGGAGTTAGAATTACGTTTTCATTTATTTTTAATCATTAATCGAAAAAAAGAAATCCATTTTATCTAGTAAGAATAAAACTGATTATTGTCAGATGATATTAGCAGAAAACTAGAATCAAAACTTGATGAAAAAATATTTTCTCAATCAAGGAAAAAACAGCTTAAAGATGGTTTTAAGAAAGGCAAAGTAGTCAATGAGGTTTTAGATAAACCAACTGTAATGACACTATACAAACTAATCACTGATCATATTATCGCTTTTGTTAATGGTCCAATTAGTGCAGGAAAGGAATCTGTTGTGTTTTGGGCAGTTGATGAAAAAAATGTGGATGTTGCATTAAAAATCTATTTGGTAAGTACTTCGAATTTTAAAAAACGAGAAGCCTATATTTTAGGAGATCCTAGGTTTTCAAAATTAAAAAAAGGAACCAGAAATTTGGTTTTTCTATGGGCAAAAAAAGAATTCAAAAATCTTTCAAGATGTTATGATTGTGGAATACCTGTGCCTAAACCTATCCATTTGACTCGCAATGTGCTTGCGATGGAATTCGTGGGTAAAAATGGCTCTCCATGTAAGGTTTTGCTGGAATCTCAAATTGATGAAAACGATTACAATCAGGCCATTTCAATAATAAAAAATCTATACACAAAGGCAGAATTAGTTCATGGTGATTTTTCAGAGTATAATATTTTCAAAACTGACAATGGACTAGTTTTATTTGATCTTGGCTCTGCAGTTGATCTTAGACATCCTAATGCTCAAGAATTTCTTAAAAGAGATATTAATAACATCACTAGATTCTTTTCTAAACGAGGAATCCGTGTTAATGATCCGACAAATGTGTTTAAGGAAATGATATCATGATCTTTGAAAAATTAATTCGGATACCAAACGATCGAATAGCTGTATTAATCGGGAAATCTGGTACTGTAAAATCTAAAATTGAACAGATTTGCTATGTGACTTTAGATGTTGATGGTGACACTGGGGAAGTTTTAATAAAATCAACTGACGATGTTGAAAAAGTTGAACCATTCAAAGCTATGGAAATTGTAACAGCAATCGGTAGAGGATTCTCCCCAGAAAATGCATTGACCTTAATCAATGGAGAAAATACTTTACATGTTATTAATTTGACCGAATTTGGAGGAAAATCAAGTGCAAATATTGAAAGAATTAAAGGGAGACTTATTGGAGAAGGTGGTAAGGCTAGACGAAACATGGAAAATTTAAGTGGAACTCTAATCTCAATTTATGGAAAAACTGTTTCAATAATTGGAGACCCAAACAAACTGCGATTAGCAGTGGATGCAATTTCATCAATATCAAGTGGAAGTATGCATGGAGCTGTTTACAGCAAGTTAGAAGCAGCAAATAGACGTGGAAAACAAGAAAAAATGAAACTATGGGAAGATCAAAATGTCTTCGATTAAGGAAAAATTTAACCAAATCTCACCAAGTGAGTTCTTTTATAGAAATAGAGACCTTGCTGGATTTAGTAATCCTTCGAGGTCATTGTATACGGCAGTAAGGGAATTTGTGGAAAATGGCCTGGATGCATGTGATGCTAAAGGAATTCTTCCTGATATTCACTTAACCATAAAGGCAGTTGACCCTGAAAAACCAGATCCCAAACAGTACATTTTGACAGTAAAAGACAATGGTCCAGGAATCGAATCTAAACATGTACCTTTAGCATTTGGAACTGTTCTATATGGTTCTAAATTTGGATTGAAACAAGCCAGAGGAATGTTTGGTTTAGGTGCAACCATGGCAATTCTTTATGGTCAAATAACAACAAACAAACCTGTAACAGTAAAAAGTTCTACTGATGCAAAAATATCTAATGAATATGAATTGTTGCTAGACATTCAGAAAAATAAACCTGTTATTTTAAAACACAAAACTAAAGAAGTTGCAAGAAAAGGTCTCTCTGTTAGTATTTTTCTAGAAGGAGATTATTCAAAAGCTGGATCTAAAATTAGAGATTATGTATATCAAACATCCCTTATTACTCCATATGCTTCTATAACTTTTGATGATCCTAAAGGGGAAAAATATCCATATCCTAGAATGATTAACACTATGCCAAAACCCCCAACCATCATTCGGCCTCATCCATATGGAACAGATGTAGAAACAATTAGGAGAATGATGATTGAATCTCAATTTGAAATTCCAACCATTGATGATGCAATGATTGAAAAAGTTAGAAAAGATTTAGGCCTTTCAAAAAAGAACCTAAGTTTTACGGCAATAATGGAAAAAGCTAGAAAACGTTGGAAGACTCTTTCTAGGCAAGTTAGAGTTGTAATTGCTTTAATGTCATTTCTTAAAATGGATTTTGAGAAACTAAATAAAATTAGAATTGAAGACCTAGATGTACCAAATAAAAAATTATTCTATTGGGATTTTGGAGATTCCTCATCAAAATCGATAGACATGGATCCAGAAAGTCAATACTACAAACAATTAACAAACACAGTTCAAGGCGAAACTTTGACTGCATTTTTGACAAAAAAATTCCAAAGGGTGGGTCCAACTACGGCAGTAAAATTTGCAGAATTTGCAAAATTCAAGCCTGAAAAACGAATTGGAACAATGACCAATCAGGAACTTGCCAAATTAAGTGATTCATTACAAAAATTCGAAGACTTTATGGGTCCTGATCCTAGCTGCCTTGCTCCCCTCGGAGAAGAACCACTTGAGAAAGGAATGAGGAAATTTTTCAAACCAGATTTTCTCACCGTAATTCAACGCAGTGCATCTGCATATTCAGGATTTCCTTTTGTTGTTGAAATGGGAATAGCATATGGTGGCGAAATCAGTACACGTGGAATCAAGGTTTATCGATTTGCTAATCGTATTCCATTACTCTATGACGAAGGAAGTGATGTTGTTTTGAAAGTAATTAATGACATTGATTGGAGTCGATATAAAGCCAAAGGAGATCCACCATTAGTTATTGTATCACACATCTGTTCAACTAGAATCCCCTACAAAACAGCCGGAAAAGAAAATGTTGCAGATAGGCAAGAAATTGAAAGAGAACTGAGATTGGCTATTCAATTCATGGCTCGAAAATTATCTGTGTTTATGAATAAAAGAGGACAAGCAGAGGCTGCAAAAAAGAGAGCAAATCTTTATGCTAAGTATGTTCCTTTGATTGCTCAGTTCTGTACTGAACTTGCAGGAAAGAAAAAAGAACCCAACTTTCAAAAATTATTACAAGAGGAGAAACCAATAGAGAATGAGTAAAAAAACTGATAGTAAAATAAAGGCTGCAAGTAAAAAAGCCCTAGACAAACAAAAAAATATTCTTGAAATGCTCAAAAGCCACGGTGCAAAAATATACAATGATTTAGATAAAGGTGAATTTCCAAAATTTTCCATTCCAAGTAGATCCGTAAGCAACATTGTTTATGATAAAAAACTCCGTCAGTACATCTTAGGAAATTCCTCGGCATTGAGGAGTTCCAGAAATACATCTCAATTAAGATCTTTTACACAGCTAATGTGGTTGGCATTTTTTGCAAACAGATTAACAAATGAAAAAAAATCGTCTACCTTAAGGGATATCTATTATTCTTCTCAAGCTTTTGAAATTGATTTTGAGGACCAAAGTGAATCCGATAACATAATTGTGGATTTAGAGGCAGTAACTTCTAGGCCTAGAGAAGATTTTCATATCTTTCCTGAAGAACGCAGTTCTATTTTTGGTGACTTGAATATTGAATATACAATTCCTGGATATGAGGGAAAATCAATGAATTTGTCAAACCATCCGGATGGATATGCTATCGGACCCAGTCTGACTACAGCTGAATTAGTTGATACGAGCGCTGAAATTGTAATTGCGATTGAAAAAGGTGGATTGTTTACTCGGTTTGTTGAAGAGCAAGTTGATAAAAAATTCAAGTCCATTATTATTAATACAGGAGGCCAAGCTCCACGTTCTACGAGGACTCTTTTGAAAAGGTTACATGATGAAATGAATCTTCCAGTGATCATTCTTACAGATGGTGATGTATATGGAGAACACATTGCTATGGTGATAAAATCAGGTTCTGCAAACGCAGCACATCTAAGAGAATTAACAGTTCCAGATGCAAAATGGGTTGGAGTCTGGGCTACAGATATTGAAAAATATAAACTTCCTACCATTCCAATGACTGAGTCAGACATTAAGCGATGTTATGATTTGCAAAAAGATCCTAGATATCTGGATGGAATTTGGAAAAAAGAACTTGAGGTATTTTTGCGACTAAAAAGAAAAGCTGAACTTGAAGCCTTCTCAAAGTATGGATTGACAAATATTACTGATAAATATTTGCCACAAAAATTAGAATTAGCGAAAAGTCTCTAATCTTTTTTGATTCGAAGGGTCAAAACACCATTTCGATATTTGAAATCAAATATTTGCATATTATTTGATCCCTCAATGGGAACTTCTTTTGAGAAATTTCCTGAACCACGAACATACAAAACACCATCAATTAGCCTTACCATAATCTTATCCTCAGGCCCTGGAACTTCGGCCACAAAAACAAAATCTCCGTCACCTTTGATAAGATCATACACCCAATTTTTCGCTTCTTGTTCTCTTGCTGAAAACGCAGGTTTTTGATCTTTGGTCATTTTTTTAAGAACTTTTACCCAATAAAACATCGTAATTGCGGCTACGCCAATCAAAATGAAACTAACAAATCCTGAACCTGATCTTTGAGTCATCACGTAAATTATTCCAAGAAAGAGAATTATCATTATAGGAATTACAAAGTTCAATGATTGTTCATTAGAATACGTTCCCTTGTAGCTTGCCAAACAGAAAAAATTAGTTTTTGCCAAATATAAAGTATCTTTGGTTTTTATTGTCAGAGAATATGGCAGATTCGTTGTCTGATGAAAAAAAAAACAGATAAACTAACCAGGGCAGAAATTATTCTAAAAAGTACCATTATTGCACTTTTTGTAATTATCCCATCACTGTCTGCATTCTTTTTGGCTTGGATAATTTTGGATGATCTTCTTCAAGCAATAATAATTGGTGGAATTGTTCATTTTATAGCCATGGGATTTTCTTTGAAAATATCAAAAAAATTCTTTATAAAAAATCGAGATTAATTACTATCCTTTATTTATTTGAAATTTACTTCAAAAATTATGGACACATTGATAATTGAAGCGAAACTAATTTCTGAGATTAAATTAAATTCTATGCAAGCAAAAATATTTCTCTTGATTACATGTTATGGACAAATGAACATATCACAAATTGCAGAAAAACTAAACATTTCAAAAGATCTTGCTTTTAAAACAGCAAAGGAACTTATGACATTAGGTGCCTTTATTGATATGCCTGAAAAGGAATTTGAGGCAATGCATCCAAGATTTACTGCAGTCAATATGTATAGAAGATTATGTGAAAGGGAAAAAATTGAATTTAAGCGAAACAAAATAGTTGATAGTATAGGAGTAGTACTCGAGAAACCCTATGAAGATGCAAGAACTAAATAATGCAAGTTATTGGTGAACAACATTGAGTATTGATACAGAGTCCTGTAAGCATCAACCAGTATACTTTGGAGTAGTTAACATTAACATTGACGAGAGAACTATAGGTTCAGTTGATGTTTGGAGATGTGCTAGTTGCAAAAAGAGATTTTGTGAGGAAAAACAACTAGGGATTGAGGAACTGGCTGACTTGGTAGGTATGCCAAAGATTGATCCTGATGCAAAATGGGCAGTTACTGTCTGTAAACTCCAGCAAGGAAAATACAAGTGGAAATTAGTACGATTAAAAGAAAATGATGAAATCAAACATGAGTGCCTAGATGAAAAGATTATCCCATTAAACGTCAAAGACTTCAAAGTTGAAGATGATAGTCATTGGAGCTTTTTAGTAGATGATCATGTTAACACAGCGGTAGAAATTTAATCGTCAAAATGAATCTCAAAGTCAACATTACTAATGTTCATGGAAGTCAAATGGCTGCCAAAATTACAGGAAATTTTACCATTGATGAGCACTCTTTTCGATTCACGGCAATTGCTTTTGGTAGAATTGGAGGCCAAAATATTGGAGCAAAAATATCAAAAACTACTGAAAAAGAACTAGAATCACTGGGGTACAATGTTGATGATGTAATAATGAATTTACAGAAAAATCTTTTACATGGTGATCTAACCCTTCCCGATGGATTGAAAAGAGAATCTTTTGTTGATGATTAAAATTCTGCCTCTGCTAAAGCTGCAGAGCATTTACATCCCCTTGTTGTAGGGATTTTTTCAATCAAATCTACTAAAATTTTTTTTGTTTTTTCAACATTTTTCCCAAGTGTTTCTAATACTTCTTTTGCAGTAACAGGTTTTTCTGCCCATACATCATAGTCAGTTACCGTAGAAATTGAGGCATAACACATTTGAGCTTCTCTTGCTAGTTGACATTCAGGAACTAGGGTCATTCCAATAATATCTGCATTTGTAGTTCTATAGAATTTAGATTCCGCTTTGGTTGAAAATCTTGGCCCCTCAATGCACACATAAGTACAATCCTGGTGAATTTTATCATCATGTTCATTTATTACTTTTTTAATTGAATTCTGTAATTCTGGACAGAAAGGATCAGCTACAGAAATATGAATAACTCGTCCTTCTTCAGAAAAGGAACCTATTCTTGATTTGGTAAAATCCAAAAACTGTGTTGGCAAGGCAAAATGTCCAGGCTCAATTTCTTGTTTCAAGCTTCCAACAGCAGAGGGAGCAATGATTCTTGAAACTCCTAATTCCTTGAAAGCCCAAATATTTGCCCTATAGTTTATCATGTGTGGAGGAATAGTGTGTTTTTTTCCATGTCTTGGCAAAAAGACAATCTTTCTCCCTTTGAATATTCCAACTGTTATTGAATCTGAGGGTTTACCATATGGTGTATCGACGATTATTTCTTTAGGATTCTCAAGTAGACCTGAATCATAAATTCCTGTTCCCCCAAAAATTCCAATCTCTACATCTTTTTCCATCAGTATTTCACCAATGATTTACATTTGTATTTGCTAATTCCTTTGATTCCTCCCAATTCTGTTAATTCTATAATAAATGCAAAACCTGTTATTTTTCCACCAACATTCTCAATTAATTTTGCAGATGCTTTTGCGGTTCCGCCTGTTGCCAGTAAATCATCGCAAATAACAATTTTTTGCCCTTCCTTTATCACATCTTTTTGAATTTCAATGGTATCCTTGCCATATTCGATTTTGTATGATAACTTGGTTGTTTTTCCTGGTAACTTGCCGGCTTTTCTTATCATGATCATTCCTTTGTTGTATCGAACAGCAAGAATACTTGCAAGTAAAAATCCTCTAGATTCAATTCCTGCAAACAAATCAATATCTTTAGGATGAAAAATTTTTGTAAATTCATCGGCAATAAATGATAATGCAGAAGGGTCTTTCAAAAGAGGACTAAAATCACGAAATAAAATTCCTTTTTTAGGAAAATTGGGATATTCTGAAATTTTATCTTTTAGGTTCATGAATTGATTCGAAATTAGGTGAAATAAAATTGTTTGAGGTTAATCTAGGAAATGTGTTGTTTCAGCATTGTCAAATGGGTCTTCTGCTTTGAAGGTATAAGTTCCAGGTTCTGTCCCTGGAGGAATGACCCAAGGCTGAATTACTTTACCTTCTTTTGAGGAGGGGAATCCAAGCTCTTCGATTATCTCCCCGTCCTCAGCGATAATATCGATATCTACTGTATGTTTTGCGCCTACAATTTTAATTGTGAGGGTTTTTCCTATTCCTGGTATAAAATCTCCATCCTCCACTGATATGGCCAAGCCTTCTGCTTGAATGGCAGTTATATCCACTTCTACGTTATCAAAATTAGAGCCACTTTTTGCGTTAATGGTCCACTTTCCAGGAATTGCCTCAGAAGGCACTCTAAAGGAGTTCTCTGTAATCTTTCCTTGTTTGTCTGAGAACGTTACTTTTTCTTTTACTTCATTTTCATTCGGATCAATTAAGGTTAATGTGAGAAGGATATTGGGTTTTGTTTGACCTAAAATCAAAATCGGCTCTCCTGGTTCATAACTTAGTTTAGTGGTACTAATACTAATTTCCCCAGAACCTGTTTGTAGACCTACTGTGAAAACTTCGGTATTCTTTGTAGTTCCCTTGCTAACTACTGCAGAATAAACTCCAGAAGAAAATCCATTCAAATCCAAAGTGTGAACTGCTGTTCCATCAGGTTTTAAGGTAATTGGAATAACATCTCCTTTGGGTTTATCGGCCGGATCTATTATTAACAAAGTTAAATCTTCTGAGCCCTTTCCGGTAAAGGAAATTATTGCATCTTCTGTTGATTTGTAGTTTAGTTTGTTGAATTCCAAGTTTACAGGAATTGAGGGAAGTTCTCCCAATCCCACATAAATTAACTCTTTATGTTTTCCTTGAGTAGCTATCAATGTCCAAGTTCCCTCTTTGTCAATATTAGAAGTGGTAGGATATGAAAATTCTATAATTCCGGTATTATCTACATCAAAAATATCTGAAATTTTTTCAATACCCAATGGATCCTCCAGAATCAATTCTATTGGTTGATTGGGCAATGCTGTTCCATTGTACTTCAAACTCTCACCTGGTACAAATTTTAAATGGGTTGGAGCTATTACAATTACTTTGGAGGATTCTACAGTCCATGCTTTTAAGATGCTTTCTCTTCCATCTGAAATCTCAGCGCTATACTTACCAAATTCAGCATCTAAAGGCACAATTATTGGTTCTTCTAATTCCCATATTCCCTTTGCATCAACTTCTGCAGTTCTAGTGTTGATAATTTCATTGTCTGGATTTTTAATTGAAGCAGTTATTGCACTTCCTGGTTGAGCAGTTCCAAATATTTCCAAAAAGTCTCCCCTATACATTACATTTGGTAATCCCTTGATGGTCAGTTTCACAATTTCTGAATCAGGAATTTTGGTGCCCTCTTCTCCTAATCTAAGGCTATAAGGAATTTCCTGACCAATCCCGTCTTTAACCAAGAAATCTACCCGATCAACTTCTTGATTATCTGGAATTTGGAATGTGGTCATAAAATGACCTTTACTATCTGTACCAAATGATCCCATTTTCTGAGTGTTTATAAAAAAATCAAATTGTTGTGAAGGACCAAAATTATCTCCAGTTACTCTAATGAATCCTCCAGCATTTGGTTTATCGGGTATTATTCTAAACGAAGAATTTTCTAAAATCCCTTTGGTTGTACTTGTACTTGTGTTGGATGACATTTTTACCTGATCAGCCCAATCATTTCCAATCGATTTTCCAATTTCTATTTCTTCTCCATCTTTATCTAAAGCCTTCCAATTAATTCCAGGATTAGGTTCATTTGTTTGGACTCCAAATTTTACGGACTCTCCTTTCTTAATTGGTTCAATTGAAGTAAAAATTATTACTCCTTGTGGTGTTCTTTCACCAACCCAACCATCTTCTGTTTTAAAAAATTCAAAATAATAATTATTGGCCAACCAAATTCTAAATGAGTTAACTTCTTCTGTTCCATTGTTTGTAATCTCTAAAATTGTACCTTTCTCAAAGGATACACTTTTTACATTTATCTCATCAGCTGCAAATGCATCAATTGGAATTGAAATTACCGATAAAGCAAATATCAAAATTAAAGAAAGGAAAATTCCTCTCATAGAGGATTCATTCATAGGTAATAGCTGCTTCATCTCTAAATTAAACCTTAATTGAATATTTTTTCACTTTTAGATTTGAAATTTGAGTCTTTATCATAAGAAAACTTCATTAATCTCATTTTTGAGGCTTTTGAAATTTATCTAAATCAGGCTTGATAGCAGCGTTTTGATATTGTCGTATTCTTTCAGCAATTAGACGGTAAAGAGAACGGAACTGATCTTTTGTTTTATCTGAAAGAAAATCAGTCTCGCCTAGTGTAATTTTTTCACAAATATACCTTGTAATTTCTTCATTATCAAATTCATTCCAATCATCATCTTTGTGTTCTTCCCAAATGGCAGCTAGATTTTCTATTACACCCTTCTTTTTCTGGGAAATAATATTTTCAGGAATAATATTGGAGTATCCTTCATGTCTTAGTTTAATTTCGTAGGTTTGGTTTACTGCATGAAGATAATCCTCAAGAACAATATAATCCTCTATGGATTCTAAGGGTTTTCCATCTTTTTCAAAAAATATGGTTTGAATAGGTGAAAATTCATTTGATGCCAGCTGAGAAGAAATTTGTTTGGATTCTTCAGTATTATCTAATAAAATGAATGTATTGTATCCATGATTTCTATAAAATATAGCAAGTGGTAATACTGCATTTTTATTAAATGCAGGAACAATATTTAGTGGATTCATTGAAATATTTGGATCTTGCAAAAATTTATCAAAAGAATTTAGATACATTGAATCTGACATTGTTTCAACAATAATAACAGGTCTGGAATTTCTCCCAATTTCTCTATCTACTATAGAATCAACTAACCCTCTTGATAATCCATAAAGTATTGGTGTAAGTGTTTTATCATCTGCATTCCAATAGTCATAAAATATTCTACTGAGGTGTTTTCTTTTATCCAATTCTACAACTAACAAATTACCGGGAGCATAATCAAAAATCATGAATGGTGAATGTGTTGCATATAGAACTTGATTGGATCCTGCTAGGTTTTTTAAAAGATCTGAAATTCCTCGTTGTTGAGTTGGATGAAGATTTCTTGCAGGTTCATCTAAAAGAAGTATTGCCTCTTTAAGTTCGGCTCTTTGAGTTTCGGCTGCAAAGTTTACAATAAAAGAAAAAGTCCATTTAAAACCTTCAGCTCTTCTATTTAGTAAACCAGTGTTTGTTACGGTCCCATCTTTATGAACATCAGAAATTACAACACTCATTATGTTTCCTGGATTGTATCTTAATTCTACGTGGATTGGATCTCCTTTCCAGGCTGGGTTTAGTTTTTTTGTTAACCTGTTACTAGCGGTATTGAGAAGTTTGATACATCTGGATGGACTATCTTTTACAGCTTCTAATTCCTTAATGTCTAATTCTGCTAGATAGAAAAGATTTCTAACCGTTTCTGCCTTGTCAAATTCTTCAATATACTCTATTGATGGTCCTCTTTCCCTATTTTCCTCTCTGGTGTATTCATTTAGATTGATATTTCCATAGATTTTCTTATAATCTGAAAAGTAAACAAATCTTGGATGTAGTTGATTTGAAAAAAAGTTCTCCAAAGCTGTTTTTTCACTGCCTCCTGAAAGCAAATTGAAAAATTGATTTTCTGGCTTTGCGTAAATTTTTTCCCACTCTTCTATTACTTTCGAGTCTTGTGTTGCTACAACATGAAATTGATTGCTAAATTCGGAAAATCCCGTATCAAAATCTGCTCTATTTTTTGGAGGAGGATCGTCAAAAAATTTTGTATTAACTTGTATTCTAAGATGATTTGGAATTGTTTCCAAAAAATCTAGTATTCGCTTTGAAAAATTTTCCCAAGAATTTAATCCCCCATCAGATTTTTCACTGATTTTAATATTTTCAAACTCATACTGAATTTCTTGTTTTTTATTTGTCCTAAATATTTTAATTTTTTTTATTTCGGGTAAATTTGGAAATTTTTCTTTAACCATGTTAGTTTCACTTTGGTTTAATTCAAATTCTCCTTCGGCTAATCTTATCTCTTCTTTAAGCTCTTCAAACATTTCATCACAAAGATCCAGTTCTGAAATTACTTCGTCTTTATTTAGTAAAGTTAATGCTTGCAGGATTGTTGTTTTTCCACTTTCATTTCTTCCAACAAATGCTGCCAAATCACCTACGGTTATTTCTCCTGAATCATGAATGCAACGGTATGCCCTAACTCTAAATTTTCTAAGTCGCATCAAGCGATATTTAGTTGACTACGATTTAACTCATTCGTCAAATTCCTCTTGAACCAAAATTTTGCTAAATAGATATAGGGGAATCATCTGTGAGAAATCAAAATGGTTAGAGGCGCAACTTTTGTGGTGTTTGTTTTACCTGTAGTTTTTTCTGTAATTTTTGGTTCTGTGGTAATGATGGATATTCTTCAAGAACCAGGACGTGAACTAAATTTAATGCAATTTGATTCAATTGAAGAAAAATCACACAACGAACCATTGGAACTTGTTGGATTAAAAGAACAATATGCTGTTTCAGAGCCTGTTCAAATTCAAGTAATAAATGATAATTTAGCGTTTTCTTGTGGAGATCTCTATATCACAATATACACAATTGATGATAATGCGATAACTCAAAGTGGTTATTTCCATCAATGTTTTGATGCGGGAAATTCGTTCCTTCCAATAGATGAAACATTTTCAGAAGTGATTGACATTCCTGGAGAGTATAAACTAGTAGTTGATTTTCTTGACCAAAACCAAAAGAATAGTATAACTACGAGTGAGAAATTTATTGTTAAATAGGAATGAATTATTTTATGAAGAAAATTAATAAATTTATTAAAAATGGGATGATCTAATGGCAAAGAAAAAAAATGCGTTAATTGAAGAGGCAGCAAAAATCAAGGCAGAAATAGATGACTTGAAGAAAAAAACCAAAATTCTAGATACCAAATCAACCAAAACAAAAAAGACTAAGAAAGCTGAAAAACCAACCAAAGCAAAAAAGACCACAAAGAAAGCTGAAAAACCAACCAAACCAAAAAAGACTACAAAGAAAGCTGAAAAACCAACCAAACCAAAAAAGACCACAAAAAAAGCTGAAGAGAAACCCAAACCAAAAAAGACTACAAAGAAAGCTGAAAAACCACCTAAACCCAAAAAACTAACCAAGAAAGAATTAGCCGAAATTAAACGTGAAGAAGAAAAAACACTAGAAGAAGAATTAGAAGAACAATTAACAGATAACGAAATTGAAAATTTTCAAATTGAAAAAGTCGACATGGAGCGATTAACTGCCAGAGTTTGTGATATTTTAGCTGAAAAAGAATCAGATGGAATGTTCCAAGGTGACCTTTGGAAAAAGCTTAAACTAACTAGCCAAGTTGGTTCGCGTCTTGCATTAAAACTAGAAAGAATGGGAACAATATATCGTGAAAAACTTCTTGAAAAAGGTC
Organism: Candidatus Nitrosopumilus sp.; assembly: GCA_029862085.1. GTDB lineage: Archaea > Thermoproteota > Nitrososphaeria > Nitrososphaerales > Nitrosopumilaceae > Nitrosomaritimum. The sequence goes on from JAOTXZ010000012.1 coordinate 27,147, forward strand.
GTTGGACTTACAAACTAATTTTAAAGAAAACTCCAATTAGCACTCAATCAATTGAAAATGCCCCATGTCTTGTATGTCCAGTTGAACAGAAATGTTCAATCGATGGAGAAATTAGTCCAAGAACATGTCAGTTAATTGAAGATTGGGTAATTGCTGAAATGAAAAAACCAACGAAAGCGAAATGAGATTACAAGACGCAAGACGAGACTATTATAGAAATCTAGCTCATGAGCAAGGATTTCGTAGTAGAGCTACATACAAACTCAAAGAACTAAATCAATCATACCGTCTTATTGGACCTGGATTTTACGTGCTGGATCTAGGATGTGCTCCAGGTGGATGGACCCAAATGGCAGTAAAGCTTACAGGGAACAAAGGAAAGGTGATGGGAATTGATTTATCGTATGTAGAAGAAATTCCTGGTGCCCATATTATACGAGGCGATATTGAAGACGAATCTATCATTGATGAAATTTTGGATTATTTTGGTCGAAAAGTTAACGCAGTAATTTGTGATCTTTCTCCCCAAGTTTCTGGAAACTGGACAGTTGATCATGCAAAACAAATCTCATTAAATTATGAATGTACAAAAATTATGGATAAAGTTCTCATGCATAAAGGAAATGCAGTCTTTAAAATTTTTGATGGAGAATATTCTATGGAGTTTAGAGATTTTGTAAAGAAAAAATTTGCTCGAATAAATCTCACTAAACCTCCTGCAAGCAGGAAACAAAGTAGTGAATTATACGTTGTTTGTTTAGGATATACCGGTTAATCAGAAAATGTTTTAATTATTTCTTTAATGTTAGCGTTTGTTCTAAAACCTGTTGGACTAAATGAAGTAGGACTAGACAGATAACCCTTATTTTGCAAATTTTTGATAGCATTTTCAAGTTTAGGGGGAGATGATTTCATTTTAGATGCAATTTCATCTAATGTGAAATAAATTCCAGGCATTTCTGATTCTGCCAAACATTTTTTCAAAGCTTTTTCACAACTTTTGTCTACATTTAATTCAGAAATTTTTAAAATCATTTCTTCTACAAAATTTTTATCAAAAATTTTACCAATCCATAATAATCCTGCGTTATTATTTTGAGATTCACATAATTCACAGGAATTAATTTTTTCAAAAACTATTTTACGATGACCACAATTTTTGCAATGCGTGATATATCCTAAGTTTACTTCTTGATCTGGTCTTTTATTGACTTTAACATATATTCTGTAATAATGAAAATTACTTTCTACATAAAGGGGGATAATTTCAAGGCCCAATCGACCTGCAACCATTCTGAGACATCCCAAGATAAGTCTAATTGCAATTTCATTTCCGTATTCGGTTCTAATGGGTATTCCACCATATTTTCTAGCGCAGGCATTTTGAAAAAGTCCATTTAATACCTGTAAATCTGTGGCTGTACAGGATAAAATTCCGCCATGCATAGTAGCCCTTAAACCGCAATCAAAAAATTGAGCGGGCGAACCAAATGGATCAATATCGACAATAGATGCTCGACTACCTTTTTGTGAATATTGGCTAAAAAACCGGCAGATTTCATTTTCAGAAAATTCCACATTTTGTAAATCATTTAATTTTCCAGAACATTTTGCTAATTCCAACCCAGAAGGGTTTAGATCATTTAGGATTACGTTGTCTGTTTTTAATTCATTTGCTACACGTATTCCTCTTGCCCCAATTCCAGACAATCCTTCAAGAAAAATTTTCGGTCCTTCAAAATTTTTCAAGAAAGCTCCATATGCAATAATTGAAAAATCTCTGGTTAACTTTGCTTTTGGATTAAAAAATGCTGGTTTTTTTGGAGGCACTTTATCTGTAATTGATTTTTTTGGAACCATTAATTTTGTTTTACCCTCTATGATTTCTTCAAAGGACTCTCTGGTGATTTGCAACGGTTATTCTATTTTTACTGTACGTATAATGGTTTAATACTTGTAGTCATTGACCACATTTGTGCAAATCTGTGGTATAGATGATGCCGGACGAGGTTCCATGTTAGGGCCTCTTGTTATTGCAGGAATATCAATAGATAAAAAAAAAATTCGTAAACTTTCTATTTTAGGAGTAAAAGATTCAAAAAAACTTTCACCAAAAAAACGTGAGGAACTTTACAAAAAAATAATTTCTCTGGTAGATAGCTACTATGTGTCAAAAATATCTCCAAAATCAATTGACACGAGTGTCGCAAAACACGGTTTGAATCAACTAGAGGCAAAACACATGGCTAAAGTTGTAACAAAACTAGATGCTGATACATCTTTTGTTGATTCATGTGATGTAAATCCTACAAGATTTGGAAAAGAAATTTCCAGATTATCAAATAATAAAAAAATTCGATCTTACCATCATGCAGATTCTAGATTTATCGTAGTTTCTGCTGCCTCCATTTTGGCCAAAGTTACTAGGGATAGGGCGATTACTCGCCTTAGAAAAGATCATGATCTAGGAAGTGGATACCCTTCTGACACTAAAACCATCAAATTTGTAAAGCAATATTACAAAAATCAAAAAACTATTCCTAATTTTGTGCGTAAAAGTTGGAAACCAACCAAAAAAATTATTGGTAGAACCTATTCGTGAAATTTAGCAATTACCATTGCATGATCCTTATCATATGGATGTAAATCAATGGTTTGTAAAATATCAAAACTTTCTTTTACTTTTTGAATTTCTTCGTCAATAATTCGTTTTGGTGATTTGGTTACATCGATGCTCCTAGTTTTGATTACCAGGAATAAGTAACCATTTTTTTTTAGGAACATTTTACAGTTTGCCATTGCTATTTCAGTTTGATCCGGTTGAGCAATATCTACATAAACTACATCTACTTTGCCAAAAATAGAAAAATATTCTTTGGGTTTTCTTGCATCTTGTAAAATGGGAATAATATTTTTTCTATAGGTTGCAACTCTATCTAAAAAATCTCTTGCTACTCTACTTGCATGCTCAACACCAAAAATAATTCCACTAGGTCCTACAATATCTGAAATATGGCTAATCGTTGTTCCAGTTGAAACCCCAAGATACAATACTTTTGATTTATTTTGAAATGGGAACACTTCTAGTCCATTCATAATTGATGCGGCCAATTTACTTCTAAATGGTTCCCAGAGTCTGAATTCTATTCCTTTTTTTGTAATTAATTTTTCTTTGTAAACTTGATTTCCTTCCACTAAATTTTGAGTGGCTAATTTTTTCGTACCTTCTGATTTTATCCAGAAAAATTCTTGATTATCTTCTTCCAAACTTTTTTCTCTTTTTATTCTTATTTGCTTTAGAATCTCTATTGCCCCTACGAGATCTATTTTCATTTCCTCTAGACTCTCCTCTATTCCTTTGTGAAAATCCTCCACTTCTTCTATCATAGTCTTGTCTGTCTTGCCTAGCAGAATCAAATCTTCTGGGTTCCCTTTCCGTAGGCATTTCATATTTTTTACCAATTTCTTTTACTCGGACGTCTAGTTTTTCGAGAAGAGTCTCATTCAGTCCTTCTCCATAAACATCAACTCGAGCTGCAATCACAGCCTTGGCAGCAATTGCCCTTGCAATTTTTCCTCTTTGCCATCTAGGGGCAGCATGTACCATTGCATGTTGAAATAATATTCCATGTTTTGGCGGTTGAGCTCCAGTTTTCAAGGATCTAAATAGTGCTTTTTCTGCTCCAATTACCTGAACAGTACTTGCAGGCATTGATGCAAGTCTTGTTAAACTTCCTGCTCTTCCAAGTATCCTTGCACCAACAGCTGGTCCGAGAATGGCTGAAATGTTTGGTGCCACAATATCCATCTCTGACTCTACATGATCTTCTAAATTTTTTCTAAGCTCATGAAGATCAAGCAATTGTTTTGCCATAAACTGAACAATTTTCAAGTTTTTCTCTGAAATATCGCCACCTCTGCTCTTTGAGGTAACTAAAGATAACATTTCTACTTTTGATTCCGGAAATCCTGCATCCTCAAAAACCTTTTTTGTTAAAGAGTCTCGCTTACCTGCAAGAACAATTTGGGCATATCCGTTGATACTATCAATTACATTTTCTAATTCTGGAAAATGTAATCCGTACCACTCTCTTAATCTGGAACTAATAGCATTTGCAATTTTATCAATTTCATCAAGTGAATTAATAGCTTGAATTATGTGCAAGTCTGGACTTTCTGAAACTTTGGTAACCTTGGAGGAGGATAATCCAATAGCAAACTCTCTTAGTTTACCGAGAACTTCTGGAATATCTTTTGCATATCCTGATTCTACTATTATTTGAGGTTTGGTAGATTGAATTTGGTCTAGGTTTTCCTCTTCCATTAACTCTGCATCAATAGAATTTTTTTTTAGTAAATAAACCAAAGACGAATCATTGGTGGCAACTCCTCTTTGCAGAGGACCAAGAAAATCAACCAATTCATTTAATCTGATTTCTTTATTCTTAACAGAAAGGTAATCCTTTATTGGATCCGAAAACGGAAATGCTTTTTCAAGTTTCTCTTCGTTGAAAACTGAGATTCCAAATTCTGTTAAAATTACAGAATACATGAATAGTTGATTCAAGGTCTCCTTTAAAAAAGGTAACAGATAGGATCTGACTCAACTGTTATATTCAAATCTGCATGTATGATTCAGAGTGGAAATCAGTTTAGGTACTTCGGTTGGAAAAATAAATCTGGAGCGCCCCGTAATGCTTGCTTCCGGAATTTTAGGTATATCTTTAGACGTTTTTAACAGACTCTATCGGTCTGGCGCGGGAGCAGTAGTTACAAAGTCGCTCAGTAAAGAACCCTGGGAAGGATATCCCAATCCAACTATTTTCAGCGTCAATGGAGGGGGATGGATAAACGCAGTGGGTCTGTCAAATCCTGGAGCGCCCAATTTTGCAAAAATGATTGAACCAAACACCAAAGTTCCAATAATTGTTAGTTTAGTGGGCTCAATTCCAGAAGATTTTGAATTTATGATTAAAGAATTTGCTAATTGTAAAGTTGCAGGTTTTGAATTAAATTTATCATGTCCACATGTAGCAAAAGTTGGATTAGAAGTTGGGGATGATCCAGAATTGGTCAAAAAAATTGTAAGTGTAGCAAAAAAGTCTACAAATGTCCCAATAATTGCAAAGGTTGGATTAGGCACCATGAATTATCTTGAAACAGTAGGCGTAGCCATAGAATCTGGAATCGATGCAATCACCGCTATTAATACAGTTAGAGCAATAGCTATTGATGTAGAAACACAACGACCAATACTGAGTAACAAATTTGGAGGCCTTTCTGGCACTCCAATAAAACCAATTGCCCTTCGTTGCGTTTATGAAATTTCATCAAAATACAATATACCAATAATTGGATGCGGTGGCATATCTACTTGGGAAGATGCAGTTGAATTTTTCCTTGCAGGTGCATCAGCTATTCAAATAGGAAGTGCAGTGGGAGATAATTGGATGAACATTTTTGATGACATCAATAACGGAATTTTGCGATACATGGAAAAAAAAGAAATTTCAAAAATTGAGGAGATGGTAGGCCTTGCAAAGAAATCCTAATCATCCAACAATTTGTAAAATTGAAGAGGTAATTGATGAAACTCCAACTGTTAGAACTCTAGTTTTCTCAGATGAATTAATGTCAAATGTTCTACCAGGACAGTTTGCTATGGTGTGGATTCCGGGGATAAATGAGTTACCTATGAGTATAATGATTTCCCAAAAAACAGGAAAAGCTGCCTTTACTGTTAGGAAGCATGGACCTGCATCAACTGGACTGTATAATCTAAAAGCAGGACAACAAATTGGGGTAAGAGGCCCTTACGGAAATTCTTTTGATTTAAAACAAGGAAAACTTTTGCTTGTTGGCGGTGGAACGGGTCTGGTCCCAATGATGCGATTACTTACTTTTGTTAAACCCGAGGATGATGTGACTCTCTTAATTGGCGCCAAAAGTAAAGATGAAGTTTTTTTTGAGGATTTGGCCAACAATTTATTGAAAAACAATCCACACAAGGTAATTGTAACAACTGATGATGGATCCTACGGAGAAGAAGGTTTTGTAACTGACTTGGTAGAAAAATTAGTCAATCAAGGCAAGTTTGATGGCGTGTATACTTGCGGTCCTGAAAAGATGATGTACAAGACTGTAAAACTTGTACATTCAAAGGGATTTTTTGTGCAAGCAAGTCTTGAGCGCATGATGAAATGTGGAGTGGGAATATGTGGAAGCTGCTGTATTGGAGAAGACCTAGTTTGCAGAGATGGAACTATTTTTGATGGTGATCATCTTTTATCAAACCGAGAATTTGGTTATTTTTACAGAAATAAGGCTGGAATTTTAGAAAATTACTAGACTCGACCAGCAAGGTTTAAAATAAATCATGAAATTATTGCCGTGAAGGACATGGGTACTCCAAAAATTGTTCTAACAGCAGACCGAACTCTAATGTCGCCATATCGTGGTTTATCATTGGCAACCTTTTTTGGGTGTGCACCTGCACTTGATCCTCACAGGGATAAAAGCAGCTTTTGGTACAAAATTCTAAAAAATCAAGTTACTCCAAAAATTCTCTTTGACTTTATCTGTAATTATATTCCACACACCAATGGTGTTGCAAATTATGCTCCATATGGTTTGAGAAAACTTGAAGCGGGTTTGCTTCGAGATGGCTTCCGACGAGATGAAGTAGTTGTGGCTCATCCAAATTACATTGAACAATTCATTGGCCCCGAAACTGAAGTAATCGGAACATATGAGATGGATCCACTTGGAATGGGTCCTGTAACCATGACTTTTACTTATGGACGGAAACAAATCTCTTATGATGAATTGTACAACAGTGAATTACATCATAGAATAAAAGCAGCTAAACAAAAAACAGGAAGTAAAGCCAAAGTAATTTCAGGCGCATCTGGTACTTGGCAATACAATTATGATCCTGAAAAAATTGAGGAATTTGGAATTTATGCCATTTTAGAAGGAGAACTAGGAGGTATTGCACCAGAAATAGATGGACATGCTGGTAGATTCTTCAACTATTTGATTAATGGCGATTTTGAAAATATGGATCCTTTTAGAAAACGAAGTGATTTCAAAGTAAACATTAAAGAATTTGAAAGAAACGGAACAAAAATTCATGGAAGATTTGTAAACTTTTGGGACAGACCAGACCTTGAGGACATTCCAGACATCATTGAACCAAGTATGCATGGAATGGTTGAGGTAATGAGAGGATGTGGTAGAGGTTGTAAATTCTGTGACGTAACTTTAAGATCATTACGATACTATCCACCTGAAAAAGTTGTTAAAGAAATTGAAATTAATATGAAAAAGGGTGGTTCTAAATCTGCTTGGATTCATAGTGATGATATTTTTGTTTATGGAATGGACCCACGAACTGCAAAAGGAATGGAGCCAAACCGGGAAGCACTTGAAGAACTATTTACTGCAATCATGTCAACAGGAGTAGAGCACACTAATCCAACTCACGGAACTTTGGCAGGCGCTATTGCAGATGAAAGACTAATTCCAAATTTATCTAAAATTATAAAATCTGGTCCCGATAACATGATTGGAGTTCAGGCTGGATTTGAAACAGGAAGCTTGAGACTAATTGGAAAATATGCAGACAGAAAACTTGCTCCCTATGCACCTGAAGAATGGCATTGGGTAGTAAAAGAAGGAGTCAAGACACTGAACAAGGACTATTGGATTCCTGCCTTTACTTTGATTATGGGCTTGGATAACGACGAAACCCCAGAAGATTCATGGGAAACAATTCGTTTGATAAGTGAATTAGAACACGAACAACCAGATTCAATGTTTACTACTACTGCTCTAACATTTGTTCCAATAGGATTACTAGAGAAATCTGATTTCTTTAACATCGGAAGTGAAATGACTCCTGCACAATTAGGTGTGTTATACAAAACTTGGCAACATAATTTCAAGTACGGCATTCAAAAATTCATGACTAAAACAGGCTCTAAAGGCCCTCAAAGATACTTTTTTAACGCTATTGCAAGATCCCTTGGTGGTGTTCCATTAGGTGCAATGGAAAAATATGCTAGGCGAAAAAGTCGGGAACACGAACTAGTCATAGAGAAAGTCAAGGCAAAATACTATTAATTTCCAAATACATAAATTCCAATACTATTAGATTTAATCATGGCAACTCACGGTTCTCTTACCAAGGCAGGTAAAGTTAGAGGTCAAACCCCTAAAGTTGAAGGACGAAAAATTACTGGCACTAATTCCAGTCTTCGAAACAAGGGTAACTTCAAAAAAAGATTTGTGTTGGGTAGATTTCCAGGACAAAACAAGCCTGGACAAAGAAGAAAGAGACGATAAACCATTTTCATAGATTTTAACTATACTTTCACGATCATTTCTTAAAACAGTATACTTATAAAGTACTGGTA
>JAOTXZ010000013.1 GCA_029862085.1 Candidatus Nitrosopumilus sp.
TTCTTTCATATCTTGGCTGTGATATAGTCTCAGAAATAATAGAAAAAAATAATAAAACATATTCCAATGAAAAGAGAAAATTTTTTAAATTAAATATAACTCAAGATTCCCTTCCTGAAACAGATTTAATTCTATGTAGATATTTACTTCAACACTTTTCATACAGCGATATTTGGAAAGCAATTGATCAAATTAAGAAAAGTAATTCTAAATATCTCTTAACTACAACTCAGGTGAACGTAAAAAACAATAAAAACATTCCAACGGGATCCTTTAGTCCTCTAAATTTAATGCGACCTCCATTTTCGTTTCCACCGCCTTTAAAAATAATTAATGAAAAATGTACAATTCCAGGGTTTGAGGATGTACGCCTATTACTCTGGAAAATTTCTGATATATGAAAAAAATTCAAAAATTTACTCATTGGTATTGATTAATAAATTCAGTTAATCTTCCTAGAAATATTGAGTAAAAACGAAGAAACGATTTCTAAAATTTCAAGTCAACTAAAATTAGAAACACAAAACTGTTTATCTATTCATGATTTCTTAGATTTAGCCTATACGTTCAATGTTGATGAGATCACAATCAAGCCTCATCAAAATAAAGAAGAATTATTTATGCTACTTGAGTTATTGGCATTTTCCAAACCGAAAAGAATAATGGAAATAGGAACATCTGAGGGAGGAACTTTATTTTTATTGTGTAAAATATTAGATCCCCAAGGATCAATTTTTAGCTTGGATTTACTTCATGGTGAAGGAGGAGGAGAGTTTTATCCAGAATGGAAAAATCTTTTTTATGAATCTTTTGTGTCAAACAATCAAACTATGTATCTACTAAGGGAAAATTCTCAAGAAAAATTAACGTACGAAAAAATTGATAAAATTTTAGGAGAACAAAAATTAGATTTTTTATTAATAGATGGAGATCATTCGTATGAAGGTGTCAAAAAAGATTTTGAACTATACAGAGGATTAATAAAAAAAGATGGTTTAATTGCATTTCATGACATAAATGATGAAAACAACAAAAATGTTGAAGTTAAAAATTTTTGGGATGAAATAAAATTTGATTACGATACGTTTGAAATTCTTGATGAATTCCAAGGTGTTGGTTACGGAATTGGTGTTTTGGTAAATTCAAAAAATGGGGATCAAAAACGATATATCCAATTTTTAAAAAAGATAATTGATTTACAGAAACAACATTTTGTAAAATTTAGGGACAATCCCATTTCTACATTATTATGGCTTTTTAATCAAAGAGAGGGATTAAAAATAAAATTTCCTGAAGTATTAGAGGGTAATTATGATAGAATTATTGATTGGGCAGTAAAAACATGCGAAAGAGAGAATGGAGAAGAAAAAACAAAATTAAGGTTAGAAAAATTTTACACTTGGTATAAAAAATATAAAAATTAATATCATTATATTAAACAGAACCATGGAAAATGATAATCCACTAGTTTCAATTGTAATCGTAAATTATAATGGACAAAATTTACTTGAAAAATGTCTTATTTCAATAAATCACTCAAATTATAAAAATTTTGAGATAATTTTGGTAGATAATAATTCTTCTGATGATAGCATTAATTATGTAAAAAATAATTTTCCTAAAATCAAAATTTTGGAATTAAATAAAAATTTTGGATTTGCAATTCCAAATAATATGGCCGCAAAAATTGCCAAGGGAAAATATATTGTTTTTCTAAATAATGATACGAATGTAACGCAAAATTGGTTATCTGAACTAGTATATTCCTTGGAAAAAAATAAAGAAATCTCCATTGGACAAAGTTTACTTGTTTTACCAGATGGAAACATTGATTCAAGTGGAGATTATATTGATGAAATAGGTAGGGCCTACAGTTCATCTGATCGTCCCCAAAAAATACGAAACATTCTAAGTGCAAGGGCAGCTTGTATGATTCTAAGAAAGGATATTTTTTTAGACATGGGAGGTTTTGATGAAAGTTATTTTGCGTCATTTGAGGATGTTGAATTTGGATGGAGGGCTTGGTTATGGGGTTATAAAGTTTCACTAATCCCCAATTCAATAGTATATCATCTTGGAGGAAAAACAACGGAGAAAATTCCAGAAGTTATTTCATTTCATGGAGTTAAAAATAATATACTTTTAAGACTTGTTAATTTTGATCGAAAAGATTCCATCAAAAGTTTTTTTTGGATGATTTCTATTTTATTTTTTAAAAATTTTTTTGGAATATCTATTGCTAAAAGTAGAAATTCACAATATCAAATACCAAAATTTAAAATTATTTTAAAGGCAATTTATTGGATTTTAAAGAACCAAAGTTTAATTTCTAAAAAACGACATATTCTAAGGTCTAGGCAACTTATTTCAAACGAAAAATTGCGAAATATGGGATTAATTACTCCTCATAAAACCTAGATGTATCTCTCAATTTAGAAATTCTGGATAGAATTTCTTTTCCAGAAACTTGAAAACTCATATGATTTCTTATGTCTTCAGATGCTTTTTGCCCAATTTTATTAGCTTCTTTTTGATTATCAAAAATGTATCTCATTAATTTTGAGGCATGTTCAATATTTGGTTCTGCCCACACATTTCCTTTCGTATAAGGACCATAGTCTTTTTCTAGTTGGATTAAATCATATTTCACTGGGAAACCATTTTTTGAATTCATGAAATCTACATTTCCTCCATAATCAGTTGCAATAACAGGCTTTCCGGCATACATCGCCTCAGCGATCGTTAGTCCTAAACCTTCCGATCTATGCAAGGAAACCAAACAGTCAGAGGTAGCAAGTAAACTCAAAAGTTCATCTTTTTCCATATGTTCTTCTTTTAGAATAATATTTTTTGAAGTTATTGCAGATTTTAATTTTTCTTTCTCCGACAGAAATTTTTGGGCATTAATACTTTTAATTATTAATTTGACATTATCGTTTTCTTGGAAAACATTTTGAAAGGACTTTACCACAGCAATAGGATTTTTCCTTTCAAACACACTAAGGTAATCAAAAACAAATAAAAATACAAAATCATCCTTGATGCCAAACTTTTCTTTGTTGGAGATTAATTTTGATTCATCTAATTCTATTGGACAAGTGATTTTATGGACAGGGATTGGAGATGATTTTGAAACTGAATTTAAAACAAAATTACTTAGAACCCATATTTCATTAAAATATTTGAAGCTAGTTCCCCATTCTTTGGGAAATTCAGACAATTCCCAAGCCCAAACTGCAATGTTGTATTTCCCCTCAAAAAAGGAACTTTTCAATTTTTTATAAACAATTTCGGATTGATCTGCATTTACTATCATCAAATTAATTGGAAAGGGATTATCAGATTCGAACTTGGTAAAAGTGGTATCATTGTTTTGGTGTATAGGGGCCTCTAGATTATTCAATACATGAGGAATTCCTTGGTTTTTTAGAGCAAAAACAAAATTTCTTGCTGATTCTGCGACTCCAAATTTTCCCTTAAAGTAGCCTAAGACATTAATTCCCGGCAATTTTTTGGTATTAAGGGAATTATCATTAGATTTTTTTCTTGTGTTAGAAAAAAAACTCCTATCAAGTTTACATTCAATTCTACCAGAACTATTTATCCATTGAACAAAATCTTCTCTATCTTTATTTTTAACGTCTAAAAAAACTTTTTTTAGATCATCTCGTTCTTCATAAATTTGGTACCATAATCTAGTGATGGATGGTGTCTTGGAATCTATTTTTTCACTCAAATAATTGAAAAAAGAATCTTTTTTTTGAACTACAAATGGATTACCAAAATCTAACCCTTTTTTTATTACTTTTGAAAATATTTTCCTTGCTTGAGGTGGAATTTTTACACCGTTATCAAAAAAATCAAATTTACAATTCCATTTCTTACATTCAAAGTATCCATTTTCAACTAAAAGATCTCTATACATCTCGAACAGGTTTCTTAAATTTTTTAAATCTTCAAGTTCAAATCTATTTTGATGTTTCGAAACACATTCAATATTCTCTGGAATAAACCCACTAAAATGAAAAAAATACAACGGTTTATCGTTGACAAAAATTTTCTTTTCTTTTAACAAAACTTTTCGTTGCATTAAATTCCAATATGCAACGTTGTACCCGGGATGTCTAATGATGAAAACATCATCAAACAACGAGGGAACTAAATCTATCCATTTTTGATCCGTGAACAATCCTTTTTCAATATCACTATATCCGTCTTGCATTAAATGAGGAATCCACCAATCAAGAAATTTCTGTGTGATTGTTGTATTTGCTAATCCTATAAATCCCAAATTAAATGAACCAGATCTCATTATGTCCAATTCTGACGGTTTTTTTTCATCTCTTATGGGCTCAGTAAGGTGAGGTGTCAACAAAATTGATTTTTTGTCTAATAATTTCCAAAGATTTTTCAAACTGTTGAAGATCATTATATCTGGATCAAAATATGCTAATTTTTTAAACCGATATTTCTCAAACAAATATTTTAAAAAATGTGCCTTTGCTCCTGTATTTTGCTCTAAAATCGTGTACTTGAAACAAAAAGAATTAAGATTTTGAATTCCAATTTCGTCTAAATTAACCAGAGTAAACTTTTCGTTTTTAGGATCAAAAAAACCATCTAAGGTATCAATAAGAAGAACAAAGACTTTACCTTTGGGATGAACTTTTAAAAACGAATCCGTAAAGGTTCTAGCAAAAGCAAGATAGTTTTTTGATATTATAGTACAAACTGCAATTTCTTCTTTGATTTCTGACATTTCTATCACAATTTTTCCTCAGAGGGAATAAAAATTTCATCATTTTCAATAAAATTTTTATTATGAGGATTTACTTTTAATCTATTTTTCTTATTGTCATTTACAATTTTCTTTAAAGCTTCTTCATCTGTACTTGAAATAACCACAGGAGTTAAAACTTTGAATTCTTTTCTTTTGAATTTTGTATCCACTTCAGATAAATACTTCTTGATCCCTTTTGAAAAAATTATTGACAAACTTGCTGATACAATTTTTTTGAATTCTCCTCTCCTTGAATTATTAGGAAAGGATAAGTCTATTCGTTTACCCGTTTTTCTCATTACTTGGAACATTACACTTCTTTCAATTTCTGATAACTCATTCTTGAAATCAATTAATTCTAATTCTTTTGCATGGATCATATCTAATAACTTGGAGATTTCTTTTTCCCCTTCTATTATTATTCCTTCAATTTTTTTTAATTCACTGTCCTTTAATTTTATTTCCAATTCTAGCTCCTTGGCATAGCTCTCCTTCTTACTTACCACGCCTTCTAGCTCCTTGGCATAGCTCTCCTTCTTACTTACCACGCCTTCTAGCTCCTTGGCATAGCTCTCCTTCTTACTTACCACGCCTTCTAACTCCTTGGCATAATTTTCTTTTTCAACTACATTTTTTCTAATTGATCCTAATTCATCATCTTTTTTTAGAATTGTTTTTTCTAAATCCTTGGCATACTCTTCTCGTTCATTTAAAATTTTATGTAAATTCAACAAACTTTTTGTTGATTGATCAAAAATTTTCTGTAATTTTGTATCTTGTAAAACCTGAGAAGCATAAATATATCCTAAACCCTGATGATTTTTAATATTCGTTGGAATTATTTGTGTAATAAAATTATTTTTTCGTAAGAAATTAGATAGCGCATTTCCTGTATGAATTTTTTCATTATCAAATTCATGGTATTCTAAAACAATGTATTTAATTTTCTTTAATTCTTTTTTATCTAGTGAATACAATATATTGTATTCAGAACCCTCACAATCTAGCTTTAATAAATCAATTTTTTTAACCTTGGAAATAATATTCTTTAAACTGGTAGCGTCTACTTTGATTGTTTCTTGATATTTTCCCACAAAAGGTCTATTTTTGAAAATAACACTATTACTTCCAAAAGTATTTTCAAATCTATGCAAGGATAATTTTTCTTCTCTTTCCCAAACTGCAAAATTATTTGCTTGTATTTGTTTTTCAGCCTTTGCTTGTTTAATATTTTTTAGTAGATAATTATAACTTTCAGGATCAGGTTCATATGCAAAGATTTTTGCTTTTGGAATTTTTTCATGAATCCATAGACTAAAAGAACCTATTAATGCGCCTACATCTACTACTGTTTTTATTTTTTCTCCATCTAGCTGAAACCATTCAGGAGCATACACCAAATCTTCAAAAACTTCCTTTATTGTAGTGGATTCATCTTTGCTGAAATCATGAAGATATTTTGGTTTCAATTACATTCAAAAAGTAATTTTTCTAATTATTAATTGATATGTAAAAAATAACAATAAAAAATAAATTTTTTTATATCACAGAATTGAGCCTATTAATTTTCGATAAATTCAAAAATTTACCAAAAAAACCTAAAAAATCAAAAAACAAGCCTCTAATGATAATTAAAACGAGGCAATTATTAAGGAAAAAATAAGGAAATAACGCTGATTTTATTAGAAAACTTGCCGAGGATGGAAAAAATGTTTAAAAATAATCCAAAAAATCGTTATAAAATTAATAGTAAAAATTATAGTTAATATTGCTATTTTCTTAAATTATTTTGTGGGAAACAAAATCTCGAAAAAACTTACCAGAGAGGAAATTTTTACTCTGAATTCTAAAAAATATGAGGTTTCTGAAAATACCAAATATACTATTAGCGCTGAAATAAAGGGAATCCGGGGAAATTCTTACTGTTCTTATTTTGTAGCAATAATGATTGATTCGCACGATAGAGAAATAGGTCGTTACATGCGCTGGATAAATGATTTTAATAATACCTCCTTAAATTATCATCTTACATTTACAACAAAACCAAATACACAATTTTTGATTATTGGTTATAGAATAAACATTGAAACACCTGCAAAAAGTACAGTTGAAATTGAACTTGAAGACCCATCGTCATTAACGATTGAAACTTCAAATGCCGAAGAAAATTTTGATGATATAAACCACTTTTCAATTCCCAAACTAGAACCCTTAAGTGAAAATGAGGAATTACTTCTTGAAAAGAAAATTTTGTGGTTATGCGCGCCACCACGAAGTGGTACAACTTGGCTAGGAACCAGATTATTAAAGCATCCTTCAATGATTATTTGGAATGAGCCCTGGTTTGCATTTCATTTAGGTGTCTTGCGGGGAGCATTAACTCCCGCAAAAGATTTTGGTAAAATGAATTTTGCCTTGGAGAAAAAGGAATTACCCAGTGAAACTCAGAAATCGTTTAATGTAAAATATCAATTCGACAGAATTCTTGATGTTCAATCCTCAAATGGAGAATATTTTTTCTCTCCCCACCATAAAAACAATTGGCTCCCATATCTTAGAAAATTGATTTTAGCAAGAACTTATTCTCACGCTCAAACTATTTCCAAGAATATTTGTATCAAAGATCCAGTTAGTAGTAATGGAATAGATATAATTTCTGAATGTGTTCCTGAATCAAAATTATTGTTTTTAATTAGAGATGGACGAGATGAGGTAGATTCTAGAATGGATATGCATAGACCTGATTCCTGGGCAAAATTGAGGCCTTTTTCAAATGAGAAAGATCGCCTTGATGGAATTTCTTATTATTCAACACTTTGGGAAGTTAATACAAAAAATATTCAAAAAGGATTTGACAAACATAATTCAAAATTAAAAATTTTGGTAAAATATGAAGAATTAAAAGAAAATACCTTTGATGAATTAAAGAAGATCTATGAATTTTTAGAAATAGAAATTTCTGATGAAGAATTGAATCAAATAATAGATATATATGATTTTAAAAATATTCCTGATTCTGAAAAAGGTACTGGTAAATTTAACAGGACTGCAAAAACGGGTGGTTGGAGAGATAATTTCAACGAAAAAGAACAGAATGTAATGAATTCAATTATGAGTAAAACTTTGAAACAATTTGGTTATCCCATTTAGTAATAACTAAATTTGAAAATTTTTTTACTTTAAATTTTCACCAATAGTAAAACTGTGTAATCTCAATCGTAATTCAAATAGATATGGATTTTGTGGACAATGAACGAGATATGGTTTTTTCAAAAAGATTGTTTCGGAATTTTGAAAAGAATTCTATATCTCTACAAAATTTTTATCTGAAGGTGGATGTCCTTGATATTTACCATTTACAATTCTTCCATATTTTGGAGGCATAAAAATTTCCTCGATATTCTTTTCTGGAAATATTTTTTCAGCTAATTCTTTCTTACAAAAAAAAGCGTTTATTCCCATACTATCACAACCGATCAGTTGATACCCCTTGGAATCCCCTAAATTTTTTAATGCCCTTAAACTTGCTCCAAAAAAATTGGTCCTATCCCAAAATCCATTTGGATTGTATGGAACAACTTTGCTTTGATTTGGTGGATGTGATGAATTGTATTCGATGATCACAATATTGGGAGAATAGTTTACAATGGATTTCCATACCCAATAATCATTATAATCAATATCGATAGAAAGTAGATCAAATTTCTTGGGTACTTCATATTTTTTAAATAATTTTTCGATGTTTTCGGCCGTAATGATTTCTTTTTTAATTAGTTTAGATTGGAAAGCCGAATCCATAGAAAGTCCATCCCATCCCAACTCCCTCAAATATCTGGTATTGCATTGAATTCCATGCCCTACTCCAAACTCGACAAAAAATTTATTTGTAATTCCAATTTTTCCAAAAATAAATTGAATTATCCCATCCTCGCCGTTTTGGGAATAGATTTTTTTTTCAAAAAAATTAATGTTAAATTCAAATCTCATTAATAGCACATCAATGCATTTTATTTAGTAATGTAGTAAGTCCTACTTTCAATTTCGGATCCTGCCATCCCATCATTTTTAATTTCTAAAATTTTGGCTTTTTGTTTCATTAAAATTCTAATTACCTCAGCCTCGGGTAAAAAATTCATTCTAATCGGATTTAGTTTTCTTTTTTCATAAAGAAATTTTGAATCTTCTCCACCCCGTCTCAAATTACTAAATTCCATTGCCCCGGTTTGGATCCTCATACTTGGAGGAATGTAACTTGGAATTTGAAATACTAGCAATCCATCTTTGTTTAATATTCTCACAAATTCAGAAATATAGGATTTAGTTATTTCTGGATCTGAAATATGCTGTAAAACAATGATAGAGTAAATTAAATCAAAATAATCATTTTCAAAAATTTTTAAGTTAGAATTTTCGTTAAGCTGGAATTTACAATTAACATACGAAGAATTCATTTCGTTGGCCAATGAGATCATTTTACTAGAAATATCCACACCAATACTTTCTTCAAATTTTTTTGACAAAGCACGTGTCAGTCTTCCAACACCACACCCAAAATCCAATGCTCTATGGTAATTTTTTGGGTTTCCAAGTTTATTTATTATAGTAAATAACCTTTCAATTTCAATTTCTCCAGTTTTAAAAAATTCTTCTATATCCCATTTTTTGTATTGTTTTTCTGGGACAGAGATTATTGCCCAAAGTGGATCAAGTTCGGCCATATCTTCCCAATCTCGTTGTAAATCTTTTATTGACATTGTCTATCAAAGCTTAAGGTCGGTCCGTATAATAATATTATTTGATCTTTTCCAAAAAAAGTGATTAAATTTTTTTATCTTTTTCTCCAATTTTATTTGTTTTAATTAATTTGATTTTCCAATGTTAAAGAATTAACATCAAACAATTATATCATAAGTTTTGTGAAAAAATATTATGGACAAAAAATTAATTTCAATTTTTCCCTTAATAGCAATTGTCATAATTTTACAAATTTTATTTCTTTCTGAATTGACTAATCCGGAAACAGAACAATTAGAAAAATCCTATCAATCGGGATATGATCGCGGATTAAGTGATGCCGTAAACATTTTAATAAATGAGACAAAAAATTGCAACTCTCCTACCATCTTTTCGTTGAACCAAAATGTAACATTGGTTGATATTCAATGTATTCCCTGATTTTTTGTAATTTTTTACTAGGACACTATGAATAATTTTTATAGTACCAACCTTCTAACTTAATCTATGAATAATCTGATTTTCTTGGTTATGATAGCAGTTTTAGTTAGCGTAACTGTTGGTAATGCAATGGCCTTAATCCTACTTGATGATACCGTTAAAGTTACTGGTGAAATGGTTGTTCAAAGAGATACAGGTCCTTCAGCCATCACGGTCCAAAATAATCAAGGTTTTTCAAATGCAATTAAATTCTGGGATGTTGATGATTCTCAGGTCTTCCAATTTCGTCTTATTGGGACAGGTGACAGACTAGATATTCTAGACGTCACAAATAACCGGATTGGTGTAAGCATGCTTTCAAGTAACGGGAATGTGGGAATAAACAATGTAAACCCTACTGAGCAACTTGATGTTACTGGAAATATTAAACTTTCAGGTAACATTGTTTCAAATGGTGATATCTGTATAGGTACCTGCAATTAATTTTAATAAATTTCGAATTTTATAAATACAAAAATTAAAAAATTATTATTAAAAAAGGGTTTAAGTTTTCTTTATTTTTTCCATTAATTGTGAATAATCCAGGGTCGAGGTTCTTGTTGCTTTTGGTTCACAAATAAAAATATTTTCTGATCTTTTAAGAATTCTAAACCCAGCACTTCGAATTAATGATTGCGCCCCTTCAAAATTACAAATCCACCAATTACTAAAATCATCATTAAAATTTTTTTCAATAAAGTGCATTTTTGGAAATTCAGGATGTTGAAAAAGATTTTTTTCTTCAATTCCAAAATTATCTGGTATTTCCAAATTACTAGATTCGGCTGGAAAAGAGGTTATGGATAAAGCTGTCTGGAAAATTAATTTTTCCCTAGTTAATTCAAAAAGTCTATCAAGAACAAGGAGAGGATACCTAAGATGATACATAAGCCCAACAAATAATACATAATCATATTTTTTTTGATTAGAAAATAGAAAATCGTAGATGTTATTAATTTCATACTTTATATCTTTTTTTAATACATCAGCTACAAATTTAGCTTGTGTTATGATCCGTGGATTGCTATCTATTCCAACAACAGTGCTTGCTCCCAATTCTTTCATCTTTATTGAAAAATAACCTGCATTGCAACCTAAATCTAAAACAGACTTTCCTGAAATATCTTGGGGTAATAGTGATTCAATAACTTTCCATTTTTGTTCAGGGTGCATGGGAAGATCCGGCCTTGTGTTTGTTCCGTCAGGAAGTACAAAATTTTGATACCACGGACCTAATTCCTTGATTGATTTGGTAATATTTGATTCAACCAGAAATTTAATGAAAATCGTTCTGGTAATAGGTTTTTCTCTTTTTAAAAAGAGGAAAAATCATTAATTGTCAAATATTCATTAATAAACTTAAATAAGCAAATGGAATTCCTATTTTTTTTCATCCCAAATAATATTTTAAATTTTAGTTTTCGCTAATACTTCTATATTTCTGAATAGCTTCCTTGGGATCTCCCAAAAAAATCATTTCTCCTTTATGCAAAATCAGTACTCTATCACATAATTCAGGTAAGGGATTCAAAATATGGGTTGCAAACAGAATTGTTTTTTTCTTATTTTTGAAAGACAAAAACGCCTGTAAGCTTTTTTCTCTAAATTTAAAGTCCCCCACTGACAAGACCTCATCAACTAAAATGATATCCGGATCAATTTGCATCGCCAAAGAAAATGCAAGTCTGGTTTTCATTCCTGCTGAATAATGTTTGAACTTCATCTTTCTAAATTCCTGCAATTCGGCAAACTCCAATATTGGCTTTACTTTACTTTGAATCTCTTTTTTTGAAAATCCATAAAGCATACCAGATGACACAATATTTTCAGGTCCTGTTAATTCATTGTTAAATCCGGTTCCAATTTGTAAAAGAGGTGCAATCTTGCCTTCTATTGAAATTTTACCTGAATCAGGCTCATAAATTCCCGCAATCAACCTAAGCAGGGTAGTTTTACCACTTCCATTTAGACCAATTATACCTAAGATCTCTCCTTTTGACACATCAAAAGATACATCGGAAACAGAAATCAATCTGTTCTCTGAAGATTTTAATTTATTTGATCTTTTAAAATTAAAAGACTTGGAGACGCTTTGTAATGATACTGCATTTTCGCTCAAATCTAAATCCTCTCAACAATCCCTTTTTCAAATTTCTGAAATATCCCATAGCCGATAAAGAGTATTGCAAATATTATTGCAGTAGAATATAACCATTCATTGACTGTTGGCAATTCTCCAAAAACTACCTTGTGTGCCATTTCAATTAATTGTCCTAAAGGATTTATTTTTTGAATTTCTAGTGCAATCCCTCCCATATCCTCTACATACCAAAAAATTGGAGTAACAAAAATTAGGGCATGTACAAAAACGGACCACAACGGTTGAATATCCTTAATGAAAACAAGTGTAATTGATAGTAAATATGATAATCCTAAAATTAAAATTTGAAGTAATATCAAAATTGGAATTAGCAGAACTATTGTCCAACTAGGAGTAAAACCAAACACCGGCATTAACGCAAATAACACTCCGACTTCAACTAGCAGCATTATTGATGATGTCACAGTTGAAACCACGGGAAAAAACTCTCTTCTTAAATTTATTGAGGATAAGATCCCTACATTTTCTTTGAGACTTCCTAATCCTCCTTGAGTTCCTTTAACAAAAGTATGATACAAAACAATTCCAGTTATTAGATAAATTCCAAAATCTTCTTTAACTCCTAATCTAATGTTTGTAAACACTATATACAAAAACACAAAGTAAAGAATTGGTTCTAGTGCAGTCCAAAGTAAACCCAAGTATGATCCACGATATCTAATCTTTACATTCTTCCAAGCAAAATGCAAAATTTGAGATCTCTTACCCTTTAGTCCCAATAATGGAATAAACACCAATAAATCACCATGATGATTTTTTTAACCGAGTATATGGATTCTTTGCATAATTTTATGCCTATTTGAAATCCCATATAAAAAATAATTCATGTTCTCCAGAAAAGATAAACATATTTGGAAACCATTAACAGTAAACAAATATGCCTTTTTCCTTTAAGCGATTGGAAATCCCTGAGGTAGTTGTTATTGAGGCAAAATCTTTTTCAGATAAAAGAGGGTTTTTTCTTGAAGGTTTTAAAGAATCTGACTTTGCTTCAAATGGAATTAACACAAAATTTGTTCAAGATAATATTTCTCACTCCATCAAAAATGTTTTAAGGGGACTTCATTATCAAAAAAATCCAAAAGCTCAAGCCAAATTAGTAACGGCAATAAGAGGTGAAATTTTCGATGTTGCAATTGACATACGCAATGATTCACCGACTTTTGGTTGTTGGGTAAGTGAAATCCTTTCCGATAAAAACCATCATTCTTTGTATATTCCAGAAGGTTTTGCTCATGGATTTTGTGTGTTAAGTGAGCAAGCTGATGTACACTACAAAGTAAATCAAGAATACTCTGCTGAAAATGAAAGAGGTATTATTTGGAATGATTCTACTTTAAAAATAAAATGGCCTATTCAAAATCCAATTCTTGAAAAAAAAGATTTAGAATTACCAACGTTAAACTGTATCGATAATAATTTTTCCTGAGGATAGTTGATTTTACACTAGAGTTAAATTAGAATTTTGTTTTTTTAAATCATGAAAATTCTTGTATGCGGTGGTGCAGGATTTATTGGAAGTGCATTTATCAAAAACTATCTGGAAAATAATACTTCTCACGAAATTAAAAATCTAGATAATCTAGCTATCGGTTCAAATCTACAAAATCTCAAAGAAATTGAAAACCATTCAAATTATCAATTCATAAAGGATGATATTAAAAATCAGGAAATTATAGATAAATTAATCAAAGATGCAGATGTGACGGTCAATTTTGCGGCAGAATCCCATGTAGATAGAAGCATTTCCAATCCTCGACCATTTATTGAAACAAATGTTTTAGGAACTTTTTCTATTCTTGAGGCAATTAGAAAATACAAAAAACAGTTTATTCATGTATCCACAGACGAAATCTATGGAGATGCCAAAGGAAAATCTTCATTTAATGAAAATTCCCAAATAAATCCCAGCAATCCATATGCCGCAACAAAGGCAGCAGCTGATCATTTGGTAGGATCATATCATAGAACATATGGAATAAAATGTATCACAACTAGGTGCACCAACAATTTTGGACCAAATCAGTTCCCAGAAAAACTAATCCCAAAAACAATCATTCGTGCAATTAAGGGTCTAAAAGTTCCCCTTTATGGGGATGGACAACAGATACGTAGCTGGATTTACGTTTATGACCACGTAAAGGCAATCGAGTCTCTAATTTCACAGGGAAATTCTGGTCAGGTATACAATATTACCGCCTACGAGGAGATTACAAACAAAAGTATTGTCGAGAAAATTCTTAAAATTTTAAACAAATCAAATAGTATGATTGAATATGTACCAGATAGACCAGGACATGACAAACGTTATTCAATTGATTCATCGAAGATAGAAACAGAGATAGGATGGAAACCATCTTTCTCTTTTGATTTGGCTCTGGAAAATACAGTACAATGGTATATTGAAAATCAAGATTGGTGGGAGCCACTAGTGGATGAAACTACATTACATCCCCAACCTTGGACCTTAAACTGGAAATGAAATTTTTAGTAACTGGTTCAGCTGGTTTAATTGGGCAAAATGTTGTACAAGAGCTTTTAAAGCAAAACCATGAAGTTTATTCTTGTTATCATGAAGACAAACCAACAACTGGAATACCTATCAGCTTAGATCTTACCGACTCTACAGAAATAAAAAAAATAATGGAAAAAATAAAACCCGACACTGTAATTCATCTTGCTGCTATGACAAAAGTTGATCTTTGTGAGACAGAAAAAGAATTAGCACATACATTAAATGTAACAGCTACTGAGATATTGGCATACGAAGCTGCAAAAATTAGTGCATTTTTTGTCTATGTCTCAACTGATTATGTCTTTGATGGTAAAGATGGAATGAAAAAAGAAGATGATGCTCCTAATCCTCTAGGCTATTACGGAAAGACTAAACTGGAAGGTGAACTGTCATTAAACAATCTAGCTTCTAACTGGGCAATTGCCAGAACTAGTACTCCGTTTGGAAATCACTCAAAAAAGAAAAGCTTTCCACTCTGGATAAACGAAAATTTAAAATCAAAAAATAAGATTAGATTATTGACAGATCAATACACTTCACCTACATATGTCCCAAATCTTTCGAAAATGATTATAGAAATTGCAGTCAGGCAAATCAACGGAATAATTCATCTTGCAGGTGCATCGAGAATTTCACGGTATGATTTTGCCGTAATGATTGCAGAACGATTAGGACTTGATAAAACATTGCTTTTAAAGGCAAAAATCGAAGACATGAACTGGAAAGCAAAAAGACCAAAAGATTCATCTTTGGATGTAACAAAAGCTATTGAAATTTTAAATGAAAAACCCATGGAGATTCAAAAAAGTCTTCCCTTATTCATAGAAGAGATTACTAATCAGTGATCGGTTTTATATTGGAATTAATTTTTTTAAAATGAATTGAAGGGAATAATTTTACATGGAGGACATGGTACAAGGTTAAGACCATTAACTCACACGGGACCAAAACAACTATTACCAATTGCAAATAAACCAATGTCTCAGTATGCACTAGAGGATCTAAAAACTGCAGGAATTACAGAGGTTGGAATTATTATTGGTGATGTGTATCCAGAAAAAGTAAAAGAGTATTATGGAACTGGAGAAAAATTTGGTGTGAAAATTTCTTACATTTATCAGGCGGAACCTAAAGGAATTTCTCATGCAATAAGATTATGCAAAGATTTTATCGGAGATGACAAGTTTATCGTATATTTAGGAGATAATGTATTAAGGAAAAATCTTGTAGACTATAAAAAAAAATTTGAATCTTCTGATTCAGATGCAATGATTTTACTATGTGAGGTAAATGAACCCCAAAGATTTGGAATTGCAGAACTGGACAAAGAGAATCCAGGTAAAATAATCAAAATTATGGAAAAACCAAAAAATCCTCCATCAAATTTAGCTGTAATCGGGATATACTTTCTTAATCCAAAAATATTTGAAATTATTGATAATTTGAAGCCCTCCTGGAGAGGAGAACTAGAAATCACTGATGCACTTGATATGCTAATGAAAAAAGGAAATAAAATTGAATTTGATACAGTAACTGGTTGGTGGAAAGACACAGGAACCCCTGAAGATATTATTCATGCCAACAAACTTGTGTTAGATTCTATTGGTACTGAAAACCAATTCCTAGTAGATGAGGATTCTAAAATTAAAGATAGTATTGTAATAGGATCAGGAACGGAAATATCTAGAGATTCTTTTGTAACGGGTCCTGCCATTATTGGTAAAAACTGTAAAATTGGACCCTCAGTAAGGTTGGGTCCATACATTTCTGTTGGAGATAACTGTATTTTGAAAAATTGCAACATTGAAGAATCAATAATTATGGCGGATTGTAAAATCAACGCAAAAACTGATTTATCCACAAGCATTATTGCACATGGTTCAGAAATACAAGATAATCAAATCCCAAAAAAACAACAGTTTTTGCTCGGTGAACGATCTAATCTGAAAATATAGTCATAAGGATTTTCTGGTCTAAAAAAAGATCCATTAAATTGAAATTTACCTGAATAATAGCTAACACTCAACGATCCTCAATCTTAAGGATCATTCTAAATATTGATTTTATTAAAAATAAAAATTTCACTCCAATAAAAATAAGAAAAACAAAAAATCTAAATTAATGGAACCTTTGTTTTATTAAGAGTTCCATGCTCGCCTGCTACATCTTACACAAAATAAATTTAGTTCAGGTTGCTCCTTTGAACAAAATTTACAAATTAGTTTCTGATCTATCGCCACTATATCATTTTGGAAATCTCCGGATTTAAGGATAACCTTGTGTAACATTAATTTTAGTACAAAATAAAATTTTTATTAATTACCTTTTTTTTATTCAAAGTTATTTTAATCGAATTAAAAAAATCTCTAGGTTTTTTGCTTCTTTAATTTTGGTATACTAAATAATTATGACACCCATTTTAACAGATTTGATGATTAAAACAATTGTTTATTTGTTCATTTACAAAAAAAACCAAACAAAATAATTCCTTAAAAAACTGCCCTGATTGGTTTTGGATAAAACATCAAAATTTTTCAAAAAACTCTATCACGTGCTATATTTTTTTTAAGACTTGCCTTGTTAGGTCATTTTCACCTTGTCAATATTGGAAATTTTTTTATTCAAAAAACCTGATTAATTTTATTAATATTTTCAATAATTTAAAAAAAATTAATTTTACCTGTGCGTAATTCCAACAGCTACGATTTACATACTGGTGTTAAAGTAATACTTGATACAATGAAACTAGCTTGTATTCCTGCCTACAATGAGGAAAATTCTATTTCAGAGGTAGTAAAAAAATCTCTTCCCCATGTAGATAAAGTGATTGTCTGTGATGATGGTTCTTCTGATAACACTGCAATGGTAGCAAGAGATGCCGGTGCAATAGTAATTTCTCAAACAAATCAAGGATATGGTGCAGCCATTTCATCTTTGTTTGATTATGCAAGAAAAGAAAATGCCCAAATTATGATAACATTAGATGGTGACGGGCAACATAATCCAAATCAGATTCCACTACTAATAAACACCCTTACAACTCATAACGTGGATGTAGTAATCGGATCTAGATTTCTTGACGATTCCACAAAAGCATCAGGATATCGCAAGACTGGAATCAAAATTATTACTTCTGCTTCCAACTATGGAACTAATTTTAAAGTATCTGATTCCCAATCTGGATTTCGAGCATATTCCAAAGATGCAATTGATGCAATCCATCCAACAGAACAAGGGATGTCAGTTTCTACTGAAATATTATTAAAAATTTCAAACAAAGGTTTGTCAATGGCAGAAGTTCCAATCACTGTTTCTTATGAAGGAGATACCTCGGAGGAAAATTCCCTAACTCATGGGGTAGGAGTTTTGGTAAATACAATAAAGTACGTATCAATAAAACATCCATTACAATTCTATGGTATTCCAGGTTTAGCATTAATTATAGTCGGTTTAATTTTGGGTGGTACTTTTTTAGAGGCCTATCTAAATGACCAAACTATTTTTTACGGATCTCTTTTAGGATCAGTTGTTTTATTTTTGTTAGGGGCAATACTTTCAGTAACTGCAATAATTTTATTTTCAATGGCTAATTTAATCCGAGATAGAAACTAGAAACCTGAGCCTATTCGTCAGATTTCTAGATTATTAGTCAGATAATTGACAAATTTTTTGAATAATTCATTTAAATTTCAAAAACAAAAGGAAAAAAGATTTTTTGTAAAGTAACCTACCACTGAAATTCAAATGAATCATAGGGATTGGTTTTACGCTTGTCTGCTGTTTCCCAAGTAATTTCAGTTTTGTTTTTAAGAAATTTTATCTTAGGAGGTGGGTCAGCCCTTGTTTTATAGCCTAATTCTTTGACGATCTCTAAGATTCTATTTTTTATTTTTATTCCCTTAGGCATGGAAAAAACATACCGGAATTTTTTGCATTTTGCCGGTAGAACATATTCAAAAACTCGGTCAGGTTCCTCCCAATCATATTCAAGTTTGAATACTCCTTTTTGATTTTTTCCTAGTGGTTTGTTCAGTTTTACAAAAAATTCCTTTTCAGTTGGCTTGTCTTTTTCAATACTAAGAATCTCTAATTCATCCTTATTTTTATCGGTGATTCTAAGATTCATATCAGAAATATCTTTTGGTGAATCTCCCACCAAAGAATAGAACAAATGGTTTAATGGATTATTTGTGACATTTGTTAAATCCCATTTCCATACATGACTAGTCAACATTGTTTTTGGATCTTTAACATCAAGTTTAATCTCAACTTCATTGAATTCAAATTTCGGTTTTTTCTGGTCATGCTCAGTTTCTTTTTTCTTTAACTCTTTTCCTCTTTTTGGCACATTTTTGTTTCCAAAATTTTTTCCATAAATATTATAGATTACCGCACTTTCTCCATGCTTAAAATTATATTTTCCAATGGGACGCATTGTAGTTTTGTTCCCTTCTGATAATTTTCGCAAATCCTTTCCAATTCTATCTGAAGCAAGAATGTTATCAGTACCACAAAGATCCATAACTCTTTTTGCCATAATTATTCCAGGTCCCCAAAAAATTGTACCACCGCCAAGTCCCTCCAAAAAATATGCGGGTCCTGTATCAAGACCAATCCGGAGATTTATCTGATTTTTTTTGCTCTTTGCTTTGTTATATTTTTTCAAAGCCCTATGAACCTCAATTGCAAGCAACATTGTTTTTTCTGCACTGTCCTGAAAACCAATTGCCATTCCATCACCGGTAGGTAATATTTCTAAATCCGACAAAATACTTTCTTTAATTGTCTTCGAGTTTTCTATTGTCTTTACAAGAGTGGAGACTTTTTTTTTCTGTTCTTGTACCGTCAGGGCAGTATCTGAACTTGCAATGATATCTACGAAAAACCAATGATGAGTGGATGTTAACTCTGAGTTTTTATTTTGTTTTTTCCCCAATTCTTCAAAATAAACTACATGTATGGTTATTAATTAGTAGTAAGTTCTCTTTAAAATAAGAGATTTTTCCTTACAATACTAACTTAAGCCATGGAACAATCAAATTGTTTGGGGCTCATAGGCCTCTCCGCTTCCTCCACCAAAGGATAAAGGAATTTCCCATTCTTCTTTTTGATTAACTTGGTTTTTCATACTTTGATTATAACAAAGTAAATTAAATGAGTAAATTAGCAAGCGAGCTAGGAAATTACTATACTAGCTAAACAAGATATAGAAATCAAAATTGTACACTAATTATGAGGAAAGACAAATTGTATGGTATTCAATATTACGAAATGAAAAACCATTTTCAGGACAATCCAATTACAATTCTAGGTTTTTCAATAGAGTTTAAGTATTCAAATAGTATTTATGATCTCACCAGAGGGAAATGAAATTACAATTGAGATATTTTATCAGTACATCAAAAGCCAGAAAGGCATTTTTTCTAGCTCTAGCAATGTTTTCAGTTTTGTTTTTATTGGAAAACCAAGATGTTTATGCCATTGCTCCCCACTTTGAATTTGACTTATACACTCTTAATGCAGGAGGAGTTCAGGGAGCAGGCCTACCGACTAATCCCATAGAAATTACGGTGAATGATCCTGGAGCAGCAGGTTCTGGATCAATCCTAGTCCGAATAACTTCTTCGGAAGATCAAAAAGGATTTGATTTACGCTTAAACGAAGATACACCAGGAGCTTTTTTCAGTGATGGACTCATTTTAATGTCTGACACCAATGTTTTCAAGCAACCTGCAAAAGCATCAATAACAATTTGGGATGATGGATTCACTATACCCAACCCGTCAAAGGTACAAACACTTCAAGGTCCCCCCATCAAATTCGCATCAACTAGCGACAAAGTAGGGATTATAACTAATTCATTTACGGAAACCGGTCCGAATACAAATTTGTATAGACTAGATATTTTGTTTGGTGAAACGACCAATATCGAACAAAAAAGCCTCAAAGTTTCCCCCGGAGATAGGGTAACGGTTTTCGACTTTGCAACTGGAAATATGGCACATGGATTCTCATCTGCAGTTCCAAATAATGATGTAGGGGCAATTAAGGCAGCTGTTGGGGGAACGGTTACTGCCACGTATCAGGGAGATTCAGATTTTTTTACGGTAAATGCCTATCCAAACCCGGGCCGGGGAACTGGTGGATTGGTTGCTCCAGGTTTAGTTGTAGATAGTATTAGTTCTTCTTCTTCTCCCTCTGGTGGTTGTAACGGTTGTCAGCCACCTACCTTAGGAATTGACAAAAATTTCAATAGAATTGTAAACAACGGTTTTTCATATAATGACAACGCAGTAGATGTTGAGCATTTTTACACTCCATATCCATTAATCAAAGTTGATGTGGGTAAAGAAAATACTGCAATACTAAAAATTTATGATGATGGTGGAGTAGATTCTATATCTCATGTAGGACTTGGATTTGGTTTAGGACATGGTGAGAGCTTTAGTCAAAGCAAAGCTACGATTAGCTGGGATAAAACTTTTGATGGCAGAGAAATAACTGATGTCTTTGATCCAGAAAATGCTTTGGATAATGTAAAAATTACAACATCAACTTCTCCCTGTAGTTCTGTTGTTTCAACAGAATGCCTAGCTGTTAAAATCCAACATACCTTTAGAGACGAACTAGAGTTTAACATGGTCAGTACAAATATTTGGGATAATAAACGGAACAGTTGGCAGAACTATTACAACCATGGAATTGAGGTGAGAGGGGATTCACTTAATCCTCCTAAAACTCAAATGGTAGCGTTTGGTGAAAAAGAAATGCGAGGTTTGTATGAATTAACACAAGTCGACAAGTTTAACCATCTTTGGTCAGATGAGTTTGGTAATATTTATGAAAACAGGGGAAATGACAGATTTGATAGAGTCTATTCTGTTCCAAAAGAAATCACCTACGATAAAATAACTCATCATGGTTGTGATAGGAATTGTAATTGGTTCCACGAGTATAAATTAAATCAGCAACTTCTCGCAAAAATCACATTAAACAAAATATTGAAAGGAAAAACCATTGAAGGCGGACCGATTGAAGAAGCCTTTACTCATGAATTAAATCCTATCACGAGAGCAGAAGATTTAGAGTTGCAAAATTTAATAATTTTAGAAATGCATAGAGCAGAAAAAATATTAGAAGATTTGAGAAATTAATTTTTTATTTTTTTAATAACAATAACGATCACACTTAAGTAGATCTTCACATCATAATATCATAAATGGGTGGGGGGAGAAAATTTTTAGTATTAGGTGTTTGCACTTTTTTGTTAGTTTTTCCAATAATTTTTAGTGATAGTTTTGCTACACCTGGAACCCTTACTACAAATCCTCCTAACGGTGGAAATGGTGTTCAATTTGAAACCTTGGACATTGTAGTAGTTGGTGACACTGGAACAGTTACGGTAAAACTTAAAACATCTCTCACAAACTTTGCCGATTTCGTATTGTTAAAGGATCCATTTGACAATTCTGTAAATTATGGAAAAGTTGCACTAAACAACCCTGGATTAGTTGGTACCCATTATGAAATAGTTGGTAGTTTTGCAACTGCACCAGGCAATACGGTTGATGTGTATTATTTGCCTGACATTGCCACGGTCCGTTCATCTGTTACTGTAAACCTTGGTGGTACAAATTATCCCGATGGAGAAAGACATACAAACAACATTAAACTTTACAACGACCCCGGGTGTATAGATGGTGATTCGCCAGACAATGACGGAGTTTGTAATGAATGGGAAGATGATGGTGTTCTAACAATTGGTGATTATTCATATACTTGCACACAAGGAGGGTGTACCGATACTTCTAAAGATATTTTTCTGGAACTTGATTGGATGGAGGGTCACCGTCCTGATGATAGAGCAGTACAAGATGTAATAGATGTTTTTGCTCAAAATGGAATTTTTTTGCATGTTCAGGTTGATGATCAAGCTGCAATTGCACACGATAATGACATTGGATTTCCAGGAATTGAAGATCCACAAAATCCACAATATGCAGGATTTGATCAACTAAAAGGAAATCAATTTGGAACTTTACTTGAGAGAAACACATTTGGTATAAATCCAAGTGGACCAAATGAAGGGGCTTTAAAAGACGAAATAAGAGACATGAAACATCAGGTTTTTCATTATGGATTCTTCAATCATGAAAGGCAGTGGAATGCTGGCGAATCAGGAGTTGGAGAAACAAACGGAAATGATTTTATGATCTCACTTGGATCATTTTCAGGTAAAGTTGGAAGCAAGGACCAACAAGCTGGTACCTTGATGCATGAATTAGGTCACAATCTAGGTTTTCTTCATGGTGGGAATGAAGATGTAAACTACAAACCAAATTATTTTAGCGTGATGAACCATGCAAGGCAAATGCCTGACTTTGATTCGGCTAGAGAACTTGATTATTCACATGCAGACCTTTTTCATGGAGATACTTCACCTTACCTAGATGAATGGGATATTATTGAGAATCAGGGTTCGCCTCCTCGCGGTCTAGACGATCATCCTGATCATACTGATGAATTGATAATTTATTTTTGTGATAGTGGTTCACAAGGAGGTTTGTATTATACACCAGGTGGTCCTGTGAACTGGGAATGTGATAGTCATTGGGATAAAAACCCATCACATGCTAACGTAAATGGCCAGCCTGGCAACAAAGAAAAATTAACCGGATATAATGATTGGGCCAACCTAAACTATCATTTTGTTAATTCTGATGACTATGAAGATGGAGTTCATGTCAATAATGGCAATGGAAATGCCGGAGCACCAGACATTTTACCACCCGGAGTTGTTCCTGATAGAAATTACAAACCACTATTGTCTGGAGAGTTAGAACTGACAATCGATGATATTGTTAATAATAGAATAAAGGCTGAATTAGCACTTTACGAAGTATTATTAGATTTACCTGATGAAGCTTGGCGTGATACAATAGAACCAACATCATTTGATGAATACCTTGGTTCGACACCACAAATAATTTTCACGCAAGCTGTTTCGCAATATCAAGATGATCTTAGTAAGAAGAGACTGACCATGGAAGCAGATGCAAAGGAAGGTTCAACTACAATCGAGATTACGGGAAAATCTGATATAACAAATCATGCAATCACAGTGACAGTTTTTGCTCCAAATGGTAATTTGGTAACTGTTGAACAAATAGCACCTAGTCTTGATGGTATTTTTGAAAAAGTTTTTACGACTGGAGGTAAATTATGGGCCCAAAATGGAACCTACACCATAACCGCTCAGTATGGATATTCTTCCGAGTATACAGCAACAGTTGAAATAGAAATTTTTGATGGAGTAATAGGTGGACTACCTGACAAAGTTTTTTGTGGCGATGAGATTGTAACTCCACCTGAAGAGTGTGATGATGGAAACACTACAAGTGGAGACGGATGTAGTTCAACCTGTAATTTAGAAGAAACATTCACTAGAGAAGATTTAGAAGAGGCTGTAGGTAAAGATGCTCCTCCGGGATTGTCCACCAAAGAATTTTTCTTTTGGGGAACACAAAATGCTGTTGAAGCGACTAATCATCACGACCTAAGTAAAACCAAAGTAATTTTGGAAGCAATTGATCTTGGTCTTGAATTCAATTTGATTAATGAAGGATCTGATGAAATTACTCAAACTACCAAAGGATATGGTAAAGTTTCTCCAATTATTAACCACCTAATTGCCTCTCAAGCTATTTCTCTTGATTTCCAAAAAACCGATATCCACCATGAAGAGCATGAACCTACTATAATTCCAATAGTAAATCCCCACGAAGTTATTGAAATGATTGAAGATACTGGTGCTCCAATATTTGTGGGTCCAGATGTAAAGACATGTCCAGATGGATACAAATTATTCTCGGGTGAGTGTATTCCAGTTTGTCTACCACATGAGGAATATATTAATGGCAAATGTGTTTCAACAGTTGATTTCCCTTGGTGGCTTATTGTTATGATGATAGCAATAATTGTAGTTGTCCTTGTAGTGGCCTTTATTCCACGAAGGACCTCCTAATCCATAGTCTGCCGACCGGTATTTAGGAAAAATTTCTCATTATGATCGTGGGTAATCGATGTATCTTTTGGATTTTGAAAAAATTACCGTAATGATACTTTAAGGTTGCTAGAAACTTATCAACGTTGGTTAATTAGGTTCCATCAAGATTTTTTTTATGATTTCATTAAAGGCAGTATTTGTAATTTCTGTCCTAATCTCTGGTTTGTTGTTTACTCCTTCTTACTCTTTTGCTCAAAGTAATCAGGATGATTCTCCTCTATCATCTCTTTTTGAGATATTTAGACAACTATTTTCTTTTGAGGATAAACCCTCAGAGCCCATAACTGAGTTTGGGGAATCGGTCATCCTTCAAACGGGGGGTTCTTCTTCTACCTCTGATACTACTGAAAACAATATTCTGCCTACAGCTAATGCAGGACCAGATCAAACGGTACTAGAATTTGCAACTGTAACACTTGATGGTTCTAGTAGTACTGACACAGATGGAACTATACTATCATACCAATGGACTCAAAACTCAGATCCACCCGTAGAACTTTCTTCAATGTCAGCGAAAAATCCAACCTTTGTTGCTCCAAAAGTTGAATCAGAGGATCTTGTTCTTAGATTTAGTTTACAAGTTAAAGACAACTCTGGAGATACCGCAACTGATGAGGTTGACATTACAGTAAAAAATGTAAATGCTCCACCAACAGCTAATGCAGGACCAGATCAATCGGTACTAGAATTTGCAACTGTAACACTTGACGGTTCTAGTAGTACTGACACCGATGGAACTATAGTATCATACCAATGGACTCAAAACTCAGATCCACCTGTAAAACTTTCTTCAATGTCAGCGAAAAATCCAACCTTTGTTGCACCTGATGTAAATTCAAACCAGATTTTAAAATTTAGTTTGAATGTTACAGATAACTCCGGAGATAGTGACGTTGATGATGTTGAAATTACCGTAAATGAAATAGATGATGGAACAACTGATGATGGAACAACTGATGATGGAACAACTGATGATGGAACAAATGATAAGAACGTTAACATAAATAACAACGAAGACAAAAAAATAACCATTTGTCATATTCCTCCAGGAAATTCCAAAAACTCTCACACCATCAGAATTGGGGAATCTGCACTATCTGCTCATTTAGCACATGGAGATAGTGAAGGTGCATGTAATGAAAACAAAATTAACGATAACGTTGACAAAAACAATACTGGAAAAGGTAATTCAGAAGTAGATCATTCTGGAATGGGAAAACAAAACAAAAACGATGAAAAAGAGAAAAAATCTAATTCTGGAAAAGGAAAAAATGATCAAAATGATAGTAATGAAACTAAACAAGACAACTCCGGCAAAGGCAATTCAGGCGTAAATAATTCTGGAAAGGGCAACCAAAATGATACCAAGGCTGAAAAAATAAAACAATCTAAATATGAAAAAGAAACCAGAGACGAAGACAATGACGAAGACAATGACGAAGACAATGACGAAGACAATGACGAAGACAATGACGAAGATAATGACGAAGATAATGACGAAGATAATGACTAAAATAATCTCATAAATTTTTTATCAAGTTTTTCAATTCATCTTGCAAATTTTGTTTGGCAATAAACCCTAACTCATTTTCTGCCCGGTTCACATTTGCTAGACTAAATTTTACTTCACTATCATTTTGTTTGTTAAAATTAATTTCTATTTTTTTACCTGTTATTTTTTGAATCATTTGAACAAGTTCATTAATTGAAATTGAATTTCCCGTTCCAATATTAAATATATCCCCTTTCTTTCCCTCTATTTTTTTTATGGCACAATCAAAGGCAATTACTACATCAAAAACTGATACAAAGTCTCTTGTTTGGTTACCATCACCATTGATCTGGAATGGTGTTCCTTCTGAAATGTTTTTAATAAATTTAGAAATTACTCCCATGCGTTGTCCCATTCCATATACATTAAACATCCGTAAAGTGATAGCACTAATTTCAAATTCCTGTGATTTTTTTTTAATAATTTGTTCACCAAGAAGTTTACTTTTACCATAAGGAGATGAAGGATTTGTTTTTACATTTTCGTGTACTGGAATTTTAGAATCGTTATACACTGCAGCAGAGGATGCAAAGATTAATTTTTTTATTTTATTGTCAATGCAGCATTGCAAAACATTTTCAGTTCCTGTAATGTTTACTTCATTTGTAATTTCAGGATGAATTACAGATTCAGCCACATTTGATTGTGCCGCAAGATGAATAATAAGATCAAATTCAATGCAAGATTTTCTCAATTTTTCATAGTTTAAAATATCTTCATTTACAAATTGTACTCCCTTCTCTAAGAGTGACTCAATATCGGACTTTGAGCTATTTGACAAATTATCATAAATTGTAACCTCATGGTTATTTAGCAAAAAATCAACAAGGTATCTCCCAATGAATCCTGCTCCCCCCGTAACTAAAATTTTCAATGAAATTATGTAAAGTCTGCCAATTATCTTACTTTCTATGGGATCAAAAATTAAAATTTACCTCAAAACAGTATAATTTTTAGTCTAGAATGAGAAAAACTTGCTAAATAATCCCTATCAAAACATCAAAAATGTATAAAATTGTAATATTTACAACAAACATTAAAGAAATTACACAAACAGATCACTAGGCATGAAAAAACTATACAAATATGATCAATTGTGGACAATTCGTCCATTAGTTTTAAATACAAATTTTTAAGAAAAAACTCAATAACATGAAAAACGAAATAGGACGTAAAATAACTAGTCTTACATTAATGACAATTATGATTGCAGGCGGTATGACCTTTGCAGTTCCTGGCATGATGCCAGCTGCACATGCTGCCAACGCAAATCTCTTTGTATCCGCAGAAAACTCTCAGAATGACAATTACATGTCAGGACCTCAAGTAATTGAAGTCGTGGTAATTGACTCAGACATCAACGATACAGACGAAGCAAAAGGTGAGCCTGACGTTACAGTAAACGGTAAGATTCTTAGAATGACTCAAGCCGTAGACGGTAACTGGTATGGTTACTTTGCAGACTTTACACAAGCACAAATCGCTGATTCTACTTCATCAGTAGATGGAGAAGGATTAGACTTTGGTACATTTTGTGGATCAGGATCAAATATCCTGGCTGGTGAGCTTGATGTTTCAGTTACTGATACAGAAGGTATTGCCGTAAATTCACAAGATGGTGTTGATGGTTTAAATCCACCAACTGACCCACTCTTAGATTGTGTTGGTACCGGTCCAGGTGCTCCACTTTCAGGATTTCAAGACGATTTCGCTGCTGACGATTCAATGAACGTATTAAGAGAAGCAAAAGATCTCAATCTAAACTCTCCAGTGAACTTTGGACAAATAGGAGTCGATGAATTCGCATTCCCATTTATCCAACTCTATAAACTATCTGTAGGTGGTAACGTCGTCGTACAGTACAACAAAGGTGGTGGTGCTCAAACAGCAACACTAACGTTTGATACTGTCGAAGCCTTTGCTAGCGCAGAATTAGATAGAACCTCTTATCCACCAGGTGCAGATGTTCATGCCACAATCACTGATTTGTGGTTGAACATCGACCCAACGGATGAGGACTCTTGGACGTTTACTACTGATGACGGAAATCCTCACTACCAAGTATTCGATGAGAACGGAAATGCACCCGGTGATACTGCTACAAACACAGACTCCGATGTAGGTGATGTTCTTGCCGACTTGATGTGTGAAGATAACTGTCTATTTCTCGTTAATGCAAACTTCAACGGAGCTCCAGAAGATGTTATTACCATTCAAGATAATGGTGATTCTCAATTGGTAACCGTTGTCGGTGGCGACACAGAAGATCCTCTTGATCAGGAAACTGCTGGTGGTTTCTTCTTAGGTGAAGTCCCAGTAACAGTTACTGAACAAGGACCAAACAGTGGTGTATTCGGCACATTTGATGAAAGTGATGTATCTGTTCTCAGAATAAACAATGATGCAGCGAGGGGAACCTCAGCAACCATTGACTATAATGAGACTCCAGTTACAGTTCTTGTACAAAATGTGTTTGCAAGTATCGCAATGATTCTCGGTGACGATGAATGGAATTCTGGTGAAGAAATCACACTACAACTAGTAGATGGTGACGCAAACCAAAACTCTAGAGCAGACGAAGATCTTGATTTGAACAATCCTGATGTTAAATTGATTCCAGAACTAACTACTGGTGATCCATTTACATTAGCAGAGAACGATTCAAGTGATGGCGCTACTCTAGCAGCATTCTTTGGTACAAGTCCCGGTGCAGGTGATCCTGCATTAACTGCTACTTCTGATGCTGAGCTAACAGTTCAAGCATTCAGTAAGAGAGGCCTCTTAACCTCCAGTGTAACTGGTGGTGATGCCCTTGTTATCGATCTAGATGCTAATGGTGCTGATCTTCACGAAACTGTTTTCCAATCAACAACTGACGGTGTTAATACTGTCTTTAACCTCTATAATGTAGATGTTAGATCAATTGCACCATCAGGTGCAGCTAGCGTCTATCTATTACACGGTCCCGGCGGCATAGTTGCAGCTGGTGGAACATCCTTAGCAGGTGCTCCAAGTGTAATTGATTTAGGGGTTACTGCCTCACAAGAGTATGATATACTAGCAACAGCTGTCGAAACTGCTCTCATAGCAGTACCAGATAGTGATGCAGTGGGTCTTTTGATCGAAACCGGTGACTTCAATACAAGCACTGATCATGCAATTGCATTTGACTTCTTCTCATATGGATTTACAGACGATGGTGTACAAGTAGGCGAAAGAGTTGCTAACCAAATAATCAGAGCAGAATTAGAGGAAACAGGTGATAACACCTCAACCTTTGAAGGAACACTAGAATATGTAATGGTGAACCAACTGAATATTTTGGATGCTGGAACTTTTACTAGCCGCTTTACTATCGACAACTTCCCAACTATGGTTGTAATTGAAGATCTAACTGACGAAGACTCTGTAAGAATCACTTATCTAGACTTGGGCCAAGATGGTGTATCAACACAAATATCTGACCAACTAGAAGCACCAAGTCACTCTGGTGTTGTGTCATTTGACGCTGATTCATACAAAGTAGCTGATACTGTTAATGTCAATCTTGAAGATCAAGATCTAAACGCTGACTCATTTACTATTGATATCTATACTGTCGTAACCTTCCCAGGTGATATTGCATTTGATGCAGTAGGCGCACCAGGATTACCAGACCTTTCATTTGGTCCATTAGGACGAATGTTGGATATCACATTTGATGACGGACAATGGAGAACTTATGCTCCAGACTGTGTCCCATCAGGTGACGACGGACTTGGATCCACTGGATTCACCATGATCGAAACAACAAAAGATTCTGGTGTACTCACAGGCAACTTCCAAATCCCAACTGACTTCTGTAGATCTGCTGACGCAGACCCAGAAACCACCACAGGCTTGGATCTTGAAGTTAACTATGTTGACTTTAGAGATGCAGCCGGTGAAATCATTGAAGTAGGTGATAGCGCAGGTATTCGTGCTCACACCGGTTCAATCAGTCTCGATAGAACTGTTTATCCAGTACCATTTGGTGTACCTGGTAACTATGATGATATTGCAGGAGATACTTCTCCAGACAATAGATCATTGTTCCCAATTCACGCAACTGGTATAGATGACTTAGCTGATGATGGCACTGCGATTTCCAACGGAGATCTTAGTGTCCACGTCAGAGTTAACGATCCAGACTTTGATATATCCGGTGCAGGTGAAGACCAAATTGCACAAAATACTGCAGCAGAACCAGTCGGTCCAGTAAAGGTCTCTGTAATTAGAGGTTCTGAAACTGTGATCCTTGGCTTTGCTGGCGGTCCAAATTCAGATGATGGTTTGATAAATGTCGGCGATGATTTGGATGGTGATGGTATGGTAGCTAATGGTGAAGTAACAATTGATTCTAGTACTGGTGGCTTTGATAGTCTCGGTACCGTGGGTAGTGCATCTGGCTTTGGTAACGGAACTCTGTTCTCAACCGAAGCAGTAGAAATTACCCAAGGTGGTACTACTATTACAGCAACCTTTACTGACAATGCTGACAATGGACTTGATTCTGGTGAAGAATTAAGTGGATTTGCAGCTAACACATTTACCACTGGCCCAATAACTATCTCAGACACTGTTCCTGCTTTAGGCACCAATATTGTAGCTGCTCAGTTTACTAATGGCGGTACAATAGGCCTCGGTTCAGGTGATGAAATATCAAATATTTCCTCATTTGGAGCTGGCGCGGTACTTATCTGTCAAACAGCAATTTCAAGTGATTGTGCAACAGGCACCTTTGTCAATATCGGTACAAACTCGATAAACGATGGTGAACTTGATGTGCTAACTTCTGAAGATATAGACGGTACACTACCAGTCACAATTACTTTGACTGATACAACTGGTCCAACATTCGGTTCAGGCGCTACAGCAGCTTGGGACGATTTGAACGGTGATACTAATGTCGATGATACTGAACTAACTATCATTTCAACAGGTTCAGATTATGACACTGGTGATATTATCGACTTGGAAGCAGGTGCAACTTTCCTCGGAACTGCAGAATTTACTGATTCAGACGATACATTAGAAACTGACGAGTTAACCATCGTTCCTTCTCCAAGTGGAGT
Organism: Candidatus Nitrosopumilus sp.; assembly: GCA_029862085.1. Lineage (GTDB taxonomy): Archaea > Thermoproteota > Nitrososphaeria > Nitrososphaerales > Nitrosopumilaceae > Nitrosomaritimum. The sequence goes on from JAOTXZ010000013.1 coordinate 31,382, forward strand.
AGGATTTGATGATGGACCCGTAGTAGTTTATCTGAATCCAAATGTTCCAGGAGTAAGTGCACAGGGAACCTTTGTTGATGCTCCAACTGTTAGACAGTTTGGACCAATCAACGAAATTGCCCCTGATGCAGGTATCTTCGAAATTGATCTGACAATCAGCTATACTGATGGTCCAGCAGACGCAACTTGTCCGGAAACGGATGACTTTGATTTAGGTGCTGCTGGTCTACAAGGAGAACTAACAAGATTTAGAACCGCATCACCATCTGGTGAAAACTATTGTATCTTACAAGGAGATATTCTCCAAGTAGAATACACTGATCCAGCTGATGCATCCGGTGATCCAAATACTGTTACTGACTCTGCGACATTTGACTTGAGAAACGGCGTATTGCAATCTGACAAATCCGTATATATTATCGGATCCGACATGATTCTGACACTCATTGAACCAGACTTTGATCTTGACAATGATACTGCAGAAACATATGACTTGGACTTAGTTGAATGGGATTCTGACGCTGCTACTGTCTCCATGGGAGACGCTGGCGGTGAAGATGCTGCATTTGACCCAGAACCAACTGACTTTAGAGAAACAGGTGACAGTACTGGAATCTTCCAGATTGTTATCGAAATTCCTGAAGAGTTGGCCAATGACAGATTAGAAAGAGGAGAAGAAATTGTCCTCGAGTATACTGACTGGGGTCCATCCGGATCTGACTTTGTAGGTGATGAAGATGAAGATGTCAACTTGACACTCTTTACTTCAAACTTTGGAGCAACTGTTGAACTTGACCAAAAAGTCTATACTTGGACTGATAAAGCATTCATTACAATCGTAGCACCAGACCACAACTTCGATGGTGACTTAGTTGATGAAATTGGTGAATCTGAGCTAGACCCAATAAAGGTCTCTACCAGAGGATCTGATCTTGACAACTACAAACTAGTCGAAACTGGTACTGACACTGGCATCTTTACTGGTGAGGTAATTCTTACTGGATTCACACATGATGCTGATGGCGATACCACAACTGGTGATGCCAACGGTAATGATGTAGTATCACGTTCCCCATCGGGTAACGGTCCAACTGATGGACTATTGCCAGCTGATGATGATGACGGACTTACTGTCTCCTTTGAATTCTCAGAGGATGAAACAGTAGTCGGCTCAGCACTCGTCAGATGGAACATTGGTGAGGTACAATGGCTTGAAGCAAGCTATCCTGCAAGCGGAACAGGCGTAATTAGAGTAATTGACCCAGACATGAACTTAGATCCAGAAGCTGTTGACAACTTCGATGTCGACACCTGGTCTGATTCTGACGCTGGTGGTATTGACTTAACTGTAACTGAAACTAATGAGGCAACCGGTATATTCGAAGGAACAGTGTTCTTCACTATTACTGATGAATCATCCGGCCACAGACTCAGAGTTGCAGAAGGTGACACTGTCACTGCAGAATATGAAGACAATACCCTACCTGACCCATATACAACAGCAGATGAACTCGATATCACTGCCACTTCACTCATTGGTACTGTTGTACCACCTCTAGAGAGAGCCCCAGCGGCTAACTGTAGAGTTGTTGATGCCTTTGGAAACTCTCTAAGCAGTGTTTCCGTAGACCAACAGGTACAGATTACTTGTGATGTTGCAAATGGCCAAGATAGAGAGCAAGCATTTGCTTACTTGATACAGGTTCAGGATTCAGATGGCGTTACAGTCTCACTAGCATGGATTACTGGTTCATTGTCCCCAGGACAATCATTCAGTCCAGCCTTGTCATGGATTCCTACAGCAGCAGATGCATATGATATAACTGCATTTGTTTGGGAGAGCGTTGATAATCCAACTGCTCTATCTCCACCTGTAGATACAGCCATAACTGTCAACTAAGACTAGAAAATTCACACTATTCCTTTCTTTTTTTTTATTCACTCTTAACGAAAGTTATGGACAAATTTTCCAGAAGTAATATCTAGGTGGTAATAAGCAGGTACTCACATGTATT
>JAOTXZ010000032.1 GCA_029862085.1 Candidatus Nitrosopumilus sp.
TTTGTAAGGACTGAGCGTATTCTCAATACAATGATTAAGATGCCTTTAATTCTCGCAGGCTTAGTCGTTGTAGCGATCGGAATGCCAATGCAGACCTCATTCAGCTCTACTAGAACCTTAGAACTAACCATGTATCCAGATGGTTCTACACACGTATCAACCCAATTAGATGTAGATACACTTTCACCTGATTTTGAGATCAATTTATTCGGTCCATCAGTTGATAATTTTGTCGCAGTAGGTGAGGATGGATTTTTGTTATCCAGCGAGATAATCGAAAATCGCGCCACTATCGATACTTTGGGTTCATCTAGCATTACTGTTGACTATGATATTCATGATTTAATTTCAAAAGAAGGAAGAGTTTGGACTTTTTCACTAGATTCATCATCTGATTATACTCTACTTATGCCATCAAACTCAATAATTGTTGGAATGAGTTCTATTCCAAAAAATATGGAAATAATGGATGAACAAACCAAATTAGAATTATCTAGTGGCCCAACTGAGATAAATTACGTACTTGAAACGCTTCCAAATCCAATGGATACTCCCCAAACCACACCACCTGTTACCACTGAAGATTACACTGTTCCAATAGTTTTAGGAGGATTAATTGCAGCTGGAGTTGCAGGTGGGACAATTATAGTTCAAAGGAACAAATCAAAATTATCACAATCAAAAATTCAAACCCAAATTATCTCCAAAAAACAATCTGAAGAAAAAATTGATCCTCAAACTATCTTTGATTTCCGACCCGATATGCGAGAAGATGATAAAAAAATTGTCAAATTCATCTCGGAAAATGGCGGTAAAGTTTTTGAAAGTGAATTAAGGAAAAAATTCCTTCAACCCAGAACAACTATGTGGAGAGCAGTAAAACGGTTAGAAAGATTGGGAGTAATTGAAATCGATAAAAAAGACCTGCAAAACCTGGTTACACTAAAGAAAGATTTGGAGGAAGAGGAATGAAATCTATATCAATTTTTGTATTTTTGATTTTAACGATTGGTTTGGCTTTAGGAGGCACAACCAATTTAGTTTATGCTCAAGACGATTCTCACATTTTAATCAGAATTGCTCAAGGTGCTCAAGATAAAATTCAAAGTCAAATCTCTAATGATTCTTCTGAGGAAATAAAGAACTTGTTTGGAGAAGGGCAAAGAGGAGTATTAGCTTTGGAGAATGCCTTAGCAAATAATGATTTGGAATCTGCAAAAGAGCATTTTCTTTCTACAATGAAGATATTCACAAATCTTTCTCATCAGTTAGCATCAAATCAAACCTCTCAAGCTGAAACCAGAACAGTTTCGACAGTACCTAACCCCACAAATGATCTTCACAGAATGCAAGGATACGTTAACAGCTTAAAATCAATAGCTAAAAATCAAAATGCGACAGTCGACTTTACCAAAGTAGACAACCTATTTTTAGATGCAAAAACCCAAATCAATAATTATCGATATACAGAAGCCACACAAACAATTCAACAAATCAAAGAATCCATAATAGAATTAAATGCTGAACTTCGTCAACAATCATCACAACAAGAGACAAACCGCGCTCAAGCCTTTGCCGAGAAGTATCTCAAGCAACTTGATCGGTTAATTGAACATGCACAAATAACGGGAATATCTGAGGAAATTATTGAAAAACTAGAAACTGCTAGTGTTAATCTTTCCTCAGCAAGCACTCCATCAGAAGTAGTCAGTGAAGTAAGAAATATCTTGATGCTTCAACAACAATTTGAATTATCAGAAAGCAAACTTTTAGATTTACGAATTATTGATCTTGAAAAGTCGATTCTTGAAATTTCCGACTCTGAACAACTAAATCAAGATACCATTGAAGGAATGAACAATAATATCCAGACCATTAAAGATCACATCGACAAAAGAGAATTTGAACGTGCAACCGATTTAGTAAATGCCCTTGGATCAATTCTGGAGAAAATCCAAATTTAGTCATTTTTTATCATAAACTTCATATACATTTTCTAAACAGCATTGAGCATGGCTTCTAAAGAAATTTCTCTTGGTGTAGGAATTCCAATGATTGTAGTTGGTGCTTTAATGGCTTGGTTATGGGCACCATTAGAAGTTGAAATGCAAAGTACATTAGAATTTGTAGGAAGTTTAATAGGAATTTTGGGTGTAGTATTTTTCGTATCTGGATTATTTTATACAAAAAGACCAGTAATGCATTAAAGCCCATTGAATAAATATTGAAAAAAATTACAACTATTACTTGAAAGTTAGGTTATTTGAAATATTTACCTCAGTGGAAGGAGAAGGAATTCTTTATGGTACCAAAACTCTTTTTGTAAGATTGGCAGGTTGCCCCTTTACTTGTTTTTACTGCGATACTAAAGAATCCTTACCGCTTGATTCGGGAAAAGAATATGATATTCAGGAAGCATCTAGACTAATTGAATCTAATCTTAAAAAACAAACATACAAAGTAAATTTTACCGGTGGAGATCCATTAATCCAACATGAAGCGGTAGCCGAACTGGCAAAATTTGTGCAAAGTAAAAAAATTCCAACCTATCTTGAATCATCTTGCTTCGATGTAGATAAATTCAATCATGTTTTACCATTTATGGACATTATAAAAATTGAATTTAAAACAAAAGATTCAGAATTTGTTGACTCAAAACATTATGAAAGATTAATTGAAAATGCATTAAATTGTCTTAAATCCTCTGTTTTGACAAAAAAAACAACTTACATCAAAGTTGTTGTTAGCTCTAAAACAGAATTAAACGAGTTTACTAATTTAGTAAAAAATATTTTCAACTCTGTCTCAAAGAATCAAATTGATGGATTCATTATACAACCAACTTATGGAATAGCAGAACCTTCTTTGGAACTTCTTCTAAGTTTGTATGATATTGTTTATCCATACTACAATGATGTTAAGGTAGTACCACAACTCCACAAGTTCATAGGTGCCCCATAAATTTACCATTAGGCTAAAAACTAGATTAGGTTCAAATACTAGAAAAATTCATCTCAGAATGTCCAATGGATCAAGAACGTGTAAAAAAACTGGTCAGAGAATTAATCATTGAAATTGGAGAGGATCCCACTAGGGAAGGCCTCAAAGATACTCCCGAGAGGATTGGACGTATGTATCAAGAAATCTTTAATGGTTATGAATTTGACTCTGAATTATCAGTCCAGTTTTCCGAAGATTCTGATACAGTTGTTGCACGTGATATCCAGTTCTATTCTATGTGTGAACACCATATGTTACCATTTTTTGGCAAAATCCATATAGCATATTCTCCAAATGGCAGAGTCTTTGGAATATCCAAACTTGTTAGATTAGTAGAAAAATATTCTAAACGACTACAAATTCAAGAACGTCTAACAAAGAATATAGCTGATGAATTATTTGCTCAAGGTGTAAAAGGAGTAGTGGTAGTAGCTGATGCAGAGCATCTTTGTATGAAAATGAGAGGAGTTAGAAATGACGCTACCTTGACTTCATCTGCTTTTAGAGGAATCTATGAAAACAAGGATGAAAAAGAAGGTATAATGGCTATGATAAGGAAACGTTCCTCAAATACCTCATTCTAATACCTGAAAAATTAAATATTCAATATTTATCACAAATTCTATGGTTGCTCATGATAATATCCACATACCAAAAGAGTCGTTTCCTAATTGGATTTGGTATGTTATAGAAGCCTCATTAGTAATAGTAATTTCATTTGCAGTTTCTTTCAAGGTTGCTGAATCTTTTGAAGTATCTCCTGAAGTTGGTAATTGGATTTTAACTGGAACCTTTGGTGCATGTTTTCTTGTGTGGTATATAATTATTCGAGGTTTAATTCTCAAAAAGAAAATTCTTAAAAACAGATACTAGGATTATTGTAAATATTTTGTTTTATCTTTAATTCCAGATTTGTTAAAGGCAATTTTTCTATTATTACAAGACTCACAAACACCACAATGATATTTTCCGCTAGAATAACAACTCCAGGTTTTAAAAATTGAATCACCCATGGTTTTGTAACCAAATTTAAGCAATTGACTTTTAGAAAGGCCCTCCTTGTATGGAGACCAAATTTCTATATTCTTTCGTAAACCTGTTTTAATTCCATCAATTTCTCCTTGATTAAATGAAGTCTCCAATTTCTTTGCAAAACTTGGCCTGCAATCAGGATAATTCTTATCGCCAGTATGTGCTCCATATGCCACAACAGATGCATTTAGGGTAAACGCCCAAGCAGAAGCGATGGAGAGAAAAACAGCATTTCTAATGGGAACCACTATAGAGTAATCAAATTTACTTGGGATTTTTCTCCTAGAGCTTGTTAGTACATTCGAATCTCCATACAATTCTTTCATAAAATCAATATTGACAATCTTGTGTTTTTTTAAACATAATTTTTTTCCAAAAGATTTTGCTGCAATAATTTCTCGATTTGCCTTTTGACCATAGGAAAACGAAATTCCATAAAGTTCATACTTGGATTTTAAAAAAGCTGCTGCACAAACTGAATCTATTCCTCCACTAAAAACAACAACTGCTTTTTTCTTCAATTTATCCCCAAATTATTTTTTAATTGAAGCACCAATACTTGGTTTACAAATTATAGTGTGACATTCAATTTTAGCAGAATCGAACCCTTTAGTCATCGCTAAGCCAATTTTTTTATTATTTTCAGAACTTTTTGAAAATGCAATCACTGAAGGACCTGCTCCACTAATTGTAACTCCAAAGGCACCAGCTTTTAGCGCATTTTCTTTAACTTTTGAGAATCCAGGTATCATATGCTTCCGGGCAGGTTCAACTATCACATCTTTTATTGATTTTCCGATTAATTCAGGATCTTTATTTAAAAATCCGGCTACAATTGCTGTTGCGTTTGATAGGTTAGTAATACTATCTGCAAAACTAATTTTTTTTGGAATCACTCCTCTTGATACTTTGGTTTTCTTTTTTGGAACAATTAATTTTGGAACTGCAATACACATTCTTAGATGAGTAGGGGGATCGATTTTGATAATATCCAAAGGATTAGTTCTTACAATTACAAATCCTCCTAAAACTGAGGCTGCAACATTATCGTAGTGAATGGTGCCTGCGCTTGCCTTCTCCCCAATACCAGCAAATCTTACAAGTGAATTTCCATCTAATCTTAATTTGTACAATTTATCAAATGCTACTGCCGCTGCCGCCGCAGAAGCGGCACTGCTTCCCATTCCATATCCTGCGGGGACATTTTTTTTAATTTTTATTTCAATTCCATCTTTGGTTTTAAATTTTTTAATCATATTTTTTACGACTAGTCCAGCAGTGTTTTTTTCGGGATTTTTTGGAATATCATCCTCAGTTACTATACTAACTTTTTTTGTTTTCTTTTTTGTCAAAGTAACTTCATCATAAAATGCGTCAACTGCTAATCCAAAGACATCAAATCCTGGACCTAGATTTGCAGTAGATGATGGGGCAACAACAGTAATTTTTGTAACCATCTAATCTTCTACCTCTTCTCCCAAATTAAGAATTCTGCTTAAGGCTCCTTCTAAATTTACCAAACCTTCACCGGTTACATTAGAAACTGGAATTAGTCCTTGCGCAAACCCACTAAGATTTAATCCTCGTAAAATATTTGTAGTTAAAGTATACGTTTCACCATCTGCTTCTTGTGCTATTGCATTTTCCAGAGATCTAAGATTACTAGACCATTGAATAATGTCTTTAATCTTTGGACCTATGACATCTGTTTTGGTGATTGTATTTATCGTAGGTAAATTTAGACGTAATCTTATCGAAGTTGCAAGAAGAGCAATGGAAACAAAATTGATGGGTGTAGTGATTAGGGAACCATCAAACAAAAAAATCCCTGTTTTTTCTTCGGAAGTTAAATTCTCTACAATAAATTTTCCACTAGTTCTGTAAGCAAATAATTCTATTTGACCTGGTGTATCAACTAACAAATAATCTGGATTTACTCTTTCAACCTCACTTCTTATGTCATCGATCTTTGAGGCAATTAGATCATTTGCCATAACTAGAGCCCCGTTTGGTCCTAAATCATATTGTTTCATTACTGAAACAATATCCACATAATCTCTAACATCAATATCACACGTATAGGGAAGGTTTTCAACACCGGGATCTAAATTCAAAACTGCAGCAAATGCACCATTTTGTGTGTAATAATCGTATAATTTTGAGGAAAGTAAAGATTTACCCGCACCAGCAGTCCCAGTTACAAAAATCGTTTTCAATACTGTCTTCATCTGCTTGGTTGGCTTATATTTCAAACTAGATATAGGCACAAAAATTTTAGTCATGAAATTGGGTCAACTTTCATATTTGAATTCATAAAAAAATTTTCAAATGAATTGGAGAATTATTGTAATTCCAGTAACACTCATCCCAATTCTCTTTATTGCCTTACAATTTGATATTAAACTTGAAGATGTTTTTGCTATTGGAATTGTACCTTTTGTAGCAGCAGTAATTGCCATGATGATAAAATTAGGAATTCAAGGAATAAAATTTGCATACATTGCACAAAAATATTTAGGGAAATTTGATTCCTTTTGGAAATTAACTGGTGTAAGAGTAGGAAGTGAATTTATTAAATTTACAACTCCAATGTTTGTAGGAGCAGAATTTATTGTAATATATTATCTCCATAAAAAAGGAGTACCTCCATCCAAATCTACTTGGATTGCAATTATGGATATAGTAACGGAAGTTTTAGCTGCTGGATTATTGTCTATCATGGCAGGTATTATTGCTTTGATTAGTGGAGCATATGTTGTAGGAGCTATTATCCTAGGAACTAGTGTTTTTGTGACCACACTATGGATGGTTTTATTCTTTTTATCCTCAAAGAGAATTTTTCAACTCCCAAAAATAATTTCAGGTTTAGTTGAGAAGTTAGGAAAAGAAAAAGGCAAAAACATTGTTGACAAAACAAATTCTTGGATGGAAGAAGTCTGTGTAATGAGCAAAAAAAATCTTAGAACCAGCGAGTCCAAAAAAATATTTACAACTACATTTTTCATGTCTTTGATTTCTTGGTGTTTTTATGGAATTTCTTTTATGATAATTGCTTTTGGAACGGGATATGTCATCGGTGCATTTGAATCCATTATGGCAGTAATGGGTGCAAATGCAATTGGAAATTTGCCAATTACCGTTGGAGGATCTGGATTAGCTGAATTTGGAATTGTTGCTTATCTGAATAATCAAAACCCCTTTAATCTAGAAATTCTTGAAGGAAATGCTATTTGGAATACCGTAATTGGCTGGAGAATTGCGACTTATTATGTACCAATTGGTATAACTTGGCTTTTACTTGTAAAACTGGCCCTAAGTAAATACAATAAAACAGAATCTACATAAAACCTAGATTACACACCATATTTCTTCAATAGAAACCACTTTATCTTTTAAAGGAATTTTTGAATTATGGATTTTAAAGATAAGATAGTATTGATTACAGGTGCATCATCAGGAATAGGCCGTGCAGCATCTGTTTTATTTGCAAAGGAAGGTGCCAATATAATTTTAGTTGCGAGAAGCAAAGAAAAATTAGAAGAGGTAACTGAGGAACTAAAAAAATTTAATGTTTCTTCTCTTGTATGTGAATGTGATGTTTCTGATAAATCTCAAGTCAAAAAAATGTGCGAAATAGTTTTAGAGAAATACAAATCAATTGATATTTTAGTGAATAATGCAGGCTTTGCAATTTATGGTTCCGTTTCTAATTTGACTATCGAAGAAATTGAATCACAAATGGAAACAAATTATTTTGGAATGATTTATTGCATCAAAAATTTTCTTCCTTCAATGATTAAAAAAAAATCTGGTCATATTGTTAATGTTGCCTCTGTCGCAGGAAGTTTTGGACTGCCTGGAATTGCATCATATTGTGGATCAAAATTTGCAATGCTGGGGTTTTCTGAAGGACTCAAACATGAGCTCAAGGAAACAGGAATTGGAGTAACTGTAGTTAGCCCAATAATGGTCCGCACAAATTTCTTTGATCATAAATCATTTGAAAAAATGCCCAAATATTCCCCAACTTCTCTTAGCGCAGAAACTGTAGCAAAAGCAATTTTAAGAGCAGCAAAATCCCCTAGATTGGAAATTATTGTTCCTTCAGTTGTGAGAATAGCTGTATGGATAAAAAGTACTTTTCCATACCTGATAAATCCGATTTTAGGTTCAGCTTTTAAAAAACAATTATCTAATCAAGAACAAAACTAGACTATTCTTCATCGGCTTCGGCAGGTTCACTTGATCCTACATCTAACAGTTCTAGTGATTTTAGATCAAATTGATAGATTGCAGCCATCTCTATCTCTTTTTCTTTTTGTAGAAATTCTGTAACTTTTTTGCTTAAAGGTGCTTTGTGTTGATCAAACACAAATTCATAGACCACTCCTTTCTCTAACTCTGAAATTTTAATTTTTTTTGGTAAATCCATGGTTACAATATGTCTTCCATCTTCAACTGGATCATACAACTGGGCATCTATTTTGTTATCAGCGTCATAAACCTCTAAGATATATCCAGATCTCTTTAATTCTTCAGGTTTCTTAAATTTAGCATTTTGAATTTCATCAGTAACCCAATCGGGAATATCATCTTTCTTTTTTACCATAAATATCAGTCCTAGTTTAGTTCTTTGTCTTTTTTGCTTTTTTGCCACCACTCTAGGTAATCATCTTGTTTATCTTCTCTAGTTCTCTCTCTTTGGTTTAGCTTGTAACGAATATCTGAAACTTGTTCTCTTGTGGCATATAGCCCGCATCTTTTACAAATGAAATGTTTTGTTGCCGAATCCATTTTCATTGGAAAGTCTATTTCATCAAATAACTTGAATAAATCATCTCTACCTCTATCTTCTTCAGGTGTGTCTTCCTCGTATTTAGCTTGAATTTTCTTTTTCTCTCTTGCAGTACATTCCGGACAGTTAGGCACTGCTGATATGCCTTAATTTTTTCCATAAAAGCGTTCCCACATATCTTTTGAT
>JAOTXZ010000014.1 GCA_029862085.1 Candidatus Nitrosopumilus sp.
TCTAGTTGATGGCATCTGTGAAGATATTCCAATAGAATGTCCAGAAGGTCAAGTTCTAGAAGGTGATGTTTGTGCACTTGAACCAGACAATGATGGGGGAGATAATGCCTGGAATACTCGACCAACCTTTGGAGTAAGTCATGAAACCCATCAAGACATTCTTGTGGATTCTGGATTCACCTTCAATGGAAACTCTTTTACAGTAACTGATAATCACCATACTCCATTTGACGAACAAACAGTAGAACTAGGTGCACTAAACACATTTGCTGCTACCGTATATGCGGATAAGGGTCTCAAAATCCAAGAATTCCTATTTGGAGTTCCAGAAGTGGGAATGGGACACTTGGCAGAAATGAGAGTAGAGGTATGGTTTGATCATGAAGGAGAAATTGAGGATATTAAAATTAATCAAGGAACTGAGATTATTGACAGGGAAAGTCTAGTTATATCTCACCAAAAATCAAAATGTCTGGAAACTGACATTGAGGAGAATTGTGATACCACTACAATGTCTGCAGTATTCCTAGAACCACTAGAAGACAAAGTTATGGCAATAAAGGCAATAGATTTCGCATTTAGAGGCCAAACCACTTCTCTTAACGAAGGATTTGATATATCGGGCGATTCTCTTAATCCCTTACCCACCAAGATGATTCCATCAACTGTAAAGTATGAGGGTCTAATCAAAGTCACACAAAATGAAAAATACAGCAAATATTGGACTGCTGATGATGGTAGGTTATTTGAGATGAACAGCTTTGGAACTTTTAATCTGATGAACTATTCATTTGAGCGATTCCAAGATAGTGGCTCACCAAATAACCGATTGCACTCTGGATTTGCAAGTATAATTGAATATGAAGCCCAAAGAGCACAACAAGTATTTGACTCTAGCAAATTAGCTATGGATTGCAATTTTATTGAATGTCAATAAATCCAATTCAAAATAATTTCAAATTTCCATTAATTTAGGTAAAAATAATTTTCTTTTTGTATGAATTTCTTATTACAGACTAATTTCTAATAAACACTAGATTAAAGGAATTTACATGCCAAAATGTAGAAATTGCCAAGAAGACTATATTCCAAAAAAGATTAATTTTTGCTCCCAGGATTGTGCTGAAACTCACACCAGAAGATTCTTTTTCCATTAAAAATTCAAAATGATATCTAAAACCACTGGTGATGTGAAAAAGAATAAACTGGAAAATTTCAGATTTGGCTCATCATTAAAGAAAAGTTACAAGTGAAGGAATTGTCATTTTAGTTTGGTTCCATGACGTAAAATAGGCTCAAAAAGTAGGGTGTTATCCTTTTTGGCTCAGCAATTATTCGCCTCATTTCAAATTAGTGGCCTCGTAAAGTTTGAATTCCCTTGGTGTAAATAATTTTTAGATGAATAAATGGTATTTTTCCTTGATAGTTTTTGGAATAATACTGGTTTTCCTCTCAAATAACTTTGAATCTTATGCTACCCATGTCTCACAACCTATTTTGACAATGGAAGAAAACTTGCAATATTTTCTAGGAGATGAATTTTTAATTACAGGATGGGTTGAGTATGATGGCAAGCCTACTTCTGATGTCTTACTTAGTGTGAGGATTTTAGATCCTTCCAATGAAACAATTGTAGATGATTTTGTAACCAGCGACTACAAAGGAGAATTTAAGAAAATAATCCAAATTCCTTCCCAAGGCACCACAGGAATCTATACAGTGGATGTATTGAGTATGTGTTGGCAAGAGCACAGGCAAATTTGCACCCACAAAAGCGCCCAAACCAAATTTAGTGTAGAACAAAATTCTGCTGAGGTAAAATTTCCTTCCTGGATTAAAACTCTTGTTGGATTTTGGGTAACCGATAAAATTGATGATGCAACCTTTTTTCAGGTAATAGAGTACCTAGCAAAAAATCAAATAATCACTATTCCAAAAACCGATACTCATGAGGCTGAGTCTTCGACAGACATCCCAAGTTGGATAAAAACTAGTGCAGAATTTTGGATTCAAGAAAAAATATCTGATAATGAATTTGCACTTGGACTTGAATGGCTAGTCAACAATGGAGTTATCAAATATTGATTAATCATCTGAAAATAATTTATTCAAAAGAACCAAACAACAAATGATGTACAAATCCTTAACTGCATCATACCAGGATATTTTAATCAAAGTAAAATCTAGGCAGACCTTCAGTGGGGGTGTCACCTCTTTTTGGCTAATTCCTTACCTGATGTTCCACTAACTGAAATCCATTTATGGGAATTGAACTTTTAGTGTGGTTCCAATAAAAAGTCAAAATCTGAAACAATTCAGACCAAAATGATAACTAAAACCACTGGTCCAGATTTTGACTCTTTTTCTCAATTGCCTTTCTGAGTCGATTCAACGACGACTGAATTCTATCTTCCGAAAAACTTCTTTCTTGGACTAGATACTTGGTAATCCCTTCATAGTTTACCTGCTCAAAAATTATCTCATCTACTTTGGCAACATCAGGTTCCAAGAAAATCTTTCGAATCTGCTCATAATCTATTTTTTGTAATTGCTCCTGAATTTGTGGGATGTCTTCTAGTCTTGAATACTGTTTTATCATTTTTAAGGCAGTCTTGGGACCTACTCGCTCAAATCCATCTGGATTAAAGTCTGTCCCAATCAAAATTCCAATATCAACTAATTGCTCTTTTGTAACCTGGAGGGATTCTAGAGTTTTTCCAGTTTCGATAATTTCTGGCTCTATCTCAATGTAGGTATTTCTGTTTGGAATTTTTCTCCTTCCACTGTTTGTGAAATTTCTAACTAGTCTCTTTGCTCCGAGTAAAATTGAATCAAAATCTTGACTGGCAGAAGCAAATGCTTGTCCTGTATTTGTCAAATGCGCAGCAGTTGCTTCACCTTCTGAAGGTGCATCAATGTAGGGAATCCCAAAATATGTCAAAAGTTGTTTTGATTCTTTAACCATTCCATCTTTCATGCTTGTTGTCTGTTGTGCATATTTTCTTGCCTCTTCCATCTCTCCGGCAGCAACGGCCTTTTCATACTTTACAGTGGCATCCTTTTTGATTTGCCTTCTTCTTTCAATTTCGGCAGTTTTCAATGATGGAGGCTTTCCATCAAATACCCAAACAGGTTTAATTCCCAAAGATAGAAAATTGATATTTCTATAAAGCAATCCGCTAAGGTGACTAGTAACCCTTCCTTCCAAGTCAGTTAATTGCATTCCATCAGGTCCTCTAATGCTAGCTAAAAATTGGTATATTGCGTTGTAAGCATCAATAGCTATTACTTTATTGGAAAAAAATTCTAGTTTTGTTTTTTCCCTAATTACAAGTGGCTTTAGGTTTAATCCCATTGTAATTTGTATTTTCTTTGGTGTTTTGTATTTTTCTTTTCAAGATTTAAAGCAAAATCAATATGGCTGATTCATTTCTTTTAAAATATGAAAACCTGGTTTTTTTGGGCTGGAATAAGTTTTATTGTTGGTGGTGTGATCAGTCTAGCCCTCAATCTAGGTGTGCAAGCAAGTCTAAGTATGTTGGAGGATTTGACAGGATACGCTATTGGGTGGATAGCAGTTGGTATTGTGCTGATTATTATTAGTTATATTAAAAACAAAAAGGAAGAAAAAATATGAAAAAGTTGTTGCTATCATCTGAACTAGAAGAAAAAATCTATGATCTTACAGTTGATGAAGACGGTGTCCTTTTCAAAATTTTAACTTATTTTCCTCTAAATCATTTAGAAAAACAAGAGATTTTGAGATCTGTAGGAAAAACGACAGAAAATTCAATAAAATTTAAATCAATTTTTTCCGATGAAATCTCTGATAAAGAATGGAATAATTCCAAGAAACAAATTAGAAAAAAATTTCAAGATGAATTGGTTGACATTGATTAAATCATAAATTTACTATTTTGTAAATGTCGGTATGATTTTCAAATGTTTTCTTTATTATAGTGAAAATTTTAAAGAACCATGTCAGGTTAGCCAAGTGGTACGGCGGCCGTCTCGAAAACGGCTACGCGCAAGCGTGCAGGGGTTCGAATCCCTTACCTGGCGCTCATAACTTCATACTTTTGAAATTATTTTTTGGAAAGGATAAGAAAAAACACTGATGATTCTTTAGAATGAATTCTACGTTAATGTTTTAAGTAAATTTTCCAACTCTACAGCATGAGCGAATCAGCCTTTAACGAACCGCCCATGAAATTAATGTGTGGTTGTATAGTGGGAGATTTTGGAGAAATCAATCAAGAGTGTCTTCCTCACAGTCAGGGTAATTTTATCCACTGACACTTTCTTTTTGTTTTGTTAGTTCTTTTGAGATTATTTTTTGAGATAGATATGGATTAACTCTTCATGGTAAGAACATGGCAGTGTGCTTTATGATGAATTTGGTTAATAATATCATCATGATGATTGGCCTCAACCATTGAAAGTTTAGGATAATCAACAACTAACAAGTCAATTTTGTGTTCTTTGATATAGTCAATAACCCAGTGAGCAATTGATTCCGTTAAAGCAAGTTTTGTGTTAATTTTTAGGCCTTCTTTTAAGGCCGTTTCCTTCCATCTCTTCAACTCTCCTTTGATTTTTGTAATTTGTTTTTCTGTAATTTTTTTATCTGATTTTGTTTCAAAAAAATAAAATTTGGGCGGGATTTTGTAAACACATTCAATTACAGATAAGTCGGCACCAAGTTTTTTTGCTAATCCAAGCCCCATTTCAAAAGACTTTTTCGTATGTGTAGGGGTAATTATAGCCACAGCGATATTTTTGAACAATTCTTGTTATTATTAACTCGGGATAGTGTTATATGAATTTGTAAAATACTACAGTGCACCTAACTCACTGTAGATTTCTATTGCAGCATTTTTAATTTCTTGGATTAGGGGAGCAATTTCCATTAGTATAATTATAAGACATTTAACAAAAAAGCCTTACGACAATGCATGTTTTGTTGCCCAAATCGGAGGGATACTATTTTTTACTGATAGTCAATAAACTCGTCAACGTGTAGGATGTCAAATTTTTTAGATCAGCCCTTACCTGTCGCTCAAAAATTATCTTTTTGAAGTTAATTTGTTGTTCAAAAATAAAATTACACAAGATCACGTTAATTTATCATCAAAATCGATTAATAATTTGTGACTCTCACTCAAAATTATGAAAAGGATGAATTTAGTATTCAAGAATTTCCTGGAATATTAATTGTTGAGCCCAGCAAATTACCTATTTACAGATTTGATTGTGAAATCATTGAGGAATTTGCCTACTTTAAACGAGGAGACAAAATCAAAGTTGATGTTCTCCCCGTGGAACTTGGGAATAAATTAGTTCTATATATCGAAGAAGAGAAAGGTAGCAGGATTGAGATAAAATTATCTCAAATAAAGGATATTGACACCACTGAGGGAGAAAAGGGATTTATGGATAAAAAAAAATTATTGGTAGAAATTCTTTTAGAGAACAATTCCAACATTTTATTATTCTTTGAGGATTACAAGATTAAAGAATTTATTTCATTAGTGAATAGTTTTTATCAAGTTGACAATACCTATTGGAAATTTGTTGAAATAGAGTATAGTGAAGGAGACCATTTTGGTTCGACAAAAATTTATTTTAATACTCCATTTTTAGCGAAAGGAGAAAATCTACTCTGGAGTTTTGTTGGAATGGAGGGCGTTTTAGATAAAAAAGCAACATTTGTAATGGCAATAACAAACTTTAGGGTAATAATTTATTATTTTGATTCTCATGAATGTGAATGTGTGCTGTTTTCCGATTTAGATGAAATTTCCGTGATGAATTCTCGCAAAGCTTTTCAATCCTTCGGATCAAGGAGTTTTTCTTCCAAAGAATCAAGTCAGACAATTGGAGATGTAGTTTTCATTAAAAATGACAAGAGGGCAATCACATTTGGTCAGATGGAAGATCCCCAAGGTTTGGCAGATTTGGCAAAATCTATTAAAAAAAATTCAATTTTTCGTAACAAACCAAGCATTAATTATTCATAGTGGACAATTTATCAATCTTTTCCAATCCACCACAGGATCCTACTCTCATTTACTAAATGAGACATTAAGAAAACCAATTAAATAAAAATAATTTTTTAATAGTGGTTTTAGAACCAATTTTCAATTCTGGTAATTAACTTGTATTTTTTATAATCTATAGTTTTTTGCCAAATTATGGATATTGCCAAGAACTACATGAATGCCCCTATTACAATATCTAATACCTCCAATCTATCTAAAGTTTTAAAAAAAATAATTGATGAGAAAAAAAGCCGTTTTCTTGTAACAGATAATGGAAATATAACAAAAATTATTACTGAAAAGGATTTAGGATTATTTTTATTATCTGATACTACTGAGAGAAAATTAGATGAAATATCAATTGAGGAAATATCTAAAAAAATTAAATCCATCGATGAAAACACTCCATTGAATAAATGTGCTCAACAGATGCTTGAGGCAGGAATTGGATCCCTTGCAATAAAGTCAAACGAAAAAATTGTAGGAATTATAACCAAATCAGACCTTGTAAGGTATTTTGCAAATTCCCATTTGCAGGAAAAAATTGTTGGAGAATACATGTCACCATATTACGCATGGCAATACTCTGATTCCTCAATTTCAAAAATTGTCCTAAAAATGATTGATGAGAAAATATCTCGTATTATTTTACGGGATCATGATGAAAATCCCATAGGAATTGTAACATTTAGAGATCTTTTTAATTTGTCTCTGAAACTAGGGGAAGAAGAAGATGTTCTAGATAACTCTGATCCTTTGATTTCAGTAATTTTTCCAAGAAAAGGTTTTATCTCAGAATCGGGTTTTGGCGGAACCACAAAGGTAAGTGAGATTATGAGTCCCAAAATTGTATCTGTACAATATGATGATGATCTTGCCAAAACTGGTCAATTGCTTTTGGACCGAAATATCAATGGTGCCGGAGTTTTGTCCAACAATAATAATTTGATTGGAATTATTAGCAAAACTGACATGGTAAAGGCTTTGGCATTTTTAAAATGATTTTCTCTGGATTTCCAAAATAATAAACCAAAAACAAATAAAAATTAGAAAAAAAAACTATCCAACTTTTTCCTATAATCAGATTGGTTTTATCTAAGAGAATAATAGGTGGATTTTATAAGTAAGTATGAGAATAATATGAGATGAGTAAACCAATTGACAAGGAACCAGTTGAGGAAGGTAAACTCATTCAAGAACATTTAGAAAATATCAACATGGATCCTTGGTATTTTATATACCAAGTTTATGTGAATCCTAATCGTAAGGTTGAAAAAAAGACTCGAGATTAATTTCAACTTTTTTTTGGTGTATATGTATTTCCTTTACAATTTTCAATTTATAATGTAATTTTTTATAAAATGAATTTTAGTAATAACTTATAATTTCTACAATATGCTTTTTAAGCATAATTTACAAATTGGTATATGGTAAGATCCAGAACAATTACAATATTGGTCAGTCGTAAGACCGGCGATGTTTTTGATGCAATTTTAAACTCTCCACCTAAAATGATGCCTGATGCAAAACAAAACGATGATGATTCTTGGTCTTTTTCAACTCCCCGAGGAAATGCAAATCTAAAATTTAAGCACAATAAGACCTTTGGAATTTTAGATCAGTTGTATGTTGACGATGAGGCCCAATGGGAAGCCCCTATGAGGGTTATCTCCAATGGTGATGATTCAGAAGTAATTATTACAATTGTAAAACCTGAGGTACTTACCGATAAACAATTTGATGAAAGAATGAAAGAATTGGAAGTTCTTTTTGGAAATTTAAAGAAAATTATTGAGGAAAAATAGTCCTTTATCTAAACTAATTCTAGTCTGACCAAGCTTTCCTATGAACAAATCCTCCTTTAAGGTTAAATGTAAATTTTGCAAGTATTATTTAGATTGCCATACGAAGAAGTATATTTACAAAGATTGGAAGACGATTCTCAAAATAAGAGAAAGTCAAGACAATTTCCTAAAAAATCTTAGAGAATTTTTATAAAAAATTAGACTAGGAATCATTTCCATCAGTCCGATTATCTCTACTAGGACCCACCATATCCTCAGATTTAACACGACTGTCCCAGTCCCCTTTCACTCCTTTCAACAACGCAAGGATTCCTCCTACGATCAAAGATAACACAAAAACAAAAAACAGAATTTGCTCCATATTCTTGGAAGAACAATCTACTAAAACTGGTTCTTTATCTTCTGAATAATCAAAGCAATTTTCAAATTCATTTTTTTCAATATTTGATGATTGATAATTTTCCCCCAAAGTCCCCAAAATTAAAAAACCAAAAAATATCAGGACAACCCCTATGATAATAAATCGGATATCGCTCATAAATCAAAATAGGGTTTACTGTATTTACACTTTGATTTTAAAAATTATTTTTCTAAAGAATTCTTTAGATTTGCCAATGATGCTTCATAAAAAGTCCCCATAAAAACCAGAAATTCTAAAAATTCATTTTCTGTCATTTTTTTACTATTGATATAAGATTGCCAAGTTAATTGAACTGAATTTTTATTTTTTGATTGGATGGAAATTGTAGCAACATATGCTCGTAGGGGCAAACCGTCAGTTGCAACATAGGTAAAATATTTTCCATTTTTCCAGTCCACTACATGCTCCTCGATTGTATTTCCACCATTAAAGGTAATTTCTCGAATGGCGCCAACACCTCGCTTTTTTTTGGAGAGGTAAATTGTTTTTTTTACATCAATTAACCAGGAAGGTAATCCTATGATATTGCTGATTTTTCTCCAAACCTTCTGATTTGATGCTTTAATAATAATGGACTTTTTCACAGTACCTGTATGAAATGATTTTCCAATTTTCTTTTTCATATTTACCAATTTTTTATCCTAGATTTTAAATTTAATTACCAAAAAATGGTTGATCTTTTTAAGGTAAATTGATTTTTTTGCTTTTTATTCTTATTTTAGAATAATTCTAATTTATGAAGAGTGAAACCCAGAACAACAAACTATCGGGGGATAGAGCGCAGGGCTGGAGTTTCAACTTTGTTTAATCTGGAAGGAACTTAAGGATGTGTTTGTTTTTACCTGTACAACAAAGGACTTTGGTTTGGAGAGTAATTCCCTCTCTGTTTTTTATTTTCAATCTTAATTCGTTCACGAAAATTTAAACTCTAACACATTTAATCTCCAAAATTTAATGAATATTAATGGTATTTGGATGGGGTAAAAAAAAGACAGAGCACATTCCTGAAGAAATTCCACAATCTAAGGAAATTCGATTATCTGAGGTTGAGAAAATAACTCAGGATTTATGGGATCTTAGAAAAACCCAGACACTGTCACAAATCACATCGATTAGAAATCAAACATCTCCTTTAATTAAAGAACTTGCAATTATTGCCCATACTCTTGAAAACGATAATCTTAAAGTTGAGGATATTGACAAACACCTTCGAATTATTGTTGTCAGGGGAAAAAAACAAGTTATAGATGTCATCAAAAAAAATTCAGGGGATTTGCCGGAGATATCCTCTATTGAAGATATGATAAATATGAACAATGTCTTGAATCTAAAATTAAAAAAAATTGGAGATGTTTTAGGGCGACAAACACGTGTTATCCATATTTTTGCAAAAAAATATGCTGCAAAATTAAAAGAAATTTTAGAAGAAATGAACTCTAATCATACCGAAATTCAAAAATTAATTAAAAATTTCCAGGATACCGAAATAGATTCAACTGAAATAACAAGGTTACTGGATAAAATTAAAAACATGGATGATAGTTCAATTTTATACAATCAGCAAATTTTAGAATCAGAGAAAAAACTAAATTCAACTGAGGTCCAAATTAAAAATTTTGAAACATCCATTGAAAAAATAAAATCCAGTGAAAATTATATGGAATTTTTAAAATTAAACCAAAGTTTATCGTCATTAGATGATGTCAAAAGTACTATTAAAAATGAAATTAATGCTCAATTTACAAAAATTTCTAGACCATTGAGCAGATATGAATATGTATCGTCTTTGGATAAAGAACAAAAGTATCTTTTATCTTTACTAATAAATGATCCCTTTAATGCCCTAACGGAAAAAAATAAGGAATCTATTATTTTGATTTTTGAAAATGTAAGAAAAGGTATTTTGTCCGGTTCAATTTCGGTTAAAGATGTTGAAAAATCAAAATCCCATCTTACGGAAACACAAGACCTGGTTGATGATTTTATTAAAAAAATTAATGAATTGGCGGGTCGAAAACAAGACATTCAAAACACCTTATCTAGTTTTGATAATCAAGAATTATCTACTCTGCAAAAGAATCTAGATAAAACATTGAACCAAAAACAGGAAGTTGAATTCAAAATTTCCTCACTTCGAGAAGAAATAGCTGAAAATCAAAATTACATTCCAAAATTAGTCTCTGAAATTGAAAACAAACTTAAAAGATTTTCAAATACGGATTACTCTATTGTGCATACCAATTAAAATTAATTAGTACTGTGTGAAAATATCATTAGATTGTTTAAAAAGAAAAAATTTGAAAGAATGGTTTCGTTAAAAAAGGATGTGGTAGATAGTATATCCTCCTATTGCAAAATAAAACATCCCAATGAGAGCATATTGATTCTAAAGGGAAAATCAAAAAAAGGGAATATCCTAATTGATGGTCTGGTAATACCTCCATTCAGCCATACTGGACCGACATTTGCAGGTTTCCCACATTCATTTTTACCTTTTGATATGAGTTATCTTGGAATAGTCCATTCCCATCCAAGCGGGTCTGCAGAGCCCTCTTTGACTGATCTTCATAATTTTTTTGGTCTAGTGTCCTTAATTGTTCAGTTCCCTTATGGTGATGAGGATATTTTTGCCTGGGATAGTAAGGGAAATTCGATAAATTTGGAAATTATATAGTTTTTAAATTTTTAAAATCTCTGATAGTAATTTGCCAAATACTGACAAAACTTTATAAGGATTTTAAAGGTATTTTTATTGAAATGTTTAGTTTTAAAATTTATTTGATTTTCTTATTTGCCTCCTTAGCAATTAGTATTGGCTTACAAATGATCTTACCATTCCCATATGGTTTAGCAGCAGCTCTTGGAATCTTCATAGTTTTTCCATTATTGCTGAGACGACGAGCAATGAGCAGAATGGGAGGTTACGGAGATTCAGGAACTGGAGGTGGATTCTTTGGTACAAACTCCGGAAATACTAAAGTTCGTTATGTTTGTCTAGTTTGTAATAGCAAGCACAGTGGTGGCACATGTCCTCGATGTGGCTCCAAAATGCAACGTGCTGATTTTTAAAAACTTGTTATGACTTTAGATGATTTAAGGAAAAAAGTACTCTACCAAAATACCTTTGATATATGGATAAGTGCATGTGAGGAAAAAAATATCAGCTGGAGTGAACCTGAAAATTATAAAAAATTCATTGATTATCTACAAAATCAAAATCTTAGTATGAAAAAATTCCCACTATGTGTAAATGAAAGTGATTTGACTCTAGAATCTGCCCAAGAAAAAGCAAACCTTGCAGAGATTTTATCTGAATCAAAGGATCCAAACTCTGCAACATTTACAGTTAGGCTTAATGATTCTGTAATAGAAATAATTCGTAAATTTGAGCTATTAAACTAGTCATCTTCTAAGTTTAGGATTTATGATAACATCTAAGGCATTTCCAATAAAAACAAAAGCTAGGCCTGTAATGGCAATCATCATTCCAGGTGGCATTATCCACCACCACAAACCCCTTGATGCTGCTCCGTAGACATTTGCGTCATGCAAAATCTGCCCCCAAGTTGGAAATGAAGGGTCTCCTAAACCAAGAAAACTAAGCCCCGCCTCGGTAGTTATGGCAGCTGGAACTGAAATTGCAATGCTTGCAAATGCATATGGGAGTAATTGAGGTAGGATGTGTCTGAAAATGATTTTGGATTTTTTTTGTCCCATCATTTCAGCAGCATCAATATATCCTCTTGTCTTTATTTGAAGCGCCATACTTCGTGATACTTTTGCTACTCCAACCCAACCAAAAATGGTTAAAAATCCAATCATTAGAAAAATACTATTGCTAATTGTTACAGATAGTATAATCAGAAATGGTAATGCAGGTAGAGCATAAATGACATCATTAAATCTCATCAAAACTTCATCCGTTTTTTTGCCCTTGTATCCCGCATAAACACCATAAATCAAACCCATTGTAACTGAGGCAATTGCAACTACTATTCCAATAAAAAGTGCCAGTGGTGTTCCCCAAAGTAATCCTACAGCCAGATCACGTCGGAGTTCATCTGTCCCCATAATCCCAAATGCTTTTCCTCCAATAATCAAATTGGATTTAGGAATTTCATTTTGAGACTCAACTCCATAAAGATTGATCAAATAAACATAATTTCCTTTTAGGGGTTGATGGTTTTCTGCTTGAGAAAATATAATGTCCTCAGATGATAATTTGCCCAGTGAAAATCCAAACTTGTTTGATTGCAAGACAAGTTTTTTTCTTATAGATTCATCTGTTGAAAAAATTCTTTCAGTATGTATGGTCTCAGATTTAGAATTAGGTAAGGATGTTGATAACAACTCAAGCTGTACCCCATCAGGTCGAATTACCACAATTTCTAGAAGGGGTGCTCCAGAATATTTAGCAGAAAATTCGTAAATAAAGTCATTTGGAAAATCATCATAATCAAAATTAAATCCGAACTGGTGTGAAATAACAGAAATTTGTCCAGACGTCTCTATTTTTTCAATTGGTTCATCAAGAATTTTGTGTTCAGGAATCTTTTCAATCAAAAATAAATTAACCCAACCTGGAATTGCGACCTTCGGATACGAAATCCAATTCCCCGGATTATTCCATCCACTAAAAGTTTCGCTTGGGATTGTAACTATTGCAACTATTGAGATTGTAATGAGTATTGCCAAAATACTGATACCAGCAATTCCCATTTTGCTTTTGGTGAATTCATTTTTAATTTCTTGGGGTGAAATACTGCTCATTGTCCTGTTCTCACCCTTGGATCAAAATAACCATAAAGCAAATCTGCGATAAATATGCTAATTAAGAAAAAAACTGTCAAAATGTAAGTAGCTCCAATAATTATTGGCAAATCCATTACCGTAATGGCCTCAAAATACAATCTTCCCATGCCTGGCCAATCAAAAACAGCTTCTGTGATTATTGCCCCTCCAAGGGAGCCTGAAAGACTCAAGGCCAGGATTGTGACTATTGGTGGCGCGGCATTTTTTAAAGCATGTCTGTAAATAATCTTCTTTTTGCTTATCCCCATTATTTTTTTTGACATGATAAAATCTTCTTGCATTATCCCTACCATGAAATTTCTTACCAAATATGCCCAAGCACCAAACCCAATCATTACAATCGTTATCAAGGGTAAGGTCATGTGATACAGTAAAGATATGATATAATCAGGATCTGATGAAGGAATTGGGGGTGTAGCTCTTGCTGGGAAAATCTGATACACAAAGGCAAATAAAAATATCATTAACATGCCAATCCACCAAACCGGAAAACTAGAACTAATAATTGCAAAACTAGATGTTATTTTATCTATAACAGATCCAACTTTACTGCCAGAAAGGGCTCCCAGAAATATACCAATGACTGAAATTATTATTGTGGCAGTAGTAAATAACAAAATAGTTCTCGGTAGTTTTTCTAAAATTATTTCCTTGACGTCGGATGATCCAGAATCACTGGTAAGGAAGGTAGCATTTCCAAAATCTAACAATAATATTTTGTACATAGTAAGACCTATTCTTTGGGGAGAATACCACGGTTCATCCAACCCCAAAGTTTCTATTCTTTGATCAATTTGGTTTTGAACAAATTCCTCAAATTCTTCAGAAGATGCAAAACTATTTGCAATTGATGGATCCTCAGTTATTTCTGCGCGCACTTGAAATACCACTCCTTGTTTGAGAATGGTATCCATATTGGATCCAACAAGAGAAATAGTAAGAAGTAAAGTGATCATCAAAACACCAAACATGGTGACAAGTCTAGTTGCAACGTACTTTTTTAGTGCCAATAACCTCGAATAATAAAATCAGTTTATAACGATTAATTTGAAAATGGATCTAAATTAATCAACTTGATCTTTCGGTCTTATCTTTTAAATTTTTGATATAATCATCATTGAGAGTATGGAAAAATCTAATTTAGTATTATTTTGAATCAATTTTAATGAAAAAAACTACTTTTGAGCCTGATAAATTGGCACTGAGTAAAAAAGACATTTTAGATTTTTGTGATAGAGTACTGGAAAAATGGGGTAAAAACCCAACAAAAAACACCAACAATATTTTGGCTATGAATGCTGTTAAAACAAGTGTAATTTGGACTGACGATGAATCGCTCAAAGCAATTTGGAACGAGATAGTTTCATGGACTTTTGAATTACTCTATGAAAATGCTCTAGCCCAAGGAAAAGATTCCAATGCTGACTGGTCAAAGGTAATGAAAAAAATAAAGAATAAAAAATAACTATCGAAAAACGTATTTTATGAGTGAGGCCACTATTCGTAAAGCAAAAAAACTTGTAGAAAGCGGAGGAGTTGAAAAAATTGATGATGATCTTTATCAGATTAAATCTTCTTCGGATCCAAACAAATCCTACTTTGTGACCGTTGATTCTTGCGAATGTCCTGGATTCAAAAATTTTTATAAATTTCATCACGGAAAAGGATTAAAGGCTAATTGTTCCCACTTGGAGGCAATAAGAATATTCATCAAACAAAAATAAAAATTATTTCAAATTTTTAACATTAATTTTTCCAACATGACCCTTATTTTTTTTGATTATGATTGGTCTTCTAATTAATCCGGGATATTTTGCCATTAATTTAATGATTTTATCATCTGATAATTTGATATTATTCAAGTCTAACTCCTTGTACATTTTGTCCCGTTTTCTTAGTAGTTCATTTGGTTTCGAGTCTAATAATTTAATTATTTGTTTTAATTCTGTTTCAGAAAACGGTTCTTTGAAAAAATCTCTTTTTTGAATATCTATTTTCATCCTATCCAATTCTGAAATTGTTTTCTTGCATGTAATACAAGAAGATTTATGAAAAATAATTGATTTAAAATTCCTTTCTTTCATTTCTCAAATTTGGTGCTCATGTAATAAATTTGAATCGTAGTTTTTTCCGTTCTGAACAAGGCCAAATTAAAGTCAGATGTTTTGTTAGGGGAAATTTTTTTGAATTGCAGTTTTGTCAATTAATAGATGATTTTTAATAATTGAAAAGAAAAACTCACAATTTTCACTAAAACTTGATTTAGCCTTAATTCTTATTTTGATTATGAACATCCGTATTAGAACTGCCAAAAAAAATGACATCCCAATAATTTTGGGTTTATTGTATGAGCTAGGTCGACCCAAACCACAAACGGATTCTGAGGTAGAGGTATTTAGAAACCTGGTTAAAAAACAGATATCTGATTCACGGAATTCAATTTTGGTGGCAGAAAATGATGATGTTAATGTCGTAGGGATGTTGAGTATAATTTTTCTTCCAAGATTAAATCGAAATGACTTAGAATTGTATGTTCCAGAAATTATAGTTTCTGAAAAATATCAAAAAAAAGGCATTGGTACAAAATTAATGGAGGCATGTATCGATTTGGCAAAGGAGAATCAATGTCATAGTATAAGGTTGGAATCTGGAACTTTCAGAAAAGAGGCACATCAATTCTATAAGAATTTTGGATTTGAATCAAATTCGTTATCATTTACCTTGAATATTCGATGATTGGGGGTCAAAAAAAGAAATTGTACTGTCAGGCACAGTATATAGTTTTTTTAAAATCATCAGTGTTTCTTTCAAAATCACATTCTTTGCAAACTTGCCAGCTTCTTTTTTTTAGAAAAGAAAATGGAGTTTCATAATTTACAGAATACATCTTACCTCCACAAGAAGGACATGGCAAAGGAATGTTGATTTTCATCATTATGTGTAGGGAAATTTTGGATATAAGGCCCACGTAGAATTGATAAATCGTTCATTAAATCTATTCAGAATTTTCAATTTGAACAAGTTCTGTTCCATTAACGAAAAATTCCAAAATTGTTCCATTAACATTTACTGAAAATATAGATTCTGCATAGTCTACTTCAAGGTTAATTCCCTTGATATCCAATTGTATGGGAGAATGTGGTGAATTTTTTTCAATTAGATTTTCTTTTTGGTCAAGACTAGGAGAATCTGTTTCTAGTTCATTTAGTGACTCTCCAATAGGATTTTCCTCAGAATTCTCTACAGTAATGTCATCAGAGTTGGTACCAAAGTTTTCTATTGTATCTCTACTTGTGCTTAGTTTTTCTAAATAAGCGGTCTGAGCCTCTCCGGCAGTACCGCCATTTTCTAGAATTTCATTTTTTAGAATATTTGCTTCAAAAAATAAATTCTTTGTAAAATTTAGGTGCTCTACAACTGTGTCTCTTACAGCTTCATCCAAACTATTTACATAATTTTCATATTCAGGACCCGAAAAAATTCCGGCACTTGGATTAAATTCCTCTATTGCTACAAGGCGAGATTCATTTGCAGTCTCCTTTTGTTCTTCTAGCAATAATTGGACTTGATCAAGCTCGTAGCCGATTTTTTCATCTTCTAGGTATTCAAGATAAATTTTTTGATAATAATTGTAGAGCATAAAGCCTATGGGATCATTCCCAAAGTCTTCAGGGCTAGCAGCTAAATATTTTTGGGCTTCTGGTGTGGATAATTTTTCTTGATTAACCGTTGTTTGCTCCAATTCACCCTTGACTTGGAATTGAATACTTGTTATTCCTGTCTTACCCTCTGATGTGGTTGCGGAAATATTTACAATGTAATTACCTGGGATTCTTTCTGCCTTGCCTAATTCTACTAGGAATTCGCCAGCCTGACTGGTCGTTGTAAATATTGACATGGAGCCTGACTTTACATTTACTGATGCTTTTGAAACTGGTTTTGATGCATGATCCAAAATTATGCCTGAAACAATAGGTCTATCACCAGACATTAAAGGAGAGTTTTCTACATTTGCTTGAATTAACAAATCCCACAATTCAGCCTCAGAATTTGTGGCTAGGGGAATTAGGAGGAGTGCTGAGAAGAATACGAAAAATACCTTATTTCTAAACATAAAGAGCTGTTTTGATATTTGTTGTTAAGACAATGTATGAATAAAAGCTAATTTTCCTTCAAAATTTTTTGAGTAATTTCTCCCATCTAGTTCTTAAATTACCATATCAAATACTAATCATTAAATGGATTTAGAAAAATTTCGAAATGATGTTCAGGAGGTAACCAATAGATTATCTCATAATTTATCTCAGGAAGATTTACCAAAATTGAACTTTGTTTGTCAACAACTCATCGAAATGTATCAAAAAAATCTCGTTAAGATTAACCATTCCGTATTGGAGCTTATTTGTGCTGCCAATTTAATTGCGAATGGCTATAAAGTTGAAGTCGAGAAGACAATTTCAGATATTCTAGTATGTGATCTTTTTGCTAAAAAAGGGGATGGAGATACCATAATTGAAATAGAAACTGGTTTTACTCCTCCTGATCATGCTATGGATACCATAGATTATTCCACCGCAAGGATTATGAGTAAAATTGCAAGGTACAGCAAATACTGTTCCAAATTTTCACTGGCAACTCCTGTAATGGGTTTAATTCCAATCCCTCAAATTTTCCTAATTCCGCCAAATGCAAGAAAAAAGGAGGATGTGAAAAAAATTCAAAATTTATGTGATCGTTACTATAAAAATCCACCAATAAATTATGATGATATTTTAAATGCACGGCTTCACTCCATTTTCTTGATTAACGTGGACAAGAATTTTGCAAAAGCCTTAGATCCGCAAGGATATGTGGATCTCACCGAAAACCTACTCACAAGAAGTGAAGTGAGTTATTAAAAATCCAAGCAATTTAAATCTGTGAATTCTTTAATTAATACAAGATATGATTTGCGCGGCATGTGAAACTAGAAAACACTTTGAATGCATTGATTGTATAAACAATCATGAGGCTCACCTATGCAGCTGCGATTGCCATGATGAAAACACTCCCCCTCATCCGATTGATAAACCCCATTGATTTTGGACAACAATGAAATACAAAGAACACTAACTAACAACATGGCACCTGTGATTATTATTCCCTTGACCATTGTTGGTATTTTAGGAATAACAGGCTATCTGATATATCGTTTTATCATCTTTGATTATTTGAGTACAAAATCAGTTAAGGCCACTTTAAAAAAATACCAAATCAAGAAAACTCCATTTGAAATAATTAAAGAATATCACGAAAAGAAGGGAAAACCAATATCTGACCAAGAGATATCTCGTCTAGTTAAGCAATACAGTCAGAATGAACCAGAACAATTTCTTGCAATGTATGATGTCATCAGGGATAAATCAAGTTCTGAATAACCCTTCTAAATTTTATGGTGAAACTGGAATTGAAATAAATGGTGTTCCACCCTCTCCAACAACTAGTGGTAATTTTCCATCCCAAGCTTGAGTTTTAAGCCATTCCAAATAATTGGGATTTTCTGCCAGAGCTTGATTGATAATTCTAATTGCTTCAGCTTCTCCTGATGCTTCAGCAATGTTTGCAGCTGCAAGACCTTCGGCTTGAGCCTCGAGTTGTCTTGCTTCTACTTCTATTCTTATCAAATCATTTTCTGCCTTTTGGGCCTTTTGTTCTGCTTCTACTTTGGATTCGATAGCTTGAGCAAATAAGGAAGAAAATTGAAAATCAGTAATTGAAATAACATCTGTAATTATATTATATACATTAAGACGTGTAGTAATTTCTTGTTCGATATCTGATTTAACTTGTGGTCTTTTTGTAATTAGTTCTTCTGCATTATATCTGGCAGTGACCTGTTTCACTACTTCTTCTACTGCTGGCTGAATTACTCTACTTTCATATTGTAATCCTACCTCTTTGTATAGAGTATGGATTGAGGTTGGTGAAGGTCTATAGTTTACTGTAACTTCAGTAGTTACTGTCTGAAGGTCTTTAGAGGCAGAAGATGTGGATTTTACAAATTTCAAAGTTCTAACCTCCATGTTAATTACCGTGTCTTGAAACGGAACTACGAAATGAAGTCCTTCTTCTAACGGGGGAACGCTTGTATCTACTGCATTCCAATGTAATAAAACCCCTCTATGTCCTGAATCAACTATTTGGGCTGATTGAGCAGCAACTACTCCAATTATTATGAGAACAATGATTCCAATTACAATGCCTTTTGCTTTTCCAAAATTCACATCAATTTTTGGCTGTTGATACTTTGACACATTTTATGTTCAATAATTGCCTTAATTATACTGTGTCTTCTTTAGAATAAAATTTCTTAAATCCCTTATTAGTGAGTACAAGTTCAATTTTTGGTCCCATCAAACCTTGTTTATTCTGAACCTCCATCAAACCCTGTTCTTCTAACTTTTGTAAAGTTTTATCCAATGTTTTACCATCAATACCAAGATTTCTCTGAATGGCATCAAAATTTTTTGTTCCCCGATTTAATTCCCCCAAGACCAACATGTTTAGGGTGGGTGGTTTCATTTCTCTTGGAATGTCCATTCTATTGGTATTTTGGGGGGATTCTGTAATAGTTTCCTTTGTTGAATTATACGATTTCTGATTAAATGGTTCAGGGTTACTTTGGGCTTTTCCTCTCCATTTTCGTATAAGTTTTGGGAGAATTCTTGATAACGGAATTACCAAAAAAAATACCAAATAAATCCAAGCAAATCCTTCCTCTGCCATGATAACTATTCTATTATTGCCTATTTCATTATTGTCTTTTTAATTGGGATAATTTGTGCGTAAAATAAAATATTGTAAGGGCAAATTTTTAATTTTCCCCAAAATCTTAAACTTCTTCATATTTTAACTATTACTAAATTTTCAAGATCTATCCCTAAAATTAATCAAATATGAAGATTCATAAAGCAAAAAAACTTTCAATCGACAAATTATGGAAACATCGATGGAAAACTTTGGAACACTTGAATATGTTCTCGACAAGTATTCTAAAACCTGGAGCTGGAAGTTAACTGGACAGCGTGCTGTAAGTATGATTTCAAAACTGGTGCCTGAGGCATGGTATGGAGAAAACATAGATGAGGTAATTGTTCCTGATAGTACTGAGAGTGTCAAGCAGCTAAAAGCCATGATGGAAAGATATCCTTTAGAAATTCTATCAAAATCTGCCTGGCAAAGAAAAGTGGTTAAAACTTATGCTCCCAAACCTAAATTCCCTCCCATAAAACATAAACTCAATCGTGCCAAGGCAGGTGAACAATTTCGAGGAAAACTGTTAAACTTTCAAAAAGAGGGCCTGGATTTTCTATTAAAATCATCTGGCAATGCTTTACTTGCTGATGAAATGGGTCTTGGAAAAACAGTTGAAACTTTGTCCTACATTTCAACAGAAAAACAGACATTCCCCGTTTTGGTGGTTGCACCTTTAGTTACCCTGAAAAATTGGGAACGTGAAATATCCAAATTTGTTAAGAAAAAAAGTAGAAATGGAAGAATAATAGAAAATGAAGCTCCAACCACAACAATAATTCGTACTGGTAAATTACAGGAGCTTCCCAAAACAGATTTTTACATTATTAATTACGAATTACTTTACAAGCGACTACCTGATTTATCAAAACTAAACAATAAAACCATTGTTTGCGATGAGGTTCATAACCTACGTTCAAAAACTACCCAAAAATATAAAGCCATAAAAAAATTAGCTGCCCTTCCTTCAATTTCTTACCGGATTGGACTTTCAGGAACCCCTATTTACAATCGTGGATCCGAAATATGGCCTATAGTGGATATTTTAAAACCTGGTTTACTAGGAAGTTTCAAAGAATTCTGTGAATATTTTTGCTATGTTAATGAAAAAGGAAAAGCCATTGTCCTTGAAACCAAGAGGGCATCATTAAGAAATGAATTACAAAAACATGTTATGCTTAGAAGAAAAAAATCTGATGTCCTAAAAGAACTCAAAGATAAAGTACGTTACAAAGAGGTAATAGATGCTGACACAGATTATTATCTTGAAGAGCTTGATAAAATTTGGACTAAATTAGAAGAAGAACAAAAAGATGCAGAAACAGCATTTAAAAAATCTGCCTCATATCAAAGAGCTATACAGAGCGAAAGGCAGGTTGCTGGAATCGCCAAATTACCACATGTTATTAATTTTGTAAAAAATATTATGGAAATTGAGGAAAGTGTGGTTGTATTTTGTCATCATAAAGTTATTCATAAATTACTACATGAACGACTTGAGGAATTTTCACCAGTTTCTATAATTGGTGGTCAAACAGATAACATGCGTCAAGATCAAATTGACAAGTTTCAAAAAGGTGAATCAAAACTAATGATTGCAGGTCTTAGGGCGGGAAATGTTGGCATAAATTTGACTCGTGCAAAATATGTTATTTTTGCTGAGTTAGATTGGAGTCCAGCAATTCATAGACAGGCTGAAGATAGGTTGCACCGAATTGGCCAAAAAAATACTGTATTTGCTTACTATCTAATTGGAAATGGTACCTTAGATGATCATGTTGCAAGTATTTTAGTTGACAAAAGTTATGAAATAGACTCTATTATGGATGAAAAAAGTGATTCATATGAAAACAAAGACAAAGCGAAATTAATTTTGGCTCAAATTCATGATAAGATTAGTTCTAGATAATTAAATTTCTAAATTATTTTTAATTTGTAACAGATTGGAAACTATTTTTTCTTTTTTAATATCTGAAATTCCCTGAAGTGAATTAATTTCTTGAATTGTCTCCTCAATTATTCCCCCTATCTCAATTTGAGATTTTCCAACATTTAGTTTACTTTGGAATCCCTCGGTCTGGGCTTTTTTAATTAGTTCGATTCCCTCTTGCATAATTTCATACATTTTTACAATTCCGGTCTCTTTTCGGAGAGGAGACATTAGTACTAGTTGTCTTTTTCGCAAGTCTTCAATTTCAGGCTCAATATCCTCCTGTAATAACAACAAAAATGAGGCTATTTTTTTAATATCTTGAGATTTTATCTCCAAAATTCTTAGAATTTTAATCCATATTGGAATTTGATCATCCCAAAGAATATGTCTGGCATGTTTGGTCACCAAAAAAGATCCGTCTTTATTTATTTGAATTAAATTCCGTTCTTTAAGAGATGCTAATTGATCTAATAATCTACCTACTCCTAGATTTTTCAAATCTGATTCCTCTATGTCTTTTTCATCAAATTTTCCTTCATTTTTAATTCCCAAATACAAAATTTGTAAATCTATAAAGTTTAATTTTGTCATGGAATATTTTTAGGAGTTTACAGTTATCATCTTTTCCACTGTAAATTATATTTGGACATACCTTAATTCGAATAATGGTTCAATATTTACTTCCAAAATTATCCTATGGGTATGATGAACTTGAACCATTTATTGACCGAAAAACTATGGAGATTCATCACCAAAAACATCATCAATCCTATGTTGATGGATTAAACAAATCACTAGAAGAAATTTCTGGTTCTTTTCACCCCCAATACATAACATCAATTCTTTCAGATTTAAAATCAATTCCAGAATCATCAAGGGAGAAAATTAATTTTTTTGGTGGTGGTTTTGAAAATCATAGATTATTGTGGGAGACTATGAATCCAAATGGCGGGGGCAGTCCTGGTGGAAAATTAGAAGATTCTATTGATGTTTATTTTGATAATTTTGAAAATTTTAAAAAAATATTTTCAAGAACATCTCTTTTTATTGAGGGAAGTGGATGGTGCTGGTTGGTGTTTAATCAAACATTTAACAAAATTGAGATTATCCCAACTAAAAATCAAGATAGTCCATGGACTAAAAATAAAATCCCTTTACTAGGATTGGATTTGTGGGAGCATGCCTATTACCTAAAATACCAAAACAAAAGAGGCGACTATATATCATCTTGGTGGAATGTAATAAATTGGGATTATGTGGAAAATAGATTCTCTGAACTAATGAATTAAAATTTGATTGAACACATTTTCCTAAAAATATTTTTCTTAGAATCACTCAACAAATGTTTGTTTTTCCATTAAAATTAAAACATATGTAAAGAAAAAACGTCAGTTATTTTATTTGTCTTGAGAATTATAATACAATATGAGCAGTATGTATGTGTTAAAAAAGGAAGGATTTGAGGCAGGCAAAATCAAACAAGCTTTGGACATGCTTTTGGTAGATAGGAAAAATGAGTTTCGAGAACTATCAAACATGATAATGCCCAAAACATTATCTGAACCTATTAAAAATTGGGAGCAGTTTGTCATGAATTTTTGTCTTGATGTTAATGAGGCCTTTAAGACATGGTCAGGTGATATGGAATTAAACCAAAATTCCCCACAAAAAGCTTTGACCATTCTCAGACAACTCTCTAGAGGTAAAGTAAACATGACTCAATTATCCCATCTACTGAATATTTCCTTTGATTTGGCAGAAGAATTCAAAGAGATCTATAGGCGAATCTAACTTACAAAAAAAATCTAGTTCCACTATTCTCGTTGTGGAGTAGAATCTTTAAAGAAAAGCAACTGCTAGTTTTTTTTAAAAAAAAATTCTAGCCCCTGCCAATTCTGAAAATAGCAGTGCTGCATGATGGGCATGTACCCTTTATTGCAGGTTTGCCATTTTTCATTGTATATGGACTTGCTCCGGTGATTTCTCTTTTATCCCGGCACTTTACACAATAACCAATTGTCATACAAATTCTAGGCGTGAGGTTCTATTAGCGAGAACTTGTTAAACTTTTTTTACTATGAGGCAAATTACCGATCTTATTTTTGTGCTCAAAAATTTATTTTAATAATTTTTTCGTGATAATATCAGGTAATTTTACTTTTAACTGGTAATTATTTCTAAAGTGGAAGTAGGTGTTAAAGCACCCTGAGTTAGAAGACTATCCCAAACAAAAATTTCAGCAATATACACTCCTGATTCTTTTGGTGTCCATGATAATGATGGACTAAGATTTTGATATTCTGTCATGGATCCTGAAATCCATGCCAGTTTGACGACAATATCATTTTCATCTTTAATTTGAACAATGTAAACAAAGGATTGATTCTCCTCCTGTGTATTGGTAATTTTTGCAGTTATCTGAATCTGTTGATTTACAATAATGTGTTCTCCAAGCGTGGCTCCACTAAGATTTACCAGGCGTTCATCATTTATCACTGCCCTTTCTAGAGGCTCAATTCCAAAGGCCGAATCATTTGCCAAAGCCAAACCAAGAAAAACCAACATTGTCAGTCCAATTTGTTTTATCACGTGTCTGTGATTTTTTTTTAATTAATAAAGGCTTACTGCCTTTCTATTCTGGAAAATTTTGATACTTTTTAAAATCTTTCTAGCCTCTTAAAACTGGTTTTAGAACTGGTAATTTTTCCAGGATTGAGTATTTTATTTGGATCAAAAAACTGTTTTAGTTCTTTAAAAACCCGATAATTTTTATTTCCATATTGTTTTTTAATAAATTCAGATCTGGCAATTCCATCACCATGCTCTCCAGTAATTGTACCACCTAATTCAATAATTTGATCAAAGTATGTTTTAGAAATCTTTTCCAAGGTTTTTATTTTTTGTCGATTTGAAATTATTCTTACGTGGATATTTCCATTTCCTGCATGTCCATACATAACCGTTTTAGTTTGAAATTCTTTGTTTATTTTATCGATTATTAAAAATAATTTTCCTAGTTTTTCCAAGGGGACTGTAGCATCTTCAATGATGTGGGGATTTCTTTCTTCTTCTTTAATTTCTTTCATACTATATGATAAAGCTAGATCTCGATATTTCCACCATTTTTCTATTTCTTTTTCTGTAGTTAATTTTTTTATAATTTTTCCGGAAATGAAATTTTTAAACCTAGTTTGAATTTCCTTAATGTTTGAATCATATTCTACAAAAAGTAAACACTCAGTACTTTTCCCAAATTTAAAATCAATATTTCTTAAAGTTGATCTATCAACAAATTCTAATGCAGATGGTCCAGAATTTTTTATTTTAATACAGTTTTTTGCAGCGCTCGTCACGGATGGATATTCCACAACAAAAAGTATTCGTTTAAAGGGCACCTCTCTCAAACTTAATTTTACAGACAAAATAATGCCAAGAGTTCCCTCGGCACCTACCAGTATTTTGTGTGTATCCCTAAGAGATTTTATGGAATCTAGTCTATAACCACAAGAATTTTTTGAGACTCTGGGGAATTGATTAATATCAATTTTTTTTGCAAATTGGATGATTCTCTTTCCTATCTTTTGATTATTTGGTAAGATATTTTTTTCCCCTCGTCCATCAACAAACGTAATTTCTTTGACATTATCAATTGCACTCCCGTACTTCAAAGTTCTACTTCCACTTGCGTTATTTGCAATAATTCCTCCCAGAGAACAATAAGGACCAATAGACGGATTTGGAGGAAAAAATTTTCTTTTAGTTTTTAATTCTTTGTCTAAACTTCCTTTTGTGATTCCTACACCTATCTTAACATAATTTTTCTGAATTTTTATTGAATCAAAATTTTTCATATCTATTATTATCCCATCATTTAATGCACTTCCAACTAAACCAGTTCCAGCTCCTCGTGCGGTAACTGAAATTTTATTTTTATTTGCAAATTTTATCACTGAAATTACATCTTTTTCAATTTTTGGAATCACAACTACTTTGGGAAAAATTTGATACATGCTGGCATCTACTGAATAAAATTTTAAAATTTCATCATCCCACAAAACCTCTCCTAAAATCAATTTTTGTAAAGACTGCCGAATTTCTATAACTTTCATTTGCTATTTCATTTAAATTTTAATTCTATAGTAATCCCATCTTTCCGGATCAAATAGGGTTACAAATTCAGCTTTTTCTTTATCTATCCTTGCTCTAATCACATCTCGTAAGGCAAAACTAGTCAAAAACTTGTATTTTTTTGCATGTGCTTGCATGATGAACATATGTCTCATTTCACTACCTCCTTGAAGTCCC
Source organism: Candidatus Nitrosopumilus sp. (assembly GCA_029862085.1). Lineage (GTDB taxonomy): Archaea > Thermoproteota > Nitrososphaeria > Nitrososphaerales > Nitrosopumilaceae > Nitrosomaritimum. The sequence continues at coordinate 26,110 of JAOTXZ010000014.1, forward strand.
CAATATCCCATTTTCAAGGCTAAAGGTTCTAGGAATAATGTATTGTTAAATCCATAGTTTTCATCTTTTATTTCTGGACGTAACTTATATGTCTCTAAAGGTCCCCCTTTGGCAAACCCCACAATTTCCCCTTTGCAATCATTAAGGCGTAGAGTATTTAGAGTAACATCTGGATTTTTTACTGATTCATCAAAATTCTCTTTGGAAAATTGAAGGGGTGCTGGTAATTCCTCAAAAATGGAGTGAAGTGTCTTGATGAACTCTGGCTCTTTGCGAGTTTGCATATGTTCGATTGTTGGAACAAGTTTCAAATTTTCATATGCATAATCTGCTTGTACAGTTATTTCCTGCTGTCTAAGATTCATAAAAGAAAGTACTGTATTAAAGAAATTTTTTCGCATTTGTTGCGGAAGTGATTTTAAAATTAATTTACACATTTCAGTTTCTCGGTTTAAAAGTTCTTCAAAATATGCAACTGAACTGCGTACAATTAGTGATGGTCTCCAGGCTAATGCATGTGCATTCATTTTTGCCATCTCCATTGCTTTTGCAAAATTTCCTAAAGTATATCCACTAACTCTATCTACAACTGATAAATACCATCCAAGATACAATATATGCTCTTGATACGGTTCATTATTTCTTGTCAAGTCTGAAGTCTTAAAACATTTCTGGATTTGTCTTTCTGCATTTTCTTTTAATTCACCGCTCCAAGGATACGTTGTTCTTAAAATTAACACTTTAATTATTTCAAGATCTAACCCTGCATCATCCAAAAGTTGCCGTAGTTTTCTGTCCATTGAAATAAATTTTAATACACTTTCTTCATGGGGTTTATCCACACTTTTTTGAGGATCAAAGTCATGAAAAAGAGCAGAGACATAAAGATACTTTAAATCATCTTTGGAGAATTTGTCTGAAACATGGTTCATGTTTGCAGCTAACAGTGCTACATAAGTTACTTCAAGTTCATGATTAATATTATGATATCCATAATAATCCGATCCAAGTCCTTGTGTTTCAAAAAGCTCTATGGTATACTCTAACATTTCAGTATAGCAATCCTCATCTAAACCACTTTCAACAATTAGGCTTAGAATTTCATTTCTAAGGGTGTGTGGATTGGCAAATTCTTGCAATAAACTTGGATCACATTTGGTATTTTTAAAGATGTTTGGTCGATCATGACTAATTTAATTAATAGTTGACTAGTTTTATTAAAAAAACTGTGCCTATTACCAAGCAACATTCAAAAGAATTATCTATTTTGTAATTCTCAATGAGAGTTGAATTAGACTTACTTGAAATTCTAATGGTATCCAACAATACTAATTCTTGTAAATACACCTTACACCTAAACGAAAAAGAATATGAATTAGAGGACGTTTCAATTATTAATTCTCCAACTCCAGTAAATTCTCCTACGACAAGAGGGGGAGTATATTTTTCAGAAAAGTTTGCATACAAATTAAAGGGAAGTATTCATGATCTGTCTGTTGTTCCGTTATTGAGTAAAACTATGCTTGGCCCAAACACAGAATTTAGAGAAATAAAAATAACTGCAGAAGTTACAAACAAAAACCAAAAAAAAGATTTCTCCATTTTTACAAACTTGACAAATAGTATTCAGGGTCCTTCAAAAATTGAACTAAATATGATAATAATTAAACTACAGGAAAACTAGTCAAAATTAAAATGCTTGTCATATTTTTCTTTTCTTTCATTTTGAGATAGAATTTCATAGGCCTTGTTTATTTCAGCCATGGTTTCATCTGTTTTTTCTCCTTTACTTTTATCTGGGTGTAATTTCTTGGCCAATTCCCGATATCTTCTTTTTATTTCGTCTTGCGATGCATTGTGAGGAACGCCTAAAATTTTGTAATAATCTGGGAGTGTAGAATTTTTTGCAGCTTTGCTGAATTCTGCATCGTCTTCTGTATATCTTGTATAAGAAAAATCAACATAATCATCGGTCCAATCTGAATGATATTTTTCATAGGTTTTGTCTTTTTTTGATTCATGCTCTTCTTTATCATAGGAAGTTTTTTTTCGTAAAATAGTATCTCGTGCCAGAAATAAAAAAATCCCAACTACAGCTACTGCGAATCCTCCAAACAACATTACGCTCTCTTCTGTTGACATGGAATACTCTAAATTTGAACTTGATTCCTCTACTTGAGCAGAAACACTTTGGATAATTCCTATTATCATGACTGTAAAAACAAATATGGTAATTTTTTTCATTATTTTTCCTATGTTAACCTGAAATCTTCTTTAGCTGTATTTAGAACTACATGGGTGATTGTATTTTCTACATTTGTCATTGATGATAATGACTTTACAAAGGTGCTTAATTGATTTCTTTCCTTGAATTTGACCACAATTATCGTATCAGTATCTCCAGTAATATCATACACTCCACAAACATTATCTATTTTTGATAATTTCTCTTGAATATTTTGGATGTTCTTTTTAGCCATAATTTCAATTATTGCAGTTAGATCATATCCTAGTTTTTCATGATCGACTATTGTGGAATATCCTTTGATTATTTTTTCATTTTCTAATTTTTTTATCCTTGATAAAATGGTTACAGTTGACATTCCCAATTTTATTGCAAGTTGTCTTGCAGACATTCTTGCATCCGTCTTTAAATTTTTTAGGATTTTTTCATCAATTTTGTCTATTTTCATTGATCCAAATATGGTAAAAATGAATTTAAATTTTCATATATTTTTAAAAACTTGTTAAATTTTTTACAATTTTTAAGATCCTTCTTCATAATTGACTCAGATTTAAAACATAGGCTCTCTAAAAAATGGTATGAGTGATATTTCAGAACTAGTCAGAAAAGGTAAAGATTTTCTTGAAAAAACAAAGTACGACGAGTCCCTTGGTTGCTTTGAACAGGCAATACTTTTGAATTCCAATAATCCTGAACTATGGAATTTCAAGGGCGTGGTTTTAAGAAGTATGGGAAGATACAACGAGGCCATGGAATGTTTTAACAAATCATTGGAAATCGATCCTCGTGACAAAAACGCCTCTTAATTTAAAAAATCAAATTAATAATAAATCTGATGATTGGTTCATTTTAGAAGAAAAGAGTCTTCTAATACCGGATAAATTCTATTTTCAAATTTTTAAATTTCTTTAAATAAGGTTTATCCAACAAGATTTCTGTGACATTCACCACACCAATAATTGAAATAGTAAATGTGGTTGCCTCAGCCACAATAGATCAAAAACTAGATCTAAACAAGATTCAAGAAAAATTCCCTGATGTTGAATACAATCCTGAGCAATTTCCCGGAGCTGTATTTAGATTAAAATCTCCAAAAACGGCAACCCTTCTTTTCCGAACCGGTAAAATGGTTTGTACAGGTTCAAAATCCGAAGAGATGGCTCGAAAAGCCGTAAAAACTGTTGTTGAAAAACTAAGAAAGGGACGGATAAAAATAGAAAAAGATGCCGAAGTCACTGTTCAAAATATTGTATCTTCCATTAACCTGGGTGGAAAAGTCCACTTGGAAAAAGCAGCAAGGACTGTACCCAGAAGTATGTACGAGCCTGAGCAATTTCCTGGCTTGATTCATCGAATGGTAGACCCTAAAACAGTAATTCTAATTTTTTCCTCAGGGAAGTTAGTCTGTACTGGAGCCAAGACAGAAAAGGACGTTTATCGCTCAGTAAATAATCTTCATAGTCTGCTTGAAGAAAAAGACTTGATGCTTTACGATTAGATAATTATTTGGTAGATTTGAAATTATTATGAAAAAATACTTTACACTGAGTTAATCTATATTATTACCAAATGGTTATCAAAAACGTAATGGACAAGGAATTCACAGAAATGCTTTCTCAAGCCTTCGAATTGTGTGAAGATGGAAATTATCTTGAGGCGCTAAATCTGTATGATTCTGTTATCAAAAAAGATCCTACAAATATGAATGCTTTAATTGACAAAGCAGTAACATTACAAAATCTTGGTAAGGTAAACCAATCTATTAGATTATATGATAAAGCCCTAAAAATAAATCCCAAAAACCTTGATGCATTACTCAATAAGGGTTCCGCATTACATACTTTGGAAAAATATTCTGAGGCCATCAAATGTTATGATTTGGCCATCAAAGTTGATAGACAAAGTGCAATGGCACTAGCATACAAGGGCTTATCGTTGGGAGAGCTAGGAAATCTTCGAGAAGCAATCAAGCACTTCAAAAAGGCTCTAAAAATTGATCAGGATTATGATCTTGCAAATATTAGCAAAAAATTAGCTCAAGATTTGTTAAAAAAATCTAAAACACTGTGACATCGCCAGGAGCTGGTTCTCGTTTTATCTCTTTTTCATGCGATTCAAAAAAATCTTTATGAATAGTTTTTTGATGCTCTCTTAAATGCTCAATATTTTCAAACCCATCATGACACAAATAGCACTTTGGTTTATCCTCATCTACTAGCGGCATTACCATGAAGAATTTCTCCCTTGAGGATACTTATTTCTTAACTTTTAGGCAGTTAAGGAATATAACCAGAAAGGAAAACCCCATTTTGTGTTAGAAAAATTAGTAGGTGATTCAGGCGCACTTGACAAGGCCTTGGCAGGAGAAGAACTGTCATTTAATGAGGGCTTGGAGTTGATGGATTATGATAATCTACATGTTTTGGGAGCAGCAGCTGATCATGTGAGAACCAAATTGGTTGGAAATCAGGTCTCATTTACTGCATCTTATTACATGAATTACACCAATGTCTGTGCGGCGAGTTGTCAGATGTGTGCATTTTACAGAAAAGAGGGAGATGAGGATGCCTATACCCTAAGTCCGGAACAAATCGTGCAACGTGTAGGTATTGCAAAGCAAATGGGGGCAACTGAGGTCCACATTGTAGGCGGTTTTCATCCAAAACTCCCACTTGATTACTATGAGAATATGATGAGGGTGATAAAAAAAAATCATCCTGAATTAAAAATAAAGGCTTTGACTGCCGCAGAAATTTTCTTTTTATCAAAATTAACTAAAAATTCTACCAAAGAAATTTTGTCTAGACTCAAAGACGCAGGACTTGACTCTATGCCTGGAGGAGGTGCAGAACTATTCCACCCTGAAATAAGAGCTAAAATTGCTCGAGGGAAATGTACAGGACAAGAATGGCTTGATACCATTGAGGAGGCACATAATCTTGGAATTAAAAGTAATGTCACAATGCTTTATGGTCATATTGAAAAACCAGAACATGTAGTTGATCATCTAATAAAAATCCGTGATTTGCAAAAAAGAACTGGAGGATTTATCACATTAATTCCTTTAAAGTTTAGCCTAGATAATACAGAACTAGAACAAGAACATCTTGTAAACAATGAATGCTCTTCAGTTTATGATTTGAAAATAACTGCAGTGTCTAGGTTAATGTTGGCAAACGTATTGAATAATATTTCAGTTTATTGGGTAGCATATGGAAAAAAACTGGCGCAAGTTGCTCTTTCAAATGGAGGGAGTGATTTGGTTGGAACTGCTTTTTCTGAAGAAGTTTATCGTGCTGCTGGAAAACCCACTACATCTTCAATTCAGGAACTTGAAATTATGGTAAAAGAAATAGGAAGAGAACCCGTACAGCGTGATACTTTTTTTAATGTTATAAACAAATTTTAGATACACGAAATTATTTTTTTAAAAATTTATTTATTGATTCAATTTTTTCTTCCATTTTTTTATTCTTGTCTCGTCTTGAATCAATTTTTAGAATTACTTCTACTCTTTGAACTCCCAGATTATGAACTACTTCCATTATTGATTTAGAAGCCTCATAAATTTTATCAATATTCTCGGATTCAAGCACTGTTCCCATCGAGTTAACTTCATATCTTATTCCATTTAGATTTTGAATGGATTCAATTCCTTTGGCAATGTAAAAACTGGCACTAGTATTAGATGTCCCAATGGGATAAATGCTAATTTCTGCATGAATCATTTTTTGACCTCCAAATTCTGATTTAACGACGACCCTTTGGAAGGAATGGAATTAA
>JAOTXZ010000015.1 GCA_029862085.1 Candidatus Nitrosopumilus sp.
CTCAAAAGAACCATCTCCACGGACATCAACTTGTGCAAAATGTACTGGATCTTCATCTTTGTATATTTGAATAATTACAGGATATCTTTCAACAAATTCTGATGCTTGCCCTCTTACGGCTCCCCACGGAAAGACATTATCTTCTGGAATATTCATTGGAATAACAGTTTTTTTGAGACTTATTTCATCATTTATTGGAGTAACAGTTGTCGCATTTTCTGCTATTGCCTCAGCAGGGTAAAGCAAGACCACAAGCGTAAGTAATACGGTTGTAATTAGACCTAAACCAAGTGTTTTCATACTAATTTTGTTTTTACGATATGCCTTAAAAAATTTATTACCAAATTGTACCTAAACGAGGTAAAAATCATGTAAGGATTGGCAAATAATATCAATTGAATAAAAATCCTTGAGATTAAATTTTCAGCTAGTATTGATTTTTTAATAGTTAGAATTTAGTTCTGTTGAATGTCAGACTATAAGCTCGGAGAGTGGGATTTATCAGAGATTTCAAAAAATCCCAAGAGTTTAGAATTTCAAAAGAAAATAAAGGAGATTCAAATTCTTTCCGAAAAATTTGAAAAGATTAAACCCAAACTTGTTCCTAAATTATCCTCAAAAAATTTTATGAAAATTCTTCATGATGTAGAAAAAATTTCTGAAAAAATGAGTCTAATCGGAGGGTATGCATCCTTATCATACTCTGCCAATACCCAATCAGATGAAGCTACATCGCTCATGACGATGATGTCAAAATTAGGTTCAGATATTTCAAATAAAATTTTATTTTTTGATTTATGGTGGAAAACCCAAATCGACGATAAAAATGCAAAACGATTGATAAAAGATTCGGGAGAACTTTCGGAATATCTCAAACACAAAAGATTAGTTGCAAAATATTCTCTTAGTGAACCTGAAGAAAAAATTATCAACACTCTTGACGTGACTGGAATTTCTGCATTGGTAAAATTGTATGATAAAATAACAAATGCCTACAAATACAAAATGAAAGTAGGAAACAAAACCAAAGATCTCACACGCGAGGAATTAACAAATTTTGTACGAAGCACTAATGCAAAAACAAGAGAGGAGGCTTACAAAACATTACTTACAAAATATCATGACAACAAAGGAGTCATAGGAGAAATTTATCAAAACATTGTGCTTAATTGGAAACATGAAGGGGTAGATATTCGAGGATACCAAAGCCCCATATCAATGAGAAATATTGGTAACGATGTTGATGATAAAACCATAGAATCCCTATTACAAGTATGCAGAAAAAATGCCCCTGTTTTTCAAAAATTCTTTATTCAAAAAGCAAAATTGTTAAAAATGAAAAAACTTAGACGATATGATCTATATGCACCGGCAGCCTCTAAAATTAAAGAAAAAAATTATTCCTACAACAAATCAGTAAAACTTGTTTTCGATTCATTAGGTAAATTCAGTCCAAAACTCGAAGGATTCGCAAGAAGAGTTTTTGATGAGAAGCATATCGACTCTTCTGTACGACCAGGGAAACGAGACGGTGCATTTTGTAGTACCCTAAGTCCGAAAATCACGCCATTTGTTTTAGTTAATTTTACTGGAAAATCAAGAGACGTATTCACTTTGGCCCATGAGTTAGGACATGCTGTCCATAGTCAAGCCGCACAAGATAGATCAATTCTTACCCAGGATGCCCCCCTGCCACTAGCTGAAACTGCATCTACTTTTTCAGAATTATTATTGTATGACAATATTTCAAATGAAATTACCGACAATGAAAAGAAGATTATCTTATCAGAAAAAATCGATGATTTGTATGCTACCATTATGAGGCAATCCTTTTTTACAATTTTTGAAAAAGACGCTCATACTCTAATTGGTCAAGGTACAACCATTGACGAAATCTCAAAAATATATTTAAAAAATCTCAACGAACAATTTGGAAATTCAATCACCGTAACTAATGATTTTGCAATTGAATGGAGTTGCATCCCACATTTTTACCACACACCATTTTATTGTTACGCATACTCTTTTGGAAATCTACTTGCATTATCATTATTCCAACGATACAAAAAAGAAGGAGTTGGTTTTGCACCAGATTATATCGACATACTTGCAGCTGGTGGTTCCAAAAAACCAGAGACCCTATTAGCTGAGCATGATCTTGATATCAGATCTCCAAAATTTTGGCAAGAGGGATTTGATTACATCAAAACCCAAGTAAAGGAATTAGAATCTCTAAACTAGTTAATTTAATGGGGCTGACAGCCCAACGCATGGGCTGCCAGCTTGTTCCCCGAACGGTTTGAATTCGATGTCATCATAAAAACAGAATTTAATTAATTTAAACCTTTGAAATCAGATCATTTCAGATCTTGTTTTTTTGGTTTTATTTTTCGAACTGTTCCTGCCAAAATCCCAATCGTGAGTCCAAGTTGATAAAGAAAATACAAAAAAACTTCAAATGTGCTGGGAGTTAGATCAGTAAACCTGCTTAATCCAGTAAATAGCAAGATTAGTAGGCTAAAAAAGAATACAAATGCTTTGGAAATACCATGGATATGAGTCATTTTTAGTAAAACCAAAGTCATGACTGTTACAGAAATTGCCAATACAGCCAAAAATCCCGTATTGATTCCAAATATTAGAAAAATTATAGATGCTACTTCACCGGAACTTGTAGCTTGAGAAAGGGATGAAAAATCAATTTTCTCAGGTGAGGCAAAACGTGGAACACTCAAAATAGCATTTGCAAAAAATAAGACAAACAAAGAGATCGAGACTTTTTTTACATTATTTTGTAATCTTGGAAATCTAACTAGAATAGCACGACCCAAAATTATTCCTTGTAGTAATCCAATTGCAAAAGCACTTAGAATTGCAATTATGGAAAATGTAGGATCATAGAATAGTTCTTCAAGAGGAGGAATTAAAGCCATGACTAATAAAAATAATGTAAAAAATATAATATTAGCTATAGGATATCAGATTATAGCAAAAATACCAAAAAATTTTTATCCAGATATAGATATTTTTAATTTTTTAATTATCCTCAAGAGTAAATTTAATAATTTCTTAACAAGAGAAGCTGTCTATGCGTAAAATAATTTATTTGTTTTTTATGATAGGATTTTTTGTCTTTACTACAAATTATGCATATTCGCAAGAAGCAAGTTTGGCAACATTTCAAGAAACTGCTCAAGTGTTAGTTGATAAAAATAGATCCCAAAACGTTACAGCATCAATTACTCTTCAGACTACGAGTACTCAGGAAATAAAGATCCCATCAGAACTTGAAACCAAGATCCGAGAAAACAGTAGGATAACATCCGTAATTATTACCAATCAACAAGGCTGTGTACTAGGGGTAATAGATGAGTCGTGTGTTTTGATTAATGTTAAAAGAGATCTTTCTGATAAAGGAATTATTGAAATCCAAGAATCCACCAAAGCTGTAGCAGATTTATTCATAGAGGAGATAAATCAAACATTCGATACAGATGCCCAATTTCATTCTACTTTTGTTCATAGTAATGACGAAATCAACAGAAATTTGGAAACTTCAGGAGCAGTGTCCGGAAGAAATACCGTATCAGCGGTGTACACAATGCCCATGGAAGACACCAACTCCATGTATGAGAAAATTTCAGCCATTTTAATTTCCAAAGTCATTAGAGATTCTGGTGGTTTTTACCAAATTGCCAAAGAATTATCTTCTGAAGAGAATGCAAAAGTAACATTCTCCATCATCCCTCAGAATAATAACTCATTACTTCAATTGAAATTATCTATAGATTATCCACAGGCCGCATCTAATCTAACCGATATAACACCTCTGAATTATTTAGGAACTAATGAATTGAAACGATCCGAATACTTTTCATCAGGTTTTTATCCTTTGAATTCGATATTTCAAATCGTTATTCTTTCGGATGAATCTATTTTCATATCAAATATTCAAGGAAATATAGTTCCCACAAAAATAATAGAAGGTGAAAAAATTCCCACCGAGTTTAACCAAAAAGGATGGGTTTTTGATCCTAAAGAAGGAAAAGAAATTCAAGGAAAATTTATTTTTGGAACAGAAAATTCTATTAATGAAAATGATTTATTTTTCTCATTAGAGAAAGAAGAAAAAGTAATTCCTCCAGAAACAACTCTTGATGAATCAATTATTATTTTGATCATAATTGTTATAGGCGGTATTGCCGCAGCAATTTTTTTCCTTAAAGGTTATAAAAAATAATTAAACCAATAAACCAGCTGCTGCAAATACAGTGGTCCATTTACCATCCTTGTCACCCTTGGCACTTTGGGTAATATTTTGAGTTTTGTAAATTTGTCCCGATATTGTCCATTGTTGCCGTTTTTCATCCCAGCTCTTATCAATATCAAACGGAATTCCAAGAGATGAGGCCAACATTTGGGCAGCAATGTCTTCAGCATAATCACCTGTTTGGATTTGGTTTTGTCCGAAAGATTCGTATTCAGAAAGATAGCCATATCGATTTGGATCTTTGGGTCTTGCAATACCAACAGATGCAGAACACAATCTATGAGGTTCGTTTGTTTGGTTTTTTGAATAAATGGTAAATAAAATCTGTCCAGGTTTTATCTGCTTCAATCCTTCATTTCTAGAAACTAGTTTTGCTTGTGGTGGGAATATACTTGATATCAACACGAGATTTGTCCCAGCAATACCAGCATCTCTTAGAGCATATTCAAAACTTGTAAGACGATCTTCATGAACTCCTTTACCCTTTGTAAGGAACAATTTTTTTGCAACTAAATCTAGCAATTCTTTTCTTGATGAAATAGCATTATTATTTATAGTTTGTAATAACCTCTAAAAATTTGATAAAAACAAAATTTTCATTTTAAAGAAAATAAACTAAATTTGTTTGGCAGGATTATTATCCTCAGAAGACTCTAACGAAATTTAATTCTATGTGGATCCTTATATGGGCGGTTATTTTTTTTTGCGTTTTCGTTTTCGGGGGTCTTCTTCGGTTGGTTGCTGAGTAAGAAAAACCCATCCAAAAAATCCTCCTAATGACAAATTAACCACTCCCATAAATGTAATCAATAAGGAAGCATACGAAGACATACTTGGAGCAATTGTTAGTCCTATTACGATTCCGAGAATTCCGGTGAAAAAGAACATCATCATAATTACCTTTAGTCGCAAAGGTTTGATGTATCTCATTTCCAAATTTTTCAACATTAGGCAACATTATAAATTGAATGTCGGTACAACAAAAAAATTTCAAGGATAAAAAATCAAATATTTTCCTAAAAATCGACCTCAGGTAACATTTTAAACCTTCAAATTTTTTATTTTATTTCGTGCCAATGTAGCTCAGTCTGGCTAGAGCATTCGACTTGTAATCGAAAGGTCGTGGGTTCAGATCCCATCATTGGCTTTATTGCCTTTATTTTTAATTTCTATTTTTTATTTTTCCAAAAACAACCAAATTGTGTTGAAAAAAATCATTCTTTAAACATTGGTCAGAATAAAAAGTGGCAATAGAAATAAGTATACATAACAAATTAGCCAAATTAGATGAGTTCTGAGAAAAACGGACCAACAAACGATAAGGTTGAAGAAAAATCTGAAATCAAGGATATTAAATCGTCTGAAGACGAATTTGAAGAAAAATCTGAAATCAAGGCATCCCAACAAGAATTACCAAATAAAAAATCAACACCATCAGGATTAATTGTTGCATTGATGGTGGTGGTAGGTGTTGCCGCATTTTTTGCAGGTACTTATTTTTCAAATTTAAATTCAGAAATGGTTACCAAGTCGGATTTAGAGAATGCAATTTTAAAATTAGAATCAAAAATTGAAAGCGTGCAGCAAGCACCATCACAACCACCATCCCAACCCTTACAACCAGTAAAGATTTCCTTAGATGATGATCCCATTAGAGGAGATCCAAATGCACCTATTACCATCGTAGAGTTTTCTGATTTTCAATGTCCATTTTGTGCCAGATTCCATACCCAAACACTCCCATCGATTCTTGAGGAATACATTGAACCAGGTAAAGTAAATTTTGTTTACAGAGACTTTCCCCTTCAAAGCATTCATCCTAATGCATTCCCAGCAGCTGTTGCAGCAGAATGTGCCAATGAACAAGGAAAATATTGGGAATACCATGACATGTTATTTGAAAAACAAAATGGTTGGAGTAGATTAGGCAGTGAGGAAGTAATTTCAACTTTTAGTCAATATGCAGTAGAAGTCGACTTGGAACAAGAACAATTTGATTCATGTCTAGAATCTGGCAAGTATCTAGAAGAAGTTCAAAAAGACTTGAGCGATGGACGGGCTTACGACATTACGGGTACTCCAGGGTTCTTTATTGGAAATGAAGAAATTGGTTTTGTAAAATTAAGTGGGGCTCAACCATTTGATTCATTCAAACAAGTCATCGATGCACAATTAGATAGGTAAAAAATAACAAGCGTTTATTAGACCTTTACAAGATTTTATGAATATCGGAATAATGACGAGTAGGCAATGAGCTTTTTCGTCATTGCTTAAGAGAAGAAAAATAATGACAAAATTTAACGAATTAGGAATTAAAGATGAAATCCAAAGGGCATTAGACGAGCTTGGTTTTGATGAAGCATTTCCCATACAAGAAGCATGTATCCCCGTTTTACTTTCTGACCGTGATGTAATTGGTCAAGCGCATACAGGATCTGGTAAAACTGCAGCGTTTGCAGTTGCAATGTTACAAAAAATTACTCCGAAGAAAGGCATTCAAGGAATGGTAATTGCTCCAACAAGAGAACTCGCAATGCAAATTTCAGGAGAGATAAAAAAATTCGCCAAGTATACTGGAATAAAGGCAGCTACAGTATATGGAGGTCAAGGGATGGGAATCCAGCTGGACGCCTTGGATAGAGGAGTAGAAATTGTCGTAGCTACCCCAGGAAGATTAATTGATCATCTCAAACGTGGATCAATAGAATTGTCAGATGTAGAATATGTTGTTTTAGATGAAGCAGATACAATGCTTGATATGGGATTCATCGACGATATCCAGTTTATTCTTGACTTGACTCCTGAAGAAAGAACAATGTCCCTGTTTTCTGCAACCATGCCAACTGAAATACTTAGATTGTCTGAAGAATACCTTAGAAATCCAAAGCAATTTCTTTTAGATGCAGATGACCTTAGTGGAGAAGGAATAGACCAGTCATTCCTAGTAATCAAGGACAAAGAAAAGTTTGATTATTTGTTAGATTTTATTAAAAAAGTAAAAGGCCAAGTTATCGTATTTTGCTCAACCAAGTACAGGACTAGAGATGTAGCAAAGTTCCTACATCAGGAAAAATTTAACGCAGTTGCAATTGAGGGGGACATGTCCCAGCATAGGCGAGAGCAATCAATGGCAAAATTCCGATCTGGCAAGGCAGATATTCTTGTTGCAACTGATGTAGCATCAAGGGGAATAGACGTTCCACGAGTAGAGCTGGTGGTTAATTACGATGTTCCAAATCAAGATATGGTATATTTCCACAGGATAGGAAGAACTGCAAGAGCAGGTGGTGTTGGAAGAGCAATTACATTTGTTTCATATTCATCTGTAGGGGATTGGAATTTGATTAAAAAACAAATTAAAGCAGATTTGAAAGATTTGAATAAAGAAATGGGTATAGAGATAAAAATTCCCGATCCTCTGAAAAGACAAATACCATCAAGAAGATACGGAGGATCCGGAGGCTCAAGCTATTCACGTGGTCCTCGCTATGGGGGGTATGGAAGATCGAATAGAGGAAGGAGTTCTGATGACAGAGGAAGGGACAAAAAAAGACATGACAGCCGTGGTGGTGGTGGTGGAAGAAATCAATACGGCGGCCGTAGTAGATGGTAATGTAAAACTTAAAGGCCTGTAAAGAATAATAATATCAAGATAAAGTAATGCATATAGGATTCATTTTATTAAATTGTGATCTTGGGGCAGAAGAATACATTGTAGATGAACTAAAACAAATGTCGAATGTAAATAATGCATATCTTACTTTTGGGGCATATGATGTAATAGCAGAGGTACACACTGAAAACCAAGATGAATTTGAAAAAGCAATATCAACAATAAGAAAACTTTCCCGAGTTGTTAGCACAATGACACTAAATGTCATCAATCCCGAATAATTGTTATAGGAGTCAATTTGTGTCTAATTCGAAATGGAAAAAATTGATTATGAAGGAACCGTTTGGGCAATTAATCACAACAATCCGGATCCTTTAGTTGAGCATTCCATTCATACATTAGAAAAATACGGAATAAAAAAAGAAGATATCAAGTTAACAGATGCTCCAGAAAATGTCAAAGTAGGGGCAATAGTAGTAGAGATCTGGCCATATCATCTTGATGTGGCTAGAGTAAGAACAATAAGAAATGATTCATTTATCAGCGGAACTTTATTGACTATAGAACTAAAGCTAGATGAGAACGGAAATTATACAGATTAGTTTTGAAAAAAAAACAAAATATCATTATTCTGATATCTGTGATAGCAATAATCGTAGGGATTGTGAGTTATAATTATTCTGCTGAACAAACAAGACAAAAAGGATTTATTTTCGGAAATGATTTGGAGCAAATTCAAACCGAAGTCAAAGATCTTCAAACCATATTTTATTCAAAACAAAAACAATGGGAGGAAGGATCAATAACCCAGGAGGAATTGTTCCAACACTATGAAAAACATGTCCATGAATTTGAAGAAATTATTTCAAAATATGATAAACTAGTTACTCCAGAATCTTTTCAGTCAGCAGTAAAATTGTTAAAGTTGTCCTCTCAAACACAGTTAGACAGCGATACACAGTACATAGAATGGATGAAAACTGGAGATGAATCCTTCAAGGTTAGATCAGACTCACAATATCAGCAAGCATTGGAGTATGAAATGACCGGATTAGTAGAATATTATTCAGCTAAAACAGGCATACAACCATAAATGGAAAAATATATTTTTTAAAATCAAAATAGTCTGAAAAGCCTAAAACTGACATGAAACTAAATATAAAATTTATTTAGTCACCTTATGAGGAAATTCACCGAATGCCCAAACTGTGTACAAGACCGAGTAATTGTGCCTTTAAGAAAATTAGGCATATCTAGAATTTGTCCTCAATGTCAATCTGTCTACTAAAATGATATTTTCAATGTAAACATATTTTGATAATAACTTTGGATTTAATTTTTTGAATTAGAGATTAAAAAGTATAGATCCATACCATAAACTTCTTTAAAGATAAAAAGTTTTAAAAAAATATGAAAAAATATTTTATCATGTTATTTACCTTGTCCTTTATAGTTCCTGTGGCCTTTGCCGAAGTGAGTATTATTAATGATCAAAATTATGTTGGAGATGATGGAACATTTCACATTGTTGGAGAAATTCAAAACAATTTAGATTTTCCGTTAAATCAAGTCAAGGTGTTTGTAACTCTTTACGACGAATACAATAATGTTATTGCTTCAAAAGATACCAGAACTTTGGTTAACACAATAAACCCAGAAATGAAGGGACCTTTTGATTTTATTTTTGTTGACATATCACCAGAGCAAGTTAATTCATACTCTTTGGATTTGGACTACTCAATAAGTGAACCAAAGGGGCAAGTAATCGGCGTAACCTCCTCAGAACTATCCAGAGATAATTTCAACAATATAATAATTTCTGGGACAGTAGAGAACAATGGAGAAATAACTGCAAATACTGTAGCAGTAATTGCCACTTTATATGATAAAAATGGACATGTTGCTGCAGTATCTAGGATCCACCCGGAACCAGATTATTTGGGATCGTATGAGGATACTTTCTTTGTTGTTTCTATTCCAGATAAGAACCAAATTTCAGACGTAACTGATTATACAGTAGTAGCAGAATCAGAAGAATATGCCGCTGTCCCTGAATTTCCCGTAGGATCACTAGTTCTACTGGCAGGCTCCGTTTCAGCTTATATCGGAATCACTAGATATTCTGGCAGATTTATAACAAATTTAATTTCTGCAACAAATCCAAAGTAGGAGCAATTTCTATTACAATCTCTTTTTTATCCAAAGGAATTAGTTTTGAAAATTTAATTGGAAATGTAATGGTTAGCATATCTTGATCTGTGTGAGATATCCTAACAAAGTGAATTTTGAGTTTTTGTTTGGAAAGAAATTCCTTCCATCTTTTCAATCTATCCAGAACAGAATTTACTTGAGTTTCTACTGTGTTAACGTCAGTTTCTAGATCAGTGTCAAACAATCCAAATTTTACCATAGGAACCATAATAAATCCACCAGTAATTTTATCATGATTTTCTAACATCTGGGAAATAATTTCTTCAGAGTTTTCCTTTGGATAAATATCTCCATAGTCAGGATCAAAATACCCGGCAATTAGTTTATTTGAATCATATATTCGGAAATATTCTTCATCTAAATCGAGTTTCCACAACAACAAAACCATAATTCATGAATAAATAACAATTTACCAAAGATAGTTAAATAAACAAAAATAGAACAAAAAACATGGCAATCTCAAAAGAGAATAGAGATTTCATAGATAGTTTAATTGATTATTACATAAGCGAATCTCAATCATACAGACAAATAGCTGAAAATTATCTCCCTGAAATTGAATCGGTAGTAGATACTGCTTTTGGAATTATTGTGGGATGTGTATATTCAGGATTTTTGCAAGCTTATCAAAATCAACAACAAACACCCGGGTTAGACGATATGAAAGAATTTAATCAAATAATACTAAAACGTGCCTCAAAAATCAAAAAATCATTAAAAGAACCTGTTAAACTCGATACAGAAACTGAAATCAATGTTGAATAAAAAAACCAACCCAATTCCCAATAAATCAAAAAAAGTCCAATTAAGCACGAATTTTTGAATTAAATCTCATTTTTAGGAGGTTTCTAAAAAATGAGTATGGATACAATTTAATTTGAATTTAGATTGACAGATTATGTGAAGCTTGATGGAAGTAAAATCATCTTTGGTTTGGGAGTGGGGGGATCAATAGCCATTGCGTTTGTCTCACTATACTTTGCCTTACGTTAAAGATAAATCACAAGGCTAAACAATCAATTTATTGTCAGATACAAATGAATTCAAAATTTCACAAATTGTAGATAATGGTCAAATGATACAATTGACTTTAATTGAAAATGTAACAACTGAACCCATATCCCAAAAGCAGATGATTATAGAAAATGTTGCTAAAAAATTAGATTCTGAAACCAAAGAACAGATAATGCCGTTACTTGAGGCAATTCTTCAAGCGCAACCCACGATTAAAGTAAAAAGTTATCAACAAACCCAAGTTACTATGGCCATGCCAAAAACCAGATACGACCATCTAGGCAGACCTCAAGTAGGAGAGGTGTTACAATTCAATTTGAAAAAAGTATAGAATATTTAATCATCTTAAGGATTTTTTTATATCATCGATACTTTGAAGTGGTAAGGAACAAGTAAAATCCCTGCAGATAAAAACATTAGTAGCTTTGGAATCAAAATTTTTCCCTTCAAAAAAAGGATAATTTACTAAAGCATCTAACTGATTTGATTCAGATACTGAAACTAAAATAGATTCTGGTAGAAATGATTTTCTCAAAAAATCAGCCATTTCTACGTTGGAATCATTTAGAATTGTAATCTCTAATGGTTTTTGTAAATACATGTAAATTGTATTTAGCAAAAATCCAAATCCAAATGGGTTTTCTGCAGCCATTTGTGCCTGAGATTCCATAATTTGGGTAGAAATTTCCAAGAATTTTTTTTCTTGAGTTAAATGAAACAATCTAAGCATTACAAAACACGAAACAGAATTTCCAGAAGGCAGTGACAAATCATAATTACTCTTTGGTCTAATGATAAGAGTCTCGTGATTATCAGAAGTCATAAAAAAACTATGATTTTCTTCATCCCAAAAATGATCAACTAGGTGATGACCTAATTGTATTGCGTGTTGGAGATATTTTGAATTTGGATAAATCTCAAATACATCAAGTAATGCATTTACAAAATAAGAATAGTCCTCAAGATAACCATTAATTTTTGCATTATTATTTTTGTAGGTCCTAAATAAATTACCGTCAACAAAAAGATTTTGTTCTAAAAATGAAATACCTTTTTTTGCAACATTTAGATAGTGTACATCTCCAGTAACACGATAACCTTTGGTAAATGCCGTAATCATCAAGGCATTCCAAGATGTTAAAATTTTATCATCTAAACCTGGTGAAATACGATTAGAACGGGTATCTAGCAGAGTTTGAGAACAAGAAGAAATAATTTCTTTAACTCGATCTTCGGATAGTCCAAAATTAAATGCTACAGTAGAGACATTAATGTTGTTGCATAAAATATTTTTTCCTTCCCAATTTCCTCCATCAGTTACATCAAAATAAAGACAAAATAACTCTGCATCATCTCCCAGAATTTTTTTAATTTCACTCTTACTCCAGACATAAAACTTTCCTTCCTCACCCTCAGAATCAGCATCATATGCAGAATAGAAACCTCCTTCAGGGGAAATCATTTCACGTGTTACAAAATCCAGTGTTTTTTTTAAAACCTCAAGATAGAAAGGATCCTTTGTTATCTGGTAAGCCTCTGCATAATTTACCGGAATTAGAGCATTATCATAAAGCATCTTCTCAAAATGAGGCACCAACCATTTTGCATCGGTGGAATATCTATGAAATCCTCCTCCAATTTGATCAAAAATTCCCCCTTTTGCCATTTTTTTTAAGGTTTTTAGAGCAAACTCATTGAATTTGGAAAGTCCCGATAATTTTGCATAGCGAAAAAGAAAAGATACATTGGCAGCATTTGGAAATTTTGGAGCAGAACCAAACCCACCATAAGAAAAATCACCCATTTGAAATAAATTCACTGCTGCCTCATCAAGCAAAGATCTTTCTAATTTGGTTGGAACTTTAATTGTCTCTGTTTTTTGTAATGCATCAAGAAAATTGTTTGCAGTTTTTTCAATATCGTTTGGTTTTTCTTTCCATGCTTGTGCTAGTTGTCTAAGGATACTTCCAAATCCAGGTCGTCCATAGGAATCCAAAACCGGAAAATAGGTCCCCACATAGAATGGTTTTTGATCAGGGGTAAGAAAAATGCTCAAAGGCCAACCTCCCTGTCCTGTAGCTATTTGGCAAACTTTTTGGTAAATGTCATCAATATCTGGCCGCTCTTCTCTATCTACCTTGATATTTACAAAATTTTCATTCATAAAATTGGCAACATCGTTGTTTTCAAATGACTCGTGTGCCATTACATGACACCAATGACATGCACTATAACCAATGCTAAGAAAAATTGGCTTGTTTTCATTTTTAGCTTTTATCAAGGCATCATTATTCCATGCATACCAATGAACAGGGTTGTCTGCGTGTTGGAGCAAGTATGGACTAGTTTCATTTAAAAGATTATTTCTTGTCACGATAAAACACATTCTTTTTACTATTTGTACCTAATTAATTTCCTAAATCTAAATTATAGAACGTCCTTCCTCTAATTCGTAAAGTCTAACATTAATTTTTCCTAATAGTTTTAATTTAGATTTATGAGCTTTTTTGCTATGGCTATAATCCTTTTTTTCAACCAACTCTTGCAATCTTTTCAATTGACTGACAGAAAGTTTGTTGAATTCATGTTTTGAGTTTGTAACTAACCTTAAGAGGGCTATTCGTTCACGATCCTCAGCATTTGCTTCCTCAGGCATAAATTTTATACCAATTTGACATATATTTTCTTAATGTATTGATTTTCAAAAATTCCGATTTGACACTATCTAACTTAAAAAAATTTCTGAAAATTAGAAACTTTTTGAATGAAAATTAATCAAATAATCCAGAAAGGATCATTTCATGATTTAGGGCGATTTTATGGTAAAGATATCCTAAATCTTCAGGCAATAATCCCGCCTCATGTTCACCTATCCAATAATTTGCAAATAGATTGATCACTATTCCTGTAAAAATACCCAAAATGTATTCTCTTGAATTTTGAACGTTAAATGAAGTAGGTAATTCACCTTTTTCGCCAAGATCTCTGAACATTTGTTTTTGATTTATCATGTTTACAATGATTGCGTTAATAGTTGATTCATCTTTTTCGGTCCAATTACCTTTTTCAGACAATTTTTTTTTAAAAGATTAACTACTTTATACATCTTCAAATTTTTAAAAATAAAAAAAGAATTTTGATTTAACAATGTTAAAATCCTCATGAAAAAATAGATATACATGAAGAAGATGAGAGCTATGGTCCTCTCAGAATGTGCGCCGATAGAAACTAATCCTTTAAAATTATCAGAAATTGACATACATCAAATTAAAAAAGAAAATGAAATTTTAATCAAGATAGAAGCTTGTGGGGTTTGTCATTCACAATTACATGGAATTGAAGGAGATTGGAAGGAACTTGGGATACCACCCACTCTCCCGACGGTTCCAGGTCATGAAGTTGTAGGATTAGTGGTCGAAATTGGAAAAAATGTTTCCAAGTTTAAAGTTGGAGATAGAGCAGGGATCACACCGCTTCTAGAAGCATGCAAAGTCTGTCAATATTGCAAAGAAGGAAAAGAGTATCTATGTGAATCATCAATAATTACAGGTGAATCCTTCAAAGGTGGATACACAGAATACATTACAGTTTCGGAAGACTTTGCAACTCTGGTTCCAGAGAATATGAAACCAGAATATGCAGCCCCTTTATTTTGTGCAGGGATTACGGCATTTAAGGCTGTAAAGGCAGCAGAGCCCCAATTACACAAAAAAATTGGTATTTTTGGCATTGGAGGAGTTGGACATATGGCCGTGCAATTTGCAAAAGTTGAAGGATGTAATGTAATTGCATTTTCTAGAAGTCAAAATCACCTTAGTGTTGCAAAAAGATTGGGGGCAGTTGATACCATGGCATTCTCAACAAATCCAGAAATTTTTCTAAAAGAAATAAAAGAAAAACACGGAATGCTAGATGCAGCAATTGTATTTGCCCCATCAGATATTGTAACTGATACTGCCATAAAATCGGTGAAAAAAGGAGGCATAATTGTAATTGCAACAATAGGTAAAAATCCAGATTTTATTGCATTTGAAGAAAAAACCATTAAAGGAACTCTCATAGGATCCACTAGAGATATGGAACAAGTGATAAAAATATGCAATGAAAAAAAATTAGAAGTAATTTCTGAAACATTTCCCCTAGAAAGGGCAAATGAAGTTCTTAAAAAATTAAAAGATTCACAGATTGAGGCAAGGGCAGTTTTAATTCCATAATTTAATCTTCTGGCTTAAATAATGGGATAAGAAAGACGTACCATGAATTGCCATCTTTGCCATCATACAGATGAGGCACATGTTTCTTCAGAAGAAAATAAATCGCTGATGAAAGTTGGAAAATGTAATATTCCCACATGTAGTTGTCAACAGTACGTAGATCCTATTCAAAAAATAGATGAAGAATTGCTGTGACCATAGTTCATATAACAAATTTGTTTGGATTAACTTATGAAAAAACATCTTCCCTCAGAGGAAATGAAAAAAGATCTAGATGACTTGCTTTCTAAACTCAATGCAATGGAGATTGTAGCAAAGGATGAATTTCAAACAAATTCTGTTAAAGTTTTACGGGTATTAGTTGAAGGTCAAATTCATTCCATTAATGAATTTGAACATTTGAAAAAGGCAATTGATTTACTAACTTTACAGCTATTTGAGGTACAAAATAAAACAAGATCATGAATTTAATCGTGTGTCACTTAGACCACATCCAGTACATTTTAGAACTGTAGTTTTTTCAAGAATCTTTGTTTTTTCCATTTTCGATCCGCAACAAGGACAGGAAACTTTTTCTTCGAATTCCAGGTTATCGTTTAAAGATTTGGAAGGAGACAAATCAGATTTAGAACGAATAATATAATCGGGCGGTGGTTTTATTGTGGCCTTGGCATTACAAGGAGGTCTAAATCTAAGAAGAATTTTTTCTACAATTCCCTTTCTTTTTGATTGATTTGATTGGAACATTGGCAATATAGCAAGATAAAGAGAATTTTCAGACCTAGCTTTTTGAACCCAGCAATTAAAATCTAAATTTTTCACAAAAAAATTTTTTTCGACTGTTTTTTCACAATCCCCGACATAGAGAATGTTAAAAGAGTCTTGAGTTCTCGATAAAATCAAATAAACAACTTTTTCCATAGGAGGTCCCCATTCATCCAATTTTATAGGTCCCAGAAATTCATATTGAAGGATTTGAATACTCACATATTATAATGCAATTTACTAATTTTTCTTTTTTTCGTTGAATGGAACTTTATTTGATCCACAAATTCTTGAAAAGAATAAATTCAAGGGCAATGGATTTTGGATGAATGAAAGAACCTCACAATCATGCCCAGGTAGGATATGCTATGATTGCAGTTGCCGGTGGCCTGGCAGCAATAGGATTAATCGCATTGGGAATTGGTGGAGACGTGTTATATGCAGATAATATTCAAAGAGAAAATACAGCTCATTTTAATGAATGCAAAGAAAATGACTTTAAAACAGAAGGTTGTGAGAAATATCACAGTAGAATAAATTCTGAGATTTCTGGAATTTATGTAGATTTAGAAGAATAAAGTCTAATAGCCATTTGCATAATCTTCCCACGTGTTAAGATTTTTTGTTAGTCTATTCATCGCAAAAAAGGCACCGCCCACAATACCTGCTTGGTAAAAGGTAAATAGAAACACACCTGAGGAGGTGGGATCAGAATCAGTAAAGCTTAACGCAAGCATTGAGAAGAAAACAAATGTTCCAACAAAGGTTACCAATCTATTAAAAAATCCAGTATTCATTCCAACAATTTTTTTCGTTGCTGCTGCCATCAAAGTTATACTCGTAATAATAAGGAAAGTTGCACCACCATTGGCAGTTATGAATTCATTTAACCAAGATAAAAGACCACCTTCCAAAATATTGTTTTGTGGCATTATACTTCCTCCATTTATGGCAAAATTTACGGAACTGAACAAACCTCCAATTACAAAAAAGAATAAAAATATTTTTACAGTTGACCTCTTCCAAGGACTACGTGTTTCAGAAGGTTTTACTGCACGCTCTGTAATTCTCAATCCGTAAAGAAATCCAACTGCCATGGCAGGAACAAACATCAAATTAATCAGAATAGGAGTTTCTTTGTTGATGGCATTAATTTGAGGAAAAAATATTAAAAATAAAAGCACAGCAAGAGATGCCGATGATGAAAACAATATTAAATTCAAATACTTGTGACTTGATGATTCGGATATATCATATTCCGAGTTGAACATTTTTTGAAATCTTTAGAAAACCATTAAAGAGTAAACCAAAAAATCATTTGGTCAATTTATCAATTCTGTTTACTCTTTTTAGTAACAAACTCCTAGAAAATTAATGAGAAAGTGGAAACCCGTAATGATCACAGGCTCAGTAATTTTCATTCTGGGTATTATTTTCCATTTTCAAGGGAAATCAGTGATAGGGCCAGAATCATCTTTTATGTACTCAAATCCTGAATGGGTTTCTTATGGAATTCAAATTGCAGTTGTAGGAATAATTATTTCAGGAATAGGTATTACATTAAAATTTATCAGGAAAATTTAATCAAGAATTAGAAGAGCAATCCTAAAAACCTGAATTAAGAGGATCTTCTGGTTTCATTATTTCTCGCAAAAGGATCGTAGCAAAGGATCCTCTAGAAAGTGTAAATTCCACATTATTATTCTCACTTGAATAATTAGTGCAGGAAATATTAGCTTGTCTGAAACCTCCTTCATTGCTAACCTCTTGCATTTCCTTAATGAAGAAATCTTTTGGGGAAATTTCTTCTGATTCTAAAATTTTAGAAATTTGATAATCAAAACGAGTTTTTTTGTAGTAAGAATAACCGATAAAGGGTATCGCAAGATGCTGATCTGCACCTACAAGATATTTTCCAATAATACCCTTAAAATCAAAACCAATATCTCCTTCTTGAGATTCCCAAAGGTTTTCACCATCCAAAAAAGCAGAGCTTAGGGTAAGATTAAACAGAAAGGACTGATAGGCTTGAATGTAAAATCTGCGAAGAGACAAAGGGACTTGTCTGATGGATTTTTGTGCATCCTTACTAGAAATCATTTCCCTTAAAACTAGTCTCTCAATATCCATTTGTGGTGGGATTTGATCAAAATATTTTTCATAGTTTGTTTTGTCAGTTAATTTTTCTCGAATTTCATTATTTTCTTTTGAATCATCAGGTGACCGGTACGATAAAATCAATTCAACTGCTTTTTCAAAATTTCGTTGTAAAATTGCTTTTCCTATCAAATGAGTAACCGGTCTTTTGGAACCAAATCTTTGATAACCATAAAAATTTAAAATTCTATTTTGTTCTTTGAATTTTGAAAGATTTTTGTTACAATCAACAATCTTTATTTTAAAATGATTTCCAATCATGTCTTTTTTTGAGAGAGGTTTTTTTACATATCCGATTTTTTTGAGTGAAAATTTCAAAGATGTATAATTGTCAATTGATTTTCCTTTACTATTTGAGCACACAAATTGTTCAGTAACGGCAGAGGCATCCTTCAAACCCAGTGCCTTTAGTCGTAATCCTTTTTTCCGGAAAATTTCTGATAGGGCATGATTAGTATCAATTTTTTTCTTTTTTAATTTGAAAACGGCATAGTCACCTTCTTCGACAATTGATTTTAGAGATTTATCAGAAATTACCTCATGAACTTCAAAATCTTCTGGGTTATTCTTGATTGCTCCCCCTATACCTTCAAATTTGGTAGAATAAACAGAAATACCTATTTTAGAATCTATTTCTGGGATCACGATTCTATTATTATGGTAACAAATTTGCTAACTGAGACCTCGTCTGTTTGAGCTCCAACTAGTACTTTGTATGTTCCAGGGACTGCATCATCTGATGCTAAGATTAGTGCGGAAATTGGTCTTGGTGCGTCAAAATCTAATTGAAATGTTTGGGGCACAGTAGAATCAATGGCGACATTCAAAAATTCCTGAGTGTCAGTAAATATCAAAGACACCTCTGACAAGTCCTGTGAAGATTTGGGAGAAACTACAAAATTCACATCCTTTGCTTGACCGGCCTGAAGTGAAATGAGGTTTGAATCTAATTCAATATCAAACGGAAGTCCAATTGAGGTGTCAACCACGCCAATATTGTTTTCAACCCACTCAGTAAACCAAATTTTGTCACCATGTATAGTAAAATCAAAGATTTGAGCCAGACCACAATTTTCCATTTCATCACAATCCCCCCAATTAGGATTCATCGATGGAACAAAATATTCTACTAAAGACTCTGATTTTGGATCCATGACAGCTAATCTATTGGCAGTTTGTTCATTGAAAACCAATTGTCCTAAATCGTTAGTATCAATCCAATATGGTCTAGAGATAGGAGTTTTAATTATTCCACTAGAATTTCCATATGTTACCAAAGCAGGATCAGGGGTTGTATATTGAATAAATTCTTCATTTTGAGGATCAAAACTAAAGAAGTTTGAACTTGAAGTGTCCACAAGCCAAATTTTCCCATCCTCAGTAGCTACTGCTCCATTAGGAGTTAGTAAATTTTCTGGTAGCGGTAAAACTTCAATATAATCAAGTAGTGGTAAAAATTCTTCGCCAGTGTCTGCAATCGATACACGATATTCTTCTTGATCAAATTTTACCAAAACCCCACTTTGTTGAAATAACCAATTAGTATACCAAATATTATTTTCCGGATCAATTGCAAAGTCACCTGTAACTGAATCATCAACTGGAGATGGAAGACTAAGATAGCTCAAATCTTCTCCAGTTTGAGTAGGATCTAAGAAGGTAATTTTATTTCCAGTAAAATCATTAACGATGATTTGAGAGCCATCAACTTTTAATTTTTGAGGAAGGGAATCACCTTCAGAGGGATATGGTAGTCTCTGATACTTTTCGTCTTGTGTGGAAAATTTCCAAACAGAATCATAAGTTTCATCAGTGTACCAAATAGAACCATCTGGGGAATAATCCATCCCCCACATCATAGAGCGACCATTTGGTGGCCAACTAGGATTTTCGTATTCTGTAAAGGATTCAGTAGAAGGGTCAAATTTTGCCAAATTCCCAGTATTGGTTTGAGCAAACCAAACATTTCCTTCATAATCAGTTACAATTGCTAAGGGATTGGTGCAATCTGTTGGAATTGTATATTCGGTTACATAGGTAGTTGTTTTAGCATCGCCAGACCCACAAAATTGAGCTCGTTGAGCATCAGGAAAATTATCGGCAGGAGTGCCAGTTATTGTGGTCTCCAAATCCGGATCAAATGGTTCCATCAAACTTGGTAATGAAATTACTACTGTAGATGTTAGTAAAATTGTTCCAAAAAACACGGCTACAAGTAATCCTTTTTTATTCACATGGAAAAATCTACCAAGCCTTGTTATATCTCATTCTCAAATTCCTCGAGAAATTAAAGTAATTTCAAAGCACCAGTTATTTTATCAATTAAATTTTCAGGAGCAGGGCCAATTGAAATACAGGTGGTGGTACCAGGAGCAAGCTGTGTATGTCCCGCATCAGATACCTCAGACCAAGGAAGATCTAAATCAATTGCATGTCGTTTAATGTCTTGGAGTTCTTTTATTCCGGAAACTTTGACCACTACTTTTTCTTGTCCAGACCACCATTCATTGAACCATTCTGGATGAGATTTTCTTACATGTTCTGCACCTAAAACGCAAGCATGGCCCACTTGGGCGGCAATTTTACCTTTTCCCATATCAAGATCAGTCCGAACAACAATCACTTGTTTAATCGCATCCATACAAATATGAAAAACAGGCATAATGAAAAACTTTTAAATTAAATAATTGACAAAGCAACAAAATATGTGTACTATGATGTTGTAGTGGCTGGAGGAAGCGTGTCTGGTCTTCTATGTGCACGAGAGATTGCAAGGAATGACAATAAAGTTTTAGTTATTGAAGAAGATTACGAGATAGGCACACCAGAGCATTGTGGAGGACTTGTTAGTACTGCAGGATTGGAGAAATTAGGAATTATCCCTTTTGGAAAAACTTTTGATCATCTAATTGAGTCTGCAGAAATTTATGCACCAAACGGGAATAGTTTCTTCATTAATTCCAAAAAACAAAAAGTAGCAGAGATTAGCAGGAGAGAACTCGATAAGCAAATTGCCCACCAAGCACAGAAAAATGGAGCTGTAATCAAGGTAAGAACTAGTTTTCAAGAATTAACTGATGGTGGGATAAGAACAAACGAAGGAGAAATTAAATGTAAAATTTTTGTAGATGCAAGAGGAGTATCATCTCTTGTTCAAAAAGATCGAACAGGAATTTTGCAATCGGCGCAATATGAAATTTATGCGAATTGGATAAAAAAAGGAAGAGTTGAAATATTTTTTGATCAAGATAAATATCCTGGATTTTTTGCATGGATAATTCCCTCAGGTCAAGGAAAAGGAAAAGTAGGAGTTGCTGGAAAGGGAATAAAAGTTTCAGAAACTCTAGAAGAATTCTTAGAAAAAAAAGGAGATTATTCTACGATTAGAAAAATTTTTGCACCAATTTGGATTAAAGGCCCAATAAAGAAATTTGTGGAAAATAAAACTGTAATAATCGGAGATGCTGCAGGACAATCCAAACCCACTACATCAGGAGGGATCTACACAAGTGGTATGGGTGGAGTGCTTGCAGGAAGAGCCATTTCAAAATTTTTAAAATCAAATAAAGAATCAGATTTGAATGAATATCATAAACAATGGAAAGAACAGTTTGGAGAAGAATTTGAAAAACAAAAAATGATAAGAAGGATTTTAGAAAGAATTGATAACAGTACAATCAACAAACTAATCGATTCAATAACCCCTGCGATAACAAAAGAAATTTCAGAAAAAGAAGATTTTGATTTTCATACAGGGTCAATTTTAAAATTACTTGGAATAAAAGGATCAGTAAAAACTGCTCAAATAATTATCGAAGGAGAACTCAAAAAACTTTTGAGATAAAATATTTACCAAATTCTAAGGAAGGTATAAATGATGTTTGCAGAAAATTGTGGTATGTCATCTACCATATCATTACCAAACTGTAGCTGTTGTCATAGACACATAATGCCTAATGATAAATGTGTAAAATTCAATTGTCCAAATTGCGGTACTGATTTAATTTGGAGATGTGAGAGTTGCAGAGAAGCGGCTAGAAATTATACATGTAGCCAATGCAATTTTCAGGGACCATAGAAAATGGCAGAATTACTTTTAATTACAAAAATCCTTCCAACTGGACCAGAAGTAGATCTAGACAAATTAGCAGAATCCATCAAAGCATCTCTAAAAGAGGGACAATTGATGAAGAGACATGCCAAAGAACCACTAGCTTTTGGATTATATTTCATCAAAGCAGAGTTTATTGTAAAAGATTCTGAAGGACAGATGGATGCTCTTGAAGAGTCAGTAAAATCTGTTGACGGTGTCAGTGAATTTGAAGTACTCAACATGAGTAGAATGTCAGTTGACATGAAATAGGTGAGATTTTGGTACGCAAAGAAGAACCTTTGCAAATGCGAATTGGAGAAGCCAAGCAAAGAGACGTAGGAAAGAAACGTGCAAGAATTGGTCCTGACGCTATGGATTATCTCAAAGTTACTCCAGGAGATATAATTGATGTCATGGGATCAAGATCTAGCTGTGCAGTTGTATGGCCAGTTGATGAAGATGAAAAATTTCCAGACATCATCAGAATAGATGGACAAACCAGAAAAAATATTGGAGCATCCTTGAATGAAATTGTAAAAGTAAAAAAGGTTAGCACAAAAATGGCAAAGTCTGTTTCACTTACTCCACTAAATGACACTGTAACAGTTGATAAAGAATTTACAGATTTTGTAAAAAATAGATTGAAGGGATTACCCATTTCACATGGTGATGAAATTTCTGTAATGATATTGGGAAATTCTATGGACTTTAAGATTACAAAGACAACTCCAAAACATATTGTAAAGATTGACCGCACCACAAATCTAACAATATCAACGGAGCCTTCCGTTGATAGAAAATTAAGGGTGACCTATGAAGAAGTAGGTGGACTTGGGCACGAGATAAAGGCAATGAGAGAAATTGTTGAATTACCATTAAAGCATCCAGAATTATTTACAAGATTAGGAGTTGAACCACATAGTGGAATTCTACTTTATGGTCCACCTGGTTGCGGAAAAACATTGATTGCAAAAGTCCTTGCAAGCGAATCAGATGCAAATATGTTTTTGATTAATGGGCCAGAAATTATGAACAAGTATTATGGTGAAACCGAGGCGAAATTAAGAGACATGTTCAAAGAAGCTAAGGATAATTCTCCAAGTATTATTTTCATCGATGAAATAGATGCAATTGCTCCAAAAAGAGAAGAAGCCTATGGAGATGTTGAAAAAAGAGTAGTTGCACAATTACTAGCGCTTATGGATGGTCTTAACGATAGAGGAAATGTTATTGTTCTTGGAGCAACAAATCGGCCAGATAGTATTGACCCTGCCCTAAGACGACCAGGAAGATTTGATAGAGAATTTGAGATTTCAGTTCCCAACGAAGATGGAAGACTAGAGGTTCTTTTTATTCACACACGAGGAATGCCAATTTCGGATGACATCGATCTCAAAGATCTTGCATCTGAACTTCATGGATATACCGGAGCTGACATTAAATCACTTTGCAGAGAAGCTGCAATGAAATCAATTAGACGTTACTTGCCTGAAATTGATCTTGAAAGTGAAAAAATACCATCAGAGGTATTACAATCAATGCAGATCAAATTAATCGATTTCTATGATGCAATGCATGAAGTAGTTCCAACTGCCATGAGAGAATTTTATGTGGAAAGATCAAAGGTATGGTGGCAAGATGTTGGTGGACTTGAAGATATCAAAGAGGCATTAACTGACAACTTAATTTCTGCGATGAAAGAACCAACAAAATTTACAAAGATGGGAATCAAACCTCCAAAAGGAGCTTTAATTTATGGACCCCCGGGTTGCGGAAAGACAATGATTGCAAGAGCACTAGCCACTGAAAGTGGAGCAAACATGATTTTAGTTAAAGGACCAGAATTATTATCCAAATGGGTTGGTGAATCTGAAAAAGGAATAAGAGAGATATTCAGAAAAGCAAAAGCTTCATCACCATGTGTTGTGATTTTTGATGAGCTAGATTCACTTGTTCGCTCAAAATCTGGAGAAGGAGGAGTTAGTGAAACCGTTCTCAGTCAACTGCTAACTGAAATCGAAGAAGGCATTTCGTCCCGGGTAGTAGTAGTTGGAATTACCAATAGGCCAGATGTACTAGATAATTCATTACTTCGAACAGGAAGACTAGATCTTGTGCTATATGTTGCACCACCAGACGAAAAAGGAAGGTTAGAAATTATTAAGATTTTGACTGCAAAAATGCCACTTGGCAAGGATGTAGACCTTCAAGAAATTGCAGTTTCCTCACAGAATTACTCAGGTGCAGACTTGGCTGCTCTTTGCAGAGAGGCAGCAATTCAGGCAATGAGAAATAATTCTAACAAAATTACAAGTAGAGACTTTGCCAATAGTTTGAAACAAGTAAGACCATCCATTACAAAAGAGGTAGACCAATGGTACAACACTGTAAGAGAAAGTATATCTAATGTAGTACCAAAATCAAAGGATAGATCATTTTACGGTTAATCATGGCAATACCAATTAGAAATACAGTATTTGAAAAAATAAAGGAGGCAGGGTCCCTTACGGATTCTGAACTATTCAAATCCTTAGCCAAAGATGGATTTATCATGACTGAAGACAAATTCAACAAATTGCTTCTTGACCTAGAAATCATGGGTTTGATCAACGTAGCATGGTTTACAAAAGATACACGACGAATAGAGGTTGTACTAGTACAAGAAGAGATAGATGAAGTGGAAGAACAAAATAAAGAGGTAATGGAAAAGGATTATGAAGCGAGTTTTCCAGGTTTTGAAAAATAATTATATTCTAAAATAAAGGAATATGAAATGCAGCATCTAATGCAACTGCAACAAAAATTATTGTAAGGTACGGAGCAGTTACTTTGTAGGCTTTCCATGCAAATTCTGAAGTTGGATTCTTTGTAAGTTTATAATGATACGCCAACATCAAGCCGCCTGAAATTATTGCAATTATTGTGTAAATTAGACCCATTCCAAAAATCGAAATCATCAAGGAGTAAGGAAGTAAAATCAGAGTGTTGGCTAAAATAAATTTTGATGTTTTTTGCATTCCTATTATTACAGGAAGCATTGGAACTTCAGCTTGTGCATATTCATCTTTAATTTTCATCGCAAGACACCAAAAGTGAGAGGGAGTCCAAACAAAAACCAAAAAGCCTATTAGAAATCCTAACAGGTCCATAGACCCAGTTGCAGCTGACCACCCTGCCCAAGCTGCTGCACTGCCGGCAATACCTCCAATTACAATATTGGAGGAATTAAGTCGTTTAAGCCAAACCGTGTAAATAATCACATAAGAAAAAATACCCAACGCAATAAAAAATGCAGAAATTGCATTTAATGCAAAGTAACCATAAATTACAGAAATGCAGCTTACCACAAGACCATAAATTAAAACTTGAGTTGCAGGTATTCTTCCAGATGGGATAGGTCTTTGACTGGTGCGTTTCATTTTTGGATCGATATCTCTATCATAGTAGTGGTTTAGTGCACTTGATCCAGCCGATGCAAGTGCACCCGCTACAATAATATGTAAAAGTCCAAGATTATCTAATTCCGGACCCACCAATTTGCTTGCAGCATACATTGAAGTTACTGCTGTAATTACCAAAAGTACAATAATACGTGGTTTAGATACCTCCACTATTTCCTTTAATGCCAATCTCACTCTCCCATCTTCCAAAGCCATTTAATTTATTCGACTTTGAGGATCCATTGGATTTCAAAAGGAATAAGTATATCACTCCTACCAGCTAGCATGAATGAGTAACTGGGACCTCATGATGCCAGGTATGGGATTAACGGCTATAGGTTTGGCCGGAGTAGCAATTTCTTACATGGGCTTGGCACATACTTTCATTGATGGAATGCATGCTTTAACAGGCCTTACCATGTTTATCGGATTGATTTTCTTAGCAGCAGGAATTTTAGATGGAGGCGTATCCACTAGCAACAGAGCAAAAGCTACAGTTTTAGTAATTGCTTCAATAGCACTGGGATTTGGAATGTTTGCCTTTACAATGAATACAATTGAATCTACAAACATCGTAGCTGGAATTATGTTGGCAATTGCATTTCCAGCAATAGTAATTGCATATCTTGCGGCAAAAATGCCAGAACGTGTAAAACCAGTTGGAGCAATTGTTACGCTAGCTGCCATTACAGGAATTGTCACATGGGTAGCATTTGGATTTGTTAGTCCTGATACTTACATTCTTGCCGAAGAGGTAATTGAAGTAGAAGAACAGGAGGTTGAGCCTACTGGTCCAATTTTTCCAATTTCAATATTAGTAAACTCGGCAGTACAAGGTAATCCAGATTATGATCCAGATGTAGCGTACGTTCCAAAGGGATATGTCGTGGAATGGACCAACGAAGATTCCTTCGCACATACTGTTACAAGTTCCATAGATGTTGGAGAGACATTTGATTCTGGTTTAATGAACGAAGGAGAAATATTCCAACTTGATACCAGTGAATTAGAGATTGGAGAATATGAATACTATTGCATTGTACATCCTTGGATGGTTTCTAAATTGTTCATAGAAGAACCAAAAGAACCAGTTACTGTGATTATTCCTGACGGTGCAGGGATTCAACAAGAAGGTCAAATCTATTATGAACCTGAAGAACTACAAATTTCCCAGGGAACAGCAGTGGTGTGGAAAAATGAAGACAGTGCTATGCACACTGTAACTTCAGGAAATTCACAAGAAGGTCCAGATGGATTATTTGATTCTGCATTATTTGGAACAGGAGAATCATACGAGTTTATCTTTACCACTCAAGGAAAAGAAGACTATTACTGTATTGTACATCCATGGATGACGGGTTCGGTTGCCGTAGAATAGGCTTGCCAATAATTATCTTAACAGAAAAGCAAAAACAGATTCTATCAAACTATGCAGATAGAGAAAAACCAAACGAATCATGTGGAATTTTACTTGGGTCTGTAGACAATGAAAAAATTAAGGTGGAAAAGATATTTCTTACAAAAAACATTGAGCAATCACCCGTAAATTTCACAATTTCAGCTGAGCAAAGACTTGAAGCGGACAAGATGGAAAAGAAATTACAATTAAAAATAATAGGTATTTTTCATTCTCATCCTGACTCCATGGCATATCCATCAAACACGGATAAAAAATTCATGGAGTTAAACCATGAAGTGTGGCTAATCTTTTCTGGGATTTCAAAAGAATTCAAAGCATATGTCCTTGAAAGGGAAATTTTAGAAATTCCAATAGAAATAGAAGAATCAGGACTTTAATCGAAACGTAGCCTGTTTTCCCTCTGCAGAATCTAAGATCGATTTGTCAGGATCAATTATCTTTCCTATCACATTTACTGGAGAAGCTGGAGTGATTTCATCTTTTTTACCAACTGGCGTAGGTCCAAAAAATAAACAGATTGCTTTTCCGGTTGGCCAATAAGCAACATCGTTTAAAGCAACTGGAGATTTTGCATTTTCCTCTGATACATCAATTGGAGAAGATGATGTATAGATTTCTTCCCCCCATACGTGTAGTTGTTCTGTAAAAGGGAGTTTTTCTAACAAAGATTTTACCGTTTTTGGGGAATGGTTTTCATTTAGTTCTAAAATAATACTAGATTGATTGGAAATATCTATTTGCACAAAATGTTTCATAGTTTCTGATATATTTTTAATTAGAAAACCATTACTCTATCACTTCGATTAAATCTTTTAATTTTCTTCTTGATTTTGGCGGTTTTTTCTTATCCGGATAACCAATACAAAGAATTGAGGATGGCCTTAATTCTGTTCCCAAAATCGTTTGTACTTTTTTTTCATCAAGCATTCCAATCCATATAGAGCTAAGTCCCAATCCTGCAGCCGCTATTTGTGCATAAGAGGCTGCCAGAGTAGAATCTTGAAGAGAAAATTTGTCTAATATTTCTTGAGGAAATTTTAACTTAACGCGAGATGGGTCCATGCAGAAAACTAACAGGACAGGTGAATTAACATAAGGCTGCTTGTTCGCAGCCTCTACGAGGGCTTCTTTAGCAATTTTGTTTTTAATGTAAAATATCTTTAAACCTTGAAAGTTACCTGCAGTTGGAGCAGTATCTGCTGCTGCCAAAATTTTATCAATTTTCCAATCTTCTACTTTGTCTTTAGAAAACTTTCTTGTAGAACGTCTAGTAGAGAATATTCGAAAAACATCTGCCTCAGAAATTTTTTTATCTTTTTTTTCAGATTTTGAAGATAAAATTGCTTGCAAAAGAGATGGTTTTTGTGGAGTTTTCTTTGGCGAAAATTTTACTTGATCTTTGTCCTCTTTTCTTATCCAAACTGAGGGATAAAATTCCTTGGAACTAATGTGGACATACTTAGGCTCATGAGGAACTTTGGCAAACTCTAAAACTTTTTTTTGTAAATCAAAGGTGTCAACTTCAAGATGTCGATGGTTTTGCAGAGTGAATTGAGTAACATCTGAATTCACCATTATTGAGCTTGTTAAATCTTCTAGGGTTATCGTTCCCGAAACATCTTTTTTTAAAATTTCTACAAGTTCATCTAGTTCGTTTTTGTTTAGAATTACGGCATCTGAATCATCCTCATCATCTCCCTCCCAAATTAGACGACACCCATACTTTGAAGTATAAGATGGAACAACTTTTGAGAATTTCATCAATTTGTTCATATTCTCATCAGATAAAAAATTAGTTAATGAGATCTATTGTCAATTATTCTCAAGTGGATCATGCGGTAGAATTTATGAAAAAACCTAGTCACATTTAATAGCAATTTACCTAAAATATTTCTAATTGACAATCTTTTTTTCACTTATTCTAATAATAATTTTTACAGTTTCCATTAGCTCTAATTATTTTTTGCCAACCGCAATAGGAGAACCAAAATTATTTGATGACAATCTGATTCTTGAGGAATATACTAAATTATCTGATTGGGGTTTTATTACAATGTCTTTTGTGGATGATGATATTTTAATTTTAGAAAAAGATGGTGTCGTTAGATTAATTCAAGATGGAGTTCTACAAACGGAACCAGTCCTTGAAGTTTCTGTTGATCCCAATCGTGAAGCAGGTTTGTTGGGAATAACTAACGTGGGTTCTACTGTTTATCTTTATTTCACTGCGGGGGATAAATTTGGAAAACAATTAGGAAATAAAATATACAAGTATAATTGGAATGGAGAGAAATTAGAAAATCCGGTTTTACTCAAAGAACTTCCATCCAACACCTACCATAATGGTGGGGCAATGGTGACAGGCTTGAATAACCAGGTGTATGCGGTCATTGGAGATACAGGAAAGTACGGCCCCCTTCAAAATAAGCCATTAGAAGATCTTTACCCTTCGGATACCACAGATTTCATGGATACCAGTGTAGTTTTACGCGTAGATCCCGACGGACCATACCATGCAATAGGAATTCGAAATAGCTTTGGTCTTGCGATAGATCCTTTTACTGGAAATTTATGGAATACAGAAAATGGTGATGATGATTTTGATGAAATTAATTTGATTCATGATAAATTTAACGGCGGATGGGAGAGAATCATGGGTCCTGCTTCCGAATCTGAACTAGAAAGTCTTCCAGATTATGAAGATTATTTGTATAGTAATCCAGAATTTAGCTGGATGAAAACTGTTGCTCCTGCAGGATTAAATTTTGGAAAATTTAAAGAAACAAGCAATTATGATAATTCGCTTTTTGTAGGGGATTGTAATAATGGGAATCTTTACAAATTTGAATTAAATAAAAATCGAGATGGTTTTGAATTTTCTAGTCCTGATTTGCAAGATAATGTAGTAGACAAAAATGATTCAATGGATGAAATAATTATTGGGACCGGTTTTGGATGTATTTCAGATATTGAAAGAGGTCCGGATGGGTTTTTGTATCTTATTCCCCACTACGAGAGATCCGTTTACAGAATCTTACCCTTAGAAGCTTCAGGGTTTGAAGAAAAAACTAACACATCAGAATCAACTAACGGTGGCGGTTGTCTAATTGCTACTGCAGCTTATGGTTCTGAATTGGCGCCACAAATACAACAATTACGAGAACTTCGGGATAACAAACTGCTCCAAACAGATTCAGGAATATTGTTTGTGAATTCATTTAATGAATTTTATTATTCATTCAGTCCAATAATTGCGGATTATCAACGTGAAAATCCAATATTCAAAGAAGTAATCAAGATTACCATAACGCCATTAATTTCATCTCTTTCAGTTCTAAATCATGTTGACATAGTTTCAGAAGAACAAGTTGTAGGATATGGAATTAGTTTAATCCTTCTAAATTTTGGAATGTATTTTTTGGGGCCAGCAATTGTGATTGTTGAAATTAGGAAGAAACGATCGACTTGTAAATCATAAATTGTTCTAGGCTCGGTGATCTTTGAATTAAATATCCCTTTTTTCAATTAAAATTATGGAAATTCACGTATACGATACCTATGTCAAGGCTGCAGATGGTCATACCATGCACTTTGATGTAATTACTGGAGAAAAGGACCATGATAAAGCCATCACATACGGTAAAGAATGGCTAAAATCAATTGGTGAAGAAAATGCAAATATGACTGCTAACGAATGTCAATTTTGCCACTCCCAAGGAGCTCCAGAGCCTGTTGAACAGGCAATTAAGGACCAAGGTTATTTCATTCAAAAGATGGAAGGCTGTCCTTAAACATTCTTTTTCCTTTTTCGATAATAATTTGAACAATGCTTAGATTTTTTTAGTTCATTTTTTTACAAATTGCTATGAGTGAACATAGATATTCAAAATGCACAGTAGAAGGGGATAAGAAAACAAAATGGATTTGTGGATGTTTCCAAACCGCAGATGACTATTTCAAATTCTGTGATAAACATAATAATACTTTGAAAAAAGCAATTCAAGCACAAATAGATGAATTAGATATGACTCTATTTGTTGAAGAATAATTAGATTGCAAGTATTGCAACAAATGCAGAAACAAAGACAATTGCAATTGTGTTTAGCAATTTGATTACGGTATTTAGCGCAGGTCCTGCAGTATCTTTGTATGGATCACCAATAATATCCCCTACCACAGCTACTTTGTGCACTTCAGAACCTTTTTCTCCTTTCATCTCAACTAATTTCTTTGCATTATCCCAAGCACCACCTGTATTTGCCAAGTGATATGCCAACAAGATTCCAGTCACAACTGAACCCATTAATAATCCAGCCACTGCAGTTGGTCCCAACAGTATTCCAAGAATTATTGGAGCAGTAATTGCAACGATTGCAGGTTTCCAAAGTTCTTTAATTGAAGCAACAGTAGCAATATCTACACATTTAGCATAATCGGGTTTTGATTTTCCTGTAAGAATTTCAGGATCAGCTTTGAATTGACGTCTAACTTCATCGACCATTTTTCCTGCCGCTCTTGAAACACCATTAATTAGTTGGCCTGTGATAATAAATGGAATCAAACCACCAATTAATAAACCGACTATTATGGCAGGATTTGTTAAACTGTAATCTAGTACTAAAATACCTTCAAAAACATGAGCTGCTTCAAATTGAAATGCCTGAATCATA
>JAOTXZ010000033.1 GCA_029862085.1 Candidatus Nitrosopumilus sp.
GGGCCATTACCTCACCAACAAACTGATAGGCCGCAGTCCCATCTTACGGCAATAAATTATTTGAAACATAAACCATTCCAGGCATAATGTTCTATCTGGTATTATTCTCAGTTTCCCGAGGTTATCCCCGTCCATAAGGTAGGTTGACTACGCGTTACTGAGCCGTCTGCCTTGTATTACTACAATGACTCGCATGGCTTAGTATCAATCCGATAGCAGTCAGGTCCGGCAGGATCAACCGGATTCTGAATTTTTAATATTTTGATTATTGAAGTACATTTGTACTTTATTGGAATTGACGGATGCACATAATCTTCACATCTCAGATTTGATCTCACGATCAAATCCTCATTTTGTATGCGTAACTGGAGGCCCATGAATCACAAAATGGCATCATACCATACTTCATCACAAGCGCCGCCTATTGCGTTACGTATGCAGAAGGAAAAGCCTTTCAAATACATATAAACCATGCCTAAAAATACCGATCTTTGGTTGAATTATAGCATAAATCAAGGACCGAAAATGATGAAATATGAATGTGATATCAAATTACAAAAAAAATACTAGAAAATCTGCAAAGTTATTTGCCCAGTCCTCAAAATTACACGTGAATGGAGTAAGTCATAACATAAGATTTTATGAACCATATCCATTCGTTGTAAAAAAATCCTCGGGAAAAAATTTGATAGATGTTGATGATAATAAATATACAGATTATTGGATGGGTCATTGGAGTTTAATTTTAGGTCATGGTCAAAAAAAAGTCAAGGATTCTTTGAAAAAACAAATTGAGAAAAGTTGGATGTATGGAACAGTAAATGAACAGACAGTAAAATTATCAGAAATAATATCAAAGGTAGTTCCAGTAGCTGAAAAAATTCGTTATGTCACTTCCGGAACTGAAGCTACAATGTATGCAGTAAGATTAGCTCGTTCAGTAACTGGACGAAAAATAATTGCAAAAGTTGATGGAGGATGGCACGGGTATACTTCGGATTTACTAAAGAGTGTAAACTGGCCATTTTCTGAATCAGAAAGCAGTGGAGTTGTAAATGAAGAAAAAATTATTTCGATTCCATATAATGACTTGGAAGGATCTTTGAAAATTCTCAAAAAATATTCCAAGGAGTTAGCATGTGTAATTATTGAACCTGTTTTAGGTGGCGGTGGTTGTATCCCCGCAAATCCAGAATACCTTAAAGGAATTCAAGAATTTTTGCACAAAAACAAATCGCTATTTATTTTAGATGAGATTGTCACAGGTTTTCGATTCAGATTTGGATGTTTGTATCCTACAATGAAGTTGGATCCTGACATTGTTACACTTGGGAAAATTGTTGGAGGAGGAATGGCAATAGGTGTAATTTGCGGAAAAAAAGAAATTATGCAATATGCAGACACTACAGGAAAGAAAAAATCAGAAAGATCATACGTGGGAGGAGGAACGTTTTCTGCTAATCCAGCATCCATGGTTGCAGGACATGCAACCTTGTCAGAATTAAAATTCAATAAATCAATTTATCCTAAAATTAATGATCTGGGAGATTATGCAAGAAAAGAACTTGGAAAAATATTTGGAGAAAAAGTAATCATTACAGGAAAAGGATCTTTGTTTATGACTCATTTTGTAAGGAATGGTATTGCCGAAATTACAAATTCTACCCAGGTTGCAAAGTGCGACTCTGGAATGCTTCAAAAATATCACTTTAAGATGATTGCACAAGATGGAATTTTCTTTTTACCTGGTAAACTAGGCGCAATTTCTGCTGCACATTCAAAAAATGATATTAAAAATATGGTGAATGCATCAAAGAACTTTTTAAATTCTCATAATTTATCTGATTAAAATGGAGAAAAAGAAAGAAACCAAGGAAGCATATGCCACAGATGATCCCACTAAATCTTCAGCTCAAGAACAAGAAGATTTAGCAAAAGAAGCAATAAAGAAATTCAAATCCCTAAACCAATAGAAATTAATTTTTTCTATAAAGTATCATTTTATTTCTAGATAAAAGAATTACTGAAATTATTGACACTATCAAAATTAAAGTTACGATTCCTCCAAATTCTGG
Organism: Candidatus Nitrosopumilus sp.; assembly: GCA_029862085.1. Classification (GTDB taxonomy): domain Archaea; phylum Thermoproteota; class Nitrososphaeria; order Nitrososphaerales; family Nitrosopumilaceae; genus Nitrosomaritimum. The sequence continues at coordinate 2,076 of JAOTXZ010000033.1, forward strand.
AATTACAAATGTTCCGATGATTTCTATTTCTTCGGTTCCCTCGGGAAACTCTACTGTTATTGTTCTTTCATGTCCCGTTTTAGTCTCCTCAAAATTTACATCTAGTCCGTCAAGAATTACAAAAAAATCATCATCATCCTCACCAAATTTTGCATCAATTACATCTCTAGGAAGTTTAATGGACAAGGTTCCATTTGAAATCGAATCTATCTCTATTCTCAGAGATTTTTCATCATGATCTGGAATAACTTGTTTAATCACTCCTCCTGACATGGCATATGTTATTTCAAGATCAGTTCCCTGCACTGGAATTGGGCCCTTCAATGGTGTTTGAAAACCTTCTTGATGTTCTAGTTTGTTAATTAATGACTGCGCTTGGCGAACTTCTTCAGGATCGTATCCCAATTCTGCAAGTTTTTCTTTAAACTCTGATTCTGAAATTAAACCCTCTTCAAATTGTTTAATTACAAATTCATCTTCATCTTGTTGTACTTGTTTTGGAATCAAATCTTTTTCAAGAACAGTAAAGGTCAAAGTTTTTCGTATATCATAAAGATCAGAGCGTTGGATACCCCATCCAAATTTAATTTCGTATTCCCCAACAGGTTGATCTAGTGCTATACATGTTTCCCCATACCTTTCAATTGTCTCTCCGTTGATTTTAAGATCACATACAGATTCCATCCAACCTGATTCAACTACTGGTTTTGGATTGGTGGTGCTGAAAAGAGTAAAAGAAATGGTTCGTGGTGGAAATTTGTTCTCTCCCACTTCTTCAAAAGAATACAAAGGAAAACAATCTTCACCTGCGCAATTGTATGGGACGTTGCCTCCAATTTCTGACAAAAATGGTAAAAAGACAAAAAATTCTATTCGGGGATCAAGGTTTTCTGGAGCTGAGGAGATGTTTGTAACCTTGATTTCAATTTGCGTTCCTGGTTGTCCCGATGTGGGATTCATGGATATAGTAGGCATTTGTAATCCCAATGCATCAGAATCAAATTCTGATTGGGCAAAAACATTTGAAACTGGAACTAACAAAATAATCATCAAAATAACTACAGATTTTCTGAACAAGTCGAGTTTCTTTTGATAGTCATATGTATTTAAACTTCCGTTAAGATTGAACAGAATTTTTTATTAGATGGAATTAACCTAAACTTTCAATACAGATATCAATTAAAAGAAATTATGGGATTGTTTGGTTCAAAAGAAAATCTAGAAGATTTGATGTACAACGCAATGTCATTAATGGAGAGTAGGCAACCAAAGGGTGCAATTGCATTATTCAACAAAATAATCAAAAAGGATCCAAAAAATACGTCTGCCTTGTATAACAAAGGTATTGCATTAAATCAAATTAAAAAATATGCAGATGCCGTTACGTGTTTTGATTCACTTTTGGAGATTAATCCAAAAGACTCTCAAGCCTACAATAACAAGGGAATTGCAATGGCCGAAATGGGAGATACTCAGACGGCAAATGAATGCTATGATAAGGCAATATTAGCAGATCCCAAAAACAGTGCATCATATTTTAACAAAGGTGTTTTACTTGATAGATTACAAGAACACGATGAAGCCCTGGAATTTCTAAACAAAGCAATTGGAGCAGATTCAAAAAAACCAAATGCAATGTTTTACAAAGGAATTGTGTTTGGAAAAATGAAAAGACATGAAGAGGCATTGAACTGTTTTGAAAATGTTTACAAAAAGCATCCTACGCATATTGATGCCTTGTTTCATAAAGGAATTGAGCTAGCAGAATTGGAACAACATGAAAAAGCAATTGAAGTTTTTAGTAAAATATTATCCAAAAACAAAGATAATGCCAATATAATTTATGCAAAATCAAGAAGTGAAGCTGCCTTAGGAAACTATTCTGAATCCATGGAGTTGTTAAAAAAAGCAGTCTCAATAAACAGTAAAACAATTAGAGAGTGGGCAAAGGAGGAAAAAATATTTGAAAAACTACACGGTAATGAGCAATTTAGAAAACTTGTAAAACTCTAAAGAATTTTTTTTCTTATAGCATCTAATCGAAGCAAGCCTACTTTATTTTTGGGACCTGTTAATCGTGCCTCATAAATTGGAACATACACTTCGGTGATTTCTTTTAAAACAAATTCATCATTTAATTTCCTGATGTCTGATTCCAAGGATTTCTTTAATGATTCTTTAAGGGAATTTTTGGCCGAGTCATAAGTTATCTTTGGTTTCTTTACATTTTGTGAATTTTCAGTTAGAACTTTATCTGGATAATTTTCTATTGTTTTTGAATTAATTTTAAAAGGAAACTTTATTTCGGTTCCGTTGTGATCAAAGACAATTTCACCTTCTTCTTCAACAAACACATGTTCCTCAAGGGGCAAATTAATTTTATTTTTCCCTCTGTTTCCAACAAATGCACGTTTAAATCCAGATTTTTCTTTAATTGGAAAAGTTCCACCACCAAAAATTATTTCCTTGACATTAGAATCAACTGAAATTGTATGAACTTCTTTTCTATAAAAATCAGCAATATATTTGCCTGAAACAATCAACAAGCATTCATGATTTAGTTTAAGAGAATCAACATGTACATCTTCTTTTTTTGGTTTCTTTAAGAGAGATTTGAAAACGGAGGTTTTCTTTTCCTCTATAATAGTAGCAGCTTCTTCTTCATCAACCACTTTTCTTAATACCACTTTTTTGGCATCCTGTTTTTGTGTCAAAATTATATAATAAATGATAAAATCTCGCTATTAAATCAAGTGGAGGATTTCGGCTATTTTGGAAAAACATAAAACAACAGGTTTAGTTTTAGAACACATGGGTTCTAAAAAAAAGACAGGTCATATTGAAAAATTTCTAAAAAAAGCAGACAAGGCAATTGATGAGGGAATTAAAAAAGCAGATAAAGTACTTGAAGAGGCAGTAGAGTTTGGTGAGATGGCAGCAGGTCAAGCAAAAAAAACAAGCTTTGAGTTAAGAAGAAAGGCTGAGAAAGAGAGTGAAAAAATAAAGAAGAAAGGAGTAGCAAGATTAAATGAAGGGATTTTAGCTGCAAAGAAAAAAACATCTAATGTTGAAGATGACTTGAAAACCTTAGAAAAATTGGGAAAACTAAAAAAATCAGGAATACTCACAGAGAAAGAATTTCAAGAAAAGAAAAAGAAAATATTGGCAAGAATATAAAAATGAAAAAATCAAATATTTACTCGTCAGGTGATCAGAGAAAAATTAATCCTGACTGGTTTACGGGTAGAGTACACATGAAAGACATCTCATCTAAAATAAAATCAAAACAACAAGGAATTTACCATGTTTATTTTCATAATGGTTCTAAAACTAAACTTCATTGGCATAGTGGAAATCAAATACTTATTGCAACCAAAGGTATTGGCAGTCTTGAAATTTTTAGGCGATACGGCACGAGTAAAAAAAATTTTAAAATCAAAAGAACAGAAAAATTAAACCTAAACGAAGGAGACACCGTCTACATTCCTGCCAAAACATTGCACACTCATGGTTCTGTAAACAAAAAAAAGACATTCTCACATATTGCAATTAACATTTTGCCTTCAAAAAATTCAGAATACAAAACCACATGGTACGAATCAGATTTTAAATCAAGTGTAAATAAGATAGTATAATATTCATGTCAATTCAAAAAAATTCCGAAATACCAACTATCGAAGGAAAAGAAGGAACTAAGATAAAACAATACTTTCATCCACACAATACGCTAAATGGGATAAGATTCAGCCTGGCCCAATTTACCCTTGAGCAAGGAAAAAGTTCTCTGCTCCACAAATTACAATCATCTGAAATATACTATATTTTAGAGGGTACGGGAAAATTGAATGTGGGTGATGAATCTTTTTCTGTTAAAAAAGATGATTCAGTATATGTCCCCCCAATGTCTGAACAATTCATAGAGAATACCGGAGAAGTTGATCTCAAGTTTTTGTGTATTGTGGATCCTGCATGGAAGGCAGAAGATGAGATAATTTTGGAATAAATTTCAATTTTCCTTGAAATTGTTTTTAACATATGACGAAGATACGAAAATTAGTGAATACATACCAGGCCTTAAAGACACTAAATGTAGATTCTGAATCATCCTTTGAGGAAATTAAAGTGGCCTATAGAAAATTAGCCTTGGAGTATCATCCAGACAAAAATACAAGTGAAACTCAAGGAATTCAGTTTAAAAAAATTACCGAAGCATATCACGTTATTAAAAAATACCATAAGGAAGGAAAAAAGGCACACATTTCAAACCCTTCAAAAAAAACAGAGGACTTTAAACGAAAACCACAATGGGGAGCACCGCCTGGACAAACACCTGGAGAAACTCCAGAAGAGGATTGGGGTAGATTTACGCGAGAATTTGAAGAAGGAGATCCAGAATTTTGGAAGGCATATGAACAAAAATTTTGGGAGGAATACAATGCACGTATCACTCCTGATGGAAGAAACGGGGAGTTTGAGAAAACAAAAGAACCAAAAGTTCAACCAAATTTATTTGTGGATGTAGATGAGAGTTTGTGTATAGCTTGTTGTAGTTGTGAGACGATAGCACCAGACGTTTTTGAAATTAATAAAAACTCCAAAATGAACCCCAAATCATCTGTAATTAATCAAAAAGGGGCAGGAATAAATAAAATAATGAATGCAGCAGAAACCTGTCCCACAAAAGCAATTATTGTTGAAAACAAAGACACCAGAGAAAAATTATATCCGTTTTAATCTTTTAATTTTTCATATATCTCATTAAATTCTGCATCAGATACATTCAAAGTTGATTCAAACAGACAGTGTATAGGACCTCCAGAATCATCCCCACTTCTTGGAACTAGATGTACATGGACATGGGGGACCTCTTGGCCTGCATCTTTCCCATTATGTATTGCAACTAGTGTTGAGCCTGTTAATTTATCAATTTTTGAGATTAATTTATGCACAGTTGAAAACAAATCTGAATTTTCTTCAGTAGACATGTTTTGAATTTTTTCGTGATGTTTTTTTGGAATTATTAGTGTATGTCCTTTTGCTAGTGGAAATGCGTCTAAAAAGGCAATGGAGTTCTCTGTTTTTGTTATTATTTTAGTTGGTATTTCGCCGTTACTTATTTTACAAAAAATACAATCCACAAAAATTATGAGTGTTTTTTAGATATAAAGAGAGCTGGAAATCGTAAACATCGGAAAAATTTTAAATATGTTTTTTAGGTATTATCGAGTTTATCGACCATCAGTAAAAATAGAATTCCCTCTCTTTGGGCATGAATTTAGAGTAGACTAGGAGGATGTTTAATCCTTCCCAAAAAATAATTTTATTGATTTTTGAAATTCTTTTCTAACAAATCAAAAAACGATTCTCCATCAAATTCAACATAATCTTCTATGGTTTTCGTTTCAAAATCAGTTAGAAATTGGTCGTAAATAGTCTGACGTTCGTGTTTTAATGGAGTAGGGCAAAAACACATCTCAGACCATTGAATTATTTTTGGTGCAGTTATTTTTGCACGTTTCATAGAATTAACTACCTCATAGCCGTCTGGTTTCTGATTCTGAATTGTACCATCAGTCAATTTTTGATAAAATTCCCCCATTTTTTCTTCATTGTATTGAGCCTTAACGGAATAAAACATTAAGAATTTTTAGCCGTCATCAAAATTTATCCTTTTTCTATTTTTTTCCTACTCAAAAAGTAATTTCAAATTGGAATTAGTATGAAAAAAATCTTACTTACAAGAAATTATATGACCTTAACCTAAAGGAGTTTTATGAGTGGATTTACGAAATACCCAAGTTGCGTAGAAAAGTTAGTTCTAGTTACTTTGAAGGCAGAAGGGGCTTCAATGGTTTGTCCATTCTGTGACTCTGTTTATTGACCAAACCGTATCAAAAAATAATTTAATTTCGATATAAAGTACAGATATCATGGTTCAACAATTGTTGCCCAGGCTAATCCTTCACCGAATTTTATAGTGGTTTTATCACCTGCTTGTAAATTACAGTTTTCAATGGTTTTTGGAATATTATCCAATGTTTCCACGTAGCAAACCCCGTTATCATTGGTTAAAATCACTACATCCTCATAGACATCTTCTCTTATCAAATTCCAAAAGGGAAATACCAGAGTAGATAAAACAACTCCTGCCACAATAAAGGCTCCACCAAAACCTAAGGCGGCTTTTTGGCTGTGATTTAGGTCCAAAGTTACCAGGTACCGCCGTCTCCAGAAGATGGATCAAGTTTTTTTGCCGGAACATTTCCATGAGCTTTTTTCATGTGTCTTTTGAGGCGTTCTGGATCATGCAAATCGGTACCACATTCCTTACATTTGGTTCCATCACTTGATTTCTCCTTATCTCGTTTGAAAAGACCCATACTATTCATTCTCAAAATAATTTATAAGCCATACGAATTTTTGGACCTTCCATAGATTTAACCCTAGAATTCTGTTTGAATCTTCCCAGATGTACACAGATTTGGAAGAATGATTCAATGATCCAACAATTTGATGGTATTGTGTGTAGATGGGAAAGTGTTAGCTGGTAATGACAGACAGTTGGGGTAGATTGGATATTGTGGGTCTGTGATGAAATTGGTGTTGTATTCAGTGGAACC
>JAOTXZ010000016.1 GCA_029862085.1 Candidatus Nitrosopumilus sp.
GGTCCACAAAGGCTGCAATCTCCTTTGAGGCCTTAATGCCTACTGCCTGTTGAATTGAATCATACTCTGGATAGTTATCATCAAACCATTTTTTGTAACTTGGCTCATTGTTGTATCTGTCAACATAACTTTGGGGATCTTTTGCGGGATCAACAAAGGCTGCAATACCGAGTTCTTCAGGTTCTGCTGGTTCCTCAGGTTCATCCTTGGGCTCTTCTTTTGGTTCGTCAGGTATTGTATCTGAAACATCATTTACAGTAATTGTAATGGATTCTCTATCTTCTAGGGAATTGGCTTTTACAATAACATCAAAAGTAAAGGTCCCACTTTGTGTATTACTTGGAGTCCAAGTAAAGGATCCTGAACTTGAACTAATAGAAGCTCCACCCGGAGCATTTCCTGCTAAACTAAATCTTACATCATTAATCGAAGTATCAGTAATTCCCGCAATAAAAGATAATCTTTTTCCTTGATCTGTTGATAATTTACCAAGAGGTTTTAGTTCTAGTACTTGTGCTGGTGCATCAGTAGCTGTACCAGAACTTTCATTCGATGCATTACCCAGTCCTATCCCATTAATAGCAGAAACTTTGTAGGTGTATTTTGTATTTGGTGTTAGATTCGTATGAGAATATGTAGTTGTGGTACTTTTTGTATTATCGACTAGGATTGAGTATGATCCAGAATTTTCTTTTACTTCAATTTTATATCCACTAATAGGGGAGCCACCATCTGAGGGTTTACTCCATGATAAATTAATCTGAGTTTCAGAAATTACGTCGACATTTAGATTTGGTATTGATGGGGTAGTGATTGATGAGGTTGTTGGTTCAGTTGCATCCTCATTAGGAGTAGCCGATGCAGTATTTGACCTTGGACTACCTGAACCTGTAGAGAATTTTGCTTTTACAGTATAGGTATACAATTTGTCGGTTTGCAAGCTACTTACCGTTAAGGTAGTGGTTCCACTCCCAACATCGGCAATCTCGGAATAAACTCCGGCTACATGTTCTCGCTCAATTATGTATCCGCTAATGGATTGACCAAAGGTAGAGGTTGGAGGAAACCAAGAAAGCTTGATCTTGGATTCAGAAATGGCGGTTGCAGTAAGGGCTGCAGGTGCTAAAGAATCTTCAGGTTTTTCACTTACAATTGATGATGAGCTACTCGTACCTTTTTCATTTATGGCGTATATTCTATAACTGTAGGTTTCACTAGAACTTAATCCTCCGTGAACAAATGAATTTGCATTACTTCCAGTATTTGAGACTATAGTCGAATAATTTTCAGATCCTTCTCTGGATTCTATTTGATATCCTATTACATTATCATCTGTATCTGCAACATCCCATGAAAGAAATATTGAGCTTGTCGAAATTGGATAGGCTTCCAAACCTGTTGGTCTACTTGGAGCATTACTGGAACTAGATCCAGAAGAGGATCCTGACAGTTCCAAAATTTGAATTCTATTATTATCAGTATCTGCCACATACAATAAATCATCAGTTGGGTTTAACGCTAAAGCAGAAGGGACATCAAACTCCCCATCATCATCTCCACTATCCCCGAACTCTTCTTCAAAACATACATCATCCGTTAATTCCTCACTTCCTGAGCAACTGCCATCAACATTTATCATTTGTATCCTTTCATTATCAGTATCTGCCACATACAAAATATCATTTGAAACATCTAAGACTAGCCCAGAGGGGACCTTGAACTCTCCTTCTTCATCTCCAACATCTCCAAATTCATCTACAAAACAAATGTTATCTGCAAGCTCTATTGCTCCTGAGCAATTGCCATCAACATCAATTATCTGAATTTGGTTATTATCAGTATCTGCTACATACAACATGTCATTATCATCATGCAAAGCTAACCCAGAAGGTAAATCGAATTTCCCATCTCCATTACCACTTCCACCAAACTCATCAATAAAACACACATCATTAGCAAGATATTCATCATCATTACTATCACAATTGCCATTAACATCTATTATCTGAATTCTGTTGTTGTCAGTATCTGCAACATACAAGTAATCTGTACTAGTATCTAAGGCCAATCCCAAGGGTGAATCAAACTCTCCTTCTCCATTACCACTTCCACCAAATTCATCTACAAAACACACATCATTGGCAAGCTCATCATTTCCACAATTGCCATCAACATCAATTATTTGGATTCTATCATTACCTGAATCTATAATAAACAACAAATCCTTTCCAGTATCTAAAACCATAGCCGTTGGAAATTCAAATTCTCCTTCTCCATTACCATTCTCTCCAAATTCATCTACAAAACACACATCATTGGCAAGTTCCTCACTTCCTGAGCAATTACCATCGAGATCAATTATCTGAATTCTATGATTATTTGTATCTGCTACATACAATAAGTCATTACCCGTATCCAAGGCCAGGCCAGAAGGTGACTTGAATTTACCATCACCCGTTCCAAAAGAACCCAATTCCTCAGAGAAAGAAATCTCTGCATAAACTATTTGTGATGATGCGAAACTACCAAAAAATAACAAAGAACCAAATAATAAACAAAATACGAATTTTGCCCTCATCTAGTCATCTCCATCGATACTGTTTTAATAAATAAGTTAATCAATTTGACTACTTATTTGATCAACTCACATTAACCATAAAATCTAGAAAAAATTGATTTTTTGACTAGATTTTTACAAATTTTCTAGTTTTGTACACAACAATTGCAGGTGCAGCAACATACATTCCAATGTTTAAAATTATCAAACTAACTCCATATGCCAGTATTTCATTTTCAGATTCTGCATGGTCTAAAATCGATAAACTTGACATTAGCGGAGTCAAACCAACCTTTACAACTTCTTTAAACAATGGATTTTCTCTTTCATAGTCTGCAATTGCGGGTGAAAATGAATAATAGAACTGGTTGAATCCGCCCATAAATGAAGCGCCAGATTCTGTACTCATTACCTTGTTGTCACGAATCTCCCTCAAATGTTGAACCTGGGGAGCCATTTCAGAGCCATATGTGGCAGTTGCAATGAGACATCCTCCTCCGGCTGGTTGAGATACCGTACAAATTCCATCAACTAATTTTGTTCCCTCTCCACATTCACCAATCTTGGGGGGGACAACTTCTGATTCCTCCAATCCTACTGCCTCATGAATTGAATCATACTCTGGAAAGTTATCATCAAACCATTTTTTGTAACTTGGCTCATTGTTGTATCTGTCTACATAATACTGTGGATCTTGGTTTGGGTCCACAAAGGCTGCAATCTCCTTTGAGGCCTTAATGCCTACTGCCTGTTGAATTGAATCATACTCTGGATAGTTATCATCAAACCATTTTTTGTAACTTGGCTCATTGTTGTATCTGTCTACATAACTATGTGGATCTTTTGCGGGATCAACAAATGGTGCTAAATCAAGATCTTTATGTTCATCCCTTGGTTTTTCCAATCCGACTGCGTGCTTTATGGAATCATATTGTGAATAGTTATCATCAAACCATTTTTTGTAACTTGGCTCATTGTTGTATCTGTCAACATAACTTTGTGGATCTTTTGCGGGATCAACAAATGCGGCTATACCCAGATCTTTAGGTTCATCCCTTGGCTCATTTTTAGGTTCATCCCTTGGCTCATCTTTAGGTTCATCTTTTGGTGGAATCACTTCCGGATCCTTTACGGTAATTGTAATTGATTCAGTATCTTTTTGTGCTCCTCGTTCCACTACGATATCAAAATTATATTGAATTCCATTTACATTCCCTTGAGAAGTTGATGGTGTCCAAGTAAACTGTCCCGAGTTTGAATCAATTGAAGCACCACTTGGTGGATTTTTCTCCAAACTAAAAATTAATTTATCCAAAGAACTATCGGTAACCCCTGCACTAAAAGAAAGAGTTTTTCCTTCGGTTATTGTTTTATCCGAAATTGTCTTTAGTGTTAAGACAAAATCTTCCAATTCTGAAATTTTATTTCCATCATATTCTAACTTTATTGTCAATCCATCTTTTTCATTTTCATCATCTGTAAATGCAGTTGCGTTATAGATTCCATTTGTGCTGAAAAAAGTTTCTACCGTCCTTGGAATTGTTGAAAAGGAACCATCATTATCAGATGTTGGATCTGAGAACATTCCAATATAATTTCCACTAGGGCCTCGAACTATAATAAAGACTGACTTTTTGCCAGTATCCTCGATTCCAACAAACACTAACTGCTCTTCATCCGTGTAAAAGCCCTTTTCTAGTGAAAATGAATCAACAGCAGCATATGCTGGGAAAATCATCAAGACAACAAGAGAAAATACGGAAAATACCATCAAATTTTTGAGCATGGTAAATGTTTGATTAATTCATTTTTAAAAAATACGTATAACTTGTTCCATTGAATTGATAAGAAAAGTTCACAAAATTACAAATCTAGTAAAAATCTCATAAACACACCGTTATTTTGCTCAGTTTTCATCTCATAAAATGTTGGGGCCTTGATTTCTACCTTAAAATTGTGTTTTTCAAAATTAAGGGGTTCTCCATAGGCTTTTGCCTTTATTGTATACCCATTATTTTCTAAAATATCAAAATCAATTCTCTTAATGGCAAATCCCTCAGTAATTAGAACAAAGGTAATCTCTTCTAACCAGCTAAAAAGTAAGTATCTAAGGTCTTTTCCTGAGGCTGAAAATTCTTTTTGCTCTTTTTCTTCAACCTTATCTTGATCAAGTGTAATGTTGATTGCAGCATTTGCTGTAACTGAAAATGCTTCTTTGAGATCTTTTGCTCTAACTTCTACGAAAGCATCAGTCGCATGATCCAAAAACTTGTAGCTCAACTATCATTTTGCAAAACCTTTTGATTATTAATTTAGATGCCTAAAATCTGTCATTAATTACTACCTCATCTAGATTTAATTGTCCACCACGTGGATTGGCAGGATCTTTTGCTTTACCGATGACTAACATCATTCCAATCATGTGATCTTTTGGAAGATTGATTAGGTCTGCTACCTGTTCGGGATTAAATCCTATCATAGGACATGAATCATATCCTACAGATTTTGCAGCAAGCATTAGTGTTTGAGCTGCCATTCCAATACTCCTAAGTGCCTCATCACGTTGAAGCTGATCATTTCCTTTGTATGTATTTTCAAGGGTTGTAACCATAAAATCTTGTCTCTCTTTTGATGCATTCCTCCAGTATCGCCTTGGCTCTTTTCCTGCTGCTTTAAGATCAGCACACAATATCAATAATAAAGAAGCATCAGTTACTTGAGCTTGATCCCACGAAGCATTTCTGATTTTTTTCTTTAATTCATTATCTCTTACTACTAGAAATCTCCAATTTTGAATGTTAGCTGAGGTGGGGGATAATATCGCAAGCGAAAGTAATTTCTCTATTTCTTCATCTGAAAACTGATGAGTTTTATCAAAATGCTTTACTGCTCTTCGTTTTTCTATAGCATCAAAGGTTTCTGAAGAAAATAAAGAAAAATCCTCTATTATTTTTTTACTTTGAGAGGCCAATATTTAGAAGTGTTGCATTTGATATTATGATGACTACAGAAAAATTCTATTTTGATTATCTAAAGAAACTTGATTAGCATAAACTATAATTCTGATTTGTAAAGTAATTTAACCGGAGCATCTTCTGAAATTTTATTGGAGCCTTTTGATTCATTTCTAATTTGGATTACTGAATTTCTTTCAGCACATCTCTATGAAGGAGTTTTTTTAGCAGCCTTAATTGAAACAATCATTCCACCAATTCCTACCTTAGCAGTATTTCCTACAGCTGGATTTTTGGCCTCTCAACAAGGATTACCATTAATTTCAATAATTCCCCTTATTATTTTAGGAGCAATTGGTGCCACCATTGGAACTACAGCAATTTATTTAATCGCATTAAAACTTGGAAGAACAATTTTGTTACGATATCTTAAATTTGTAAAGATCTCCGAAAAGAAATTGGAAAGAGTAGAGATTTGGTTTGAAAAATATGGAGACAAGGCGGTATTTTTAGGAAGAATGGTCCCGGTAATGAGAGAAATGGTTTCAGTTCCTGCCGGGTTATTAAAAATGAAAATTCCAAAGTTTGTCTTGTATACTTTTGCCGGTTCATTAGTTTGGTCAACTGGAACAATTCTTGCAGGTTACTATTTTGGAGCCAGTTTGGATCTAATTATTTAGAATCTATTCTAAATTAATTATGTTTTGTTCAACTAAAAACTTGATGGCATTTAACACTTCATCTTCAGAAATCTTATCTTGGCCATACCAAATGAAAATATTTCTTACCCATTCGGGGATTTTTTGCTCTGAATTCTCATTATCTTCAACAAAGGTTTTTCCATTAGAATTACATTGTCTTGGATAAGATTCCATAACAGGATTTCCAGCGTTAACGCATTCATAAAAATTATTAATTTCATTTAACGGGACTATTCGGAGAATTCTGTCATCATTAACTTCTGGAGATCCTCTACCATCTTGATTACTTGTCAAAAAATATAGGTATCCATCAGGACCAGTTGCAACATCTCGAAGTCGTCCAAAATCTCCGGTAAATAATTTCTGGTCGGACACAATTTTGTTATTTTTCAAATCAAAATCTATTAAATGTAAATGATTTCCACGAAGTGTAGCTACAAAATACTTTCCAGTCCACTGGGGAATTTTATCTCCGTAATAAAATTCCGCTCCTGATGGTGCCCATGTGTCCTCTCCTGTATTCATAATTGGTGTAACTAGACCTTCCTTGGATTCAGAGCCAATTATATCGGGCCATCCATAATTTTCTCCAGGTTTAATTAAATTGATTTCATCATGTGCAACTCCATGAAAACCTGAAGGTCCATGCTCAGTAGCAAGAAGATTTCCTGAATCATCCCAGTCTAATCCTTGGGGATTTCTGTGGCCATACGAGTAAATGGGAGAGTCAACAAATGGATTATCTTCAGGTATGGTTCCATCTGAATTAATTCGGAGAATTTTTCCTCCAATCGAATTTTTATCTTGCGCCAAAGCGGAATTTCCTGCATCACCAGTGGTAATGTATAATTTTCCGTCAGGACCAAACTGTATTCTTCCACCATCATGATATGGTCCTCCTGGAATGTTGTCAATCAGAATTTTGTCTTCAGTTAATTTAAGATTGGATTCAACATAACGAACGACTTTGTTTTGTGTTGATAAAAAATCATTATATGTATAATACAAATAGATAAAATGATTTTCAGAATAATCGGGATCTATTGCAATACCAAGTAGACCTCCTTCCTCTCCACCCACATCAAGTGATAGAATTGGTTTTTCTAAAACGATTCCATCCTGAATAACTTTGACATTTCCTATTCGTTCGGTAAAAAATATTGTCCAGTCAGGTGCCCATGCAATAGACCAAGGTATTTCTAAATTCTCGGCCACTGTTTCTACTTTTACTCCTAAATCAGGATACTCTTGAGCAAACACCAATGGAAAACAAGAAAAAATTGCAAGTACAAAAAGAATTCCTTTCACTAAATTAGTTCGTATTAAAATTACAAAAAAAGCTTTCTACATTGTTAACCTTTTTGCTTTTTGAAATACAGTTGACCATTGTTTCCAAGTCAATCTCCTTGTCTGAGTATTTTGTCTTGATGGGTGATAAGATGTTAAAATTTTCACCGAATTGTACTCAAATAATTTATTATGACCAAACTTTTCTGGTTTTACACCAATTAATTTACATGCTGTATCATATGCAATTTTTCCAAGGCACAAAATTAAAGTGATATTTTTTAGAATCTGATACTCTTGATGTAGATAATCAAAGCAAACCTCCATCTCTTTTTTTGTGGGTTTGTTCTGTGGAGGTGCACACCTAACTGCTGCAGTGATGTAGGTATTTATGAGAACCAGGCCGTCATCAGAAGTCTCACTAGTAGGAATTGAGGCAAATCCATATCTATACATTATTTTTGCCAACCAATCCCCAGATGAATCTCCTGTAAACATCCTACCCGTTCTATTTCCTCCATGAGCTGCCGGTGCAAGTCCAACGATCAGTAATTTTCCTTTAACATCTCCAAATCCTGAAAGAGGTTTTCCGTAATAATTTTGGTCTGCAAATCTCCTAACTTTATTTTTGGCAACCTCTTTAATGTATTGAGACAGTCGTGGACATTTAGTACAATTTTCAATTTTTTTATTTAATGTAGAAATTGATTCCATCAAAAAAGGTTGAATTACTATAAATAAAAAAGATATTTACAGAATTTTTTGGGTTAGAGAACCAGATATTTTAAAAAATTCATATCTTGTTTTTCTGTTTATCTATCTAAATTAACTCCAATTACCTTAGCCCAAGCGGATAGAACTTCTACAAAGTCCTCGGATTGTTTACTATACATACTGTATAATACTTGATTGAAATAAAAGGAATTGCTAACAACTGGTTCATGCAAATCATTCATTTTTCTGATGCTTATCCTTCCCACAAAAATTTAAAGAATTACTCTACCTTCTCCTAAATCATAAATTCTATTGTTTATTTTTTCAAGTAATTCTTTTTTTGATTTTTCTGCCCCTGCATCCTTTCTGTAGTCTTTGTCGTTTACTAATTTGTATAGACGTTCAAGTTGCTCTTTGGATAACATTTTGAGTCCGGTTTTGGTACTAGAAACAATCTCTAGCAATTCTACTCTTTCAATATCATCTGAGGAAATTTCAGGCATATTTGCACTGAGTCCTTTTCATGATTATTAATGATTGTGTATTATTGTTCCAATAGGCTTTATAGCCAATATTTTTGAACATGAATAATGAAAAAAATACAACTTTTTAGTGTTGTCTTTTCACTGATTATGTTCACAGGAGTAACAGCTGGAACAGCAATAGCATTTGCAGAATCAGATGATAACGACCATGATTATGACATAAAAGCAAAGCTAGATGGATTCTGTGAAATATCTCCAGAAGAATTAGCAGCTCTTGTAGAAAAACATGGTAAAGGTGAAGATCATCTTGCTGACATTGAAGAATATTGTACTTTAGATGATGCAGGACGAGATGCTTTCATTGAAGAGCACAAAGATGATTTTACAAAAGCTCATGATTATGACATAAAAGCAAAGCTAGATGGATTCTGTGAAATGTCTCCAGAAGACAAAGAAACTTTACAAGAAAAATATCCTATGATCTCTGACCATCAAGAAAAAATTGATGAGTATTGTTCTCTAGATGAATCTGAAAAAGATGCTTTCATTGAAGAACACAAAGACGATTACATGAAACACGATTATGATAAGAGAGCAATGATGGATAAATTCTGTGAACTATCCGAAGAAGATAGAACAGCACATCTTGAAGAATATCAAAAAAGTAGAGATCATCTTGTAACAATGGAAGAGTATTGTTCACTAGATGAATCTGAAAAAGATGCTTACATTGAAGAACATACAGACGATTATGCAAGAGATCACTCTTACAAAAAAATGGATTTCAACATAAGAGAGAAGATGGATGGATTCTGTGAAATGTCTCCAGAAGACAAAGAAGCTATGGTCTTAGAACATCAAAAAAGCGAAGAACATCTTGCAGAGATGGAAGAATATTGTTCTTTAGATGATTCAGGCCGAGATGCCTTTATTGAGGAATACCAAGATGACATTAAAAACAAAATGTCTGACCATAAAGACTCTATGAAAGGAGAAATATCTACCCACGGTGATTCTATGAAATCCACGTTGTTTGACCACAAAAATTCTAAGAGTTCTCATCTCAAATCTCATATGACAATTAAAGCAAGTACATTAACTGATAAGCAAAAAGATGAGATCAAAGTAGTACATGAAGAATTAAGAGATTTCAAGCATTCCTTGCGAGACAACTCGATGAGTGATTCAGAAAAACAAGAGATCCGAGATCAATTCATGGAAAAGGCAAAAGAATTTTCAATGACATGGCTATCCCCACGACATCAAGTAGCAGCAGGAATTGATTCAAACATGGTAGAATGTCGTGAAAACTTTGTACTTGTTTTGAAAACATCAAACGCATCACCCATATGTGTCAAAGAAACAACAGCAGAAAAACTAATTGAACGAGGAATTGTAATTTCTTCAATCTAATTTTTCTTTTTTTATTAACTAATTATTTCATACAATTATTCAACAAATCTTAAATTTAATTTACAAAAAATGTCCTAAAAAAATATTACAGTTAGCCAACTTTATAAAAATAAAATTCATAATTTCATTGGGCTTGTGGGAGAGTGTGTCATGAAATTAATGTTTTTTCAAAATCGCATAATGCTTTCCTTAAAATTAAAAAAATTGGAGGATAGGAGTTGATAAGAAAAAAAGATGTAAAAAATATGCCCGTTACTTTTATTATTGCTCCGATAGTTTTGGTTTCCCTGATTTATGTAATTATGTTTACTTCTAATGAAATGATTGAAGAAAAAGAATTTATCGTGAGCCTTTCATGTCCCGAATTAAAAGAATACACGCAAAGTCAAATAATTGAATCTAAACTCTACTTTGGACATGAAGTATACCTTAGTTATGCCGAGGAGAGGTATGATCACTCTTGTTAAAAACTGAACAATTTAGAATTTAATTAAAAATAGAGTGAAATTAGGCACAAATTTTGCCCCTTTGAGGATCATTAAACATATAGAAGAATCTAAAAAATAGAGTTATCTTGAGAGTAAAAGAAAAGATCAGCGGAACTACAAGTAGCATTAAAGATCAAATAGGTTACCTAAAAAAAGATTCTATTTACTTTAAAAAAATTTTGAATTCAAAAAATATTGTTTTTCTCAAAACAGATGCAACTGCAATATTGGTAAGAAAAAAAGGAAATGAACAAGAATTTTTCAAAGAATTTGATAACATAACAAAAGAAGGTTACAAGATGATGTTAAGTGAAGAAATAACAGATCCAGTTCCAGGAATTAAGGTAAATCTAGGATATGTATACTTTTTTCAAAATAAAAAATTTATTAATTAAAAAATGGAGTGGATTTATTACCCACGTCCAATTGCAGCATATTTTCCTTGACGGCTTCTAATAAAAAATGTCACAGCAACTCCGCCAAATACTCCGGTAGACAAAATCAATGCACCTACAACACCATTAGCTGCAAACATTGGTGTTCCAGATCCGGCCTTTGGATTGTCATTTGCAAGAACAACTTTATCTTGGGCAAGTTTCAAATAGTCATCTAGTCCTGTTTGTCCATCAGTTGTTATGTATTGTGCAAATGCAAGGGTACTAACAGAAGGTAATATCAAAATGCTAAATATCACTCCTGTTACAATTGTTTTTCTAGTCATTAATTTAATTAGGTAAATTTTGAATAAAGGCTTTGATGAAATTTCAATTTTACCAAAAATATTTTAAAAACTAAATTATGCTAACTGTTTTTGTTTTGACTGTTTGATAGATTTAATAAAAAAGAAAGCTGCTAGTCCACCAAAAATAATTGCAATAATAATAAATGTAATAGCCAAATCTCCAAAATCAAAAATTGGAGTTCCAGAACCTGCAGCAGGATTTGCTTGCGCTGCCTCTATATTTCTGGCCTGGAGCTCTAGAGACTCCTCTAGGGTGTAATCCAAGGAGGCATCAGGTGCAGGTTCGGAAGCTGGTACAGCGGCAAGTGAATCATCTACTCCTTTGGAAGCAATATTTTCAGAAGTGGCTTCTTCAACAGCTGCCTGAAATTCTCCATCAAGGTCTTGGAGGCTGGTCTCCTGAGTCTTTTTACTCTCTCCTAAATCAACTTGAACTGCAGTATTTTGTTGAAGCAGAGACATTGACATCAAACCTGAAAGACCCGCTGCTATTCCCAAACCTGCAATTTTGTAAATGTGCTTAAAGGAACGGACTAGCATCTTACTTTCTTTAGTTTTTTCAGAATATTTTGGAGGAACAATTACCATGCTAAATTTGGAGGCAGAATAGAATTTCATATCTTGTGATTTAGAATTTTTTTCTGTTTTGGTGACCTTTACCACGCCTAAATCCTGTAATTTTATTATATGATATTTTACGAGCTGCAAAGAAATTCCAGTTTTATCAGCTATCTGGAGTGCAGTCAGCTCTTCATTAAACAACAATTGTAAGATTGTTCTGCTTGAATCATTAGTTAGCAATTCCCCAAATGATTTTATCTTTATATCATCTGTGGCAATAATTTTGATTTTTTCTGTAATCTCATCTCTATTTTCTTCTTCAGACATTGGAATTCTTTTTGTTACACTAGAGTATATGTAAATTGTTTGGTAAAATTACAATTTCACTTAACCTTTTAAGCTCAAAAGATATACTATAGTAACTGTCAAAAGGCAGTTTAACAAAAAATAAAAAAGATGATAAAAATGAGTTCCAAAATTATAATTCCAATTGTAGTGACAATTTCGGTAATTGCCACTGTGGGGTTTATGTTTGCAATTGGTTTTGATCAACAACCTCAAGTTACAAGTGATCCTTCTCCTCCACAAGTAGTTTATGTTGATAGAACAGTCTCTGACTTGTTTGAAGGAACTCAAGAAATTAAACAAATCTCTTCTGAATCTGAACTCAAAGATATTTTATCTGCCTCTAATATTTTTGATGGCAATTTTTATGACGATAGGGTTTTCCGAACAGACGTTTTTATGGGTGGAATGGAGGAGACCATGGAACTAACTGCAAGAGCGCCAATGGCCGAACCAATGGCAGCTGTTGACATGGATGCATCCAAAGCACAATCAGGATCAGGTGGAGCTGACTATTCAACAACAAATGTTCAGGTGGAAAATGTTGATGAGCCAGACTATTTGAAAAATGATTCAAAATATGTTTACATTGTCTCTCAAAACACCCTTTCTATAATTGATGCATATCCTGCTGAATCTGCAAAACTCGTATTAAAAATTGCGTTAGATATTGAATCTCAATGGATTCAAAACATGTTCCTAAATGATGATCGTTTGGTAATATTTTAC
Source organism: Candidatus Nitrosopumilus sp. (assembly GCA_029862085.1). GTDB lineage: Archaea > Thermoproteota > Nitrososphaeria > Nitrososphaerales > Nitrosopumilaceae > Nitrosomaritimum. The sequence goes on from JAOTXZ010000016.1 coordinate 12,977, forward strand.
AATGGACAAAGCCAAGATGAAATAATCCCACAATTTGACTTTATACCAAGGCCATCATACAATCCTGTTACTCATGCATTGATAGTTGATGTCTCCAATAAAGAAAAACCAGAAATTCTCAAAGACTATACCATTGATGGACACTTTAGAGACGCTAGAATGATTGGAAACTATGCTTATTTTGTTACAAACAGCAACATCGACTATCAATACCCTCGTTTACCAATAATAATGGAGAGATCAGAACCCGTGATGATTCCGGATGCATTTTACTTTGATAATATTGAAAGATTTTCAAATTTCAATACCCTAACTGCAATTGATATTTTTGGTGACACAATAACATCTGAGACTTTTCTAATGGGGTATAGTGGAACAATCTATGTATCTGAGAATAACTTTTACCTGACCTATCAGCAGAATCTTCCTTATGGCTTTTATGAAGATTCCAACAGAGACAGATTCTTTGATGTTGTAGTGCCATTACTTCCAGGAGAAATCCAAGATAAGATCAAAGCAATCCAAAATGATTCTTCTTTGAGTTCTGCAAGACAATGGGGTGAAATCTCTGAAGTCTTACAAGACTCTTACAATCAGATGGCCCAAAGCCAAAAAGAGACACTATTTGATAAAATCCGTGAGGCACTTGCAGAATATGATTCCCGAATACAAGAAGAATCAAGAAAGACCATCATTCATAAGATTTCTATTGATGAGGACAAACTAGAATATGTTGCAAAGGGTTCAGTTCCAGGAAGATTACTAAACCAATTTTCAATGGATGAAAACGATGATAGATTCCGAGTTGCAACTACTGTGGAATATTATACTCAATACAAGGGAACAGTTCGCTCAAACGCAGTCTATGTTTTAGATGAGAATCTAAAAGTAGTTGGTGGTCTCGATGAAATTGCCCCTGATGAGAGTATATTTTCAGCCAGATTCATGGGAGACAGACTATATTTGGTAACTTTTCAGCAAATAGATCCATTTTTTGTAATTGACTTGTCTTCAGATACACCAAAGATTTTAGGGGAACTAAAAATTCCGGGATTCTCTAATTACTTGCATCCATACGATGAGGATTATGTAATTGGTGTGGGTCGTGATACCAAAGAAGTAGGAAGTGGACGGGTACAACAACTAGGAGTCAAAGTAGCACTCTTTGAGGTTTCAGATGTTAGCAACCCTATTGTAGTTGATGATTATATTATAGGAGATTCTTCAACACATTCTGAGGCACTAAACAACCACAAGGCGTTTTTCTTTGATAAGAAAAAAGATATTTTATCTATTCCAATAAGTAGCGACATAAAATCTTTGGATGGCATATCTGATTCCAAGATGATCGCGCCTGATTATAATCGATGGAATGGATTTTACATATTTGGATTGGATCCCAAAGATGGAATTAACCTCAAAGGAACTGTAACTCACTCAGAAAATGATTCAGGTTACTATGGTATGGGAAATTCAAGAACCTTTTACATAGAAGAGGTTCTGTATACTGCGTCAGATAGATATCTAAAGATGAATTCCATCCACAATTTGGAAGAAATCAACTCCATTAAACTAGAAAACACTGGTAAATTTATTGGATATCTAGAAGACTAGAACTATCGTAGTGATTTTGCATCAGAATTACAGAAAGGACAGTTTGGTGTTTGTGACCTTCTACCACAAGTTTTACACTTGTTTGGTTCCCCAAAATAGCTTGTCTTGCTTGTACCTCGATATAGTTTAAAAATAACAACTGCAATAATTCCAATTACTACAATTGCAATGTAAATTCCAAGTGCCATAATATACTATGGTTTTTTCCCTATTGAAACCTTTGTAAAATAGAAATTATAGAATTAAAACTCAAGTCATACACAACTATTGGGCAAATAGAGGGCAGACTTGAGTCTATCAATATATTCAATTTAAATAATTTAAGGACAACGTTGTGTAATACAATTTCTTTACATAAATTGAGGCTAAAAATAATGTGTGTTTTATGAAAAGTCATACAATTGATTAAATCAAAATATTTTGTAGTTTCATTATGTCTAGTTGCAAATGTAAATTTTGTACGTATGTAGACAAGCTCACTTTTGAGAGAAACTCTATGGAAGATGAATACTAGTGGATGAAGAAAGTGATAGACCTGAGTGGGAATGGATAAAAAGAAAAAAATAATTTTTAATTAAAATTAAGGTCTTAGAACTACTTTGAGTACATTTGACTTTTTTGCATGTGTGAATGCCTCTTGAAATTTTTCTAACGGGTATACTGAATCAATGAGCTCATCAACTGAAATTATACCCGATTCTAGCGCATTTATTGCAGGTCTAAAGGGGCCACATCTAGAACCTACAAGAGTGATTTCATTTACAACTGCAGGGGTCAAATCGAGATTTTCTTTAGAGGCAATTGTAGATTTCAAAATTACAATTCCTTTTGGTTTTACAAGTTTCATTGAATCCAAAAATCCTGAATTACTACCTGTTGCCTCAACGACCAGATCAAAATTATATTGCTGGGCTGGATCTATTCCTATCTTGGTTTTTATTCCCAATTTTTGAAGTCTTTCAAGCTTGTTATCATGTCTTCCAAAACAGGTAATATTAGAACAAGTTGTCTTTAAAACAGATACAATTAGCTGAGACAATCTACCATCTCCTACTAGTGCTACATTCCAATCAGGATTTAATGAAATTTGATCTTTTATTTCAAATGCAGCAGCTATTGGTTCTACAAATACTGCTTGCTCATCTGTAATTGAATCCGGAATGATATGAAGGTTTTTTTCCGGAAGTGTCAAATATTCAGCAAAGGCTCCGTCACGTTTGAAAATTCCTAAAACTGTTCTGTTTGGACAATGTCTTTCCATTCCATTTTTGCATGAATCACAATTTTCACATCCAACATTAATCTCACCTACAACTCTTTTTCCAATCAACTTTTTGTTTTTTGATTCTTCTACAACTCCTACAAACTCATGGCCTAATACTCCTTCATATGACATGTATCCTTGTAAAATTTCCAAATCAGTCCCACAAATTCCAGCCAAACTAACCCTGACCAAAGTCTCATTAGGATCAGGGTTTGGATAATTTTCAAGATAGTTGATATTCTTTCCATCAAATCGAAGAGCTTTCATAGGTAAAAAACTAAATTTCTTTCATAAAAATTGATGGTATAAGGATCTTTGAAATTAGACATGATAAATAAAAAAATTGAAAAGAGGAATCTATCCTACTTTCTCAATTGTAGTGCCATTTTCACAGCTAGACCCCATGATCCGAGTGTTAACAATACTGGAAATACTCCACTAGTGAGTATTTGCGGTACTTGCTCGAAGGAGGCGTTTCCGGCGGAGTACATTGCTGCGACAATAGGTAAGGCAAACAAACCTATTATTCCGAGTTTTCTTTTGTTGTCGGAGATTTCTATTTGTACGTTGATTGTACTCATGTTTTGTCAACCAGTAACAAATGTCCAAGCTATTTAGAATGGATCTTACTTTTTGATAATATTTTGTTCAGAAACTGAATTGCAAAATTAATCTGGTGGTTCAGAAATGGAACCCGCGAGCCTAGGATTCCGAGTAAATTTTTTCTTAGGAAATTTCTAATGAACATTTATCTGAACAAACACGTCTATTGAAGACATCTTCATATTCCATACCACAATGAACACACTGTCGAAATACCATAATTACATTACACATTCTTTTTATTTAAGATGCTGAATTACTTTTTTATTGATTTTTTCTTTGACAATGTAATTCCAGTATCGACACCTTCTTTTTTGGACATGCTTTGGATAAACCTATTAAAATCATCCTCATCGAAGAGTTGCCATCCCAACTTGTGAATGTCAAGGTCATAAGACCTATAGTCTTCCATAATATCTCCAAACCATGCTCGATAAAGATCCTCTTCTTTTTGGGCCTGTTGGTGGTTGTTGAAAAATTTGAGTTCAATCCAGTCAATGTTACCGTTGGTTCTAGCTGAAAAATCACAATAGGGTGCTCCAGTCAAATATTGTTTCATCTCATCTAATCTAGCGAGGAAATCTTTTGGAGAGGTAAATTTCACCGTAATTAGGCGTAAAATTGGCATGTTTACCTGGTTTAGATCAACCATAGTAGTATAACCGTGAATGATTCCAAGTTTTTCAAGCCGTGCAATTCTTTTTCCCACTCCCCGTTCTGACATCTCTGTTCCCATCCCTTCTAGTTTTTTTACAATGGTTCTAGTAGAATCACGTGCATTTGCAATAAGCAGGTTTAAAATTTGTCTATCGATTGCATCTATTTTGATCTCGTTTTTATGCTCAATTATTGGTTCAGCCATGGTCATTTTAAAGTCAAATTGATTCTCCTACTGCAAAGATAGCCTCCGATGTTCAAATATTGAACTAAAGGGGTAAAAAAAATTCCAATTCTGAACAAGAACCTACTAAAAAGTAAGCCAGATTCTAAATAATTCCATTACTTGGATTCTTTGATAAAAAATGGAAACCAAAGAATTACAGGAACAAGAGATTTTAAAGGAATACTATTCGTTTCTTTATGATCTTGCTGCAAAGAAAAACTATCTTCATGCATCACAACTCTCAAAAGAGGAACAACAATACTGTGATAAGCTATTATCACAATGTAAAACCAAACCAAAGTCAGACGATTTGTATTTACCATTAATGAAAAGCATATTACGAAATCATTATAGCTCTACAAATGGTTAAGTAATTTTTTAATTTTAATTGAAACCTAAGACCAAAACCGATGCGTGAAATTTTGGTGACAGTTTCAATTGAATTAAATTCAACAAATTAGTATATAGTGAGTACTAAGAATTTCTATGAACGATTTCTACGGCTTGTTTTTATTCTAAAGTTAACAAGGAAAATCAAATAGATAGGTAGATGTAATCCCCAGACCCAATACATCATACCATCTATTTTACAAATAAATAAAATGAAAATATTTTACTTGTTTGTAATTTGAAAATGATACAAATTAGAAATATTTTGGGACAAAAAAGAAAATCGCTTTTAAAAAATGAGAAGAAATTCTGAGGATCATATAAATACGATCAATTTTGGGATCGATCGTTGAGACGGGTACTCATTCCAATAATCATGATTTTAGCCTTGAGTTTTGTCTTTGTAACAAATCTCCAATCAGGTAATGCACAAATTAATTCTGCAGAGCAAAGTAAACAAACAACACTCTCTGGTGACTTGCAAAACAATCCAATTGCACAGGATATTTTAGAAAAGATTGAACAAACAAAACAATGGATTGAAGACTTGGAAAAAAGAGAGTATGAGAGAACTCAAGCTCAGCAGGAGCTAGAAGAAAAACGGGTCATTGCCCTTGAAAGGTTAAACCAAGACCTTTTAGATTGGGAAAATCTTTGGGCCAACTATACATCTCGTGCTGCCTTTGAGAGATTTGTAGAAGACAAACCCCCTCAAATACAGGGGGTCTTTTGGGACCAATTCGAATTCAAGGAAATGAAGGTTAAGGCTGGTAGAGATGCACTAAAAGAGGTTATTGCCAATGGTGGAACTCTAAGTGAAGCAAGAGCCGCGTACCACAAAGCTGCAGAAACTAAAAGAATTGAATTAATTGAAATGAATGCGCAGTTTAATGTAAACCACAACTTGGCATATTATTCACAACAATTACTTTTCAACTCTACAGGACAAATAACACTGAACAACTATACCAAATCAAAACTTGCTGAATATTATACGGATTACCGTTCAGATCCTGAATACCTCTTGGCAAATCCTAATGACAAGTATGCATACGAATCTTTTTCAACAGAGCGAGATACTCAATGCCGTGATGGATACATTGTGGTTTATAGATTACCTTCAAGTGATTACACATGTGTTACAGAATCAACTGCTGAAATGTGGGAAAGACAAGGTATTGGAGAAATTATAGATCCAAATGAAATTATTTTTGATGAAAATTCTCTTACTCCAGCTGTAAAAACTAATCCTGGAACAAAATGTAAAGATAGACACATGGTAATCTATATTTTTGATACCAAAGAATATAGATGTGTATTAGGATCATTTGCAGAAACTTGGATAGAAGAAGGTACTGCTGAATTACATGATCTAACTCATTTCATTTTAGAAAAGGATAAACAAAAAGAAATCGACAACCAAGTTTTTGAATTAAACCAAGAAATTAATGATCTTTACGACTTGCACACTCTAGATCAAATTCAATTAAAGAAACAATACGATGTAATGTACAAAGAAGCAGATGAATTAACAAGGCAAGAAGAAAAAAACATACAGAAAAAATATTATTCAAGTGAGAATATGACCAAAAATCATCTAGCTAGTCAAATCATGGAATTACGAGAAAACAATGAATCAAATAAAGAACAAATTCTAAAAGACAAATCACAAGCCTTGGAGGATATTAACATGGAAATGCATAAAAAAATGCAAAAAATGGCTGAGCAATTTAAAAATAATTCTGAAATAAAATTAATTTGGAATTCTGATGATTCCAAATATCAGGCAGAACAAAGATAATTAATTTTTGAATCATAAAAAAAGTTACAAATTTAGGTAAAAAATAGAAAATTTACGCCTAGTTTTTCCTAGTCGTAAATGAAGAAATCCAAGATTGCATTATTTTTCTATTCAAATCTGCAAATTCTTGTGACCGTCTATTCCATTCCTTTACATTTTCTTTTGTAGTGTCAATTGATGTTAAAATTATTTTGTCTCTTACTGTTCGAGCTTTAATAGCTGCTTCAGTTGTATCTGAAACAAATTTACTTGCAACAGATGATTGTTTGGTATCCAATCCAGTTTTACTTACAAACTCTTTTTGAACTGCAAGACTTGCATTAAACATGTTTTCCCATGCTTGAAGAAATTCTTGTTGTAGTTCGGTTAATGTTTGATAGTATTTTGGGATTGAATTTTCCATTTGTTCAAAGTATTTCTCTACATTTTGTTTGTATGTAACGAAAAAATCTTTAGATGTATCTGATCTAATTTCTGGATTTGAGGTCTGTACAGTTCTAATTTGCTGTTTTGAAGCTTGTTCAGATTTTATCTGATGTTTTATATTTTTGTCAATTTTACTTTTACTCATAAATTGTAAAAGGTTTACCTTCTTTATATTTGAATCCTGGGATCTCATAATCATATCATAGTAAATTTTTTCGAATTAATCTAATCATTCTTTTAATAAATCTCAAATAACATTTACAACTATTTGAAATTAGGAAAGAACAAAGTTTTTACTTTATTAATCTCAAATTTTTGTGGGTTTTACAAAATTTTTTAGATAAATTAAACCAAAACATTTGGCACAAGAATTTTTTTAACATTTCAAACCATAAATCCTTGTTTGATTGAAATTAAATTGTGGAGATGAATAATGAAAATACACTCTGAACAACTGTTTAATTATTTAGAATCAAGAGGATTCGAATTGACAGCAGAAGACAAGGCAAACATTATTGAGATTATTCTCTTTGGGAAAAATGATAAGGGAAAATATTCTCAACAAAGAGAGAAGAGTTTTGGTGGTTAAAAATCCAGAGATTTTGGAAATAATTCCAAAAACTTGGTTAAGACCTAATCAAAAGATAAACATCTGATATCTCAGATGGCATGAACCGTTTGGCAGCTATAGGGGAAGTTTTCATGTTCGTTTTTAGCAGCAGAAAGCTCAAAAAAGACTGTGATCAGGGTCAGACAGGCATAGATCTTACATGTTTGATATCATATGATACCGGCAATTCAACAGGTGGAAAAAACAAATCGTAGTGAAGCCTATATGGAAAACTCAAATGTTTCAAAAATGTCAGTGTCTCAAAAAATGTAAGACACTTTGTGGCTAGAATTTTTGTGAAATAAAATTTGTAATTTCAAAAAAGCTACTACATTTTAAAAAAAAATGATCATTTTTCAATAAAACCACTGAGAAATCATTCATTGTCCTTTTATTTAGAATTCTATATTCATTAGGTATGGTAATGTATAGAACCAGTATGCAGATTGTAGGTGATTTACTCAATGCAACCAAAGAATCTGGAGAAGAAGGAATAAAGACCACAAGGTTATTGGCAAAAGCTAATCTTTCCCATACTAGATTATCAAAATTCCTAGAGAATCTAACAGGTTCAGAACTAATCAACAGAATAGAATATGATGGAAAAAATACATTTGTGATTACTCCCAAAGGTAGTCAATACTTGGAATCTTACATGAGATTCTCAAATGTTGCAGGTGCATTTGGATTGGAACTCTAAATTTTTTCGACAAAGTTTGTTAAAAAAATGAAAAATTTATTTAATTATCTTGGATTTATGGATACCATATGACTTCTTTACTTGATGACGTAAAAAGGATGCTTGAGATAGGTTACGGAGATATCCCAAGACTACAACACATCAAGGAAACCCTTGAGAAAAATAAAATGTTGTATGTTTCTGATAGAAAATATCTTCACAAATTAACACAAGATCAACCTGAGAAACCCCAAGTAAAAACTAGCAGTTATGGTTCTGAAAAACCAGTGGGTTATTCTACTGATATGGATTTAGGACTAGAAGATTTAGAAGAAAAAATTAGAGTAGATGAAGAACCATCCTGATAAAACAATGAAGGCCCTCGCAATAATAGCATGTTTGGTTTCAATTACGATTACTTTTGCATATGGCGAACCTCAGATTCCTGAGGGGATAAAAGAAGATGTAAAACAACTGCATCTTGAAAATAACCTTGATGAAAATGCGATCAAAACAATAATTGCAAATCTTTCCCATCAAAAATTGATAAAAAACATGTATCCTTCTCAGCAAATCTATACAATTCCAGGTATGGGTGAAACAGATTTTATCAAAATTTCAGGAAGAATCAATGAATTTGGAAAGACGGCCAATGTAAATTTACAAATTTTCTCCCCTGATGGCAAAAAAGAAACCATTAATTCTGCTTTGCTTGAAACTGGGCAATACTTTACTGTCTATCCAATTACTTGGAAATCACAACCAGGAACCTACAAAGTACAAATCGAATTTGCAGGAGAGAAAAAATCTGTTTCCTTTTTTCATTTAACAAAAACCACATTACCAAAGTCTGATTTTCCTCCATGGCTTGTTAAGGCATTCGAGTGGTGGGCAGAAGACAAAATAACCTCCTCTGAGATTATTTACTCTATTCAACATCTGGCAGACATGGGGTTAATTGTAAATTCTAAGACTGCATCCCCTACCCTTCAAGTTGTAATTACTGGAGAAGAGATGGTTAGAAGGGGAACAACACATACAATCAATGTTCGGGTTTCTGATGGATACAATCCCATAGAAGGCGCAAAAGTCACTTTAACTATTGAAGACTATGGGGAAGATATAATTCGCGAGTATGATGGACTTACGGACCAAAACGGATATTTTATTTTTTCTTGGGAAATTCCAAAAAGTTTTGATGATATAGAGACACTCTTGGCATTCATTAGTGTATCAGGAAATGGATCATCGCAGACTCACATATGGAAATTCCAGGTTTATTGTCTTCCAGGAACTTCTAATTGTAACATTGATGGAAATTAATACAAAGAAAAAACTCAATTTTTACATCCTAAAAAATTTCAACTTCTTAATTTTAAACCAATAAGACAGGTTTTTTATTTCACAATTAAAACAGGGATTTTTGATTTGTGAAGAACATAGTTGGATACACTTCCAAGGAATGCTTCTTTAAAGGCACCAAGTCCTCTTGCACCAATTACAATAAGATCACTTTTATGATGTTTTGAGAATTGTACAATGTCATAACCGGGATCTGCACCTTTTATTATCTTGTAATTTAATTGAACCCCGTGTCTGGCAGCTTTAGTTTTAGCGGCATCCATCAGTATTTCTACTGACTTTATACTTCCAGATTCAAGCTTTTTCTTGTTTAATACAAATCCGGCTGGAACCTTGATAACATGAAGTCCAATAATTACTGCCTGACATTGTCTTGCAAAGAAAATTGCTTCATCTAATCCTCTCAAAGAATTTTTTGAGCCATCTATTGGAACAAGAATTTTTTTTATCTTATTTTTAATCATTTATTTTTACCAAACGCACCTTGATGATCACTTAGGCAACATGAGCATTGTTTCGTATAACATTCATCTACCTTTTCATGGCCACAAGAACCACAGTGACAAAAGGGATCATCAGTCATGTTTAATATTTTTTATTTTATTACTTAATCTTTTAACTTGATTTTCTATTTTGATAATGTTCTGCTCCTTTTTAGAGAAGACAATTTACTGTAATATCATGACTTCGATGGATAAGGCAGGAATTGGAATTGCTATTGCTGTAGTTGCTGTGGCATTAGGAATTACTTCATTTTCAGGCTTAGGAGCATCAGAAATTTTCCCTGTAGTAGAAACAACTACTTCAATAAAAGAGGCAGGTCAGACCATCCAAGAGTCAGGTTCTGAAACGATGGAAAAGGTATCAGAATCCTCAAAACAAATTGTTAAAGAAACGAAAGAATTTGGAGAAACTGCCAAAGAACTTGCCTCATCTAAATTACCCTCAAGACTGGTGTCTATTCCAGCTGGAACCTCCATACCTGGATGTGAAGAATCAAACTTGTGTTATGACCCTTCATCTTTGATTATTTTCACAGGCGGTGAGATTATTTGGAAAAATAATGATTCATCATCTCACACGGTTACTAGTGGAAACATCATAGAAGGACCCAATGGAATTTTTGATAGTGGATTGATTAATTCTGGAGAAACTTTTTCTTTTAAATTTGAAGAAGCGGGGAAATACGAATATTTTTGCATGATTCATCCTTGGGCAAATGCTTCAATTACTGTAAACTAGAATATTCCCCTCTTCTTATATGAACAAAAAATTAAAACAAAATCTTAGATAGATCTTCGATAAACTACTATACCGTTCTGAAAAATAATCTGATATAATCGTAGTAGTTATTTACGGAAAGAAAAAAACAATCTCAGTGAAAAATAATCTAGGATACTCTGAGATTTCCCCAAAAGAATGGTTATCAATAAACCAGTTTCTACAAGAGATAAAACAAATTGATTCTCCATGTATAACGGTCTATTATCCCTATGGTAAAGGACAAGAAACCATATCTTTACTCCAAGAAACAAAAAGAAAGGAGTCCTTTGAGAAAATTGAATTTGAAATTGAAAAAAGAATTAGGACACTCAAGGAAAACCCATCATCTGCAGGCAGGTTTACAAAAACTCTATGTATTTTTGGATGGATTAAAGGGGGAAAAGTAAACACCAAAGAAATAGGAACCTCAAAAAAATTACCCTATATCTACATGGCAAGTAAAAAGCCATACACCAAGCCATTTGGTGACATTCTTAAAATCAATTACACAGTTTTGGTAGTTACACTTGATCAGAAATCTGCAAAAATTCAGAAATTTTATGGAAATCAAATTATTCAAGAAGCAAAACTTAGAATTGATTTACAGGGGAGACATCGAAAGGGTGGACAAAGTCAGGGAAGGTTTCTAAGAGCAAGGCAAACCAAAATTCATGTTTTCTTTAAAAAAATCGCAACCAAAGTCAGAGAAATGAATTCAAATTTAGATCTAATACTTTTGGGGGGTATTGGTCCCGCAAAAAAAGAGTTTCATAGCCAGCTTGATTTAGAATCAGCAAAAATATGCCGATTTGTTGAAAATTTGTCATTTTCTTCCACGCCAAATGACATCCACAAGAAAATCATTCATCACCTGTATCAGCACAGGAGAGCATATGTTGCAGATATTATCAAACGCTACGAAAAACTAGTCAAAGAAGGGTTAACTGCAAAAAGAAATGACATTATTTACAAGGCATTGGAAATTGGAGCAGTAGAAACTCTCATTGTTTCTGCAGATTATCACAAAAATTCCCAATTCAAAAATATAATGAAAATGTTGGAGCTTGCCAAAAATACCTCAGCTAAAATAGAATTTGCCGCTTCGGCCAAAATTATTCAAAAATTAGATATTAATAATTCCGTTTTAGCTATTCTAAGATATAAAATAAAATAATTTTAACGTAAAATTCAGAGTATATGTTTTGAATAAATTTAGCATTAATTGTAATTTTTTTGTCCAATTCATTATCAAGTCATATTTATGAAAAAAATCTAGGGCTCAGATTAGTAAAATGGAAATCATCCAAAAAAAAATACAAAAAAAACAAGAAAACTACAAAGACACATTAGAGAATGACAGGTTCTCATATAACAATCTATTTGGCTATATCCAAAAAAAATCTAAAAACTTAAAAATTAAAAAATTAAAATTACTTCCGGCATTATCTGGACTAGTTTTATTTTCACTAACTCTAACCTTGATTTTAGTAAAATACAACAATAATGAAATTACACTAGCTCAGACGGGTAATTTAATTGGTTTTGGACTTGTTTTGATCATGGTTTCTTTAACTAGTTTTGTGATTTTTCAAAACCAAATTAAGAAAATCAAATCATTATTCATATCTGGATTCATTTTATTCTTAATACTTTTTTCGATAAATGTTATTTTTAGTAATTATATCGAAAATCAAATAATTAAAATTTCAGAATATCATGATTTGATGAGTGTCACTGCTATCTCAACGTTAATGGGAATAGAGGTAGAATTAGAGCGCAATCACGGAACAATTCTAAGTTTTGGGTTAATTCTAGATGATAATTTGAACGATCATAAAAAAAATATGAATCAAATCAATGATAAAGTAAATCATTATTCTTCATTGGCAATGGGAAAAAATTCTTTTGGTGAGTATTTAGCTCCCGAACCAATGCGGGAAACGATGATAGATGTTTCCGGATCAATGAAAAATTCTTTAATCAATTACAATTCACTCGTAGAAGATTTTATTTTAAAAAATTCCAGGGATAATTCACAAATAGATTCTTTCATACAGAGTATCTCCTTTGAAAAAGAAGGGATGATTGGGATATTAAATAATGCTAAAGAGATGGAGATGAGGGGACAAGAATTCGCTCAAAACCAAATAGGGCAATTTTCAATAATTCAGCAGTTTTCAAATGTATTATTTTTTGGTTTTATACTAATTTCACTTTTTTCAGTCGTGTTAACTATCAATGAATCATTGAAAAAAAATGTTCAAATTTTAAAACAAACAACAGAAAAAATTTCTCAAGGTCATTTTGAAACGCGTATTGATGGTAAAGAAATAACAGAATTTAGTGATATAGGGAATCACATTAACCAAATGGCAGTAGAGCTGGGATATTATCAAGAAAAATCTTTAAAAAATGAGAAACAACGAGCAATTGGTGAATTAGCAGCAAGAGTTTCTCATGATATAAGGAATCCTCTTTCTGTGCTAAAGATGGACGTTGCGGTTTTAAAACGGCAAAAAAAACTTGATGAGAAGCAGATAAATCGTATGGAAAATTCAATAGAAAGAATCAGTCATCAGGTTAATGAAGTCTTAGATTTTGTAAGACAATCTCCTCTTGAATATTCCAAATTCAATCTTAGCACTAAAATAAGTCATGTTTTAGAAACCATGAGAATTCCTTCTGAAATAACCATCAATAAGACAAACGATAAAATTTTCATTTTTGCTGATAAACATCAAATAGAAATTTTATTAATTAATTTAATTCTAAATGCTATTCAAGAAATCAAAAAAACTGGAACAATAGATATTACAGTATCTGAAACTGACAAAGACACTATTCTTGAAATAACAGATTCTGGTCCTGGAATTACTCTCGATCCAATCGAGCAAATATTTGAACCACTAGTTACAACAAAACAAAAAGGAACAGGACTAGGGCTTGTAAGTGTAAAAAGTATAGTGGATAAGCACAAGGGTACAATTTCTGTTAAAAACAATCCAACTACATTTACGATAAAAATTCCCAGAAATAAAGTATGATGAATTTTTAAAAAATCCCTAAATTTTTTCCTTTTTAGATCTTAACCAAATGGATTTAATCCCTTGTTGCCAAGATTTCCCAACATACTTCCAAACAAATCACCGTCTTTTTGATTGGAATTTTGTTGCAGAGATTTCATAATCTCTGATACTGCTTGTTTTGATTTTTCCTTGTCATTAATACCGCATTGACTATCAAGAGTATTGATCATTTCGTCTTCTGTTAAATCTTGTTTGGTGGTTGTAAAGTTTGATTTCTCATCATCTGAGAACATTCCAGTTATGTCTGAAGGTAGTGCCGATAGTAAACCCGAGGCCTGGTTTGGTTCTGATTTCTGTAGGATAAATTTTGAAACTAGAGGAACTGCCATCTGTGCCATTTGTGGACTAATTCCAACCTTTTGAGCTACAAGATTTATTATCATATCTAGCATAATGAATCAAAACAACATTAGATTATAAATTTTTAAAAAATATTCTAGATAGTTCTAATTTTAAAATTGATCGCTCTTTTAGATTTGAAATTATCTATATTCAGATCCACAATCTCCAATGATCTCAAAAAGATCTCTTGATTTTTGGGTAATTGATTTTATCATTAAATGATCTTCTGAATCCAAATGGACATCAAATACTCTAGAGTTATCCTCCCGGTGCTCTGAGATGCCTAGTCTTGCACCAATAATTACTCCTGCAACTTGTGGCCTGTCTAAAATAAAAGCCGTAGCCACATTTGCTATGCTGCAACTGTGTTTTTGGGAGATTTGTGATAAAACATTCAATAATTCCTGGAATAACTCCCATCCTCCCCAAGCATTTATCATGTTATGATATTTTTGCAGGCTTGCAGTAGAAAGATCACCTCGCAGGGGTTCAGGTGAATTTAGATATTTTTCTGAAAAAAAACCTCCAAGCAAAGTACCATATGAAAACAGATGTACATTATTTTTTAGACAAAACGGAGTCATCAACCTTTCAGGCCTTTGATCCAAAATGGAATATTGTACCTGATTGGATATTGTTTCTAGTCCCTGCTCTTTGATAATTTCTAATCGCTCAGTATCAAAGTTTGTAAGTCCCACGTGTTTAATTTTTCCTTTATCTCGAATGTCTGATAAATGAACCAGAGCATCAATGTAACTGGGATTGTTGTAATCCCACCAATGAAATTGAATCAAATCAAGACGTTCAGTATTCATTTTATCTAGGGAGTGATCAATGTAATACTCTACAATACTCCTAGTCATAGGTCCGGGGTTTGGAACAAATTTAGTTAATGCTTGGGAGTTTTTTAATTCCTCTTTACCTTCAAGTTTTTCAAGGGTTTTTCTAAAGTTTCCAATAAATGATTCTGCAGGACCGTAAATATCTGCCAGATCCCAAGTAGTAAATCCGGAATTGTGGTACTTTACCATTTCATCAATTGCTTTTTGGGGATCAATTTGTCCATGTGTCCCTGAGACCTGCCACATT
This sequence comes from Candidatus Nitrosopumilus sp., assembly GCA_029862085.1. Taxonomy (GTDB): domain Archaea; phylum Thermoproteota; class Nitrososphaeria; order Nitrososphaerales; family Nitrosopumilaceae; genus Nitrosomaritimum. The sequence goes on from JAOTXZ010000016.1 coordinate 28,389, forward strand.
CCATTTAGTACTCTACATACCGACAAGCCCTTAGCTAGTTCTTTTTGTAATTCCATTATAATTTGATTAAATTTTTGTTGCTAAAAAACCATTTTTTAATTTAATTTCCCAAAAAAATAATATTAAAAGAATTATCGAATTGTTTCAAAGGCGTCTTTTAGATCTTTTTTAAGACTTGTAAGATCCTGATCTATGTCCACCTGAAGGGTTTTAGGGGATTCTTTGCGGTCCCTCTGAATTTTAATAATAACCGAATTTTCTTGTGGTGCCACATCTGCAAACCATCTAAAAGTCATTGATTTTCCAAAGACAATTCTATGCATTCTGATATCTTCAACTGCATTTTCTCCTAAGGATAGGCAATATTCTCGAATTGAGTCAAAAAGAGGTTGAATTTTTAATGGGATCTGTTTTCTAAAATCCTCATAGTTTCTTGTATTGTCAAAAGAGACTAACTCTACCATACTCTAAAACCATTTTTAGATTTTATTTGTATCTTGTGTCTGGGATTATCCGTGAATTTAATTTTCCATATACAATACTAAAAAAAATTATAACTGACATATCAATTGTTTAACTAATGAAAAAATTGTATGATGATAGATACCTCCAAATTTTTGAGAACAAATTAAAGTTCAAGGCTTGGTGTTTGCCATGGGGTAAAAAAGAGGTAAAAATAGAACACATCAAAAAAATCTCAGAGAAAAAAATGGGAGTATTTTCAGGAAAGCATAGAATTTCAGGAACCAGTAATTTTCGGGATTGGTTTCACTTTGATAGTCAACGGCCTAAAAAAGACAAAGCCATTGTTTTAGAAACTGATTTTAAAATATACAAAAGATTATGGCTCACTCCTGAAAGACATGCAGAAGCACTAAAAATATTGAAAAATATTCTTTCCTAAAACGATTCAATTTCCAAATGGTTTACCGTTTTATCTCATAATATTCAACCGGATGTGTAAACTGTCGGTTGTGATCAACTTCCAACCAAAATTTTTCTTCATCAATTTCTTTTCCCTCCTGAATCCAAACATTAAGAATTTTTTGCATAAACATTTGTGTTGTATCATCAATTTGCGGCCGAACCCCTGTCTCTTTTTCTATTCTGTCTCTATCTTCTTTGAATTTCTTTAGAATTTCTTTAAGGTTTTTTCCATTAATCTGGGCAGCCTTGTTTCTCTTTGCATTCTCCAAGTCCTTCTTAAATTTAGATAAAAAACCCATAGTGTTACTAGAATTTGTTTTTTAAAAAAGAATTTGGTTTTGTGGTACTCCATAGCCAAAAAAACAAACTAATCTAGAGTCACAACTCGCAATTTTTTAGAATTTTAGAACAAATCTAATATTCAAAGAAATTTTAATTAATTTATGGAAATATTTCCTGAAGTAAAATTGCGAGTACGAATTAGTACCAATGATGTTCATTATGCAGGAAATTTAGTGGATGGGGCTCACATTATGCAGTTATTTGGGGATGTAGCCACAGAATTGACCATTAGGTATGATGGTGATGAAGGACTTCTTAGAGCATATGAAAAAGTTGAATTTCTTGAACCAGTTCACGGTGGAGATTTTTTAGAAATAGTTGGAAAAATTGTCAACGTTGGAAATACTAGTCGGAAAATAATTTTTGAAGCATATAAAATAATTTCTTCATCGAAAGATAAAACTCAAGAATCTGCATGTGATGTTTTAGCACCGCCACTTTTAGTAGCACAAGCAATTGGTACTGCAGTTGTTACAAAAGATAAACAACGAGTAAAAAGAACAGTCATTGATTCAAATGATAATGAAGTTTTTGAGGCATTTAACAAAATAAAAAGTGGTGAAGCTAAAAGAATGAGTCAAAAGTAATGCAAATTGTTATTTTCTATTTAAAGTTAATAAAATAATTCTTATCTTTTTCAAAAAAAAAATTTCCAATAATAAAAACATTAATTTTAGAAATTGTAATAAATTGAAATTACAAATTAAAATATTTAATAAACACCATTTTTACGTTAAACTGGGCGATAGTATTGGGGGATAAATGTCAAGTTTGTGGAGTTGATCTTGTTGATTCTTCTCTTACTCATTGCTCTGATGAATGTCGTTTTGAAGCATATCTCAAATCTCAATCAGTTTGTATACTCTTAGATATTGACGATGATTTAATTTAAATTCAATCTCTAAATAATTCTTAATTAATTTCAAACTTTACCAAAAAAATAATTTATTATTTTAGAAATAATAAAACCAAAAAAAGAAAAAAAGTATTTCCCTATTGGAAGGGATCTATGAATGGGCAATTGACGATGTGATCAGTATCCATTGGTCTTGCAAGTCCGACTGAAATTAGTCCTGCCTCTTGATAGGCATCAATGTCAGCTTTGGTCTCTAGCAGAGAAGCAGCATCTGGATTCTCCCAGCCAATCATGAATATTCTCCACATTGGAGAATAGTTTGCATCACCTGGAGCTCCTGCTGCGATTCCTGGTTGGAATCCCATTGGACCAGATCCTACAATACCGTTACCAAATTGGAACAAATCAACTGCTGCAGAGTTTGCAATCAGGCTTGCAGAAGTTGGTGCATCAACTACGCCCATCATTCCTGCCGGAGCACTTGGTGTAGCATCAGTTACAATGTAATAGATTGTCCTACCATCTGGACCCCAACCTCTGTGGGCAACAAAAGTCACCGTCATCTCCTCTGTATCGATGTCAAGTACTTGTCCTCCACCATATGGAGTGTCATCTGCCAAATTCTTGTCTTCTTTTACCATCATCTGACCTTCTGGCCAAACGATTTGTGGCATGTTCAAAACTACTGGAACATCAGCTAGTGTTATTTCACCTGCATCTTCAGCTGCCATAATCATCCCTTCTGAATCAAGTATTCTTGGGGTTACACTGTCACTCCATGTAACGTGTACATGTGAGGTCAGTGCACTGTATGTGTCTGACTGTGCTGGAGTGCTGGTAAATACTTCACCTTGAAATCCATGAACACCATCACCAGTTACTCCGTTTGTAAACATGTATGTTTTTGAGAGTGCCTCATCTGGTGCATTTGCCAACAATGGTGCAAGTTCTACTTGCCACCCTTGGCTTTCTGTGATGATTTCTGCATGTGTAGGATCACTTGAATCAGTTATGATAAAGTGAACCTCACCGCCATCATAGAATCCTTGGTGCATTGGAATGGTTGCAGGAACATTTGCCCTTGATAAT
>JAOTXZ010000017.1 GCA_029862085.1 Candidatus Nitrosopumilus sp.
GATATTGATTTTGATATCAGTAAGGAAACCAACTATTATGGAGAAGTCTGGGATAATAATTGGACCTAAACACCTGTACCTATCTGCGTCCATTTTTGTCCCCATTTTGGTAGGTGAATCCCCGTGGAGTTGAACCAAATTGGACCATTGTTAATTTTGTTTGATATCCCAACAGTTTATCGATGTAAATTGTATGCGGGAAGTGGGATTTGAACCCACGAACTCCTAGAAGATAAGGATCTGAACCTTACACCGTTGGCCAGGCTGGGTAACTCCCGCAATTTGAAAATTAAAAATCTAGAATAAGTTTCTTTATTACCCAGTTTTTCAAAATAGATTTCAATAACTTACTGTGATTAAATGAAATTTAACGAAATTTATTGTAACAATTGCAAAAGGATGTTAGGCCGATATAATTCCAAATATTATGATAGGGATAAAATTAAAGAAATTTTAAATTCCAGACATTCATCACATGTACGAAAAGGTCACCAAGTAATTATCCGAAATTTTACCAAGGAACCTTGATTTAATTCGTAATTTTTCTATAACCTAGGATTAGTATTTTTGTATTGTAAATTATCTCCAAGAAAAGTTTTAGTTTAATTTATCCCTAATCAAAGGAGTTTTTAATTTCTTCTAGCATATTTTTTTGGTGTTTACTGAGTTTTTTTGGTATGTTTACTACAATCCTTACATATTGATCTCCTTTTCCCCTTGAATTCATTCGTGGTAATCCTTTTCCTTTGAGTTTGATGATAGTATTTGGTTGACTTCCAGAATCAATTTTTATTTTTTCAGTTCCATTTAAAATGGGTACTGTAAATTCTCCTCCAAGAGCAGCATCAATCATTGATACATTCTGATCATAAAAAATATCTCCTCCATCTCTTTTAAAGTCCTGATGATCTAGGACACGAATTCGAACAATTAAATCTCCATTAATCCCACCTGGGATCTCATCACCCTCGTTTGGAATAGTATAATCTCCATTATCAATTCCTGGAGGAATATCAAACTCTATTTTTTTAGTTCCCTTCTTCTTTCCACTTCCTTTACATTCCGTACAAGGTGTCTCAATTAATGATCCCTTTCCTCTGCATGATGAGCATGGTTCAACTGTAACAAAGGAAGCAAAACCCATGCTTCTACTTTTTCGAACTTGACCTTGTCCATTACAACTATCACATGATTTTTGGCTTGTTCCAGGTTTACAACCGGAACCAGAACAAATGTTACATTCAATATTTTTTTTTAATTCAATTTCCATTTTTTTTCCAGATAAAACATCTTCTAGAGTGACCGAAGTCTGATACAAAAGATCTGAACCTCTTGGTTGTTGTGTCCCAAAACCTCCTCCTCTGCCAAATATTGATTCAAAAATAGAGTCAAATCCACCTCCAGAACGCCCAAAAATATCACTGAAGTTAGCACTGGCGCCCTGAAAAATATCGTCGGTACTGTATCGACCATCTACTCCCGCATGACCATGTTGGTCGTAAATTTGTCTTTTTTCAGGATCCGAAATTACGGCATAAGCCTCAGAAATTTCTTTAAAATGTTCTGCAGCTTCTTTGGATTTATTTCGGTCAGGATGAAACTTTAAGGCTAATTTTCTATATTGTGATTTAATTTCGTTAATAGGCGTAGTTTTTGAGACTCCTAAAACCTCATAGTAATCACGTTTTGCAGTCATGAATTATTCCTTAATTTTTATTGATGTATAAACGATCGATTTAGAAGAGTTAGGTTTTTTTTGTTTCATCATTAGATGATGATTCTGTACTTTGTCCTGTTGTCTTCTCTTGTTGTTCTCCTGTAGCTTTTTCCTGTTGTTCTTCAGTTGTTTGTTGATCTGGGCCAGGAGGAGGTGTGACATTTTTGTAAAGTTCGGTAGTAATTTCATTGACAGTTGATTTTAAAGTTTCAAGTTTTGGTTTTAACTCATCTGGTTCTTTATCTAAGGCTTCTTTCACTTCTTTGATGGTTTCAGATACTTTTATCCCTTGTTCTTGTGAAATTTTATCTTTAAGATCATGATTAACTAATTTTTCTGTTGTATAGATGAAACTTTCAGCTTCGTTCTTGAGATCAATTTTCTCTTTTTTCTTTTTATCTTCTTCTGAGAATTTTTCTGCGTCTTCTTTGAGTTTTTCAATTTCATCTTTTGAAAGTTTGGTGTTAGATTCAATTGTAATGGTGGCTTCTTTTTTCGTGCCAAGATCTTTAGCCGTAACATTGATTATTCCATTTGCATCAATGTCAAATTTTACTTCAATTTGCGGAATGCCCCTTGGTGCAGGAGGTAAATCAGTTAGATTAAAACTTCCTAAAGATACATTATCATTAGCCATAGGTCGTTCTCCTTGAACTACATGGATTGTAACTGCAGTTTGATTATCTGCGGCTGTTGTGAATACCTTACTTTTTGAAGTGGGAATTGTAGTGTTACGCTCAATAAGTGGTTCTCTAACGCCTCCCATAGTTTCAATCCCTAAAGTTAACGGAGTCACATCCAGTAATACGATATCACTGGTAACGTCTCCGGCAATAATACCAGCTTGAATAGCCGCACCCATTGCAACTGCCTCCATTGGATCTACTCCAGATTCAACATCTTTCCCAATTACTTCACTTACGAATTTTTTTACTAACGGAATCCTTGTAGGTCCTCCAACCATTACAATTTTGTTAATATCTGATTTACCTAATTTAGCATCTTCAAGAGCCTTTTCTATCGAAGATCTACAACGTTCAATGATAGGCCCAATTAATTCATCTAGCTTGGCTCTTGTTATTCTTAATTCAAGATTTTTTGCACCGGATGAGGGATCATGTGCTATAAAGGGAAGATTAATGTCGGTTTCCATAACTGTTGAAAGTTCAATTTTTGCTTTTTCTGCTGCTTCTCTAATTCTAGCCATTGCTGTGGTATCTGTTGAAAGATCTAAACCTTCTTTTTTCTTAAATTCATCGAGAACAAAATCTATTACAGCCTTATCCATGTCAGTTCCACCTAATTGGGTGTCACCAGAAGTACTCATTACCTCAAACACTCCACCACCCATTTCCATAACTGTAACATCTAAAGTTCCGCCACCAAAATCAAAGACCAAAATTTTCATATCTTCTTTGGATTTGTCCAAACCAAAGGCTAGTGATGCTGCTGTGGGTTCATTAATTATTCTAACCACCTCTAATCCAGCAATAATACCAGCATCCTTTGTTGCTTGTCTTTGGTTATCATCAAAATATGCTGGAACTGTAATTACTGCTTTTCCAATAGTTTCACCGACAAAAGATTCTGCATCTTTTTTTATTTTCTGAAGAATAAAGGCAGAGATTTGTTGGGGTTTGTAATCTTTATCTTGAATTTTAAAAATATGGTCACTACCCATTTTCCTTTTTGCAGCTGCTATTGTACTATCAGGATTTGTTACTGCTTGTCTTCTAGCTGGTTCACCAACTAAAAGATCTCCCTCCTTTGTAAAGGCCACAATTGAGGGAAAGGCTTTTCCACCTACGGTAGCCCCCTCAGCTGCAGGAATAATTGTTGGTTTTCCACCCATAATTACTGAAGCAGCCGAATTACTCGTTCCTAAATCAATACCTATTATTTTTGTCATCTTAAGTTTCACCTTGTTTTTTTGAAATTTCTACTAGCGTTGGTCTAATAACTTTATTATGAGAAATATATCCTTTCCTGATTTCTTTGGTGACAGTATTATCATCAAGCTTAGAATCTGTGATTATTGAGATCGCCTCATGAATATTAGGATCAAAAATTTCTCCCAAAGCTTCAATGGGAACTACGTTATTTTTTTCCAATAACAAATTCATGTTTTTTAAGATAGAATTTAATCCTTCTATATTTACCTCATCTTTGGAAAAAACTTCTTTTGCTCTAACAAAATCATCATAAATTGTTAGGAATTCTATCATAAATCGAGATAATTTAGTATTTATTCCATTTTCGATTTCTGATTGTGTTTTTTTATTTAAATTTTGAAAATCAGCTAATGCATGTTTTAATTTGTTTTCCAGATTTTGTGATTTTTCTTTTTCTTTTTCAAGAAGATGTTGTATTTCTTTTAAGGAAATATTTTCTTCAATGTTCTCTATTGAATCTTTATTTGTGCGATTATCGTCGGATTTTACTTCAACCAAAATTTCATCTGAGTTATTTTCATCGGACATTTCACACACGGTAATCGATAAGCTAATTTATACGCTTATTGAATAGTTTCACATAAAGGATTTGCTTTTACAATTATAAGATTAGAATCTTTTTTATTTTTTTCAATATTTTCAAAATCTAACTTTGAGCAGGCTATCACGATTGTAGTTTTATCACTATGAAATAGATCTAGATGAGGATCCTCATATGCTTCGACATCTCCAATATAATCACGCAATCGAGAAGTTAGATTTTGTAACATCTCGATTTTATCACCTCGCATTGCATGTTGATCAAGGGTCCAAGATATTGCAATCTTTGTTCTACTTGCTTTAAGATCATTTTTCTTTAAAGTGGAACGAATTTCATCAATTAATCTTTTGATGTACCCATCAATTCCTTTTACACTTCCATTAATTAGATACATTAGAGTATTGGCTCCTTCGAAAGAGGAACCTAATGATTTGAGATCATGTAATCCGGTAACCATATCATCCAAGAAAATTTCTTGAAAGTCGTCTGAAGAAAGATCTTTTTTAGTAATATCATCTTGGGCATATTTACAAACTTCTAAAATACTACAAAGGCTAGAAAACCTAGATAATACATTGATTGCATGAAAATGTTCAGATGAGGAAATTGCTACAAATTTTTTTTCTTTTTTACTTGTGGATAAGAGTTCAACTAACTTTGGGTCTTCTTTTCCATTAAAAGAACCGATTGTTTTGGGTTGTTGATTTAAATCTTCTAAGGGATAGTAAAAGTAAGAAATTTGCTTCCCAATTTCTAATCCTGTAATATGTTCTAAGAGTGAAATATTTTCATTATTTCCTCCAAATCCAGTTGGTAGGGTGTAGATTACAGAACTATTTTTTTTTAAGGAATTTGTGGCGTCTTTGAATTTAGAATGAATTTCTGTTTTTATATCTTGACCAGTTTTTCTAACTCTTGGGGTAAAGAAAAGATATTGGGCTTTTGAAATTGCAACATCAATTGGCTCCATAGCTAATAGGGGTTCATCTTCCTTTAGTGAGGTGACGTTTGGGTAAATTTTTGCAATTTCTGCTTTAAGGGATATAGCTGATGGGTTGGATTCGTCAATAATATAGACATCCGCTCCCTTCATTGCCATTTGAGAGGCAATTGCATACCCCTCAGTACTTAGTCCATAAACTACCACTTTTGATCCCCCCATTACATTGACAGCTATGCAATAGACTAAGAAAAACTTATTGAACTTATGATAATAACGAAAAATACCTGAAAATATGGATGGATCTATTAACTCCTAAACGATTCCCTTTTTTGAAGCAAATCAATCTTAACTTTTAGAAAAAATCATAAAAATTTGTGAACTTTTAGTTTGTATAGTCAAGTTTAAAAATATCCAAATTTGAATTTTTGACCAAAATTCTGTCGGAAAACATGAGAGGAATCATACAACATGACAATCTTTTTAGAAAATCCAAAGGAAATTTTTGTTCCTTTAAGGAACAAAAATCGGATTATCAAATTTCACGTAAAATTGATTAGTAAAAAATAACCTTTTAAAAAAAGAATTAAATCCTCAAAAAATGTGAAAATTATTAAAATTATTGGAAATCCTAGTTGATAGAAATATGATGGAAAAAATTTAGTCTAGTCGAAACTCTTATTCAAAAATTGTTTAAGGTAAATTAAATCGCAACAAAATTTTATGTTTAAAAAAATAAAGATACTAAAAAGTTCATTAAGGGAACTGACATGCTGGATTTTGGAAGCCCGGTAGTGTAGCGGTCAAGCATAGGGGCCTTTGGAGCCCTTGACCCCAGTTCGAGTCTGGGCCGGGCTACTCTATTACACCTAGAAATCTAATTTTGTAAGCAGTTTTGTTGCAACTATGAAAAGAACAGTTGCAATAATTGTAAGGATTCCCATCTCTAAAATAACGAATTCAGTAATTTCTCCAAAAATTCCTGCACGGATAACATCTACCAGATAGGTTAGAGGATTTAGATAAAAAGCAGTTCGTAGAGGTTCAGGAGCACCTTCGGCTGGATAAAATGCGGTACTTACGAAGGCAAAGAAAAGAAATGCTGTATTTAGAATTACATTAAATCCTTCACTTGATTTTAATTTTGTTGCAATAATTGAGGCTATCGAACCAAACAAAACTGAACCTGTCACAGCAGCAAAAACTATCAGTGGGATTGTAACTAGTGAAAAATCAATGGAATCAAAAAATACTGGATATCCAATTATTGCAATCAATGCAGCACTAACAAGACCGATAATTCCAATCGTGCAGATATTGCTTAAAATATAATTTGGTCTGGTAAATGGTCCAGACATTATTTGTTCAAACATACCGTATTTCCTATCATTCCAAATAATGATCCCTGAGACTAATGTACTATTCATAATGTTAAATCCAATCATTCCAGAGGCCAAAAATGCTGGATATGCAAGACCCTTTGGTCCAAAAGGAACTTCTTGGATTAAAGAAGAGTATGCAAATCCTGCAATGAAGATGTAAATAACTGGGAAGATAATTTGCCAAAGTAAAAAAGCTGGATTAATAGAAATTGTTAGATTTCTATTTACAAGTCTAATTATTGGATACATTTTCCTCTACCATTTTTAAGAAAATTTCTTCAAGATTAGTTGGAACTGCTGAAAGATCATCTACATCTATTCCATTATTATTTAAAATTCTTAATATTTTCATTAATACTAATTCGGATTGTGTTGAGTGTATTGTGATATTTGTGCCAGTATTAAAATCAATTTTACAATCTGAAATACCAGAAAGTTGGGATTTTAATTCTGGTTGATTTTTTATTAAATGAATTTTAATTGTTTTTTCCTTTCCAAATCTATTTTTTAGAGCATCTGGGGTATCGATTGCAAGAATTTTTCCTTTATCAATTATTGCTATTTCATCGCAAAGATATTCAGCTTCGGTAAGAATATGTGTCGTAAAAAATATTGTCAACCCAGTTTTTACCTTATTTTTCAAATAATCTAATAATTTTCTTCTTGCACTTGGATCTAAACCAACAGTTGGTTCATCTAAAAATAAAAGGTCCATATCATGCATAAACTCACGGGCAACCTGAACTCTTCTTCTTTGACCAATTGACAAATCTTCATTTCTTTTTTTACGAATTTCAATTAGATCAAATTCAGTAAGAAGGTTTTCTGTCCTTTTTTTACGCTCATTTTTAGGAACATTCCACATCATCCCATATTTTTCAAGTGATTTTTCAACTGTCAAGGTGGGTTCATAACTTGGTTGTTGTAAAACTACCCCAATCTTGTGGCGCACCTTTAAGGGATTTTTTATGGCATCTATTCCAAGAATGCTCAAAGATCCACCTGATGGTTGAATTAGAGTAGTTAGTAGTTTGATAGTAGTTGATTTACCTGCCCCATTTGGTCCCAAAAACCCAAAAACCTGACCACTTTGCACGGACATTGAAATGTCATTAACTGCCTTTACAGATCCATAAGATTTCGATAAACCATCAACATTAATACAAAACATGAACTCATTGCGATCTTCTTACTAATGTAGGTAATGAAATTTTTATTAATAGAACCTGTTTACAACCATTGAATTGTCTGAATTTGAAAATCTTCTAAATAAACTACTTGAACAAAAATCAGAGTTATCAAGATCGGATATTGAAGAGATGGTTAAACAGAAAAAAGAAAAAATTGGTGCAGGTTATCTTACCGATCAGGGAGCCATTTTTTTAATTGCCTCAGACTTTGGGATCTCGCTATCAGAGCCTCTTAAAGTTGAGATGGGCTTAAAAGATCTATACGCAGGAGCTAAAGAAATTTCTTTGGAAACAAGAGTCCTAAACATGTCTCCTGCAAAACAATTCTCTAGAAAAGATGGTTCACCATTTTATCTTAGAACAATGACAGTTTATGACAACAATTCTACAGCTAGCGTAAAACTATGGGATGACAAAGCAAACCTACCTGGAATTGAAAATATTAAACCGGGGGATTTGGTAAAAATTATCAAAGCCTATGTAAAATCAGATCTTAATGGAGATCCTACAATTAATGTTGGTTCTGGTTCTAATTTGGAAACAACTGAAAATAAGAGCGATATTCCAAATATAGATAGCATAACAAAAGATGTCAGTGAATCAAAAGAAGGCCAGAAAGATTTGGTAATCTCAGGTTTGATTGATGGTATGATTTCAGGCATGGAATTTACCAATTCTCGTGGCCAGCCTGGAAAAGCACTTCGAATGAAGTTAAAAGGAAAAGATGGAAATTCCATGAAAGTAGTTCTTTGGGGACAAGATGAATCTAGTATTCCAAATATGATTTCTCAAGACGCCAAAGTGAGACTTCTCGGAGTCAAAGTTAGATCAGGGAATCAAGGAACCGAAATTCATGGAAACGAATCTACAATTGTTGAAATTGAAGGAGGGAAAGAAGCAGAACCCATTATTACTAGGATTCTCTCAATTTCAACAAACGATAACGGAAATAAAATGATTTTAGGAGTTGATAAAAATAAAAAATTATTTAATATTAACGACTTTTCAAATTCTACCAATGTTTTCAGTGAAGGAGATGTAATCGAGTTGATGCCATCAAAAGCTTACGGAAATTCCATTACACTAGATAGTAATTCGTTTGTTAGAAAGTTAGATGAGGATAATGCAATTCCATCTCTATCAAAACTTCGAACAAAAATAAATGATGTAAAGGTTGATGAAAATTATTGTATTGAAGCAATTGTTTTAAAAATACCAGAAAGACGAGAGGTGCAAACAAAATCGGGGGAATCTATTGCTTTATCTGAATTGTTTGTAGAAGATGACACAGGTCAAATTTGGGTTAAAGGGTGGAGAAACCAAGCTAGACTAATTGAAAAATGTGAACTCGGAGAAATAATTTCCATAACTGGACTTAATGCAAGAGCAGGATTGGAAGGGAGAATAGAATTATTCTTGACACCATTTTCTAAAATCACAAAGAAAAATTAATTATCCCAAAATCCTCTTGTTATCACATATTGTCTTTCTGCTTCATAGATTTGTTTGAAAATTATTTCCTCATCTACCATATTTCTTAATATTCTTGCACCGGTATCTGCACCCACACCGTAACCAGACATTACAGTAATGGCTAATTTTCCGAAATTTTCTACCAGAGAGGCTACTTTCCAGGCTCGATTAAACTTGTGTTTTTCCTCTGCAGATAGTTTTTTCCCTTCATGTTTTTTTTTAATAATTTTTGGAAGATCATAATCCGAATAAAAAGTGGTAGTTATTTGTCTTGATTTACAGTAAGGACAAATTAAAAGATTTTTTACCTCTTTTGTTTCGACTACACGTTCCCATTTTCCACATCTAGCACAAACTAAACGATGTTTTGTTTTTGCAAGTCTAGCTTTAACTAGATCAAGGATCCCCTTATCGAGATTAATTGGTGAAGAATAGTATTTGGTAGTATGATCTAAAATAGGTTCAGCCAGTTTTGAAAAGCGGTCAACTTCTAACCATTTTATTAAAATCTCATTTCCTTTAATTTTTTGTAGAATTTTTTCGGTGTTTTTAAGATCATATTTATCATGAAATAATTCTCGTAAGGCTTCCTTTACAAGTGGAGTCTTTGAATATCTTTCATATAAAAATCGTGCTGATTTTTTTTCATAAATTGCCCCTCTTCTAACTACTCCAAATTTTTTAGCAACACACCAAGTTCTCCAGTTTACATTATGTGTTCCTTTTAAAGAAGCCGTAACCATTGAATAGAGATCATAATCATCCTTTAACACTTCAAGAAATAATTTTTCTGAAATTCGAGATCTGGAAGATAAAACAATTCTATAACCATCAGATCGAGAGTCAACCAAAAATCCAAGAATTGAAGATAGCATTGAGGAAAGGAGGGTGGACATTGTTGAATTTATTTTTGTTCCAAAACAGGAGTGTAAAACTATAGAACCTTGGGATCTGCAGGATTCTATTACGATTGTATTTTCATTTGGAATATCATTAAAGGATAATTTTTCGATAGTTTGATTGATTAATTTCAATGAACCCTTTTTGACTTTAGTTCTAAAATTTCCAACTTTATTTGCGGTTTTATAATCAATTGGAATACTTTCTCCTTCCCAATAAGGTACCGTTATCCCTCCTCCTCTGAATGGCTCTACGTTAACACTGAACGATTTTTCATCTACGTTTAGAATTTTCCATTGTGAACCTTTGAGAACAAAAATATTTCCCGAATCTCCAAAATCTCCTACAAATCTTTGATCCAACGAACCGATTATTTTTTTTCCTACACTATCAAAAACCTTGAATTTTAGAATATCTGGTATGGTAGACAAATTTTCAAAATAATATTTGAAAGCACTTCCTTTTTTCCTAAAACTCATGTTTATCCTGTCAAAAAATATTAGATAATTGGATTCAAGTAAATCTAATACGCCCACTAGATCTTCTAATTTTAAATTTCTAAATGAATACGCTTGGATAATTGTTTGAAAAGCTGCATCAACAGAAATCTCACCTAATTGCATAGTTAATCCTACTAGGTGATGAGCTAACACATCTAGCGAACCATCATGAATTTTTTGTGGTTCAATGGAACCTTCTTTAATTCGTTCTAGTATTGCTTTTGCTTCAAATTCATCATCGGAATTATTTGTAATAATCAAACCTTTAGCAGACTCGGATCTATTATGCCTACTTCTACCAATTCTTTGCACCAATTTTGAAACTTGTCTTGGAGAACCATAATGAATTACCAGTTCAACTGAGCCAATATCTAATCCCAATTCAAGGGAAGAAGTGCAGACAACAATCCCTTTTTTACCTTCTCTCAGTGAAATTTCTGTGTCTTCTCTTACCTCCTTTGATAATGAACCATGATGTAGCTCAATGTTTATGGATGATTTTTCCTTTAGAATTGAAGCTAAAAATTCAGCTTCTCCTCTAGTGTTTGTAAAAAGAAGGATGGGGGAATTTAGGTTTAAACCTAACACATACTCAATAATTTTTTCAGCGACATCTGAAATAGTTCCTTCTACATATTTTACCTCTACATCATATTCTCTAACAGAATAATCTCTAATTATTTCGCATTTTCTTTTAGTTCCAACAACAAACTTGCTTGCCTCTTCAAAATTACCGACTGTAGCAGATAATCCAATTTTAGTAAGAGGATAATTGGAATTTAGTTGAAGTCTTTCGAGGCTTAATGATAACTGAGAACCTCTTTCACTTCCAAGTAATTCATGTACCTCATCAATAACAATCCACTCAAGATCTGATAAAGCGTTTAATAGCTTAATCTGGGTAAGCAATATGACCAGAGTTTCCGGAGTAGTTATGAGAATATCTGGTGGGTTTTCAGTTATTTTTCGTCTGGCTTTTTGAGTAGTATCACCGTGTCTAATTTCTATAGATAGATCATTGTTATGAGCATAGTTAGTTATCCGCCTGAAAACATCTCGGTTTAGGGCACGTAACGGTGTAATGTAAAGCACTTTAATTTTTCCAGATTTTTTAGAATTTTTAATTAACGAAAAAATTGGAATGACCGAGCATTCAGTTTTCCCAGAACCTGTAGGTGCAATAACCAAACAATCTTTTTTTTGTAATATTATTGGAGAGGCTTTTTTTTGAATTTCCGTAAGAGTGGTAAACCCTTGATTATCAAATAAGGAAAAAAGATTCGAGTTAGGGTTTTGAGTTTTCAACTGTTTTTGATCGTGATTTTTCATAAACCATTACGCCGACTAGTCCGATTGCAAATAAAATTACAGTTATTACTGGAATAGAATCAAAAATTCCTGCCATATCTTAATTAATTTAGTGATCATTAAAAATCTTCAGTATATTCTGATAATCCCGAGGGACCTATGATATAAGGAAAGATGTGATGATTTAACAACCACCTTGCCTCGCCATGATATTTTGTTAAATTTTTTGATAACTTAATTTTGATATGAGTAAAAAGATCTATTGCATTTCTCATATTTTCCACATCTTGATCATCAAAATTTCTTATCATGTTAGTAATAACAATGGGAATGTTGTTGTTAATTGCAATTAACGATAGGTCATGAAGATGTTTCATGAATAATGAATTTTTTTTGAAAATAGATTTTTCTGTTTTGTATTCGTAAGAAAACAAATCAGTTATGTTATCAATAACTATGAGAGAGAAATTTATTTTATCAAAATTTCTGATTAAATTTATCTGCTCAGAGCTATTTGTTATTCTCGAAACAGTAATTTTATCTAATAGATTACCCTCTAAATTTTGACATTTTTGCATCTCAAGAATTCTTTCAGGTCGGAATTCTCCGGTTGTATCTAGGTAAAGAACAGTTCCACCATTTTTTATTACATTGATGACTATTTGTAATATTAATTGTGTTTTACCGGTTCCATTTGCACCATAAATATCCGTAATAACACTTGAGGGAATTCCACCTAATAGAAATTCGTCTAATTTTTGTAAGCCTGTGGAAATCATTTAGTTAATTATAGATAAACACAGAAAAAATTTAAGGAATTTCATAAATTTGCAAAGAGGCAAGGCTTTTATTCAAGAAAACATCGATGCCAAATTAAGTGAATAATTAGTGTCACAAAGTACAGCAAAAAGACCATTAACCATGCTTCAAAAAAGCACGAAAAAATCAGTTATTGTTAGACTGAAAAATGAAGTCGAGTATAAAGGAAAAATGGACAATGTTGATTCATACATGAATCTGATTATGACAGATGCCGAGGAACTACATGACAGCAAGGTAATTGCAAATTATGGCAGAGTAATCGTCAGAGGGAATAATGTATTATTTATTAAAATTGAAAATGAACTCTAAGAACTAGTGGTTCCAATGGCTAATAATTTTCTGTTTACATCAGAGTCAGTAACTGAAGGCCACCCAGATAAGATATGCGACCAAATTTCAGATGCCTTTTTAGATGAATTTTTACGACAAGATCCAAACTCGAGAGTAGCTGTCGAAACTCTTGTTACAACGGATTTTGTGGCAGTAGCTGGAGAGGTAACTTCAAAGGCAGATTTTGATGAAAAGGCCCAAGAAGAACTAGTAAGAAAAACGATTAGAGAAATTGGTTACAACCATAAAGACTTGATGTTTGACACCGAATCCTGTGAAGTAACATTAAGACTACATTCTCAAAGTCCGGATATTAGTCAAGGTGTTACAGCAACAGAAGAAAAAGAACAAGGGGCGGGAGATCAAGGATTAATGTTTGGATTTGCAACAAATGAAACAGAAGAATTAATGCCAATGCCCATTTTGCTTGCGCAAAAACTAGCCCAAGAACTTGCCAAAGTTAGAAAAAATAATGTTTTGCCATGGGTTAGACCTGATGGGAAAACTCAGGTTTCTGTAAGATATGAGAATGATAAGCCAACAAAAATAGAAACAGTGATAATTTCTACTCAACATTCTCCAGAAATTTCTCAAGAAGAAATAACAAAAGAGATGATAGATAAAGTAATCAAACCAGTCTTAGGAAATCTTTGGAATTACGATATTAAAATTCACATTAATCCTACAGGAAAATTTGTAATTGGAGGACCTCATGGAGATGCAGGCCTAACGGGAAGAAAAATTATTGTTGACACTTATGGTGGATTCGGAAGACATGGTGGTGGTGCTTTTTCAGGAAAAGATCCATCTAAAGTTGACAGATCTGCATGTTACATGTGTAGGTATATTGCAAAAAATATTGTAGCAGCAGAATTAGCTGATCGATGTGAGGTACAATTAGCTTATGCAATTGGAGTAGCAGAACCTGTTTCTCTTTATGTCAATACTTTTGGAACAAGTAAAATTCCGGAAAAAGAAATTGAGGAATTAGTTAAAAAGAATTTTGATATGAAACCCTCAGGGATTATCTCACATTTGAATTTGAAAAGACCCATCTATAAAAAAACTGCAGCGTATGGTCATTTTGGAAGAAACGAGCCTGAATTTAATTGGGAAAAAACTGACAAAGCCGATGTACTAAAGCAGTCTTCCGGAATCTAAGAGTTCGTTAATAGATTGAAAAGAAATTTTTGACATATTTTGTAATTTCTTATGATTTCCCTTAAAATCTCCAATCAAGAGATTTAGATCATCTACCCCAAATTCATTATTTGGATTAGAAATTGCCGCATGATACGCAGATTCAAGATTAATATTTTTGATTCTAGTTTTTGTTGTTTTGGAAAAAAGCATAACATATTTTTGAAACGTAAATGACTCTAACCCAACAAGATCAAGAATTTGTTTTTTGAATTTTTTCTCAATTAAGGATTTGTATAATATCTGAGAAACATCATTGATGTATATTGGTTGAATAGAATATTTCCCGCTACCAGGAATCTGAATTTCTCCTTTTTTGATTTGTGTTTTTAGATATTTTGTGAGAAGATCATCGTTTCCAACAATGTAAGACGGCCTAAAAATTGTATAATCCAAACCAGATTTTATTATCAGTTGTTCTGCTTGGTATTTTGAAATAAAATATCCAAATGAACTTTTTTTAGAAACGCCCAAGCCACTAGTATAAACAATTTTTTTAATTTTACCTCGTTTACATAAATTAACAATTTTTTTGGTAAATTCTACATTAATTAAATTAAAATCATTTTTGACAGATTGTTTTCCTATTCCTACCAAATGTATTAAACCCAAAGAATTTTTGATTTTAGGAAGGATTATTTTCTCATCATAATTTCGAGAAACAATTTTTGTTTCATTTTTGAATTTCTTAAAATTTTTCCTGGAAATTGAAATTAATTTAACATTACGTTCAGAGAGATACTTTCTAACGTTTTTAGCCACGAATCCACTTGCACCAGTAACAACTATTTGAAAATCTTTTGTCATGTACATTTCAAGAGAGTTTTGATTTTAAATATATTCCAAAAACGTAAACAAGAATTAATACATCAAAATAGACATGGTATTCGTGGAAAATGTAGATAAAAAAAAGCTAAAAACGGGATTTACTACTGGAACTTCAGCTACAGCTGCAGCAAAAGCAGGAATTTTATCAATAATTAATCAAACAAAATTTGAAACAATAGATGTTAAATTACCAAAGGGAAATTATATTAAAATCCCAATTCATTTTTGTGAATTTGAAAAAAATAAAGCTCGATGTTCTGTAATAAAGGATGGAGGAGATGATCCCGATGTCACACATGGCGCTGAAATTATTGTCGATTTATCCCTAACAGACCAGAAAAATGAGATTGAGATTGAGGGTGGGGAAGGAGTTGGGATTGTTACCAAACCTGGTTTAGGTTTGGAACTAAACAAAGCAGCAATTAATCCAGTTCCAAAAAAAATGATTAATGAAAATTTACGCGAAGTAGCTGAAGATCTCTTAAAAAAAAATGGAGTTAAAATTATAATTTTAGTTCCGAAAGGAAAAGAATTAGGTCCAAAAACAGACAATCCTCGAATAGGAATAATCCATGGGATTTCCATTTTAGGAACTAGCGGCATTGTTATTCCATTTTCTACTGCATCCTTTGCTGCCTCTATTAGACAAAACATAGATGTGGCAATTGCAATGGGTAATGACACGGTTGTTCTAACAACAGGAGGTAGAAGTGAAGATTTTGCTAAAAAAATAATTGATTTACCAGAACATTGTTTTGTTCAAATGGGGGATTTTTCAGGATATACAATTCAACAATGCTCAAAAAAACAAATTAAAAAAGCATATGTTGTGGGATTTATTGGGAAATTAGCAAAAATGGCCGCAGGAGTAAAGCAAACTCATGTCAAGGGATCTAAGGTAGACATGAAATTTTTATCAGAAATTGTAAGAAATTGTGGGGCAAATGAAAAAATAATTGAAAATATCCAAAAGGCAAATACTGCAAGACATGTCTCAGAAATAATTAAAGAGAATGAAATAAAGGGATTTTTTGAGGAAATTTGTGAGAAAACATATCAACATATGAAGAAACATTCGGAGGAAAAGATTGTCCTAGAGGTAATTTTGTTTGATTTCGATGGGAACATACTAGCAAAAAAAACCCAGTAGTAAGGTATTTTATTAATTTTAGAAGGTCTTGAGTGTGGAAAACGTTTCAGTCCTGGCTATCACTAAAAATGGAATAGATATTGGAGTAAAATTAAAAGAAATTTTTCCTGATTGGAAGGTATATTCTCCCTCTAAATTTTCAAGCGATAAGAATATTTTTTGGTATTCAGAACCCACTTCAGAAAAAATTGTCGAGTTATTCAAAAACAATCAGGCGTTAATTTGTCTATTTTCATTAGGAGCAGTAATTAGATTAATTGCTCCACATCTGAAAGATAAGAAGAATGATCCTGCAGTAATAGTAATTGACGATAAAACTAATTTTGTGATTAGTGTACTATCTGGTCATTTAGGTGGTGCTAATGAATTGACCCAAACTATTGCAGAAAAACTAAATTCAATTTCCGTAATTACAACAGCAGCCGATGTAAACAAAACTATTGCTGTTGATCTTTTAGGGAGAGATTTAGGATGGACCATTGATGATGATTCTACAGTTACCAAAATTAGTGCGCATATGGTAAATGAAGAAAAAATTGGAGTATACCAAGATGCAGGAAAAACAAGTTGGCATAAAAAATTACCGAATAATGTTAAAATTTATAAAAGTTTTAATGATTTGAAAAATTCTGAGTCTAAAGGAAATTTAATAATTTCAGATAAAATCATGACAGATAATCTTCTTAAAGATTCGGTTGTTTATCGTCCACCTAGTTTGGTAATAGGAATTGGTTTGCATTGGGATACAACAAAGGAAATCATTAAGGAGGGTATAGATATTTCCCTTGAAAAATTTAATCTTAGCTCAAAGTCTATTGCAAAATTGGTTTCAATAAAAAAACCAAAGAACGTACAGGGTTTAATTGATATTGGAAATGAAATGGGAGTCCCAGTTGAATATGTCGAGAGAGAAGAATTAGCCTTGATTTCTACACCAAATCCATCTAATTTAGTCAAAGACTTTGAGGGAACTTCGAGTGTTTCAGAAGCAGCTGCCATTAAGGTCTCAGGAGGGGAATTAATTGTGGAAAAGCAAAAATTCCCACCTAATTTGACCATAGCAATAGCGAGGATTTTGAATTGAAACGTGGTTTATTACTAATTGATAGAGGAAGTCGAGAAAGAGAAGCTTCGGAAGAATTAGAGGTGATTTGTAAAGGAATCATGGAAAAGGGGAATTATGTCTTTACCGACTATTGCTTTCTTGAAGTTGAACCCCCCTATATTGAAGATGGAATCAAAAAATCCCTGGAAAAAGATATCGAATCTCTTACTATTGTTCCTTATTTTCTTTATCCTGGAAAAAAGGTAAAGCTGGCAGTTTCTGATGTAATGAAGTTTCAAAAAGATACTGCTGTAAAATTTGTTGTAACAAAACCAATGAGTATGCATAAAACTTTGACTTCTCTTGTTGAAAATAGAATTTCTACAGCATTAGAAAAAAATAAAATATCAATATCAAAAAATAGTATTGATATCATGATAATTGGTCATGGTAGTAAAGATCCAAATGCACAGATGTCATTAAACTATGTAGTAGATGGACTAAAAGAAAAATATAGAAATGTAAGCCGTTGTTTTTTGGAAATAGAACAACCAGATATTTTTGAAGGAATTAAATATTGTGAAAAAAACAATCCAGAAGTTCTTGTAATTGTTTTTTATTTTTTACATGAAGGAGCACATGTTAAAACAGACATTAATAATGATCTTAACCCTGCACTTGAAAATTCTAATTTGAAAAAAGTATGTATTACAAAGCATCTAGGAACAGATGAAAAAATGATTGACTTGATAGTTGAAAGAGCAGCAGAGGTCGAAGATGCAAACTAAAAAAGGTCAATCAATAGAAGATGCAAGCATGGTGATGATCGAAAATGAAATTGGAACTCATGATTATAATGAAAAAGAATGGCCCATTGTTAGACGAGTAATCCACTCAACTGCTGATTTTGATTTTGCGGGAAAAAATAAAATAATTTTTTCCCAAAATGCAGTTGAAAGTGGAATAAATGCCCTTAAAAATAATTGCAGTATTGTAGTTGATGTTAATGGCGTTATGGGAGGTTTGAACAAACAGAATCCTAAAGATTTTGGAAACAAGATAATTTGCAATATTTCTAGCCTAGAAGTTATGGAGTTGGCTAAAAAACAGAATAAAACCCGATCTCAGGTGTCAATGAGAGTTGCTTCCTCTGATATTGATGGTGGAATTATCGCCATTGGTAATGCTCCAACTGCACTTTTGGAGGTAATTCAGATGGTAAAGGAAGGGCTAGTCAAGCCCGCTCTCATTATTGGAATTCCTGTAGGCTTTATTTGCGCCGCAGAATCAAAAGAAGAGCTTTCTCAACTTTCAGAAATTCCCTTTATTACAAATATTGGAAGGAAAGGGGGCAGTTCGTCGGCTTCTGCTATTGTAAATGCTCTCTATAAACTTGTTAGACTAGAATCAGATTCTTGATGATTTAATACAATTTTTTACAAAAACTTCAGCATAATTTGAACTATCAAAGTATAGGTGGCCAAAAGATGCTAATGTATTATTTTGAATCATACCATCAAAATGATTTTTAATTCCATCACCAATTTTTAATTCATAAGCGAATTTTGAGTCAGAGGGAATGGATTCCAATTTGGAATAATGAAATTCATGACCTTGAAGTGTATGTTTTTTTTCAGAAATAATATTCTTCAAAATTATATTCCCTTTTGTATAATTTAATTTCATTTTTTTTGTCATTTTTGTTTGGGCATCAAAAATACCAACCATTTTACTAATTTTTTTCCCATAATCAATGGATTTTGTTAAATACATTAATCCTCCACATTCAGCATAAATTGGAACATTTTCTTCTGATAATTTTTTAATTTTTTTCCTCATTATCATATTTTTCTCTAAAGCTTTTCCAAGGATTTCAGGAAATCCTCCTCCAATGTAAATTCCATCACACCTAGGTACTTTTTTATCTAAAACAGGACTGAAAAATTTAAGATTAGCTCCTTCTCTTTTTAGGGCTTTTAAATTATCCTGATAGTAAAAATTGAAAGAATTATCCAATGCAACTGCAATTGTGGTTTTCGGTTTTTTATGAATTTTTTTTACAGTTGTTTTTAGTGATGGAGCAGTTTGAATAATTTGAAGAATTTTTTCAGTATCTAATGAATTAGAAATAATTTTAGATATTTTTTGAATTTTTTGCCTGAGGGCTACATCTTCTTTTGTTGGTATCAATCCTAGGTGTCTGGACTGTAAATCAAGTTCAGAATTTTTAGGAATTACTCCAAGTATAGGTAACTTTGTCTTTTCAATGGCCTTTCTACACAAAATTTCATGTTTTTTACTCCCAATTTTATTTAAAATAATTCCTTTTATTCGTGAATTACTATGAAATTTAACAAAACCCAATGCTGTAGCAGCAATGGATCTTGCTGCTTTGCTTGCATCAATCACCAAGATTGTGGAAGATTTTGTTAATGAAGCAACATGATGGGTGCTGGCAAAATTGGAATCGCCTCCAAATCCGTCATAATATCCCATAACTCCTTCAATAATTGAGATATCTGATTTTGAGTTTGTAACAAAACTTTCCAAAAGGTGATCTTTGCCCATCAACCACACATCAAGATTAAAGACATCCTTTCTTGCAATTGAGGACAGGTAGCTAGGATCAATATAATCTGGACCGACCTTAAATGGCTGTACCGAAAAACCTTTTTTTTGTAATGCATGAATAAGGGCACAGGTGATTGATGTTTTTCCAACTCCGCTGGTAGTACCTGCTAAAACAAGTCTAGGAATTTTCAATTCGAATGTCTAAGTTTATTTTTTTATTTAAATGATGCATTTGAAAAAATCTGAATGTTTTTACTGTGAGAAGTTAAAAAGATAACATGGGTGAATCGGGGCTAACTATTGTATATACAGGAAAAGGAAAAGGGAAAACTACCGCTGCATTAGGAATCGCACTGAGAGCAACAGGTTATGACAAGAAAATATGTATGATTCAGTTCATTAAAGGTTCATGGCATTATGGTGAGATGATTTCATCAAAAAGATTGGAACCAGAATTTGAAATGGTGGCTATTGGTAAAGGATTTGTAGGAATTATTGATGATAAAACATCCAAAGAGGAACATGCGGAAGTAGCAAGTGAGGCAATTAAAATAAGTACCAACAAAATTCAATCAGGAAATTATGATATTGTAATTCTAGATGAAGTAAATTATGCAATAAATTTAGGCCTAGTAAAATTGGAAGACGTTCTAAATTTAATAAAATCAAAACCTCCTAGTTTAGATCTAGTTTTAACTGGAAATTATGCAAAAGATGAGATAATTGAATTGGCAGATTTAGTTACAGAAATGAAGGAAATCAAACATCCGTTTCAGCAGGGTAAAAAAGCCAAAAAAGGAATTGATTTCTAACTCGTAACATTAAATTACGCACGATAAAATGCAAGAAGAAATGTCTACAGAAATTCAAGAAATGCCAGAGCAAGGAGAGATTGTTCTTGCTACCGTAACCAAAGTAATGGATCATGGGGCTTATGTAACATTAGATGAATATGATGGAATTCAAGGATTTTTACATATTTCAGAGATTGCACCAGGATGGATTAGATCCATCAATAGATTTGTAAAAGAAAACGAGAAAAAAGTGCTCCTTGTAAAAAAAGTTAATCGAAAAAGAGGAGATATTGATCTTTCGTTAAAACAAGTATCAAAAGATCAAAAAAAGCATAAACTCAAAGAGGTGAAAAAATTTGAAAAAGGAAAAACACTTCTAAAAAATGTTCAAGAAAAAACAAATCTTTCAGATAGTGAAATTGAAAAATTAGAAGATGATATTTATTCAAAATTTGATTCAGTTTATGATGCTTTTATTGAAATTGGGAGAAATGGAATAGATTCTATTAAAGAACTTAAACTTTCTAAAAAAACAGCTAGTGTAATTGAAGAAATATGTTCTAAAATTAAACTACCATCAGTCGAAATTAGAGGGATTATGGAAATTACAAATAGCACCTCAATTGGAATAGAGATTATTAAAAAAATTCTTTTGGATGTTCTAAAAAAAGATTCTTCAATAGATATTACTTATTTGGGAGCCCCAAAATATCGTCTTTCAATAACCTCAGAGGATTTTAAATCAGCTGAGAAAAAAATGAAACCAATCCTGCAAGAGATTCAGCAAAATATTGAAAAAAAGAAAGGCGAGTTCAAATTTACAAGAGAAGATTCAAAGAAAACTAGAGAGAATTAAGATGCGTTTTTTATTAAGAAGATGTCCTAAAGATTATCATTACACCCTCAAAGAAAGGTGTCCTTTATGTAAAGAAGAAACAGTTTCTGCTCATCCAGCTAAATTTTCCCCTGATGACAAGTACATGAAATATAGATTAGCTGAGCGTTATAATCAAGAAAAATAATTTTAGTCCACCCTATGGGGAGTATCTGCCTTCTAGTTTTGATTCGGCAATTACATGATTTTCCATTGCTCTTTCTACTTGTAATTTTGTAGAACCCTCACCTATACTCAATTTATCATCTAGTGCATACAATTTGAAAACATACGTGTGTTCTTTATCTGGTGGGGCTGGTCCACCGTAAGCCATTTCCCCAAAATCTGTTTTTCCTTGAATAGAGTTTGAGGGTATTGAATTTTCTTTTATTTCACTAATGCTTGGGTCAATGTTCCAAACAACCCAATGAACCCAAATTTTTCCCACCGCTCCCATTGCATCAGGGTCGTCCATGATGAGAACCAAAGATTTGGCATTAGTTGGAACCTCTTTAATTGTTAATGAAGGGTTTACGTTATCTTTTTTATAACCATACTTGCGAGGAATTTCTCCTCCATTTTGAAATGCGTTACTCTCAATTTTCATAGATATTTCTTTAATTCAAATTGTTCCAGTTAAATTTTACTAAGATTCTAAAACCATTTTGTCCATTGAAAATGAAATAACAGATCCTCCATTTTCTTTAATTTCTTTCTTTAAGGCCTTATCCATTGTTCCAACAATTCCGCCATTTTTTTTTATGTAATCAATTAATTCTTTATCAGCATATTTGCCATTAATTGCAATAGTCTTAAATTTTTTAATAAAATCAAGAGTAGCAAGTATTTCTTGTTTTTTATTTATATCATTTTTCAAGTTGAATAATTCATCTTCAACTACTTTTGGAACAACAAAAGAAATAGATCCAATTTCTACATCAATATTATCAATATTTTTGATTCTTTTTGTAGCTAGGTGAATTAAGAAGTTTGTATCACAGAGAACGTCAACCAACTACTCCTGCTCCAATTAACCTCCATCTATCGGAGATTCTTCTACTAATAGCCACATTTTCACTCTCAAAGATGCAAGCTGGTCTTCTAAGTTCCATTTCTACATTTTTTGATTTTATTTGGGTTACTTTACCTAGGATTGGAGCAGTTCCAATGTTTAATCGTAAAAGTTCCTCTTTTTGTATTGGAAGTACTTTGGTATCTCCTGTTATTCCAACTGCAGAATCAAAGAGATTTACTTCAAGTTTTAATTTATTGGAATTTTCTGGAAGTGTTTCAGGTTTTCCAATAACTGATCCAATAAATGAATCACTTCTTGTCATGGATGGATCAAGTTTGGTACCAATAGCCACCAGGCCTCCTGGCTTTACGGAATCTACAATGCCAGCAGCAGTACCTAAAGAGGTAATCTCCGTGTGTAATGATTCGTATGTTTTCTTTTTATTATTCATTATACCTGGTTTAATTTCAATTTCATCTCCTATGCTAAAATTCCCCTGGGAAAGACTTCCTCCTATTATCCCACCTTTGATATTCTTTAATTTGGTTCCTGGTTTGTTAACATCAAAGGATCTTAACACATGCATTACTGGATCTTTAGATTCGTCTCTTTCTGGAGTTTTGATTGTTGACTCTATTGATCCAATTAATGCATCAATATTTAATCCAGATTGGGCTGAGATGGGAATTATGGGAGCTTTTGCTGCATGTGTTCCCTTGACAAATTTTGCAATATCTTGATAATTTGAAACAGCTTCCTTGTATGAAATTAAATCTACCTTATTTTGAACTACTACAATTTGCTGTATATTGAGGGTTTGTAGGGCTAAAAGATGTTCTTTAGTTTGAGGTTTTGGCACCTTTTCGTTTGCTGCCACTAATAGTAAGGCGCCATCCATTAAAGCAGATCCTGAAAGCATGTTGGCCATTAAACTTTCGTGACCTGGACTATCAACAAAACTAACAACTCTGGATAATTCACTTTCTTTTCCACAGTTTTTACATTTTGGAGTTGTTGAATAACCCAAAGGCTCTTCACAATCAGTGCATTTGTAAAAGGCAGCATCAGAATAGCCTACACGGATTGTAATTCCCCGTTTTAATTCTTGGCTATGAACACTAGTCCATGATCCAGTTAATGCTTGGATTAGTGTCGTTTTGCCATGATCTACATGACCAGCAGTACCAATGTTTACACAGGGTTGGTATCCATATTTTTTAACATACCAGTCGGGAAGGGTTTCTCTCCAATGCATGAGTCAAAATGTAGAAGCGGTATATGTTAAGTTATTCTTTTTTTTCTTCAGGATTTTCAGTTTTTTCCACTGGAGCTTCTACTGGAAGTTCGCCGTCGAATTTACAATTTAATTGATAAATTTCTTCAGAGATCGTATTTCCTCTCATAAGTTTTCGTACTCTTTGTCCAATTTCTGCATCTTGTAATCCTACACCTTTTGAGAGAAGAACTCTTTTTCTTGCAGCGCCGTGAATATCACTTCGCATGGGAACACCAGATTTATCACTTCCACCTGTGACTTTTAATTTTCCTTTTAGTCCTACAATACCAGCATCAGTTTCATTTCCAATTAGCAAACCTAGTAACGGGTTACCATCATTGTCTTTCAATTCTTTGGTTACAGATTTTCCTTTAACGTCTGATACGGTGAGTTTGAAATTTGTCAATTATTCGAAAAAAACGATGAACGACTAATTAACCTTTGGACATTATTTTTAAATTAAGATTTTCTATCTTATCTATAGACCAAGAAATTAAATGCCCAAGATGTGATACTAAGATGGTAGACATGCAAGCATGTCATATGTTTTGTCCTAAATGTGGTGCACATTTGGATTGCTCAGATAAGGGAAACTTTTGGTAATTAAAAACCAGGTCGGTCCGGGATATAATCAGAGGACATGTTAATTGCTTGCTCCTTCATAATTTCAAGATAAGAATCATAATCGGCCTCAAAATTGCAGTGGGGGCACTTTACGCTGGTTACCTCATCATCTAAAACCGCTACTTTTTCGCATTCAGGGCAACGTGCATCCATGAAAACATTATGTGATTAAGATATTTAATCATAATTAGGTTATCAAATGCAGGCGGAGTTAGTTTAGCCTGGTATGACGTCAGCTTCCCAAGATAGGAGGTTGCACCCCCTATAACCCCCGCTTTAGATTCAATCAGAGGTAAATCTTGCTTATAGAAATGTAATAGTTTCTTTCTAATCGAGAAAAGTAATTTGTACTCGTAATTTCTTGTTGGTTTTATTTTTCCCTCCAAATATTCTCGTTCAGTTTTACTTAGCATACCAACTTACTTGGAATCACATTTAGATAAATTTGAGGTAGTGTAAAACTTTTTGAATCTGATTTTGACTAATCACTTCTCATCTATTCCATAATCCTCTTTTTTTACTTTTCCTTCTTCTACCAAAACTTTACTACCAGTTGTTTTTCCATGTTTTCTTACTCTGAAATCTACTATGATGTTTGGTTCTAATGCATCTAAAAAATCGCCATAATTTTCTAAAAAGAAATCAAAAATATCCTTCCCGTCTAGATCAAAACGTGTATGATCCCGGATAAATTTCACTCCCTTATCTCGTAATTGTAATAATTCCTCATTTTTTGTCTGTTGATACAATTCATTTCTACAAATCGTCATGTGAAATATGGAAGGACTTGACCATTCATGGAGTTTCTGTTCTGTTTCTAATCTAACTACTTGATCAAAATATTGTAAAGCATCCTCAAGTTGGTCATGAATAAATAATAATTGGGCAAGTCTATAATACGCCTTGATATACTTGTTATCTATCTCAATAGCTTTTAGATATGATTTTAAAGCATCATCATATCTTTTTAGAGAATAAAGACAGTTTCCTCTATTGTACCAATAAGTTTCATGCTTGTTTGAAAAGTTTTTTTCAATTAGTCTAAGTTCTTCCTCATATTTTCCCTCCTTGGACAACTGGCGAAGTTTTAGAATCACCTTAGGATCTGTTTCATCTTTTTTACCAAATAATTTCATATTTTTTTAATCACCTTTAGTAATCACCAAGACCTTTAAAGCATATTTCTCATCCTTCTCAAAAAATAATTTCTAAGAGTTTACTCGAATAATGGCAAACCCTCCAAGCCTAATTGATAAATTTACGTAATCTATTGACAATCTTCCTTACATCAGTTTCAGAAAACTGCGATCGTCTATTTTCAATAAAGTAATTGATATTGTTCAAGTGTTTTACATTGACAAACTTGTAATCATAATCAAATTCCATATTTCCTCTCACAGATAACAAGACGCTGCTAACAGATGGATTTTTTGGGTTTCGCCATGAGTTGAGCAAAATCCAAAGAACCATTCCAGCTCTATCAACTTGTTCATGTGGGGAAAGACCTTTATTTTTTTGGAAGTATCTCTTACTCCAGTTTTTGACCTCTATTAGGACAACTCCGTTCTTGGATACTACAACAAAGTCCATCTGAGCCGAACGGAGATTCCTTCTTCCTCTGTATGTTACAAATTTGGGCAATTGAATGGAAAGACCACACAAAACATGATATTCATCACTGAGGTGAGACAGATTTTTTAATACATCAACTTCCCCTTTTGCACCTGTATAGAAAGGATCGTCCTTTAGTTTATCAAATTGTTTTATTTCAGAAAATGTCTTTTTTTGTTCCGAATGGAAAATTCTTGAAGGATGTTCTTTCCATTCCTTAATCTGTGATTCTTGTTGTTCTTGCAAATTCTTTATTTTGTTTATTGCTTTTTTTTTAGAATAGTTTTTTACAAAATAACCTTTGAGTGAGGCTGAAAAACCCCCAAAACCTCCATTCTCCTTTTTATCTTTTAATTCTCGTAGTTTTTCATCAAATTCTTTCTCTGTAATTTTTTCTTCATCTCTCATTTTTTCAAGCTCTTGGTTTTCTTCTTCGATCTTATCAGGAACTTTTTCAAAAAAGATTTTTTTCTCTTTAGATAGATTTTCTTGGAGTTTTTTGTGTTCTATATCTATATCCTCAAATTTTTCAACACGATAAGGGGTTTGGCTTAGGATTTTTAATTCACTGTCGGGACGTCCGTAAATTATTGCCAATAGATTGTTTTTGTAAATCTGATATTTTAGAAAGATCTTAATTATCAAAAAAAAGAAAGGGGTTAGACACAGAGTACATTACTTGTGAATGAACCTGAGTAACCCAAATCTGAATCAAAATGGATGGTAACATCTTGTCCACATTTTCCCCAGATTCTCATTTCAAATACTTCGCCAGCATCTGTTCCGCAAAACTGAGCTAAATCAGTACTTGTAAAGCCGATACCTGTAAAGGCAAATTTGTCAGCTTGGATTTTTCCACTCCACAAATCTCCAGAAAAGGTCCGTGGATTATCATGTTGGATGAACGTTCCTCTTGAGTCTAAACCATCATGCTCTGTAAAGACCATACGTGAAAATGATGTTTCAATACTTTCGTTATTTGGGCATGAAATTATACCGTCATTTTGTGAATGAGATGTCTGTAAACGAATTTGTTTGTTGGGTTGTTCTGCTTCTACGGAAAAATCAACTATATTTGTAACAATAATAGTTGCAATTACAGCGATTACTCCGATTATTATTGGTTTTTTCATTACCTTTGCAAATCAAATGAAAAAATAAGGTTTAGTCTGTTTCCAAGTTTACAGATAACACAAAATAATTTCAAAAATTTTAAGAGTTCAAGGCTTTCTTGATTAAAATCTTGTTTTTTCTTAATCCATCATTGACTGAAACTGATGGTTCTACCAGATTTGCTAGCCTTGATGGTGAAAAATACGGTAAGAATTCAGCCCTAAATACATCTGATGCTGACTCCTATTCACAAGGTATAGTCTTTAATTCACCAGAAGTTGGTGACTATACCATCAAAAGTGATGAAATCGTAGAGTGCAACAAGTTATCAAAGATTCTAAATGGTGGTCTTTCTGTTATTCTAAAAATTGACAATGAAGTTAAAGTTGTAAAAATTAAAAAATCAATAGAAAAGGCAACAGAGTTGACGAATTCCTTCAAACCCGTAAGAAGCATTGCAATTTGTGGTGAGTGTGGTATTAAGGACGAGTCAATTACAGACGAATGTCCTCAGTGTAAGTCACCTTACATAGTCTGAAATTCGTAGTTTCAAAACTACTTATGATCATGTTCAAAAAAAATTTGACTATTTATAATTATACGATCAATGTCTTGTTGAATAAATTATGCCGGTATGAATTTCATAGTAGTGATATTAAAAAAATTGACAAGTAAGGGGGACAAGATCAAAATTTTTCGAGCACACAAGTTATATCCACATTCATTCTAACCCTTGCGGGGATATTAAAGTAGATTTACTATTCTGGTAAAGTTAAGAAAAACCACCATTGGTGTTTTATCGGGATAGACAGAAGGTCGAAACAATTCCAACGTTGGGACCTTCTGGTTCTACTTTAATGTCTCCGCCCTTTTTTTAATGTTATATTGCTAACAACCTACTGATAGATAATTAAGTCTTATCACCATAATTCGATCCTGAAATCAAGAAAAGTGTAGTAATCACTACCTACAGGTAGAACCTCCGAATCAAATTCTTTTAAGAGAATATGTAAATAAGAAAATTTTTTAGGTTATGAATTTTTGAATAGTTTTAGACCAAAAGAATTGAAAATTTTCATTTGGGTTGGAGAAGTTTGACTTTAATGAAAATTAATCAAAATCTTCTATTTTTGTTGATGCCCAATTTGCAAAGCCAAACATTTTTTTTATTAAAGCCAGTGAAAATCCAAAACAGAGTAGTAGAATTGAATACCATATTTCCTGGATAGGAAGGGCAAAGAACAAAATCACGCTCAAAACTATGGACAGGAAGGCAATTTCTTCGGCTTTATTTTCCATAAAATAATTGGGTTTGGCGATATTTGAGATCCAGATTATTCTATACTTACCAATCGAAACTTTGACGTGATTTTGGTTAGTTTGGTTAGGCTAGTTAGGGCACAATTGAGAAGTAATCTATTACTTCTTTTTTCTTTATATTCTCAGAAATAGAGAATAAAGAATTAGGCTCACTAGCCTCACTGCCCTCACCGCAATCTATTCTGGTAAGAGTAACTATTGATGCATTTTTGCTGTATTTGCCATCGCTTTTGGTGTAAGTAATTTTCTGATATTTGATGCCAAGTTTTGTTAAATGAGGTTGAATTATCTCCAATTCGCTAGATAGTTTGCTGGAACTCTTTGGAAATCTTTCATATTTATAATCTACATCAATTCCCAATCTTATTGCTATTGGTTTTAAATCCTGCAAGGTTCTTTCCATAGAGTTCTCATACTTTGGACTAATCTCCAATAGCTTAACTATGGTCTTTACTAGTGGTTGAGATTCTACAAGCTCAATTGACTTTCTCTTAATTTTTGCATGGTACTTCTCCAAAAATGAATAGGGTTCATATCCAAGAGCTCGAGAAATTGCTTCTCCCCAAATCTCAAAGTCTGCCATCCTAGTCTTTGGTTTAATTTCCTTCTTTATTTGATGAATAGTTTGCATTGCTTGGTGCAAGGTGGTAAATATTTGTCCCAGTATTAATGGAAGTAACTTCTGAAATTTTTCCTCAATTTCTTCTTCTGTTAGTCTGTCATTTTCCTCAAAGGGTATTCTTTCATAAGAAAGAATTCGGTCTTGCAAATCTGGTTGATTAAAATTTGGTGCAATTCCATTGAGAATTAGTTTTCTTTGAATGGAAAGCAATATTTCATCCATATCTGAATAAAGTTTCCTCTTTGAATTACTAGAACCAGTTATTGCTTTGCAGAGTGTATCACTTACTTCTTTGGTAATGAATGACACATTGTCATAGACAATAAGATATCTGTTATACAATTGAAGGTTCATGTTATCAATGGATCTTGGAATCGAACTTATGTTGTCTTCTTTTTTAAATCCATTAGGATCGATTACTCTTTTTGTAAGTGCCGAATTTGTTGATTTCATAGATCCTGCGGGACCTCCAAAATCCATAATTGGAATTGGAACATGTTCAAGGAACATGGCTACCAAATGGATCTGGTAAATTTGAGAGTCTTTTATTCTAAGAAGATGAGAAAACTTTTCGAGGGATTCAGAATCGCCAAATATAGGTTCTTTTTGTGCCTGGGTGCTTGCAGATAGGCGAAATATTGGCAATCCAATTTGATAATTTATCTCTTCAACTCCTATTTTTGAAATTTTGATTAATTTTCCATCTTCTCCTGCCAAGTCATAGTAAATACAGTCATTTTGATGTGCAATTCTATTGTGAATATTTGCTTTTTCCTCTCCTTCCCATTTTGCTTCTGAAGCAATCTTATCTAGAATCTCTTCGTAGAAAGACTTAGAATGAATAAGGATATCTAAATGCCTTAACCAATCCAAAGCTCTTTTGCTGGACAAGCTAATTGCATCGAATCTTCTAGCACTTTTAATTATAGCATAAACTTCATTGTTATTTTCCTGGGAAATTACTAGTTCTCTAATTCTTTCCTTTGCAGTCTCGTAAATCTTGGATTGTTCTCCTTGTTCCCTCAATTCCCTCCCTTTTCAATTTTTAATAATTCATTATCGATAAATTCGCCAACATACTTGCTTCTAGGAATTGAAATTCGTAACTCATCAATGAGTTTCCAAGTTTTTTCTTCCAATGAAATTGATTTTTGGATTTTCATCATACATCATTAATTTTAATTATTTAATAAAGTGGTGGAGACACCTATTGGAATTTTAAATAGTATGTGTCGGAAATTTAATTTTCTTTCAATAATCTTACGGATGTCAGTAAAAATCTTCTTTTCATATTTTGTTTGATTCATTTCAATAGTTAAATAAATTTCAAATATTAAAACCCACTAATACTAATCCCCGTAGGTTCAATATGATTAACTATATTTAGCATATATCGCAAAAATTTGACAATTCTTTCTCTAAAATTTTTATTCCTAATTTACCCATTAATTTAAACAATTAGAAATTTTTACACACTAACTCGTCCTGGATCTTTAACAGGGAATGAGGTAGACCTCTTTGAAATATGTTAGGAGTTTGAAAATTTTTTGGGTTAAATTTATGAAACAACAATTATTCCATTGTTCACCATGTATTCAATTCCTTTAAGAAAATCATCATCTGTGATGAGTCCATTTGCCCACCAATCTGCATTGTTCTTAACCCATGCTGGTATTTCTTGAGATTCTTCACCTGCTGGCTTTCCACTAGTTTCTGGAATTGTGATTATCTTCTCTTTAATGAGAAATTGTATGCCTCCTACAAAGTCCTGGTCTCCAATTCCTCCTTCTGCCCACCATTTTGCGTTATTTCGAATCCAGTCAGGTATGTTTGCCTTAGTTTGCATTGTCATACCCTCAAGGTAGAAAGAATCCATTACCTTCTGTGCCTCTGGCAAGAATGAATCAAAATCATCAGGTGAACTTCGATAGGTGATGATATACATTACATTGTCTTTTAAGAAAATGGTCTGCATTATTTTTGCATCAACTTCCTCGCTAAATGCCTTATTTACAAGATTCAAAAAAGAATTATTGCCCAATAATGGGACCCCACTTGAATCCATGTAGGGGTAAACTATCTTAGCAGTATAGATTATTTCATGTGCAGGAAATCCCTTATGTGACGTTGGTGTGGAATCTACCAATTTGAAATTTTTTAATTCAGGAGCTCTGGGATAATGTCGCATAATATCATCAAGAAGACTTTCCATGGTATAACCTTCCATGCCCTTGGTTACTACCACATTAACTTCTTCTGGAAATGTATCATTCAAGTTTTTGAAAGGGGAAACAAAAGCGACCATGTAACTTTCACCAAATTCTCTTTTTTCTTCTTCTAATTTTTGCCAGTTTGCTGGATGTTCTATTTTGTAGTTTTGTAAA
>JAOTXZ010000038.1 GCA_029862085.1 Candidatus Nitrosopumilus sp.
AAGAGATATTGCAGTTTTTAATCCAGGATCCTTTACTTCTATTTCGGACATATCCCATTTTCTAAATAATAATAAATTTTTGGTTTGTGCCAATTTTATCTCCTTGGTTTTTCCTTTTTACCAATTACAAGTTCGTGAAGTGAGGTACCATTTACTTTGAAAACTTTGAATCGAACACCAGGAATATCACCCATTGCACCGCCTTGTGTGGCACCCATTCCTTGTATATGAACTTCATCATGTTCATCAATAAAGTTCATTGCGCCGTCTCTAGGCAAAAACGCAGTTACTGATTTACCATTTTTAATTAACTGAACTCTAACACATTTTCGAACAGCAGAGTTGGGCTGTTTGGCAGCAATACCAACTTTTTCTAATACAATTCCTCTTCCTTGAGGAGCACCACCAAGAGGATCTGCCTTTTTATCTATTCCTAGTTTCCTTCTCTTGTAACTTGAAATAGCCCATCTTTGTTTTTTCTTTTTTTCTTTTAAAACACGTCCTGCAAATAACCCAAGTGGTGATTTTGTCATTACTTACATCTCCAATGTTGCTCTTTGAGGACTGTTGATTAGGACACTCGAAATGTCAAAATATCGTTTTGCGAGTAACCTTGCCTTTTCCGCATTCCTTCCTTCTCGTCCTACTACAATCCCTTTCTTTCGTGGATCTACCATGATTATAGCTTGCTTAGTCCCATCTGGACGGGTACTTATCTTAACTTCAGAAATCAATTTTGAATTTAATAGATTTGTCAAAAATTTTGCTGGGTCTTCATCGAATTCAACCAGCTCGACATTACGTTTTACAATATTTTGTAATGATTTAATATGGCATCCACCTTTTCCAATCGCTAAACCCATTTTACCAGTATTAACTACAAAAATAACTCTGTCTTGTTTTTCATCATCAATACAATCACGAGCTGTTGCACCTGTTACATTTTGAAAAAGGGACATCATACGCATTTGTTCTGTTGTAAGTTTGATTGATTGTGTCATAATAAATCCTAATTATCTCCGAAAAAAATTTGTCTCATTTAAATCTACATTTAATGGATAATAATTTCTCATTTTGTTTCCTCAGTTTCTGTATCTTTAAGAATTGATTGGATGTTCGTATCGGTTAGAGTTGTAAATGATAGTGTCGAAATTCTAAATTGTAGGCCGCATAATCTACCTAATGCGACTGAGGTTCCTTGAAAGTTAACAAAGGGGATTTTTTCTTTTTTCGCATCCGATTGAATTTTCTCAAATATTTCTTTTTCAACAGACTGAGACAATACAATAAGTTTGGAATTTTTAATGGAGTGTAATACTTGCTTGGCACCCATTGTAACCTTGTCCTCCTTTAAGGCATCCTTCAGGGCTTTCTCTAGTATCTTACTCATTCCTTAATGTCATTCGGTAACTTGGGGCTTTATAGGTTTATGGAAACTTTAGGCATAAAAAATTAATTTGAAATACCAAACAGAGACCCAAGTGAAGAAAACATAGAACCCATCTGTTCAAAAAAGTCCGTAGATTTTCCTTTTTGCAATTTTACTTGTTGGTAATTGTTAGTTGAATCTAATAAGTTTGAATTATTTTCGTTTAGTAATGCATTTTGGTTTTGTGCATTCTCTTTAATTTTTTGAGGCATTTCAGTTAATGCGGTTTCAAGATTTTGTAGAGCAGCGCCATAATCGGAATTTTTTCCTAACACTTTAGCATACAGGGAAATGGCTTCCTCATAGTTTCCAATACTTGCAAGTATGTTTGCTTTGTTGTTCAAAGCTGGAAGAAAATTTGAATTAATTTTTATAACTTTATCATAATGAAGAATAGCGTCATTATAGTACCCTAATTTTCCAAGAGCAGATCCTTTATTGGTCAGCACTTCAACATTGTTTGGATCATTGGATAGAGATTCATTAAAGAATTGAAGAGAACTTTCAAATTTGCAAAGTCGGTATAAAGCTGGCCCCATGCCATCGTAATATGAGATAGTATCAGAATATTTACTTTTATCACATTCTAGATTATTTTGGTTTAGTAAAATGCCTAGTTCAATGTCTTCTACTGAAAGATTATCAGTCTTTTTTGGAGATTTTATTTTAGAAGATTTTGAATTCGAATTTTCTCCCTCTTTAGATTCTGTTGATTTGGTTGTGGGAGATTTTGTTGATTTATTATCAGTTTGTTTGTTGTCATCAATTTGAATTATGGAATTGTCATCTGATGAGTTGGAATTGTCATCTGATGAGTTGGAATTGTCATCTGATGAGTTGGAATTGTCATCTGATGAGTTGGAATTGTCATCTGATGAGTTGGAATTGT
>JAOTXZ010000022.1 GCA_029862085.1 Candidatus Nitrosopumilus sp.
GATGAGGGACAAGAACTGACATTTACTGCAACTGCAACTGACGGTGACGTTCCAGCTGACACCCTGGAGTATACAATAGATGCAGCATCCATTACAGCAGGTGCAAGCATTGGTCTTAGCTCAGGAGTATTCTCATGGACTCCTGATGGAACTCAGGGGGGAATATACGACGTTACAGTTACAGTGTCTGATGGTACAGACACCGATTTTGAAACTATAGAAGTAACAGTAATAGATGTTATCCCATAATACTGGCATTCTCAAAAAATAGTTTCAATTAAGGCCCATAATCTTCATTTCTTCTAGATTTCCGTAAAATTCATCGACAAATGATGCAAATTGAAAAATTGGAACAATTGGAACACGGTCAATAAAATCAATCTTATCCTGATATAGGGTTACTATAACTGGAACAGCTATAGCACCAGGAGTTTTTGAGATATAGTGTTTGGTTCGCTCAACTTGTTTTCTTACGGCCTCAGATAACGCAGAAGTACTATATCTTTTCCAATGTTTGCAATCAATTAACATTGCAACTCCCAACCTTATTCCAACCACATCAATTTCCATACGTGGTTTGGTGAGCATGAGATTTTTTATAATTGCAAAATTTTTTTCCTCCAAAATTTCTGCAGTCAACCCCTCAAAGTCCCTCCAGTTAAGAGCAACAGCTATTTCATCAAGAGGAAAACCATTTTTGATTAACATTAATGCTGCTTTTAGTTTGTCACTATCCTCAAAATAGTATTGATCTTCTTGCTTTGATCCAACACCATTTTTCAAAAAATTCTCTAAAATTTTACTAGATTCATCAACATCAGTTTTAGTAATTACAGAAAAATCTTGAACAGAAATCCCACCTGGAATAATTCCAGGTAATGTATTTAACAAGTTTTTTGTAATTTTCAAATTAATTTTCATCAATAATTAAGATAATTTAGGTTTTAAGACCATATAATGTCAGGTTATAATGAAATAAGTTTTATTTAGACTAGCCCAAAACAGAAGCATGAAATTAATGCTAGTAACTATACTAGCTTTTATTATTATCATACCAGGAATAATGGAAATATCTGCAGAAAAAAATTCTTATTTTGATTCTGTTAAATTTATTCAATATTTGGACGAGAATACAGCCCTAGAAGAGGTAAGAAACGGAAATCTAGATATGTATTTTTATAGAATTTCAGCAGACAGGCTGGAGAATTCCAAATCCAGAGAAGGATTGAATGTTTTTGATTCTTCGGGAGGATCTTACAGCATACTTGTAAATCCAGCTGAAACTGAAAAATTTAATCCATTTTCCATCAAGGAGAACAGATTTGCATTAAATTATCTCGTAGACAGGAAATTAATCGTAAATGAACTAATGTCAGGGTATGGTGCACCCATGATATCAAATTATGGTCCATTTGATCCGGCGTATCTAACAATAATTGAGCAATTAGAGGCATTCAATTTCAGATACAATCCAACCCTAGCCGAAGAAACGATTACCAAAAATCTCAAAGAAAGAGGTGCAACTAAAGTTAATGATAAATGGCAAATCGATGGTGAATCAATTGAGATTACTTTTTTCATTAGGAGTGATGATCCAGTTAGAAAATCAATTGGAGAAATTTTAGCGTCAGAGTTGGAAAGAATCGGATTTACTGTGAAAAAAGATTTCGGAGATTTAAACAAGGCATTTGTGGTTGTTTATGGGTCGAATCCTGCAGATTTAAAATGGAATTTGTACACTGAGGGCTGGAATAAATCTGCATTTGTAAAATATGACTCTGTAGGGTTGGGTCAGATGTATTCACCCTGGTTTTCAAACATGCCAGGATTTAATGTTCCTGACTATTGGAATTATCAAAATGAGTATATAGATGCCATATCACAAAAAATCTATACTGGGAATTTTAGTTCATCCCAAGAAAGAGAGGATTTAATTCAACAGGCAACTATAGAAGGGGTAAATGAATCAGTTAGAATTTTTTTGGCAAGCAAGGTTGATCAATACGTAGTAAACCAAAATGTACATGGAGTTGTTAATGATTTTGGTGCCGGTGTCCCAAGTAGGTTTACACCAATTAATGCTCAAAGCGATAAAAATGAATTAGTTATCGGAGTAAAACAAATCTATCAAGGGGCTTGGAATCCGGTAATGGGATTTAGCGATAGTTATAGTAGACAAATTTGGGGAATTTTATCAGATCCTGTATCTTTTCCTCATCCTTTTACTGGGGAAATTTTTCCTGTACGTGGGAATTGGCAGGTAGAAACGGCTGGTCCTGATGGAATGCTGGACCTTCCAGATGACGCTATAATATGGGATCCCATTAGTCAAACATGGAAAACTGTACCTGCAGATTCACAAGCAGTAAGCAAAGTTATCTTTGATCTTGAATTTAGCAATTGGCATAATGGTCAAAAAATGGATATGAATGATGTTTTGCATTCATTGTATTTTACAATTGAATGGGGAACTCAGACTGATGAAAACGACAAAACAGTTGATAATGAATTTACTCCTCGTGCTGCACAATCTGTTCAGACATTAATTGGTGTAAAACCTATTGATGAAAATACAATTGAAGTGTATGTTGATTATTGGCATTTTGATGAAGGAGAAATTGCAGATTGGGCCTCTTTGTGGAATACAATGCCCTGGGAAATATTTACTGCAATCGAGCAAGCAGTAATTGACGGTAAAGTTTCCCTATCAAGGTCAGGTGTTGGGAGTAAAAATATCAATTGGGTTTCTTTGATAATTCCAAATGATGCACTTGTGATTCAAAGTTATCTAG
Organism: Candidatus Nitrosopumilus sp.; assembly: GCA_029862085.1. GTDB lineage: Archaea > Thermoproteota > Nitrososphaeria > Nitrososphaerales > Nitrosopumilaceae > Nitrosomaritimum. The sequence goes on from JAOTXZ010000022.1 coordinate 2,793, forward strand.
ATGAATTCAAAAAGGAAAAATTTGTTCCTGCACCGTTAAAACAATTGGAAACAGATTTACAATATTTTGACAGTAGATATTCTGCATCTTCTGAATGGATTACAGAAAACGATCATGCCGTAATTAGCAATGGACCATTTTATCTGGATTCATATTCTCCAGAGTCAAGAACAATAAGCGTTTCAGCCTTTGAAGATGAATCATATCCCTTCAAAGTAGGGTATTGGTCTGCATTTGAAAAGACAGAATTTCCAAAAATAACCAAAGTACAAATTGCAAATCTAATTCAAAAAGAAGGAGAATTAAACATTAGCATCGAAACGTCTCAAACTGATTCGATTCTTTTTTTCCTAAATAACAACAATGGGGATCTAGTTTTTTCTGAAACGATTGTAGTTTCAGAAAACCCAACTGAAATAAAAATTCCTGGAGAACAAACAAAGGGATTAGGAATAGGTGCCAATGATCTTAAAATATTTGCAATGTCAAACACTGTCTTAAAACCAGATTTTTACTCTACTAGCTTTCTAGTTACAGAAAACAAGAATCAATTACCCGAGGTTGCTCCAGATAAAATTCAGTTTACAGAAAATGAAGGAACATCACTTTGGTTTATTCTGCCTGTAATTGCAATAATTATTGCAGGTAGCATTTACATTAAAAAAAGAAAATCATCTAATTAGCGAGACCATACTGTTTTAGAATATTCTTCACCTGATCCTCTGATTCTACATGAGAATATTCATCCAAAAGATTTTGATTTAGATCGTAAAATGTATGTCCCCACTTGAATTTATCAAGCAATGCAAGTGCATCTTCTTTAAAACCTAAAATAAATAATGAAGAAGCTATTGCCTCAGCAGTTGTAAGCTTGTTTAATTTTGAATAATTTACAGGGTTACCAGCTAATAGTGGAGGTAACTTTCTTTTTACACCAACAAAATTTTTTGAGAAAGCTTGATCCGCTAGATTCCATGAGCAATCAATTCCAACTATAGAGTGGATAAGCGATTTATCTTTGGGAAGTAAAATTTTATCAGAAAAAGGATCCAACACAAGATTCTTTTTATTGGTGTTTCGAATGTCATTTGCAATTTTAAATTTCACCATTTTGGCAGCTGTACATTTTTTGGGGTCATCCTGGTTGAATCGTAAAACGTATAGTTTCAATATTTAATGTTAGAAAAATTTCTATTTGGATTTTACTCTAGGGGAGTATAATTAATTTTATAATAAAGACGAGATACTTGATCATCTTTTACTACTTGAATATCCCAGATCGAATCAGGGAGCATTTCAGTGGCAGATACAGGTAAAATTGAGAATTTCTCTACACGTGCATCAGGACCACTGTACCTCACATTAAGACTAACACCATCCACTTGTACAACATCATAAATCTCACCTGGTTTTCTAGTTGAATCCTGAACAAGACAATCACTCTCTTGTCCAATAACACAAACTCCAGATTCTGAAACCACTCTGAGGTTAACATTTGGTTCTTCACCACGTGGCGATGCAATAAGTGAACCCAAGAGAACTCTTACACCAGCCTCAACATCACCAAATTCCTTATGCATAGTATTAATTGAAACACTATCATCAGGTATACTATTGACCTTTTCAATTATGGTCTGAGGTGGTTTTTCCTCAATAGATTTCTCAACAACGTCAAACAATAGAGTCTTAGTTTCAAAAGTTGATTCAACTGTTACCTGATACGTTCCTACACTCGAAATTGAATTAGGAATTGAGAATTGATAAGAAAATGATCCGTTGGGGCTTGGTCTAATGGTGGTCACTGGACCCTCATGAGATCCACAGGTAAAGGAACCACAGGTTATTTCGGAACCAGTTTTCTTAAACACACTAACGTTATACTCCTCCAGGTAGATCAATTTGTTTGGTTTTCCAGTTACAAAAACCACCTCTCCAGGATGATATGGATTCTTATCAGATGAAACCAGTAAAGATAATGGCTCATCTGATCCAAATGAAAAGTCATTTGCTACACCAAAAGTATAATCAGTTTGTTTTTTCAGATATACTGCCTTGACTTTGTATTGACCTTCACTGAAAATTGTTATTGGTAATTCAAAAAGGCTTTGGAAATTTCCACCTTGGTCTGGATAGACAGAAGCTTGGTGAATTGGCTTTGTAGGTGCTTTTTCAGAAGTTATAATAAGTTGAACTCGTTCTGGAATAACCAGACCTTCATTTCCTTGCTCTCGAAGAATTACCGATCCAAGTACCTTTAGAGATTCTCCGGCTTGGTAGATAGGTTTGCTTGTGAATACATCTATGGGTAAGAGAGAAAGACTATCATTTGCGGGATCTTCTGAGACTTTAAAGAAAATATCTTTTCCATATGTATCAGTTGAAACACGGATTTTGTAAACCCCCAAGTTTGTAGTTGAAAGTGACCTATCATCATCGGATTTTACCGTCTGTTGTGTTTCTGCACTAGGAGTTCTCCAACTCCAGGTGAATTGTTGATTATCCAAAGTTGCACCTGAATTTATTACACTTCCGTCAGGGGTCGTAAGAGAAATGGCCACAGCTGAGCTGCCTGACGAGGGAAGTAATCCGGAAAGGAATACATCTTCTCCAAAGCCATATACTTCTTTATTCAAGGAAATTGGAGCATCATCTCCGATTTTCAGGGAGTCAGAAACTGAGAAAAAAGCATTCTTTGAAAGATTGAGATATTTTGCAGTTACAAGATACTGACCTTCATCAAAAATACTTCTGTTTAGTTCCGTTGAAACCAAAAATCTACCGGATGGGTCTGGAATTGCAGTAAAATCATAAGAGACATTCGATCCTGTAGTGGTCAAGCGGCCCCCTCCAGTACCTCCAACAATAGTAAGAGGATTTCCATCCTTATCCTTTATTGATACATTTACTACAGGTATATCAGTTGTAGATTGACTCAATTCATCTACAAAACCACTAATAATTATTTTATCTCCAAAATCATAGACTGACTTGTCTGTAGATAGTGATAGTGGTTCTCTTGTATCTACATAATTGGAAGGATCATCTACCACTGTGATGGTTTTAACTGCCGTTCCTATTTCTTTAGAAACTTTAATTCTATAATCGCCTAATCTTTCTTCCCCGTTTGGAATTTGAAACGAGTATCCAAAGGAGCTGTCACCTTCTAATCGCAATACATCTAAAATCTTAAATGCAAAATCTCCTCCTGCAAAGTCATTTACTCCAAGGGCAGTATTCCTAGTTTGAAGAATTTCAAAATCTAGTGAGCTAATCCATAAATTATTTAATCGACCAGTTACTGTGACGACATCACCCAAACCATAGACTTCCTTGTCAGTCCAAAGAGAAATTGGAACATCCTCTTTTTCATCTTCAATTAATTCAAAAGAAGTAGATGTTTTATCGGAATACTCTGCAGTCAACACATAGGTTCCATAAGTTGGATTTATCGTAGTTAGGAAAATTGTTCCAGAAAATTCACCGTCGGTAGGATATAGGGTTCCAGTTTCAATGGTAATTCCAGCAGGATCCTTTAGTTCAAAATTTAATCCCTCAAATGGAATAATTTTATTAGTTATCCCCGAAATAGACAATGTCTCCCCAGGTAAGTATTGAGATTTGTCTGTAATGATGGCAAAAATACTGTCTTCAGGAATTTCAATTTCAGTAATTTTTTCTGCTACTGAAAAGCTTGTAGTGGAGCTAGCCCCAGCATAGGTTACTGATACATTATAATCTCCTTCGTTAATTCCAAGAACAGGTTGTAGATTAAGAGTGGTTTGAAAATTCAAATTAAAATCAGGATAAAGTAAAACTTCAGAATTATATCCCATTCCATTTATTTTAACAATTATTTTTTCGGGTTTAAAGTCACCAAGCTGTTCCTTGAAAACTTTTTCAGACACATGGCCATTTAGAACAGCTATCTCTCCAAACACATAGCTTGGCTTTATAGAATCAATTGTAATTGAGACATCCTGAGTTTCTTCAATTGTAGGTATTTTCCCATTTGATGAACCTGCAGTTGAAATTTCAAACTTCCATTCTTCTGTTAAATCAAGATCAAAGCCATCATAGATTCTTTGCCAAGAGTTAAAGTCGCTATTAATATCCGACAAAAGCGGTGTTACATCAATTACCACCCCATTTTCATCTCGAAGTTCTACTATTTCGTTGGCATCAGTAAACCATACTGTTTTGTATGAATATGTGTAAAATTGACCAGGTTCAATTATTGTTCCAATAGGAATTGTAAATGTCTGTTTGAGAACAGTAGTAGATGCAATTTCCCAACCACCAATATTTACAGCGGAGTTAGTGGGGTTGTAAATCTCCACCCATTCAGAAGGAGTTGCTGAATCATCACCTGGTGGATTGGTATCGATTTCATTAATCACAATATGGTCAGCAATGGAGGACTGGGCACTTGCAGGAATTCCTAGTCCTACTAGAATCAAAATGGAAAATAAAATAGTAATGTTCCTAATCATTGCGTTTTCCTATATGGAATAAACTAACGGCTTCTTTTTAGAATTGAATAGAGGAAAAGTTGAGCTAGTTGTGAAAGTTGACCTCAGAAATCTTACCTTTTGCATGTTTTTCATGCGTATTTTACAACTTTTCGGTATTTAGAGAGTGCGTATGATTGATCTCAAAGTCAAAAAAAGAGTTTTGATTTATCTGATTGATACCCGTTTTTTACTTGTCCTACGTGCTAAACGGACAGGTTTTCTAGATTTTAATTTTGGTTTGTCAGTAGCAAGACTTCTTCCTTTCTTTTGGGCATTTCTTCTAGAAGTATTACGAACTTTTTCTTCTCTTTGAAGTTTTTTTAATTTTTCAGAAGGTATTTTTCTAGTTATTTTTGTACTAGGGGATTTAGCCTTACCTGCGTTTAACCGTCTGGTAACCCATCCTTTTTTTGATGCTTTACTCTTTTTTTCGGATTCTGATGATTTTGTTTTCTTTTTTGTTGTAACCATTTTTATCACTTTTTTATTTTTCGTTCTCCCTAAAAATTATTTGCTTTCATCATCACAATTAGGGCATTTGTTCTCAATAATTTTAAAACCGCATTCCATACAAAGGCCTTCCCCAACATCATTTTCAATCATTTGTCTTTTTCTGGAAACATAGAACTTAATTCCAAAAAACATCAAAACTCCAATAAGACTAGAATATTGTAGAGGAACGTATTGTGTTATTCCAAGGACAACAAGAAATATTCCTGCAATTAAAACAATATCGCGTCTCTCAAAATTCAATTAAATCAACATCATCAAGAATTGATAAAAACGTGCCGGAGCTCAGAACTATTAGGTTTACTTCATATCAAGTCATTACTCTAACTCTTCTTCATTGCTCGGCACTAAAAGTAATACGATATTTGATAATAAGATAATTATTAAAGTGATGGGATCGGCGAGATTTGAACGCGCGACCTCTGCGTCCCAAACGCAGAATCATACCAAGCTAGACCACGATCCCAACGAATCATAAAAAATACCCAATTTAAGCTTCACAGATACCAGATGATATAGCAGGTATAATCAGAAACCAAACTCTTTTTCTCCATTTCTAATTAAAAATGGCAAAATTCACATTTTATTTTTCAGAAAAAGAAATTAAAAAAAGGAAACCAACCAAATAGATTTAAAAACTTTAAACGATTTTAGCCTAAAAGCTTTTTCCGCCAGAACGATGTTTTGGTAAACATTCTCGGCAATATACTGGTCTGTCTGGTTTTGGTTCAAAAGGTACTTCTGAGTCTGTGCCGCAATCGGAACACTTCATAGGATACATTTTTCGTTCTTCTGACATAATCCCCTGTAATTTTACCATAATAAGAACCAAGGATTTTTGTATTTTTAGTCAAATATTTAGATAATAATTTTAAAGGTAAGTCAGGAAACAAAACCGTTGAATCTAGATGATTACCTCAAGGCTGGCAAAATTGCATCTGAAGTTAGAGAAATGGTTCGAGTAAAGGACTGGATTGGAAAAACTGTTTACGAAATATGTGAAGAAGTAGAAAAGGAAATTATCAAACGAGGTGCAAAATGTGCATTTCCAGTAAATACCAGTATCAACGAGATTGCAGCACACTATACAGCAGAGCCAAATGATCCAATAACAATTACAGATTCGGATTTGGTAAAAATAGATCTCGGAGCACAGATTAACGGATTCATTGCAGATACGGCAGTAACTGTTTGCTACAATCCACAATACGATGGGTTGGTTCAAGCTGCAGAAGATGCATTAGAAAAGGCCATGTCGATGGCCAGAGTTGGTGTCAAGGCAAGTGACATTGGAAGAGCCATTGAAACCACCATTAAACAAATGGGATTCAAACCCATTGCAAATCTAAGTGGCCACTCATTAGACAAGTTTACAATACATGCAGGAAAAACAATTCCAAATATTTGGTCCATCGGAGGATTTACTCTATCTGGAGATTCAGCCTATGCATGTGAGCCCTTTGTCACCACTGCAGAGGGAGGAGGATTTGTAAGAAATGGAAAAATAAAAAATATTTTTGCTCTAAATTCAAGAAAAAAAACCAAAAACCCAGAGGCAGATAAATTGGTTGATTTTATTTGGGAAAATTTTAACATGCTTCCCTTTGCATTACGTTGGATTACAAAACAATGGGAAGAAAAAGAAGCAAGAGAACTCTTAGATTTTTTAATTAAAAAAAAGGCAGTACAAGCATATCCCGTACTAATAGAAATTCACGAACAAAGAGTGGCACAAGCAGAACATACCTTTATTCCAAATGAAACAGGAGTTACGGTAACTACTATTTCTCAATAGATTCACCAAAGATTTTTTCGATTTGCATTACACCTTCACAAGAATCACACTTGGAAGTCTCAGCAAACAAATAGTCGCCTTGTTTAAAATTTCTTTTCCTCTCCATTTCACAGGCTTTGCATTTTTCTATGGTATATGCAACAATTATTTTTTCTTTGGAGAACATTATTGAGGAACTCCTATAGTATTTCCAACCCCAATTAACAAAATTGATTGTCCAGGTTTTGTATTGTCACGAATCATTTCATAAATTTGAGAACGTACATTTTCTGCTTGGTTTGAAATATCCTTGCTCATCAAAGTAATTGCATCTTTGATAGATTGTTTAATTACAATGGCAAAAATTGGAATATTGTTTTTGGTGGCAATTTCTTCAATTTGAAATCTTTCAGTTCCAATACCACCTATTGCTGCTCCAAAGCCTTGAGCAGTAATAGCAGAATCCTCACCCTCCATTTTTAATGCAGCATCAACCATTATGATAATGTCTGGTTTATTTTTTGCAACAATTATTTCTACAGCATCCCCTGGTCTTCCAACAGTAGAACCTGGACCCTCTGCTTTTAGCAAAAATAATTTTCGTTCCTCAAATTCTTTCTCAGCAAATACTGTCTGAAAAGATATTATCTCCTTTTTGGTATCAAGCATCATTTTCCCTACTACCATTGGGCCTATACCATCTCCAACAGGTTGACCCATTCTAAAAGATGGGATCGCTTTTGTTATGGCTTCAGCCTCCTCCATGATAAAAGGCAAAATCATCTGGAGTGGTAGAATCAATGGATAATTGTTTTGTTTCTTTGCAGTCAAATACATGTGATTGACTATTTTAAAAATCATATGAAGTGAAGTAGCAATTTCAAGAAGTGTTATGACTTTGGTTAACTCCAATTCATCAGTTTCTGGAGATATTGATTTTACATGATTTCTAGAGTAGTCCTCTCTTGCCCTTACTGTATGTCTCACCTTACCCACAATTCCCGCAGGATCCATATCGACGGGCATTATTGTAAAATAATCTAAAAACCTGTCAATTTTTTTAGTAGGGTCTTCGGATGGATTCATATTTTTCTTTACGTGATCAATCAACTCTGTTCTTGCTTCAATTCTATAGGCATCTAATTTTTTTATGGCCTTTTTGATTTCCCCAGAGGTAACCTGTAACTGAATTCTCTGTCCGTAAAAAATGAAAATAATTATTGGAAGAATCCAAACTAACATTAAAAGAGGATTTGAATCATCACTAAAGCCAAATAATTGATCAAGATCAATATTTGTAAAATCTACCATAATCTCTGCGACCTTGGAATCCAAATTAAATCATTCGTCTTATTAGGTTAAATACAGAATCATTGGCCAGTTCCAAATCTAAAGAAATTGTAAGAGAAACAAAGGCCGTTGACCAAAAACCTCGAAGGGGAGGAATTATATGAAAAAAGAGGTTGAAGTCACCATTCAAAATATCATATTATTTATCAATAGAGGGAAACCTTGAGTTTTAAGAAATAAATTTAGATTATTTTATTGGACTTCCTAAAGGAACATCCTCATTTACGGTTAACCAAAATGGTTTATCATCAACATCTGCTGCAAGTAACATTGCGTTAGATTCAACTCCAGCCATTTTTTTTGGTTCAAGATTTGCAATAACAATCACAATTTTACCCAGAAGGTCTTCGGGTTGATAATATTGTGCACCTCCTATTATGACATCTCGTATATCTTCTCCCAAATCAATAGTTCCTTTAATGATTCTAGATTTTCCTGGGATGGGTTCAGTTTCAATTATTTTTGCAACCCGAATATCTAATTTTGTAAAATCATCATACGAGATATTTGACATAAAAATCCCTTATTTCTCCTGTTAAAATGAATTTCGAATATCTACAAAAGATCTTTTTTTTGTATTCCGCTAGTTTCAATATCATATCTTAACGGTGCAGGTAATTCCAGATACTGCTTGTTTGCTAAAATCAAAATTTGATCTTCAGGGACATTTACTTTTTTTAATAATTTCCCTCTCTGATGTGCATAAGCACTTTTCCAAAATGCTGCCGCATCAAAAGTTCCAATTTTTGTCATATGTTTTCGATATCCATTTTATTGAAAGGACTGTGACGGAAGAATGGCATAGGCCGTTAGAACCGGAGTTAATGTTCTGGATTTTAGGCATGATGCCCATCACAGTCTATCATATTGTCAAGAGTAATCTAATATATTTACTGCGAAATGGTATTCTTTAGTCATGGCAGTAATAGAAACGTCTATTGAGATTAATGCCCCAATTGAAAGGGTTTGGGACGTTGTCTCAGATATAGATAACGAGCCTAAGTTCTGGAAGGGAACAAAAGAAGTTCGAAACATTTCCAAAGAGGGAAACGTGGTTAATCGGGAAATCATTATTGCTTTTAGAGATCAAAAGTGTCAACAGAAAGTTACACTATACCCAAAAGAAAAAATTGTAGCCGTGTTTACAAAGGGAATAATCAGTGGTAGTAAGACAATAAAATTAATTTCCCAAGACAAACTGACTCTGCTTCAAGCAAATTGGGATGTAAAACTCACAGGAATGATGGGAATGTTTACAGGAATGGTAAAAAAGCACATTAAAAATGGTACGGATTTGGCTTTACAAAGCATAAAAGAAGAACTCGAGAGATAATTCCTAAAATGATTATCGATATTTTTAATTTTTCACTAACTGCAATTTTAATTGGAGTTTCTTGTGCATGGATTTTTTTAATTCGATCAATGTTAAATTCATTTAAATTAACACCCTATCTTGATAAATTTGAAGCGATAAAACATGACTATCCCAAAGTATCAATTATTCTTCCTGCAAGAAACGAAGAAGAATTTCTTGCCAAATGTTTGGATTCTTTAATTGATCAGGATTATTCAAACTATGAAATTATTGTTATTGACGACTCTTCTGAAGATTCAACAGGTAGCATTATTTTAGAATATGCAAAAAAAAATCCTAAAATAATTCCCGTCTCTGCTAAACCTAAACCGGATGGTTGGATGGGTAAAAATTGGGCATGTATGGAAGGCTACAAAAAAGCGACAGGAGAATTGTTGCTATTTACCGATGCAGATACAACACATTCTCGAAATGTTGTCTCTTTGTCAGTTTCAAATTTACTTTCCCATAATCTTGATGCATTAACGGTAATTCCAAAATTAGTTTCCATTGACTTTTGGACAAAAATCACCCTACCTATGATATCCACATTTTTACATACTAGGTTTTCAGCTGTTCGAGTAAATGACCCCTCAAAGAAGACAGGGTATTTTTTTGGGAGTTTTTTCATTATTAAACGAAAAATCTACGAATCAGTGGGAACACATGAAGGGGTTAAACAAGAAATTATTGAAGATGGTGCATTAGGAAAAAAAGTCAAAGATTCAGGACACAGAATGAAAATGGTTCGTGGAGATCATTTGATTAATGCAGTATGGGCACGAGATAAGAGTACTCTTTGGAATGCACTCAAAAGATTAATGGTCCCTTTGTATCTGCAAGGCCACGGGATTGCAGTTGGCATATTTTTTGCAGTTTTATTTTTACTGTTTATCCCCTTTCCTGTTTTGGCCTACTCATCAATTCTCAATTTTGAAACAATATCAAATTCCTGGTTGTTTTTGTCATCTTTAATAGCTTCAATTTTGATCTATACTGGAGCAGTAATTGAAGTCAAAAGAGGATTCCAACTCAAAATAATTTATGCTGTTTTTGGTCCTTTAGGAGGTCTAGTAGTAGTTTTGGGATTTTTTAGTGGATTACTCCAGGCGAAAAAAGATTCTTCAGTTTCATGGAGAGGAAGAACCTATTCTATGAAGGATCACATTCAAGATTCTATAAGGATTTAGGAGAAATCTTTTTAGTTGTAATCAAGAAAGTCAAAGTCTATTGGATAAATCAGGTATTATTGTTGGAGGATTTGCTGGAGCAGTAATTGTTTTAGTAGTTTTTGCAGTACTTTTAGTTCCACCACCAAATACAATAAAACCCGAAATTGTCGTTACCAATGGACATGACATTAGTGCTGTTGGAGCAGTTACACCCACATATTCAAAAAATCTTTCCCTAATTGAAATATTTGAAAATTCAGAAGCAGGAGTAGTACGAGTAAACGTTCAAAGAACTCAAGAAAACCTAACACCTACAGGTGTTGGATCTGGCTTTGTTTTCGATAAAAAAGGTCATGTAATAACAAATGCACATGTTGTAGAAGATGCAACAAAGGTGGTAGTTACATTTCTTGATGGAAGATCATACAATGCAGATGTAGTTGGATTTGACACTTTTACAGATATAGCCGTAATCAAAGTTAATGCAGACTTATCACTGTTACATCCTCTTTCTCTTGGAGATTCTTCCAATCTTCAAGTTGGAGAACCCATAGCTGCAATTGGAAATCCATTTGGTTTATCAGGTTCAATGACCTCTGGAATTGTTAGTCAGTTAGGTAGGCTACTCCCTTCAGGGGCAGGATATTCAATTCCAGATGTAATTCAAACAGATGCTGCAATTAACCCCGGAAACTCAGGTGGGCCACTCCTAAACATGAGAGGAGAAATAGTTGGAATAAATACAGCAATTCAATCTGCTACAGGAGAATTTACGGGGGTAGGATTTGCAGTTCCATCGCAAACATTGGCCAAAATTGTCCCAAAATTAATTCAAAACGGGGAATACAAACATCCATGGATTGGAATTTCAGGACGAGATATTGACCCTGATTTGGCAAAAGTTTTGGATCTTAACGATGCTGTAGGATTTTTGGTGGTCACTGTTGTTCCAGATAGTCCCGCATCAAAAGCAGGACTCCATGGTTCTGAGAATATTGTAGAGAGGGATGGAGTTCAATATACGGTTGGAGGAGACATCATACTTTCAGTGGACGGTGTAGATGTCAGAAAAATATCAGATATTTTGATTCACCTTCAAAGAGCAAAAACTGTTGGAGATGAAATGATTTTGGAAATTCTAAGAGATGGTCGGACAACTAATTTCACAATTGAATTAGGTGAGAGGCCAAACGGCGAATAAAACAATACAACATTAAATACTTCTAAAAATGCATTTTTCTAATGAACAATCTTGTGTTGGAATCTGAGAGTTTAAACAAAGTTCTAGAAAATAAGACGATTTCATTTGATGATTATTTTCAAATTTATCAAGATGCAATAAAAGACTCTTCTGAATTAATTTCTACAGCACAAAATCTAAGGAAAAAATTTAAGGGTAATACGATTACATTTTCAAAAAAAGCCTTTTTCAATTTAATTAACATGTGTAAAGACACCTGTACTTATTGCACATACAAAGCTGAACCAGGAGAGACAAAACTTTCCATGATGTCAAAACAACAGATAAAGCAAATGCTAAACCTTGCGAAAAAATATAGATGTGTAGAGGCGTTATTTGTAACTGGAGAACGGCCAGAGCAAAAATATCAAGAAGCAAAAGATTGGCTCAAAATAAATGGCTTCAAATCAACTGCAGAATATCTAGTCCACGCATCAGAAATGGCCTTAGAGGCAGGATTATTTCCACATACAAATGCAGGGAACCTCACTATTGATGAAATAAGAGAACTTCAAAAAACTAACGTTTCAATGGGATTGATGTTAGAAAACAGTAGTGAAAGACTTTCACAAAAGGGAATGCCACATTATTTGGCGACAAGTAAAAGACCCAAAGCTCGATTAGAAGTTTTGGAGAATTCTGGAAAATTAAAAATTCCCATGACCACTGGAATACTTGTAGGAATTGGGGAAACTCCTAAAGAAATTATTGAATCTATCTTTGCAATAAAAAAACTACATGAAAAATATGGAAATATACAAGAAGTGATTTTACAAAACTTTCAACCAAAGCAAGATACCATGATGAGTGATTTTCCTTCAGCTCAAGAAAAATATTTCAAGATTATTGTTTCACTAGCTAGAATTATCATGCCAGATATGAACATCCAAATTCCCCCAAATCTATCACCGCAATCTTACCAAAGTTTTCTTTCTGTCGGAATTAATGATTGGGGAGGAATATCTCCACTAACCCCTGATTATGTAAATCCAGAGTTTTCCTGGCCAGAGATAAAAACGATTGAGGAAAATTCAAAAAATGCAGGATTTGAGTTAAAATGTAGATTCCCAATATACCCAGAATTTTTTTCATTTATTAGTAATGAGTTAAGAGATAAGATATCTGTCATTGAAAATGAAGAAGGTTTGGTAAAAGAGGAGTATTGGAGATGAGCATAAACATTGATTCTTTATTTAAGACCGCAGATCCTCAAGTTTCATCCATTTTAAACAAAGCATTATCAGAAAAAGAAATATCAGCTGATGAGGGGCTAGCTCTTTACAATTCGGAGGGAGCAGACTTTCATTTAGTTGGAATGGTAGCGGATGAACTAAGGAGAAGAAGGGTTGGAAATATTGTAACATATGTGGTTAATCGAAATATCAATTTTACAAATGTCTGCATAAAGCAATGCGGATTTTGTGCCTTTAGTAGGGATTTCAGAGAAGAGGATGGATATTTTCTTCCCACCGAAGAAATTGTTAGAAGAGCAAAAGAAGCATATCAATTAGGGGCAACTGAGGTTTGTATTCAAGCAGGCCTTCCGCCTGACATGGATGGAGATTTGTATGAGAATATTTGTAGAGCAATAAAAAAAGAAATTCCAGATATCCACATTCATGGATTTTCTCCTGAAGAAGTTCTTTACGGCGCAACTAGATCAAATACTACCATTAAGGAATATCTCATGAGGCTAAAGGAGGCAGGAGTCAATACTCTGCCTGGAACGGCTGCTGAGATTCTAGATCAGAGTTTGCGGGATAAAATTTCTCCAGGGAGAATTACTGTAAAAGATTGGATTGACGTAATCAAAACGGCACATAAAATCGGAATTAACACCACCTCAACTATGATGTTTGGTCACATTGAAACACCAAAAGATAGAGTTTACCACATGGCAAAGATTAGAGAAATACAAAAAGAGACGGGAGGATTTACAGAGTTTGTCCCACTTGATTTTATTCATAGTGAAGCTCCAATGTATAAACATCAATTGCATGAAGAAATTAGACAAGGAGGAAGCGGAAAAGAGGTCCTTTTGACTCATGCCATTGCAAGAATAATGCTAAACAACTACATTGACAATATCCAAATGTCGTGGGTAAAGGAAGGTCAGAAAATGTCACAGCTTTTGTTAATGTGGGGAGCCAATGATTTTGGAGGGACACTAATTAATGAAAGTATTTCAACATCTGCCGGTTCTGAACACGGACAGTTACTAAGACCAAAAGAAATCAAGCGAACCGTAAGAGAGATTGGAAGGATTCCCGCTGAAAGAAATACTAATTATAAAATTTTGAAAAGATTTGAAAATTCAAATGATTCTGAAGAAAAGCTAGATAAAATTGAAGATGTTTCTAAATTTGGATCATATGTGGAATTAATAAAGATAGACAAATACAAATACCAAAATCCAAGAGAAGAATAATTGTCAGCCTTTGATAGGGCTTTTGAGCATTCAAGAAAATTACAAATCGATGAATGTGAAATAGTCCATGTTAAAAGAAAAATCATAACTGTCCGGATTACAGATTCAGAAATTTTTGAGGTAAAACAAGTTTCCGCAGAAGATTATGGAATTAGAATTATCCATGATAAAAAAATAGCATCCATTCAAACAAGTAACGAAAAAGAAATTGAAAAATCAATTGAGCATTCCCTTCAAACAATATCTCATCTAAAACCAAGAAAATTTTGGAAAAACCTTCCATATGATTTAAAATCAACTAATCTCGAAGGCGTTTTTGATAAAAATTTGAATGATATTTCAGGATCAAATGTAACTGATATCGCACAAAATATGATAAACCATACATTAGATCCAAAAATTAGCACGATATCAGGATCGCTTAACATTGTTTCTGAAAATTTTAACATTGTAAATTCGAACGGTCTGTCAGCTACCGACAAAGGAACTTACATTTCAGGAATAATTAATGCCGATTCTGAGATAAACCAATCAGAGGTATCTGGAATAGGTCAAGGATGTTGTAGAACATTGGACAAGTTTTCTCCCGAACAAGTTGGGAATGATGCAAAAATTATGTGTGTAGAATCTATTAATCCACAAAAATGTGAAAGTGGAGAATATTCAATAATTTTTGAACCGTATTCTGTTGGAGAGATTTTGGCATTTGTTGTTGCTTCAAATTTTAATTTAAAAACATATGCAGAAAAAAAGAGTTGTTTTTCTAACGATTTTAAAGAAAAAATCGCAGTAGATGATTTTAGTTTGATTGATAATCCACATATCTCACAAGGAATTGGAACAAAACCTTTTGATGATGAAGGAGTTAAAACGCAAGTAAACACCTTAGTTAAAAATGGTTTTTTTACAAATACATACTCTGATCTTTTTGATAGTTTCAAAGAAAATTCAGAATCTACTGGAAATGCTTCAAGACCAGGATCCCCAATGGGAAGAAGCGCCGAATCTATTCCATTTTCAATGCCCCATAATTTACAAATAAAATCTGGAAATATTTCTCAACAAGACATGATTAAAGACACCAAAAAGGGATTACTTGTTGGTAGATTATGGTACACTTATGCAGTTAATCCCATCAAAGGTGATTTTTCTTGTACTGCAAGAAGTGGAATTAGAATAATTGAAAATGGCAAAATCAAAAATCCTGGAAAATCAGTAAGAATCATTCATAATTTACCAAAATTATTTCAAACCATTTCAGCTGTAGGAAATAATGAAAAAAATGTTCTACAATGGGCATCTCTTCCCTCTATTGCACCTTCAATTAAAGTGGAAAAAATCAAGATAAACCCTATCTAAAACACTGAAAATGCTCAATTTTAGGCACAAAAATTGCCTAATTGAAGAATGTAAAAACAAGAAAAGCAATGTACGCTATTGCCAGAACAATTCCCATTGTTCTGTTAATTACACCCATTTTCAAAGCTACAAGTAATGAAGCACTAAAAGCAATCATTATCGCATAATCAATAAAGACTTCAGGTACAATAGCTACACTGCCAAGTGCAGCACCTACACCCATTATCATTAAAATATTGTAAATGTTACTTCCAATTATATTTCCAACACCAATATCAGTATGGCCCTTTCTAATTGCAATCACAGAAGTAATCAATTCTGGAAGTGAAGTTCCAATTGCAATAACAGTTAACCCAATTAATTTTTCAGATAATCCAAATTCTGCAGCTAAAACCACTGCATTTTCAACTGTGAGGTAAGCACCAACCCCAAGTAAGACCACACCGAGTACAATTAACCCTGCAGCTTTGAGGTAAACATTATTTTTTGTATCATTTGTTTCTTTATTGCTTTCATCTCTTTGTTTTTTTGCATCTTTATAGGTAAAAATTGTAAAAGCAATTAGAAACCCTATCAAAATTATTCCGTCGTACTGAGAAATCTCACCATCTAATGATAACGCAATTAGCAAAAGAGAAACACCCAACATGATTGGAATTTCTTTTCGTAGAGTTGATCTACTTACTACAAGTGGAACCATTATAGCTGCAATGCCAATAACCATTCCAACGTTTGCTATGTTACTTCCAATAATATTTCCTAAAATTATCTCAGTGTGTTCACCAGCTGCTGCAACACTCGCTGCTAATTCTGGAGTAGAAGTTCCATATGCAACCACTGTCATACCAATTATCAAATTACTTATTCGTAGTTTTTTGGCAATTACGACACCACCGCTTACCAGCCAGTTTCCACCAAAGCACAACATTGCAAGCCCTACTAAAGTAAGGGCGACATTGATGGCAATTTCCATACTGAGAGTTCAGATCAAGGTTGTTTAAAGGAGATGATTTACCATAAATTCACAATTCTAACAAGCAAAGTAGATCCCTAGGCGTTAAAATGGTGTAAAAAAACCATCCACATTAGTAAATAATACACTAGTTTAACATTAATAAAGTAATGTACCGTACTATACGGTATGATGAGAGCAAGACTAACATATGTACCCATAGAGGTAGCAGATCAATTTGATGATTTTATTATCAAAAGAGACGAGCAAGTATTAGACGCAGTAAAAGCAAGAACAAAGGACTACAGTACATTATCACTTTTGAAATTATTGTACCAACTCAAAGGAAATCCCATGACGTTTTCAGAATTGTACTCAAAGTCAAAGATTAGAATGAAAAGATCATTTCTAAACTATTTACATTTGTGTGTAGATTATAACTTTGTTCAAAAAAAACCAGTTGGATCAAATGTAATCTATTCTATAACAGACAAAGGAAGAGTGATGCTAAATCTGTTTATTCATAAAAGTAATTAGACAGTATAAGTCGACGTAAAGAAGTGCAAAAAGGATTTCCAGAAGCAGAAGTATTTGAAACTAGTAAAATAAATCTGAAAAGTCCAATTATATTTGCAGGATTTGTTGGAGCAGGTCTTGTAGGACCACTTGCCATTAATCACATTATAGAAAAATTAGAAATGAAAGAGATCGGATTAATGAGATCAAAGTATCTTCCACCATCAACTGTTTTTATGAGAGGGAGATTACGTCATCCCTTTAGATTTTATTCAAATACAGAAGGAACAGTTTGTGCGATAATTTGTGAAATTACATTAAGAATGGAGGGAATATACTCTATTGTCTCATCAATTTTAGATTGGGCTGATGAAAAAGGATCCAAAGAGATTGTGATTTTAGATGGAGTGGCAAGCAATGAACATGATGATAAAGCATATTGTGCTGCAGAAGAAGACCTAGTTAGATTAATGGCAGATGCAGATATTAGTTTAATTCCACAAGGATTTATCACGGGAATTCCGGGAGGAATTCTAAATGAATGTCTAGTTCGAGAGATTCAAGGGCTTACCTTACTGGCAAAGGCAAACAAAATTAATCCGGATCCTGCCGCAGCATCGACCCTAATTGAGGCTATAAATCGATTTTATGATATGGAGATAGATGTAGAGGATCTGCAAAAGGAGAAAGAAAGACTACATGCAGATTTTAGCGAACTGTCCCAGAAATATGTAGAACATAGAGAAGAACTCTCTGGCATGTACATGTGATCCAATCTCAGGGCAAATTCTTTTATTCACAGCAAATGCGCATCAAACTATGGCATTAACCTACAAAAAAGCTGGTGTAGATATTTCTAACATTAAAAAAAGTCAAGCTGCAATAGGCAAACTAATTGAATCAACACATAAACTTCAAAAATTGGCAAAGATAACACATGGGTTTGGCCATTATGCAGGCATAGTAGAAATTCCCGGTGGAAAACTTTTAGCTACTCATACTGATGGAGTAGGAACCAAAGTAGTAATTGCAAATTTGATGAAAAAATACAACACAATTGGAATTGATTGTGTTGCAATGAATGTAAATGACATAATCTGCATCGGAGCCACACCAATTTCTTTTGTAGACTATATTGCTGCAAATAAAAACAATCAGCAAATTTTTAAAAAAATAGTAGAAGGATTAGTTACAGGTGCAAAAAAATCTACAATGCCAATAGTTGGAGGAGAGACCGCAATAATGCCAGACTTGTTTGCTGGAAAAGGATTCTCATTTGATTTGGCAGGAATGGTAGTTGGCATGGTACCCAAAAAAGATCTAGTACTAGGAAATAAAATAAAAGCTGGAGATGTAATTATTGGCGCGAAAAGCAGTGGTATTCACTCTAATGGTTATTCCTTGGCAAGAAAAGCCCTATTGAAAAAATATACAGTCAAAGATAAAATCAAGGGAATAGGAGTTTTAGGAAACGCACTTCTTGCACCTACTGAAATTTACGTAAAACCAGTCTTAGAGATGATTCAAAAATGTAAAGTAAATGGGTTGGCTCATATTACTGGAGGAGCATTTACAAAACTTCTCAGACTCAAAAAAATTGGATATGAAATTAATTCCCTGCCTAAAATACCTCCAATTATGGGCCTAATTGAAGAACAAGGAGTAAAATCCGAAGAAATGTACAAGACCTTCAATATGGGAGTGGGATTTTGCGTAATCGCTCCCCCGGATCAAGTAAAAAAGATAAAATCAATTTTCAAAAAGCACAAGATCTCAAGTCAAGAGATTGGAAGGATCACCTCCAAAAAAGGCGTAACAGTAAATTCCATTAAAATCGCATAATTAGGCAACTTCCAAATTAATTTTAACCAATAATTGCCTTATATGGAACGACTTATTCGTATGTACTGTAATGGTGGAAGATCATTTTATTCAAACCATAATCGGGGTTGGAATACTGCTTTTTGCAGCAAAACTAATGGCAGAGTTATTCCTGAGATTAAAACTTCCAATTGTTTTAGGTGAGCTTTTAGCTGGAATTATTATAGGTCCATTTGCACTTGGCGCATATTTTGTAATTGACGGAACACCGCTTTTACAAATTAATGACGAGATTAAAGTTCTTGGTGAAATTGGTGCAATAGTTATTTTGTTTATGGCAGGACTTGAAATGACCCCCAAGGAATTCCTGCGGGGAGGAAAGGCCTCCTTTACAGTCGGAACACTTGGAGTAGTCATACCGTTCTTTGCAGGATATGTTGTTTTTGATATGTATGGATTTGATGCATTACAATCAATGTTAATTGCTACAGCACTTACTGCAACCAGCATTGCCATTTCAATTCAAGTTTTAAGTGAATTTGGAAAATTAAAATCTCCCGAAGCTCGATTAATAATTGGGGCTGCTGTAGTTGATGACATTTTAGCTATTGCTGTTTTATCAGTGGTTTCCTCAGTAGCAATTGGAGAAGGTGGAGTAGAGTCAATTGAAATTGGAGATGTCATATTTACAATTTTACAAGTTTTAGGATTTTTCGCAATTATGCTTATTGTTGCAGTAATAGTAATTCCAAGAGTAGTTACTCCAAGACTATGGAAAGCAAAAGGGAGTGTCGAGGGAATTGCGACTGCGTCATTTTTCGGAGCAGCAGCACTGGCAGGATCAATTGGACTGTCCCCGATTGTAGGGGCATTTGCAGTGGGCATGGCATTATCAACTAGTAAGGTATTTGATAAAATTGAAAATTATATTGGAAAAATAGGATTGATTTTTGCACCATTGTTTTTTGCAATTATTGGAGCACAGGTAGATCTTAGAGCAGTTAGTTGGGAAGTAATGGGCCTAAGTGGCGTCATAATTGTGATTGCAATTGTGACAAAATTATTTGGATGTGGTTTACCTGCAATGTACTTTTTGAAAAGTAAATCTCAAGGCTTGAAGGTTGGAATCGGAATGATCTCAAGAGGTGAAGTAGGATTGATTGTTGCAGGAGTTGGAGTTAGTTACAACATCTTAACATCAGATGTCTATTCTACAATTGTAATTATGGTTGCAGTTACCACAATCATTACACCAATTTGGCTGAAGATGGAATACAGGAAAGAACAAAAACAAGGTAATAGTGAAGGGCAACCTGAACAAACTAAATAAAATTATAAAGATCGCAATTACTGAAATTTTCATAAAGTCTTAAATTACAGGGAAAAATTGGAGCTGGCATACATGTCTGAAAATTCTCCTGTACCAGAAGGAATCTCTGTACCATCAAATGAATATTTTCTTGAAGAAATTGCCAAAATAAAAGAAGAGTTAAAACATCTAAAGGACCTCAAAGCAAAAACATTACGATCTACAAAATCCAAACCAAAGAGGAGAGCTGCTGTAAAGAGAAAGACAACAGCTAAGAGAAAACCAGTAAAGAGGAGAGCTGCTGTAAAGAGAAAGACAACAGCTAAGAGAAAACCAGTA
>JAOTXZ010000034.1 GCA_029862085.1 Candidatus Nitrosopumilus sp.
TTTGGTAATTCTTGCATTGTCTAATCTTGAGGAAATTCCAAGAATCAATCCTAAAACAAAATCTCCTGTCAAGACGCTTGTATTGTATCCATATTTTATGTGAAAAGGATCTTTTTGTCGTCGTAATGTTTCATTATCAATAATATCGTCATGGATTATAGATTCCATGTGAAGAAATTCAACAGCGCAAGCTGCTGCCAATGTATTATCATCAATCTCTCCTATGCTCTCAGCTGCCAAAACAAGTATGATTGGTCTAATTCTTTTTCCGCCATCTAAAGAATATTTTAGAGGCTCTATGAACTCCGATTCCGAATAAAGATCTAATTCCTTATCCAAAGAATGATTAATTTTATCAATGTACTTGCCATAGGTTTCAAGCAGAGGATTAATCTCTAAATTTTTCCTGTCCAAGAGGGGCCCAATGAAAAAACTTTGTCATTAGTAAATAAATCTTGGTGCTCCAGCCGGGATTTTCATCATTAGATTTTGAACCCGGGATCACTGCCTTGAAAGGGCAGTATGCTTGACCGGTCTACACCACTGGAACCCAATCAAATTTCATATTTTATCCATAAAATCTTTTGTAAACACCAAAGATTTTTTACTGGTAAATAGGAATTTGTGGTATGAATTTGATAAAACGAGTAGATGAGATGATTGAAGAGAGAAGCTTACTTAAACATCCATTCTATGAGATGTGGTCTGATGGAAAACTAACAGTTGAATCTTTGGCTGGATATTCAAAAGAATACTTTCAACTTGTAAAAGCAGTCCCAACTTTCATGACTCCTATTATAGAAAAAGCACCTGAATCCGCAGTTGGGGAATTAATTGATAATCAACAAGAAGAAGCAGATCATATACGCCCTTGGATAAAATTTGCCAATGTATTAGGAATATCTGAGAAAGAACTCACAACTTATGAGGGTCTGGAGAAGACCAAAAAAGCAGTTTCTGATTTAGAAGAATTGATGAATACCTATGAGGGTGGTTCTTGTGCCATGTATGCATTTGAGAAGGAAATTCCAAAGATTAGCCAAACAAAACTTGATGGAATGGCAAAGTTTTATGGAATTTCAAGCGATAATGCAACAGAATATTTTAAACTACATACAGAAGCAGATATTCGTCACGCAGCAGCATGGAGAAATATTCTTGAAACCGCATCTACAAACACTGATGACTTGATACAAATTGCAGACAAATCTATCTCTGCACAAAACTTGTTGCTTGACAGTTGTTACGAAGCATACTGTTAAGCTCATAACATTTTAAACTGCAGATTTATCCCATTTTTGCAGGGCCCGTAACTCAGCTTGGTAGAGTAACCGGCTCATAACCGGTGAGCCAAGGGATCGAAGCCCTTCGGGCCCATATCCTAACTATACCCTACCTGATCCATGATACTGGGAGTCATAAAGTTGAAACTGAATTTAAAAATAAAACATTTTGAAGCCCTTCGAGGACATTATAATTCCGTTAGTTTTAAAATAACCAGAGATAAAATTTACTGGCTGCAATGAAGAATCAGAGTTATATCTGAATGGTGATTTGAAGGCATTTGTCTGAGCTGCCAATAATTATTTTTTCTTTATTTGGTCTTGTACTTTTTGTAAAACATTTTCATCCACAAGATTTTGCTCATGTAAAGATTTGGTAATTTGCATTACATCTGTAATAGAATGCATTGTAACCCCGTGTTCTTTTAAAGCCTCTTGGGCACCTTCCAATCTATTTACGATTACATAAGCATCCTCAACTTTTACTTTTGCTTCCTTTAGAGATTTGATTGCATTAACTACTGATCCTCCAGTTGTAGCAACATCATCAATCATCACTACTGTCATGTTTTCCCATATTTTTCCTTCAACGGATTTGGATGTTCCATAATCTTTGGGTTTGCTTCTAACATAGATTAATGGTTTTACAGTTTCAATGGCCAAGGCTGAGGCAATAACTAAACCACCAGTAGGAACTGAAACTATGGAATCAAATTTGTCCAGTCCAACGTTGGTGATTATTTGATTTTGAAGAAATTTTACCATCTTTCGAAATTCGTGAGGATAGCTAGGAACTAGTCTTAAATCCACATAGTAGGAGCTTTTCTTACCACTTGCTAATGTAAAATCTCCAAAACGAATAATTTTATTTTCATGTAAAAAGGTTGAAAACTCTTTTACAAAATCCATACCAAAATTAACTACACTGGATTTATTTTGGTTTGTATTGGATGAACTATTATGCCTGAAATTTGGTTGAACTATGGTATTACTGACGTCGTTTTGGACATTAGGGCCGAAAATTTAGAGCAGAAAATTGACTCCAATGGTACAACATTAGAAGATTCGGCCATAAATGAAAAACTTAGTTCCATTGATTTATCAAATCCTATGGATTTAGTGGTTTTACATAATTCAAGATCCGTTCAAAAGATCATAAATTCCCTGTTTACAATTTGTGAACAAAAATCACTCCCATTTCCGAATGTATTAGCTGAAAAAAAAATCATGAATCAGGTCAAAGGAGGAATGCCAGAAGGTAGCTCAATTAATGAATTTGATAGTACGGAGCTTTCTAACTCTAAACTCGTCTTTATTGGAGAAATGGAATTTGATGGATTATTTGGCTATGAAACAATATCCACCAGACTGATCAAAAAATTTGGACAGAACTATATGCTTTCAGCATATGCAAAAAGAAAAGGAAATTTCCCTGCTCCAGGACAAAATACAGATAGTTTTGAGGAGGCAAAAAAATTTTCAAACAGCTTTGAAATTCAAGGAATTGAAATTGTTGCAAATTCCAAAGGGATTGTAGATTTTTCAATTGGCCATCCTTCAGAAACTCTTTCTTTAACTAAAACTTTGGAATCATTTGCTTTTCAAGATATTGAAAAACAAAAGTCAATGATAATTAGCACTGGAAAGGATTCAAGTAATTACACATTAAGTAAATCACTTTCATCTCTTTGGAATTGCTCAACCGCTATTCAAAACGGCGGTCTTGCTATACTTGTTGCAGAATGTAAGGCAGGATTAGGTTCAGAGGCTCTTCAACAATATCTCGAAGGCAGGTTGTCTAGCGAAAAACTTCAAAATCCCACCAAGTACATTGGAGGAATGGAAGATTTATTGTTTTTAACTGAAGTTCAAAAGAATTTTCAAATTGGTTTAGTTTCTATTCTTCCAGAATTTTATGCAAAGAAACTCAACCTCATTACCCTATCTGGAATAAAAGATTCTATGGATTACATTTTAAAAACTCAAGGGGCAAGACAAAAGGTTACAGTAGTATCTGATGGTGCCAGAGTTTTACCAAGGTAAAATACCGGAAGGTAAAGGCGCACATAAAATAGCTAATACAATAATTCCCGCGTAAGCAAGCTTTCTATTTTTAGACAGAGGTGATATATCATCTAGGGGGGTTGCACTAGGATTTTTAGAACTCATAAAAAGGATGAGTATTGCCATCAACCAAAAATCTAACAAAACCAAAATGGCCATACTTCCATAAGTTGCATATCTATGTAATTTCGGACCTAGAAGGGTCCTTGCCAGATGACCTCCATCTAACTGCCATGCCGGCAACATATTCAAAAACGTAATTAAAAATCCAATCCACGCGGCAAACATTAGGGGGGTCATCAAAACTTCGTGACCTTCACCTCCTTTTCCAAAAAGGGCTAAACTTGCAGTCATAAGTAATGGTTCTCCAAGATCCCATTTGATCAACCTAGAATCTTCATAAAGCCCTTGAGCAACATCTACTTCAAGAACAGGTGCAGTGTATGCACCAAATATGGAAACTATTATTGCTATTATTAGGCCGGCAATTGGACCTGCAATTGCAACATCAAATAAAATTTCTCGATTTATCGTTAATCCTCTTGATTGAATAAAAGCACCAAAAGTAGGAATTCCGATAATGGGTAATCCTGGAATAAAATATGGCCAGGTAGTCTTTAGTCTATGAGCTTTGGCTGCTATCAGGTGACCTGATTCATGAATTCCAAGAATCCCTAAAAGAGCAAGAGTATAGATTCCTGCCATCTCAAAAGGATTTCCAATTTCAACTATGGAATTGGCATTGTTTGTTCGTACATATCCATCAACCATCACAAAGGTGACTACTACTGCAAACAAAATTCTAGGAGTCCATGAAGCGCTAAGCCATTTTCTTTGTTTTTTCGGAGTAAATTTCTGAATGATTAGATAATTCCCATCATCCATTTTTTCTAATCTGCATACATAATGCATATCCTCCATTCTTCTTGCCAACTCTTCAAATTTTGACTTGAAATCAAGATCATCAATTTTGAATTCTAAAGAATACAAGGTTTTGGTAAACTGATTTACTTGAAATAATGAATTTACCAATGAAATAATATCCTCTTGACTTGAATCACTCATTTTATATCAATTCCAATCGTTCCGTTAAATGGCTTTGTAATCAATGGTTAGTTTTTACTCAATCTCTTAACATAAAAAATATGCAAAAATTTTAACAAAAATCAAAACAATTTTGCGGATTTTACCTTGAATTAGGTATGTTTTAGAATACCAAATTTGTGACCATACAAAAGAGACATATCGTAATTGCAAGCCTAAATAGTGAATTTTTGTACCATTGGGAACAGGCCAACTAATAAAATTAAATATTAACTAAAGATAATCACTATCATGCAAGTTATTCTAAGGGAGATGGAAAATTGTATAGTCCGTAGAGCAGAACCTAGCGATCTAATACCTATAATGGAAATTAATCTAAAAACTCTTCCCGAACATTACTCTGATTATTTTTATGAAAGCCTACTTACCGAAGTACCTGAGGCATTTATTGTTGCAGAGGTTGATGGAAGGCATGTTGGTTATGTAATGTGTAAAACAGAATATGGATTTTCTAATTTTAAAAAATTAGGATTTGTAAAAAAAGGACATGTAGTCTCTATTGCTGTCCTTGAAGAATTTAGAAAAAAAGGAATTGGAAAAGCACTTGTTGAGGAATCTACCAACGGCATAAAACTGAAAAAATGTGATGAATTTTATCTTGAAGTAAGATGTAGTAATACAGAGGCAGTGCGTTTGTATGAAAAATTAGGATTTATTATTAAACAACAACTTAATGCATATTACCGTGATGGAGAGGATGCATATCTTATGGCAATCGAATTTGGTAAATAGTTCAAAACAATAAATATATCACCACTAATTTTATCGCGATGGACAAACGTAAAGGAACTGGAATTACTATTTTCATTTTATGTATTATTGCATTTTTTGTTTATGCATATCTATTGATGTTATCAGAGTGGAGTCCAATTGTACTGCAATTATCCATTTTAATGATCACTGGAGGAATTCTTGGGGTAATTGCTTGGATTGGATACGTTATGGCAACTACAAAACCAACATCTGCAACAATATCTTCTGATGATTAGATTACTTTGAAATTTTAACGTCAACTACTGTTTGATAATATCTAGGACCAACGGGTCTAACAATTTTTGATGTAAGAATTTCCGATTTTACGGGAGTCACTTCTAGGTAATGTTTTTCAGACAATTTCCCTGCATCTGATTTTTTATCTGCATGAATATGTGAATAATAATGAATTATTCCTCCATCTTTAGTGGTTTTAATTGCAGATGCCAAGAATTCATCTGATCTTTCTGGAAGAAGCATTAAAGTTCTATCTGCCTTGTCTTGCAAATTTTCTTCGATAATCTTTACAGTATCTCCATTTATTGATATGACTTTACCTGCAAGCTTGTTTAATTCAATATTTTTTTCACAAAGTTTTGAGGCAATAGGGTTGATATCAATACTGTAAACGGTACAATTTTTCTTTTTTGCAGCCATGATTGAAAACATTCCCACTCCAGCAAACATGTTAACCATGGTTTCTCCTTCTTGTATTTGGCTTGCAATTCTTTCTCGTTCAGTCGATAATCGTGGAGAAAAAAATGCATTTGCAACATCCACTACAAATCTACACCCAAATTCTTTGTATTCTGTTTCTGTTTTATCCTTCCCTGCTAGAATTTCCAGGTTTCTAGTTCTAAAATCTCCCTCCACTGGAGATGCTTGATAAAAAACACTTTTTACAATTTTTACTTCTTTAAGTAAAGTATCCCCAATCAGTTTTTTCTTTGATAACAGTGAATCTGGTATTCTAACTATTATGATATCTCCTATCTGATCAAACGCTGAAATTAATTCTTCACTTTCTTGAGTGGTAAGAATACTGTCCAATGCTTTTTTTAGCATTCGTGTCAATTCTTGTAGTAAAAATTACCAGATACCTTTTGATCTTTATCAAGCCTGCTTTCTAATTTGTTTACACGAGGTCTAAGGCTTTTTTCATCTCTTCTAAATGTTATATCCAGCGATTTTAGGAATCTATTCATAGCTGCAGATTTTGGCATTGGGGATGTAGCATGTCCTTTTAATCCGGATTCTCCTTCAAAAATAACCATAGAATCTGAAACAAGATCCATTAGCTGAATGTCATGATCAATTACTATGGCTGATTTTCCAAACGAACGAACAAATTTTTGTAAAAATTTCGCTACTGCAATTCTATCCTCTACATCTAAGAATGCAGATGGTTCATCTAAGGCATAAAGATCTACTTTTTGCAAAAGGCAAGATACAACAGCAACCTTTTGCAATTCTCCTCCAGACAAGTTTTTTACTGATTTGTTGTACAGTTTTTTGATTTTTAATGGATCAACAATCTGCTCTTCTTCCTGGCTTCCCTCGATAGGAGATTCATTTGCCTTATCTAGAATTGACACCACCTCAACGTCAATGTCATTTTGCAGATATTGTGGTTTGTATGCTATCTTTGTTTTTTTGTCAACTTCTCCGGAATCTGGTTTTTCTACTCCTGCTATCATTTTCATCATGGTTGTTTTACCAAGGGCATTAGCCCCCATTATGCCCAAAACTTCTCCTTTCCTGACCATTCCTGGTTCAATGGTTAAGGAGAATGAAGGAAATTTTTTTTCAAGTTTTGGATATGTTACAATTTCACTACCAGCTTGAAATTCATCAGTTGAGGAAGAAGATACATCAAAAGAGAATTTTTTATCTCTAAATCTTACATTTTCCGTAGGAATGTATCCGTCAAGGAAAACATTAATCCCAACTTTGGTAGAAAGCACCTTTGAAACAATCCCATATGCTGTAGGTTCACCATAAAGCATTTCAATAAAATCACTTAGAAAATCAAGCAACGTTAAATCATGTTCTACCACCATTACACTTTTTCCAATCTTGGCCAAACTTTGGATTACTCTTGCAACACTTGTTCGCTGAAATACATCATTATAGGAAGAAGGTTCATCAAAAAAATAAAAATCCGTATCTTTTGATGCTACGGCAGCTATTGCTAATCTTTGTAATTCCCCTCCACTAAGTTCTTTGAGATTTTGCTCCATGGAATTTTCTAATCCTAGTTCTTTTACAAGTTGTCTTGAAATCCCTCTCTCATCATATTTTTCCATTAATTCTTTACCCGTTCCAACAAAAGCCTGTGCTAAATGTTGAATTTGTTGAGGTTTAATTGATGCACGAATTTGTTTTTCTTTAATTTTTTCAAAATGTGATTTCAATTCCGTTCCACTATAATATTTTAAAATCTCGTCCCATTCGGGGGGATTTTCATATCGCCCTAAATTTGGTTTAAGATTTCCGGATAGAATGTTTACGACCGTACTTTTACCCATTCCATTTCTTCCCAGTAAACCAACCACTTCTCCTTTCTTTGGAGTTGGCAATCTGTATAGTCTAAAGGAATTTGGTCCATATTGATGAATTTTATCTGTTGCTAATTCACTTGCTAAATTTACAATAGTGATTGCATCAAATGGACAAACCTTGACACATATGCCACACCCATTACAAATATCCTCATCAATTTGGGCTTTTTTTGATTCTTCGTTTAGAACTATACAGTCTGCTCCCGATTTGTTTACGGGGCAATACTTTATGCATTCTAAACCACATTTTTTTGGTTGGCAGAGCTCCATATCCAAAACTCCTACTCTATGTGTCATGTCGTATTTCGGTGAATCTTTGCTTTATACCTCTTTTGAACCTCTCAAAAAGCCGGCGTTACCTTAATAGATAAGAATCTGAGGAGAATATTCAAGCCGGCCATAGCGTTAGGGTGCGACCCAATCCCATTCCGAACTTGGAAGTCAAACCTAATGTCGCTGTTGTGT
>JAOTXZ010000018.1 GCA_029862085.1 Candidatus Nitrosopumilus sp.
GTTGATAGGAAGGTGGTGTAGATCACAAGCTTCGGCGAGTGGTGAGCCAGCCTTTACTAATAGACCAACACATCGGTTCAGCCACTTACATAGAGACTATGCGCGATGAATTCATTTTTGAATTCACAAAGTGAAAACAAATACACGACTGCACGATGAATTTTTTTAAATTCACCTAGCGATAGCTATACACGACTGCATTTTAAAAATAAAAAAAATTTAAAATTTAAATTGATTTTTGAATGAGGATTAGATTCTAAATTGTATCTATACCCTTAAGTTTAAAATTAACAAGAAAAACTTGTGGATATTTACTCAAACAAACTTCCAATTATTATTTTAATTATTCTTGTCGGCGTTTTTGCATGGCAGTTAATGAGTAATGACAACAACAATCCAAGGATTGATTCTGAAACATGTGAGTTATATGTTGTGGATTCTCAATTTGGTGGAAAAAAATATCTTGATGAATATGACTCAAAATGTTTAGATTTTAAAAATCTAAATCCATAAAAAATTCAAAATAGTTTATTGCCCTAAAATTATTTTAAAATTATTTTTGGGAATGATAAGAATGTAATTACTTTTATAATTCATAGCAAAAACTCTTTAGAGATTACTGTAAAGGGTATTTGGATGAAAAGAGAGCTAGTAATGCAGATTGATGCTACTGTTATTATTGGCGTCATTATACTCATGACCTTTCAATCTTTTAGTTCAAATGCCTTCGAAAAACAATATGGTGAAATAATAACTGAATCTAGATTAGCCTATTCTGAATATTATGTCATTGCTATGGAATTACAGGAGTGTGAAGCTGGGAATTCAACTAACTGTGGGGATTTGGTTAAGGAATTAACAAAGATTGAATTAAAACAAAATGGAACTAAACAATGGGTAAAAGAATTAGATATAGCAGATAGTTTTGAAGAATTTTTCTCTAATGTCACATTTTTTTCAATTGGAGGTAGTCTTATAGCTAATGTTGTCAATCTTGCAATGGTAATACCTTTTGCAATATCAGCAATAATTGAATCTGTAAGGGTGTTAAGAGGAGATACTGATTCGGAAGCATCGCGCAGGGGAGTTGTTGCAATGATGATAGGATTTGGAATGGTTCTAGTTGGTTTTATATCAATAATTTTACTAATGACATGTGCAACAGTTGTTCGGTTAGATTGTTTTGGAGTTAATAATTGGTATCCATTACCTCAACTCCCCCCATCCCTAAAACCATAGTATAATGTTTGTTGGTTTTGGAGTAAACTCTTTTGAATTTTTCTAACTTCAATCATAGGATGATAAGTTATCTACCGAATTTTTGGACTTTTTCGGGCTCAACTTTAAATTCTATTGTATATTCTCAATTGAATTAAACATTGGATATTTTTTCAAAAGATATTTTTCGATTTGGTTGCAAAATACCAACTTTGAAATATCATATTTTCGCTACAGAATTAGTGACTGTTGCATACCTTTTGATTAAGAGCGATTTGGGTGCAGAAGAAAACGTAAAGGAGCAATTAGAAAAATTAGAGCAAGTACAACGGGTAGAAAGAACTTTTGGGGACTATGATATGGTGGTAAAGATGGAATCAGAGCATATTGAAAAAATTCGAGAAACTATCGCATGGAATATTAAAAAAATCGACAAAATCCGCTCTACTTTAACTCTGGTTAAAAAAGAAGAAAATTAAAAATCTACGAATTTTCAATTACTAGCAATTTTTCTTCCAGTTTAAACGCCACTACGATTTACTGTTCATGCTCAATATCGTTTTGAAGCTCTTCGGGAAGTCCGATCCACCAATCATTTTTTTCAGAATTTGGCATTCAAAAAAAACAGATCTAAAGTTGCTAATAGATCTGTTGGTTAATTCTATAAAGTTCTAACCTAAGAAATTATGACAAAAATCTAGTCTTTTGTATATGTGATAGTTTCTGAGTCTGATTCCGTATTTTTTATTTTGATAACTATTGTGTCGCTAATTTTGTTGAAAATTCTCTGCCTTTTTTGATTGGTAAAAATTAATCCCAAAATCACATCAATGGGCAAAAGAAATGATTTACCAAAACTGCTAATTATTATCCCTAAAAGCGGAGTAGATTTTCCTTTGATATTTACTACTTTCAAATGGATTATTTTTTTCCCAATTGATTGACCTCCTTTGTATTCTGAAATTATCCAATATACAAAAAACAAAAGACTAGCTGGAATATAGCTTGTACTCTCAGAAAACATTATATTTTCATTCCATTCCAGATTTGTAGCTCCAAAAATTAATGCAAAAATAGCGATTGAAATTACAGAAATAATAATAAAATCGATCAACCATGCAACAAATCGGTCAAACCATCTGGCAATGAGCAATTCGTTAACCTCCGAATCAGACATGTTTCATTTTGGATTTTTAAGCTATTAAATCGTGCTACTTTAATTTTCTACCCTAGAAATTAATATGATTACTTTAAAAATAAATTGAAAATCTTCTTGACCACAATAAACCCCCTTAATGTTCTTCTTTGGACACTTCGACGAAATGAAAAAGATGTGATAAATCTCTATGATTCCCTTTCTCCTGTAATGCAGGAAGCAACTGGTGGCTCTATGTTAAATTTTGGATACTGGACGGAAAAAACAAATGATCCGTTACTTGCTCAACAAAACCTCTGTGATTATTTTGGAAATTTGGCTGAACTTGAAAATGCCAAGACAGTTGTAGATGTAGGTAGTGGACTGGCAGCTCCCGCAATTTTTTGGAGAAATCAAAATGAAAAATTAAATTTGTATTGTGTAAATATCAACTACAAACAACTACGATTTTCTGTCCCTGAAAAAAATATTGAATTTATCAACTCTACTTCTACAAAACTACCCTTTGCAAATAATTCGGTAGATCGTGTTTTAGCGTTGGAATCATCTCAGCATTTCAAACCTTTTGAGGATTTTATTTCTGAATCAAAAAGAATTCTAACACAATCTGGGATTCTTGCTTTGGCTTTACCTGTAACTGGTTCTAGTTCATCGTTAAGGCAACTGGGAATTCTAAAATTCACTTGGTCCTCAGAGCATTATGATGTAGATTTGATAAAAAAATTTGTTTCCAGTAATGGATTTAAAATTACTGATGAGCAGCTAATAGGGAGTCAAGTTTATGATCCATTATCAGAGTATTATCTCAAAAACAGAGAGGTTTTAAAAAAATCGATTAAAACAAAATATCCTGGATTTGTTGAAAAAATTCTCTTTAAATCTATTCTAAAGATGAAAAACGCATCTGAAGAAAAAATTATAGATTATCTCATTTTAAAATGTAAACCGTCCTAGTAAATGGAAACATAAAGATAATTACAATATTTTAGACAAAGTTTTTATTTTTGAGAATTTGAATTTTCTTCAGTGTCCGAACAAAGTGAATCTAGTCTTCAACTGTATGATGAAAAATGCAATATTTTGTTAAAGGAGCCAGAAATTAGGTTTGCCGGAATAATCAGCAAGGAAGGGAATCTTGTTTTGGGGGGTTTCAAAGAAGGTCTTACCCCTTATGAAAATGATGAAACAAAACTTCAGGCATTTTATAATTTTGTGTCAAAAGCCTCGATTCGAAAGGAATTTGATGAAAGTTTAGGACCTATTAATTATATTGCAGCCAGACGTGATAAGGCAGTTTTGGTCAGCTTCCCATTTCCTATTTCACAAATAGCACTTTTAATATCTGCAGAGCCTACAATAAACATTGAAAATCTTGCAAAAAAGGTAGTTGAAATTTTTACAAAGGTCAAATAACTTTTTACAAAAAATTTTATAATGTTTTTATCTAGTTACAGAGAATAATCTTTGATGAAAGCAACGTTTGGTGCAGGATGTTTTTGGCATGTTGAAGATTTGTTTCGCAAAACCAAAGGAGTCAAATCCACAAAAGTTGGTTATACTGGTGGAAATTTAGCAAACCCTACTTATGAAGAAGTTTGCACTGATAGAACAGGTCATGCCGAAGCAGTAGAAGTAGAATATGATCCTGAGGAAATTTCTTATGAGGAATTACTAGAAATATTTTGGAATAATCATGATCCTACAACGCTTAATCGTCAGGGACCCGATATAGGAATCCAATACCGCTCTTCAGTTTTCTTTCATGATGAATCCCAGAAACAAACAGCACAAAAATCAAAAGAAAAATTAGAATCATCTGGTAAATTTTCAAAAAAGATTGTAACTGAGATAGTTCCATCGCCAGAGTTTTACAAAGCAGAGGAATACCATCAAAAGTATTTTGAAAAACGTGGAATTTCCTAGTATTACTTTACAAGTAGAACAGGAATTTTTGATGCATGAATTACATAATTGGATACACTTCCAAAAAACATTTCTTTCATTGAACCCCTACCTCTAGATCCCATTACTATTAGGCTAAATTTCTCTTTTTTATTGTGGGCTAATTTGATGATATTATAGCCAATATCTCCTCGCATTAATTTTTCTTTGAATACTATCCCATTTTGTGCAGATAGGACTTTAGCCTCATTTAGGAATTTTTTTACTTCCTTGTTTGTAGATGCCCTAATGGATCCAATACCGCGAAATTCTGAATGTGGCGGTGCATAAATTGAGTATACTCCAATAATTGTGGCTCCAAATTGTCTTGCAACTGAAATGGCCATTTCAAGTCCTCTGATGGAATTTTTTGATCCGTCCAATGGGACAAGAATTTTTGAAACTTTCTTTTTTATCACGTTTTAACCTAAAATTAGATATTAAAAAATATAGATGAATCATTATCATTTTAGATATTGTACAAAATCTTAAAATCCGTCGATCTGTTGGATTTGTTAATGTTTATCTAGTGATAATAATTGAAGCTAAAATGGTGCAAGAAAATTTTATTAAAATAGATGGAAATAAAGTTCGTTATTTAGAAACGGGGCATTCCAAAAATACTCTAGTTCTAGTTCACGGTTTGGGTGCCTCTGCTGAAAGATGGAGTAAAACGATTCCTTATTTTTCCAAAGATTACCATCTCATAATTCCAGATCTAATTGGATTTGGGTATAGTGATAAACCCTTAGTAGATTATACAACTGACTTTTTTTCAGATTTCCTTGGACAATTCCTAGATTCTATTGGTGTTGACAACACACCTATTATTGGCTCTTCATTAGGAGGGCAAGTTTCAGCAAATTATGTTTCCAAGAATAACAATGTGGAGAAATTAATTCTTGTATCGCCATCTGGAATAATGAAAACCTCCACTCCTGCATTAGATGCCTACATTATGGCAGCGCTATACCCTAATGAAGTAAATGCAAAAAATGCATTTGAAATGATGGAAGGATCTGGGATTGAGACAGATGCAAAAATTGTTGAAGGTTTTATTGAAAGAATGAAATTGCCAAATGCCAAAATGGCCTTCATGTCTACTATTCTTGGTTTAAAAAATGCAGAAATAATTACAAATAAACTCAAGACGATAAATGTCCCAACATTGATAATTTGGGGATCAAACGATCCTGTAATTCCAATCCAACATGCTGATGGATTTGTATCATCTATCAAAGATTGCAGATTTTATAGAATGGATGGGTGCGGACATACTCCTTACGTTCAGAGTCCTCAAGAATTTGCAGAGATTGTTATTGGCTTTTTAAACGATGAATAGGTATGGTTAAATACACCATTTTACCATATTATACCAATGAGTGGTAATTACAGTCAATTTGATCCTTCATCCATGTTCAAAGAATGGATACAAAAAAGTGGACGTGCACAGGCTGAATTTATGAAAAATTTTGGTTCGATGATGAATACCCAAAATTCTCAGAAATTTGATCCGCTAGAAACCCTACAAACAATGGCTGATACAACAAGAAACACTCAAACCAATGTGATGGAGAATATGAAAAACCTACAGAATAACAGCATAGATACAATGTTCAACATTGGACAAATGCTTCCATCTTTCATGAATTGGGGAGCTTACAAAACTACTGTTGGCTCCGCTGGCAGAATTTCAATTCCAGAGGCAGAAAGAAATGCCCTGGGACTAGGAGAGGGCGACTTGGTTCAAGTAATTATCCTTCCGATAGGAAAAAAATCAGGTAATAAGGAGGTGAAAAAATGAGTAAAAACGAGCAAACACAAGGAACTCCAAAAGACGCATTTTCAGTATATCAGCAAAACGTAGATAAAATATTCACAAGCATTAAACAATCCGTACCACAGTACCATCAATCAATTACTAATGTACAGCAAGAATACCTACAAGCATACGAAAACATTGTAGATTCTTCAATCGCATTACAAAAAGAATATGCAAAGAAATTTGGTATTACAGCAAATATTCCTGAAAACGCAATAAAAGCAATTCGTAATTCAACTGAGGAATTTGCAAAAGCTACTTCAATTCAAAATCAAATGGCACTTGCTACAATTGATGCAACACAACAAAACATCAAAACCTTTAACGACAATGCAAAATCATTTGCTGAACTAAACAAAAACATCCTTCAATCATGGATTTCCACATTTACCACACGTAAAAACTAGTGGGTAAATTTTTTATTTTCTTTTTTTCTTTTTACGATCTTTCTAGCAACCATTGTCCTAATTCTGGAAGAACCTTTTTTTGAGACAACGAACTAGCTATCATTCCTACATGTCCTGTAGGATACATTCTCAGGGTTTTATCTTCACTTCCTACTGCATAGTGTAAGGGCATACTGCATTCGGGTGAAACTAAATGATCGCCTACTGCTACCTGAGTAAAAATAGGCATATCGATTTTTTTCAAATCAATGTGACTATTATTTACATACATTTTATTTTGAATCAATAAATTATCTTGATAAATGTCTTTTATCCACTGTTTGAATAATTCTCCTGGAATTGGAGGAGTATCGCTAAGCCATTTTTCTACTCGCAAGAAATTATCTACAAATTTCTTGTTTTCAATATTTTTGAAAAATTTCACGTATTTCTCAATTCCCTGCTCAAATGGTTTGAGCACAGAAAAACAATAATACATGAATTCAGGAGGCATATTTCCAATAGTTTCAACCATTTTATCTACATCCATGTTTTTTGCAAGATTACTAATCACAGTGGTATCTCTCCAGCCATCTATTACAGGAGCAGTTGCAATGTAATTTTTTACGCTTTCTGGATGTAGGGTGGTGTAAGCTGTGGCCAAAGTTGCTCCAGTACAATATCCCTGTAAGGATATTTTTTCAACTGATGATTCATTTTTGATAAATTCTACAGCCCCATCTAAATATCCATTAATGTAATCATCAAAATCAAGATACTTGTCCATTGCAGTAGGATTTCCCCAATCTAACATGTATACATCAAAGCCTTGTTGTACCAAATTTCTAACCCAACTTTTTTCTGGTTGAATATCCAAAATGTGGTATCTGTTGATTAAAGCATAAGAAATTAGTAAAGGCGTTTTATGTTGTTTATCTGTTAATGGTTTATAGTGTAACAATCTTGCTTTATCAATTTCTAATGCTACATCATGTGGAGTTACTTCTAAAATAATTTCATCTGGTGCTGGAACATGTTTTGGTGCTTCAATGACATTTTTATTAAATTTTAGAATTTCTTCAACTAGTTTGGGGTCTATTCTATTTTCACTTTGCATTTTTTCCTTTTCCTTTTTTAGATTCAATTTCTAATTTTGTAATTCGTTTTTTAAGTGAATGTAATTCTTTATACACTTCATCAATTTCTTCTTTACTTGGTAAATTTACTGATTGGAGTATAACATTTGTAATATTATTCCAATGTTTGGTTAGTTCCAATTCTTTTGAAACCAGTTTTCCATAATTTTCCCCAAATTTCTTTGAATCAAACAATTCAGTAAAATCATTATCAAAAATATCTATCCATATTCTTTTGAAAGCCTCTATCTGTTCTACATCTTGTGGTACCTCGGGTGCTTT
Organism: Candidatus Nitrosopumilus sp.; assembly: GCA_029862085.1. Lineage (GTDB taxonomy): Archaea > Thermoproteota > Nitrososphaeria > Nitrososphaerales > Nitrosopumilaceae > Nitrosomaritimum. Next base: position 7,942 of record JAOTXZ010000018.1, read on the forward strand.
CAAATTCACCTTTTTTTGTGCCTCGTTCCAAGTCTCTGCTAGTTGTTTATAGTATTCAGTTAGAAACTTGTTAAATCCCATCAGATTTTCATTAATCTCGATTAGTTCTGTTGATACTTTTTTTGAATTTGCAGCAAAGGCCCTCATAGGTCCAGTTGACCCTAATGCTTGGGGTTTGCTTGACATCAGGTGTATAAGATCAGTCCAAAACAATGACAAATGTTTGTAATATTCTACTGTCTCTTCTGGAGATTGTGGCTTCACGAATTACCAGTAACACAGCTCGCAATAAATAGATCGCTTGATAAAATAGACAAATGGGCAATGTTGAAGAACTTGAAAAAATCTGCCAAAAAATCCTAAAACTAGACCCAAAAATGAGATCGGCACGAATCATTAACAGTAGAGGGCATCTTATGGCTGGAGGCATGAAAAAAGGAATAATGTCCCTTGAAGCTCAAAAACAAGATGAGATGATGTTTATGGAGTTGGCATTACGTGTACGAATGAGACATGAGTTTGATCATGAGTTTGGGCAAGTTCACTTTTCAATGTCTTATAGGGAAAAAGTAATTGTGATGAGTTTTCCATTGGCAAACGACGACGTACTCTTAGTATCCTCTGAAAAAGAATTAGATTTTGGAAAAGTACCATTTAAAATTCTAAAAATAATTGTGTCACTAAAAAATAAAATGAGTACATTCTAATTTACTGCAAAACAAATTTCAGGAAGATATAATTGACTTTAAAAAATTCCAATTCTGAAAAGGTAAGCTGGTCCGAAGTTGAAATTTTAATAAAAATTCTTTCTGAGAAAATTTTATCCATGCCACGAAAATTTTTTCGTATTTCTACCATTAGTCGTGGCGGTTTAGTCCCTGCGAGGTTGTTGGCCGATCATCTCGGGTTTGACACCATACTGGTGGATGAGAAAAAAATTTCTTCAGATTCTATATTTGTAGATGATATTTTTGATTCTGGAAATACCTTTAAAAAAATAATAAACAAAGTTGATATTCCTTCTGATTTTGTTTATGTGACGTTGTTTGCAAGGCGTGGAAAGAAATATCCTAAACAACTTATTTTTGCAAAAAAAACAAAAAACAATTACTATGTTGTTTATCCTTGGGATAAATTAGAATATAAACGGCTAAAAAAATACAGTCTATGAATTTAGTTATCCTGATAAATTATTAGAAAAATTCAAAACATGATCCACGAAACTATTCGTTTTTCTATCTTGTCTTTATGCTATTTCGAATTAACAATTCAAATTTTGCTTATACAATTTTCGGACTAATTAACAAAATTTTATTTAATATCGACCCATAAAATAATTCACCATGAACAAAGTCAAATACTTCTTCACCTATAGGTAAATACCATGAAGTATGAACTAATTATAGCTAATCTTATTTTTATTATTTTTACCCTTCCAATTACAGTAAATGGAGAAGCTATGCTAGATTGCGGTGAAGGGACCATTCCAGATAATTCTACTGGTCAATGCATTCCACAATGTGGTGAAGGTACTGTTCCAAATGATACCAAGGGATGTGAATTAATCAAAGATGAAGGATTTGATCCATCGCAAATTGAGTATATCGCCCTAGGTATCGTAGCAGGTTTAGTGGTAACCGGTTTTGGAATATTTTGGACAATCAAAACAAGAAGCGATGAAAAAAAGAGAGAGGATTTGGATTTAATACAGAATTATGGGAATAAACTTTCGGAGATCAACCAAGAAGAACAAAATTTAGAAACTCAATTAGATTGTTCCCTATATGCAGAGAGATATTTAGATACATTAGACCAAATTGCTTCTTTATTGTATAAAGAATTACTAAGACGTGAAGTAGCAGATTATTTTGAAAACCATTTCAAATATGGGATGAATTTATGGTTTTGGTACAAAGAAAATTTAGAAAAACTTCCTAGATACGAACTGAATGATGAATTTGTTAAGGAACCAATACCATTATTTGAAGAATGGAGAAAAAAAGCAAACAATAAAGGTAAAGATAAAAATGAATATTTCAAAGAACGAAAAGAATCTGAGGCTGACAGATGGTTTTATTTTAGATGGTGGTGTAATCAAGAGGAAAATGATAAGGAAGCGTAAGATTAGAAAAGAAAAATATGAGAAATTTGAACCAACTAGTAGACAGGATCTACTTAAACAAAGACTATCTTTTTTGACAAAATCAAGATTAGAATTTTTGAATGAAAAAAAATCAACGAATGTGATAGATACTCATATTTCTATTCTTGAAGAATTACAAACAGAAATTTTCAATAATGATTCCAAAACTGATCCTCAAAAAATATCCGAAGATGAGATTAAAAAAGATGACCAAGAAATTTATCGGATTGTGCAAAAGCACTTAAAAGATATACCTAAAAAAACGGACAAATACAAAGAACTTTCTCCTTTTGTTTTCATCAAAAGGTATTCCAAAAGTGAACAATATGATATTCTGCCAGAAACTATGCGCTCTGACTTTGATGACATTCCAGATGAAAATGGAATGAGCAAATTTGAGGTAGTGGAAACCATTCAACAATTTGGGGAGATTTTGAACACTATTACCAATAAAGAGAAAGATCTTAACTCCAAATTAGATTGTTCTATTTTTGCTGAACAATATCTGGATACACTTGAACAAATTGCCACATTATATCGTAGACGAGTCATTCCAAAAAAGGCGGCAGATTATTTTGAAAATAAATTTGCATATGGAATTAACCTTTTAAATTGGTATAGTAATTTTGTAGAAAACAATTCTTCAGAAACTAAAAACAATAATCCTTCAAAATTCAATCCTGAGGACGAGCTAAGTAATGATGAGCGAGAACAAGAAAAAGAAGAAAGGTGGACAGATTTCAAATGGTTTTGTAGAGGTGGAGATTTACAGAAACACATCATCAGCCAATTTAAAGAGGATGAAAAGGGAAAAGGCGTTTTACCTGATGTAATGTATGATTATAATTTATTACCAAATGAAGAAGGACTCAAGCCAGGGGAAGTTTTAGAAATAATGCGAAATTATAGTAAACAATTAACTGATCTTTCTGGTAGAGAACCTGAACTAAAAACTCAGATAGACTGTTCCGTTTATGCCGAACAGTATTTGGATACACTTGAACAAATTGCCTACCTATTCAATAATAAGTCTCTTGTAACAGATTCAGATACCTATTTTGAAAATAATTTTACCTATGGGCTTACCTTAAAGAAATGGTATACCTTGGCGGTTATCGGTGCTAAAGCACAAGAAAATAGATGGACAGAGTTTGATAGTTATTGTAAAAATTTTAGGGATAAAAACAACGAAAAAATGATTGAATTTGAAATTGAATCTGTACTGCCCCCATCCATGCTTAATTATCAACACCTTCCAACGGATCTATGCGATAATCGAAACAAAGATCAGATTAATTATAAAAGGGAAGAAAAAATTTCTTAGATGTTAATTAAAAATAATGTAAGATTGGTTTATTGGATATCTAACTCAGTACGATAATTTCTTTTTATAATTAATTCCAAAAATGCATTTCTTTGACATGCTCTTCTATTCTTTCAGAAGGACAAGTTTCCCCACAACTTTTACATGCTAAGAATTGTTGCATACACTGTTTTCTTTTAACCATAATTAAAGACTCTCTTATACTCCCAAATTTGGAACGATATCCATAATTTGTGATCTTAGAAGTAATTCATTATTTATTTCATCAAAAAACTTTTGAATTTCCTTGCCGTTTTTAGTCATACCATCAGATAGTAATTTTCTCTATTAACCCCTCATTAGCTTGATTTGAAAAAAATTATTATCTAAGCTAATAAAGCTATAAGAGATTTTTACGCGTATCTATGTTTGATGACATACGAACATCTAGCATTTGAAAAATATATTCAGTCAAAGGAATTCTTTGATTATCCCCAATTTGAAGCCAAACCTAGAACCTCTATGACTTTGGAGCCTGAGATAGAGCGACATACTCCTTCTACATCTGACTATTTAGTCCAATTCTCAACCCGTTCTCAGAGTTATTGTGTAGGGTATGTGGATATTGTAAATTCCACAAAGATCTCTGCTAGTTTATCAGCTGAGCATTTATCTCAATATTATGAGATATTTCTTAATTCCATGTCTAAAATAATTGGAAAATTTGGGGGCAAAGTAATAAAAAATATTGGAGATTGTCTCCTCTATTATTTTCCCACTGCCAATACTCCAGAGACAGGGATGACAAATTGTTTGGACTGTGGAGTGGCAATGACAAATGCCCAAAGCATAATTTCCAAAGAATTGGTGGCCAAAAAACTTCCAAAACTCCAGTATAGAATTAGTTCTGATTTTGGAAGTGTAATTTTGATGAATACCAACCATTCACATGCAGTTGATTTGATAGGGCCACCTGTAAATATGTGTGCAAAGATAAACCATTTTGCAGGACATAATGAATTTGTCATTGGACATGATTTGTATCACGTCACCAAAAAATTCAAAGCGTATGCATTTAAGGAAATTCAAAGTTGTGATGTGGGATTTAGATATTCTTATCCTGTTTACAAAGTAACTTCAAAACAAAAATCCTGAAAATTTTCATTCATTTAATTTCGATTCCAGGAATGCATTTGAGGTTTTCCAAGTATGTTCAAAATAATCTATACACCAATCCCTGAACTCTATTTCTGTACTAACCAACATTTCACTAAGATCCTGTTCACCATCTGATCTTTGAAAAAATACTCCTGCTTCTTTTTCGGTGATAAGTAATCCAACAGCTTTATTTTTTGTTATTTTTCTCTCTAGATTTCCTTTTATTATATATTTTTGGAAATCCATCTCCTCAAATACCTTCTTTCTGTCATCAGGAATTATTGCAGTTTCCGAAAATATGGATTTTATGTGGATTCCTTTTTCAAGTTTGTTTGAAATTACCTCTATAACATCTTTAGAATAGGGAACTTCAAATAAAATGTTGTAAATAAATTCTTCAGCATCTTCTTGCATCTTCTTCCATTTTTCTAATACTTTTACAAATCCTTTGATTTTTTTTTTGCTTTGTAGTGCTCCAATTCTTTGGATAAATTTTGTTTCCACATCACTTAAGTTGTGTAAATTAAAAAAATCTTTATTTTCTGAAACGAAACTGATTGATGGAATCTGTGCAAGAATTACTTTTCCATAGGTAGTTAATTCATAATTTCCTTCCGGATTTTTTAGTATTAATCCGTTTTTTGATAATCTTCCTATATTTCGATGAACTTCTGGGTTGGTTGCATCCAGAATTTTTGCTAATTTTGAGATATTGAGATGTTTTTCTTCCAAATTTTTTAGAATACTTAATCTCTGTTCGCTGGCTAATTCTAAAAAATCGCTGGCTATTTTCTCTGAATTAAAAGTCACTAAAAAAACTATGATTGTTAGTATCTAAATATTCTTTGATAATGTCTAGGATTCAGGCCAATTGTTGTCACATGTAAGGCATATTCCTCTCATTCCGTCATATCTTGGGTCCTCAATTATGGGCGCTTTTGAATGACACACCATGCAGGTTATGAATTCAATGGCAGACATGCCTAGTATTGGGCTTGATTGAATATTAAATTAGGTTAAAACCAAAGCTAATTTCTTTACAAATCAGCTAATTGCCTAATTTCTTTTGAATTAATTAAACATAATAATTCAATTTGGCCTATAAAATATGCTTGACTTCTACCATTCCTGAAGATCTAATCTATGCGGCATTTTTCTTTATAGATATTGTAGGATTATCAAACCCCGTACTTTCTACCGAAACTCAGCGGACAAAAATCAAAAAGTTAAATGAAATAATTTATGATTGTAAATCTTTTCGAGATAATTGGAGTGATAATCTCTTAATGCTGCCCACCGGAGATGGAATGCTTATTGGATTTATCAATGGGTTAGAACAACCAATTCAACTAGCGATTGAATTTCATAAAAAAATAACAGAATATAACAAAAAAGCAACCAGTGTAGAAAAAATTGAAACAAGAATTGGATGTCATATTGGGCACGTCTTTGTGGTAAAAGATGTCTTGGGAAACATGAACTTGTGGGGACCAGGAGCAATTCTTGCAAGAAGAATCATGGATATGGGCGATGCCGGTCATATTCTGTTAAGTAATGATCTAGCAAATGATTTAATTGAAGTATCTGAAGATCATGAAAAAAACCTTCATCCTTTACATAATTTTGGAATTAAACATGGAGAGAATTTGTTAGTCTATTCAGCTTTTGGTGAAGGATTTGGAAATCCTACTCTCCCTAAAGAGAAAATCAAAATCGTTCCTAAAGTTTTAGATTCGGAAAAAAATTCCAAATGTGAAAAAATGATTTTTAATATTATTCAAAAAGACTCATCTGAATTAACCCGTTTGGAACGAATTTATTATTTTTCCAATAACTCTACTGACCCCATATATGAAATCGTAGCGGGAGTTGTTTCAAATTCTGAAGAAGAATTTAATGCTTCAAATCTTAGAGCATTTGATGAGAATAATAAGGAACTTGAAATTTCAAAAATTTTGGGCCTTACCCCACTTTCAAAAAAAATTATAATAAAACTAGCTAGTCCTGTTTTTAAGGATGATTCTGGAAGGATACTAAAAATGGTTTATGATTCAAAGCTATCCAGAAATAATTTTGAAAATTTTTTTCTAATTGATACCTCTAACTTTGAATTAAATTTCAGTCATTTTTCTAATGTTGAACTTTCACCAAAATTGTATTATATCGATAATGAAAATGGAACTAAAAATGTGATCAATCAACTTCCTAAAACAACCCAAGGAATTTTTACCAATATTAAATGGGAAAAAAAGCAGGGAATAAACATGAAAGATATGATTCGTTTGGAATGGTAGATATTAGATTTCTCTTTAAATTTCTACTGTAACATTCCAAGTAAACTTTGGAATTTTTCTTCTTCAGAAATTGTTTCAAAATCCTTATCGATCCTTAATTTTTCTTTAACCTGAGAATCAAGTTTGCATGCTTTTTCTAAAATTTCTAATGATTTTTTTTGATTTCCTACCAATAACTCAGATTTAGCTAACTCGTATAATATTTTTGGATTGTTTTGTTTTTTTTCTAAAATAGTTTCAAAACACAATGAAGCTTCACTAAATTTTTTCAACTTGTTTAACGTCATTCCTTTTTGAAACCAAAACTCCTGATCTATCTCTTTTTCTTGATAAACTAAATCTGAATATTTAACGGCCTCTTCAAATTTATTAACATTTTTCATCTGATCAATTTTATGTGTATTTCGCATATGTTTCCTGTTGTATTCTTCTGAAGCTTTATTGAAGCATTCCAAGGATTCTTCATAATTTTTTAAATTATAAAGAATTTTCCCCCTAAGAAAAAATGAATCGTAATTTTTTTGTTTAGTCTCTAAATCCTTTTCTAGCGCATTTTTTGCGGATTGATATTGACCTATATCACAAAAATGAATTGCTTTTTTAAACCAATAATCCGGATCTTTTTCTTCTTTTTTAATTTCGTTTGCTTTATCTAACATTTTTATGGCTTCTTCAAATTTTCCATCTTTCTTATATTCTTCCGCTTTTTTTGTCCAATGTTCTTTTGGATCAGTCATATGTTGAGGTATTATTATATTGTTAAAAACATACCTGTGAAAATCTTTTTAAAAGAACTTTCCATTATTAAATCGTGAGTCAGGCAAGCAAAGGGTCTTCTCAAACCAAAATTGGTATCAAGGCTTTGGTGGTTATTGCAGTTTTGGCAATTACATACCAAATTTACATAAGCGAATTTGTGGATGAGGAAGAAACTTCTTTTGCTGATTTTACATATGGTCTTAGTTCACTTGCTGTAGGAATCACAGCCATATTTGTATTCAAGCGTTATAGGGGTTCTCCAGTTTTTGGAAAAACCTATCTGGCTCTGGCTATAGGATTTATTCTTTTATTTGTTGGAGATTTGGTGTATAATTACTATTTATTCGTACTAGATGAGGATCCTTATCCCTCAATAGCTGATGCTTTTTTTATTGCATTTTACTTTTTTACAGGATTTCATCTGGTAAAAAATATCAAATATTTCAAAAAAGATTTGGGCTTCGGTCCAAAAATCGGTGTTCCCGTATTAGCAGTAGCTTTTGTTGCAGCCTTTGGGTTGTTTACCATTGAAACGTTAGAGGATGATCCTGTTGTATACTATATGGGTATTCTTTATGTAGCAGCATCAGCAGCAATACTTTCACTTGCAATTTTAGGATTAACGGTTTTTCGTCATAGTGTACTTGGAATTGCTTGGTTTATGTTAGTGATTGGTATCTTTTTTTACTCATTTGCAGATGTGTGGTATTATTATCTTGAAGAAATCGAAGAATTTACCATTATTCATCCAGTAAATACACTGTGGCTTGTATCTAACATCTTTATGGTGTATGCATTATACAAACACAAAAAAACAATCTAATATGCAACAAACTCTGATTCAGGATTGAAGGTTTTTCCTTTTAATCGTTCCATTCGTTTTAATACCATTCGTGCAGTCTCCCTTACATATTCACTGGGATCATCTAATGCTTTTTTCATGGTATCTATCTGATCAAAGGCGTAGATGATACTTAGACATTCGATTGCTTCGTGTCTTACTAGTGCACTTTTGTCATGCAATCCCGCTTCTGCCAAATCTGGAATCTTGTCACGCATGTTTCTTCCTGAAATTTGATAGCATACCTCATGGCGTACAACTGCATTATCATCATTTTTCAACACCCATGCAAAAAGATCTGCAACTTTATCAAACAATGGTCCTTTCAAACCTACTTCGACTGGGATTTCTCCTGCCAACCAGACAGCATCCCATCTAGCTGATTCATCATCTGAATGTTTAAAAATATCTTCTAATTTTAGAAATCTTTCTTCCAAAGATAGTTTTCTTAGTTCGTTATCATCTAGGGCAAGTTTAGACATTCTTTTAATTTGTTTGAATACCTCGTTATAAAGATTATTTAAATTTCCATGAAGATTTAAAATTTTTCCGTTTTTATATCGTTTGAATCATTTTTCTCAAGCCTGCACATCTGTTTCGGATTGTTACCTCGGTAACTCCAGATGCAATTGATATTTCTTTTTGGGATTTTGTTTCCCCTGTACTAATACATGCTAAATAAAGCGCTGCTGCTGCTATGCCCATAGGATCTTTGCCTGCAACTATTCCCAATTTTTTAGCTTTTTCCAAAATTGCTATTGCTTTGCGTTTACTTTTTTCTGTAAGTTTTGCAATACTGGCAATTCTTGAAACACCTTTAACAGGATCTACTACTGGCATTTTTAGTTCCAATTCTCTATAAATTAGTCTGTAGCATCTGGCAACATCTTTTCTTCTAATGTTGATTCCTTTTGCAATGTCATCCAACGTTCTTGGGGTTTCAGTATTTCTGCATGATGCATAAAGACATGCAGCTACTAATCCTTGAATAGAACGACCTCTAACTAATTTTTTCTCCATAGCTTTTCGATAAATATAAGCTGCCTTTTCTACCACGGCGTCAGTTAGAGCTAGTTTATCTTTTAATTTATCCATCTCATTTAGTGCTTGTCGTAGATTTCTATCTGCAGATGAATGAGCTTGTGACCTACTGTCCCAAGTTCTTAATCTTTCGATAGAACTTCTCATTGCAGAAGTTAATGGTTTTCCAGTAGAGTCTTTGTTTTGAGTTCCAATTATGGTGGATAATCCCATATCGTGCATGGTCAATGATGTTCCGGCACCAACTCTGGTTCGGTTCGTCTCATCATTTGCAAATGAACGCCACTCAGCACCAACATCTGAAATTTTATCTGTAACTACAAATCCACATTTACCACAAAACAGTTCACCTGTATTTTGATCTGTTACCATTTTTTTATCGCCACATGAGGGACATTTTGGTCCAGAAATAATTGTACTTTTTAACATTTTAAAGCTAAATTACTCATTTGAGTTATTATCACTTTTACATAGTTTCTACCGGTTATTGGTGTGTAGGTTAAGCTAAGTTGTTCTAGAAATAATACAATTAGAAAATATTATAAAATTTTTAATTAAACTTTGTAATTTTCATACATCCTAAAATTTATTTTCCTGCCTAACATTACTTGTTTTGAGAAAAATACTTTAATCAACTTCTGAGATCACTTGATAGAATGAGTAAAGTCGGCGCAGGCCAGGTAATTTATGAACTCCGTAAAAAAATTCAAAACATTACTTTAGAATTGAAAAACTTGGATACTTCAAATGAAATTCCCGAATTAATCAAGTCTGCAAATCTTTTACGCTCAAATGAGCAACTTTTAGAGGCCAATCATAAACGCTCTGAATTGATATCTGCATACGAGGAATATTCTGCAGAATTAGAGCAGATGCTTAAAACAGTTTTTGAGATTCAAAAAGATCTTAAAGATATTTTGAAAACTCAAACATCGCTAATATCAAGACAAAAAAGAAAAAAAACAAAGACAAAACCCTCGAAAAAATAATTTACCAAGGGATCTTTTTATTTTGATAAATGAATAATGTCACCAGCTAAAACTCTGGTATTTTTTTTATTCGATATTATTAGAGCACCATCATCATCAATTTTTATCGCTTTTCCGCTAATTTTTCCATCTCTAGTTATCAGTTCAACGTTTTTTCCAATGGTTGATGATCTTTTTGTCCACTCTTTGATTATTTTTTTATTCTGATCTTTATTTAATAACTCAAAAATATTTTCTAGTTCTTCCAAAAATTTTTGAATTAGATGCAGTGGTGTTGTATCTTTTTTAATTTTTTGCAACGATGCAACACCATAAAAATTTGGGGTATTTTTTAAATCTTTTTCAATTTGGTTTACATTCACATCAAAATTTATTCCAATGCCTAACACAATATTTTCAATCTTATTTGATTCTAGAGATGCATCAACTAAAATTCCTGCAACCTTTTTTCCTTGTATGGTGATATCATTTGGCCATTTTAATTCTGGTTTTATTTTAAAACATTTCTCTATTGCATTTGATAATGCAAGAGCTGATGCTATTGGAAATAATGTAACCATTGAAACATCAAACTCTGGACGTAAAATAATTGATAACCAAATACCTCCTTTGGGTGATATCCATTTTCTTCCTGCTCTTCCTTTTCCTTCTGTTTGACTCTGTGCAATGACTAGAGCACCATTGTTTTTAGGATCTTGTGCCATTTTCATGGCTTGTTCTTGGGTTGAATTTACAGAATCAAAATAATATGTTTGGTGACCAATTTTTTTTGTTTTTAGTCCTTGAGTAATCTCCCAGGGTAAAAGTAAATTTGTATTTGAAACTAGTCTGTACCCTAGCTTTTGTTTTGATTCAATTTTATATCCTAGCTCTTTTATTTTTTTAATGTGTTTCCAAACGGCTACTCTACTGATTTTTAAAACATCACTTAGATCTTGACCTGACAAATACTCTGTGTTATGAGTTTTCAAGAAAGATAATACCTTGATCACTCCTTGATTGTCCTTTGAACTGTAAACCAATTATTGTTCTTCGTGGAGTGACGATTAAATCATTTGTGTTTGTTATATAAAAATTGAAAGAAAAAATTAATACAGTATGTCTAAATCAAAAGATTGTGGCAGAAGGAAAATTCGCAACATCGATTACATGTATGGATGGCAGAATACAGATACCATTAGCGAATTGGATTAAAGAGAATTACTCAGTTGATTATGTGGATGCTATCACTGAACCTGGTGTTGACAAAAAAGTAGCTGAAAATCAAGATCTTGAATCCATTAAAACAAAGGTTGGTATCTCAATTAATGCTCACAAATCAGAATTGATTGTAGTTTCTGGTCACTATGATTGTGCAGGAAATCCTGTTTCAAACGAAGCGCATATAGCTCATATTAAAAAAAGTATGGAAGTTGTCACTTCCTGGGATTTGGGTGTAAAGGTAATTGGTGTTTGGGTTGATGACAATTGGAATGTCAGTTTGGTTTAGAATTTAGTTAGTGAATCTAGTTCTATGATATAGGTTTTGATTTAATGTCAAAAAATTTAACTGCTAAAATATACAAAAATTTATGGAATAAAACAATTCTGGGAGTTGTTTTTGCAATAATTGTTTTCTCTAGTATTTCCTCATCGTATGCATATACAGTAACTTTTGAAAAATGGGGCCCAAAATTAAAAGAAAATTCAGCAGTTTGCATTATCGAACCTGATTTTGCAAATAGTTTAGCTCTTTCAGAATCCTTTTCCAAAAGACTCATGGATGAAACCAGAATTTCTATTGACGAATGGAAAGTTCACTTGCAAAACTCTGAGCTAGGACGAGACAAATCAATTTGGGAAATAAAACAAATTCCAATTCCTTTGGATGAACAACAAGACTTTGATTATGACTCGTGTCACATTTTTATTAAATTCAAAGAAAAACCAGAGTCTCAAGATGAATGGTATAAACTGTTAGGAAAAACTCAGTATGAACTTGGTGATACGGGAAGATCTGATATTACAATTTACTATGCGGCAATAGAATTTTGTAAAACTGAAGACAAAGACTGGATATATTTTGATCCTTGCTATGAAGATTACCCCAGACTAATGCAGCAATTAAAAAGTGTGATAAAACATGAATTTGGACATGGCTTAGGATTAGGACATTACATCTCAGATGATTTGGATGTCAGTGTTGAATGGGCAAGAGGAATTATCCCTGCACCATCCATTATGGCAGTGTTTAGTCACCAGAATCTAAATGAAAATATAATTACTCCCAAAGATATTGTTGCCATCAGATCAATTTATGGCGAGAACGGATTTTTACCAGATACAGATGATGTTAAAGTCTTTGAATTTTTTCAATCATCGTCTGAAGAATACATTATACCAAAAGCAGGATACACTACTGCAGACATTAACGGATTAATAAGTAAAGACCAATTCATATCCGGAATCCAAGTGGAACTTACAGTTATAGACCCAAACCAATCAATTGATACCAGAAAAGTTCGGGTAAATTCAGATGGAGTTTTTAATTTTCAAACGGTAATAGATGAGGAAATTATCAACGGAACATATACAGTATTTGCAAAATACAGGGACGAAAAAAGTCCCGAGATTACAGTAGATATTCAACATGAGGGAAATTACAAACAATCGAAATTTCCACAATGGGTAAAAAATTCCGTGCAATGGTGGTCAGAAGACAAAATAAATGAATATGATTTTGTTTTGGGATTACAACATCTAGTACGAGTAGGTGTTTTGAATCCTTCTGAAATTCAGGTAACTGATGATTATGAAGAAAACAAACCAATAGGAGTGAAAATACCAAATTATGTAAAGCAAACTTCTCTTTGGTGGGTTCAAGAAAAAATTTCTGATGAAGAATTCATAGCAGGAATTCAGTATTTGATGGAAAAAGAATTTCTTGTAATTTCGTTTTTGTAAATTTAAAAAATTTACAATCTTCATCCTACTGGACAAACGAATTAAGATTTAAAGTCCACAAAATAAATTTATAAAAATAAATTTGTAGTTTAAACAGACGATGAGATAAAATTTTTGGTATTGAAAATTCTTGATCGATCTTCAAAAAAAATATTCCCACATTTGGAAATACCAATGATTTGTCTTATTTGTGAAATTGTCACATTTTTTTTTATACAAACAGTTTCTAAAAAACCAAAATTGTGATTAGGTTAACCTACAAAAAAATATCTTTATATTCATTATAGTTGAAAATTTTGTAATGCGGGTGATAGGAGATTGGAGTTCACTGATAAGTGTGCATCCCTAATAGTATGAGATGAGTTTAGTAAAATTTTCTACTTTGGTAGTTATTTTATTTTCTATTGGATTGTCCCCAGCATTTGCTGAAGATGATTGGATAATAAATCCAGACAATATTTCTTTTGGAAAAGTTCCTGAACAAATTGCGCCAAAACAAACTCTCAAAGATTTAGATTCTCAATTGCTACAAAATTCTGATATTAAATCCGATTACAAGGAAACTTTGGGAAATGATGATCAAACTAAAAACACTGATAAATATATCATAGACCCAAAACTTTTAAAAAATTTACCGAAGACCTCTTTGCCGCCACCTGTACCATATACTAATCCACTAACTGGCGATGCATCAGTTCTTTCTGGACATTATATTATGTATTCACCTGACCGTGGAAATACAATAAAATCAGATGCAAAACAACTTGTAGAAAATAATGGGCAACAATTCTATCTTGTTCCTAGTCCTTTAGATACAACTGCTAACGCATTTGCAATTCTCATCCTTGCTGTTCCATTTGGTCTAATAGTTTATAGAATTTCAGATGAGGACCCCATACCGCAAAAATTCCAAAAACTAGCAAGCGTGACTTTGGTATTTTCAATGGCCTCCATGCTCACCATGCCAATAGCAGTTGGTAATTCTATGTGGGGATATGCTTTTGCACAAAGTGATTTAGAAAAAGAAATTATTCCAAAACCAGTTGATTTTGTTTATTTTGATAACTCTAATAATTTTATTACAAATGGAGCAACAATAATTTCTGATCAAGAAAATTCAGTAATATCCCTTGATGGAAAAAATGATTATCTTATTTTGGATTCAAATCTTTCAGATAGATTAAATGAATTTACAGTTTCAGCATGGGTCAAACCAGATTACAAGAAAGGAGCACCTGCAACTTTATCAATAGTAAGCGAAGCTGCTGCTTTTGACTTGTCAATTAACAACGACAACGTAGAAAAAAATATTGCAATCTTTTCAGTGTATGATGGAATAAAATGGCATCAAATACAATCCAATTCTGCAATTCCAGAAAATTGGACACATATTTCTGCAACTTACTCGAACAATGAAATCCGGATTTATGTAAATGGATTTCACGAAAATTATAAGAAAATAGACGGTGGTTATTCTTCAACATATCAATATGGAAATGAAAATCAAAATACTCGAGATTATATCCCTACAAATGCAGATATCTTAATTGGTGCCTTCAACCCTTCCCTTCGAGAGCAATCTAATACTGAAAATCATTTTTCTGGATATATTGATGATGTTACACTTTATGATCAATCACTTACGATGGGTCAGATATCTACTCTTGATGAAAATAACAGAATGCCTGATATCATTTTACAATCAGAAACTCAGACTGTTCAGACTGAAGATGAACAGACAGGAACTCCCAACGAGTATGGATTTGTTGCAGATGAGAATAATACAAATGACCAAAATATTGAGGAATCTGCATCAGAAGGATACAAGGTAAAAAAATCCGAAGACAGAAAGAAAGAAGAAGCCGGAAAAAATTTGTTCCCAAACAAACATGATGCGGAGGTATCTACCAGTTCTTCAACTTCAACTGAACCCGAATCAGTTGAATCAGAGCTTCCTATACCCGATACTAATGATGAGTCCATTGAACCTGAACCTACAGACACACCACCACCAGAATCAACTGGAAATGTTACTGAATTTACCGATGGAGAAATTACAACTTTATCTGACTCTTCAGTGATTTCTGAACCAGAACCCACTGAACCAGAACCAACTGAACCAGAACCAACTGAACCAGAACCAACTGAACCAGAACCAACTGAACCAGAACCAACTGAACCAGAACCAACCGACAGTCTTACTGAATTTACAAATGGTAACGTAACTACAAGCTCTGATTCCTCAACTGTTGCTGCATTTGAAACATCTAATGATGTAATGGATTCTACCCTAACTCATGCGCCAATTGAGATAGGAAAAGATGTACAATGGCAACAAACTGTTTTGTTTTCTAATGAAACTAGTATGGCAGAAATTGAGATACCCTCTGATGCTAGTCTCAGCAGAGTTATCACAAGTGATGACCAAGAAATCCTTTTAGCCACAATTTATGAATCTGACAAATCTCCATCAAGTGCTCAATCCAAAGTTGCCATGGTTGATTTTATCCCCGAAATAATTCAAAACAAGTCAGATACAAAATTAATTTCCATTCCAAGTCCTTCTGATGGAGTTGTAATAGAGTTTACCACTGGCGCTGCTGGAATTTCAGAAAACATTCTCAAAGAATCCTCTAACTCTTTTGAAAAACATGTAACTGTATCTCATGACTCTGCATTGCACTATTCAGATGTCTTAACACAATCAGATATTCCTGAAGCTATTATCAAAACAATAGACACAAAGAATTTACGTCTTTTGTGGATTGATGAAAACGGGCAAGCAATTGATGTCACAAAAGACCCACAGTATGATGTAACACTTGTCGATACTGATGATAATGGAATTCCTGATAAATTACAGTGGAGTGTACCTCAATTATCTGAGCAATCATTTGTCATTTTGATTACAGCAGCTGAGCATCTTGATTCAGATAGAAACTTTATTGCCGATGTGTATGACTTGGTGTCTGCAATTGACCAGATTTATCTAGAAGATATTCCTGAAGGAGACTATATACGAACAACCTTTGAGGTACCAATTTCTAATGTGAACTTTATTGATGTTTTTGCAAAGGCAAATATAACAACGTCAAGTCAAACTGAAACCGTTTCAGGATTTGTAGAGATTTATGAGGTAGATTCTGATGAACTGATTGCAACAATTGGACCAATCAGTGAGGAGAAGATGTATTCTGCTCAGCTTACAGGTCTTTCAGGATTCCAGGATGTCTTTGACCTCAAAGTAGTTGGAACTCCAATTGATATTGATTACATTCAAGATGCAGTAGTTGATAATCTTGAACAATGTCGAAACGGACCGCTTCCCGACCCACCAGAACAATGTATTGGTGCTAATTGGCAGTCAGGAAACCTAGGCCCTTCCCATTCTCAGTATGCTGAAACTGACTATGTTCCATTTAGAATAAATCTAAACTTGGATGATGTTTCTGATGCTCCAACCACTGACTTTAGCCTAATTATTCAATACGGTATTATTCATACTAGTTCTTATGCATATGATTTTCTTGGTACATACAACAATACTGAGACTGATGCCAATCCATGTGTTATCAAAGTTGGGGGTAACGACGTTACAGTATGTGACATTAATGCAGGATCTTACATTGCAATTCCATCTCCAATAAAAAACACTGATGATTATGATGATGATGGAACACCTGAGGCTGGACCAATACAACCTAAAACTTTTTTTGACTCGGAAGCTTTAGCCGATCCTTCAAGATTTGTATTTTCACTTTTCCCGGAGAATGCCACCGATAATGTTAACCTGACTTCTGCAGAATTTATTAATGTACCAGGCTTTCTAACTGAAGATTTACACATTCAAGGTTCCAGCACCGCTGATGCAACCATTCGGATTAATTTTACTGCTAATGATAATGCAACTGATGCTGTTTTATCTTGGAGTGGACATGTTGCAAGTAGTAACCAATGGGGTTTTGATACTACCACAGGGGAATCAATTACGGCTGCTGGTAAATCAGGGTCTCCATATCACATGCGAGTATTGCAATTCAACGATGACAACATAGGACAACAAGACAGATCCTTAAAGGTTGATGCAGTCGAGCAGCCAATTGCTGCAATAAATATTACAAAGGTTACCCTTGATGGGGATGGTTCTTTTAATTTTACCACTGATGAGGGATTATCCAATCAAACAGGAATAGAGGAATTCACACTCACCACACCTGGTAGCGATACTCAAAATTTCTTTGATCTTTTTTCAGGAAACTATACTGTAACTGAAGAGGCTACTCCTGGATGGGAGCTTGTTGCTCCAATTGAATGTGCTTCAGTTACTGGAAATAGTACTTTTACCCCAACTGTTGATGGGCTGGGAATAAATATCACTCTTGATAACCCCCAAGGAATCATACATGAAAGCACCGAATGTACCTTTACAAACCAGGCAGTGGCCAATCTTACACTAAAAAAGACAACACTTGATGGAAATGCTGAAACATTCCAATTTGCCATTAATGCCACTGATACTACAAATGTGGTTCCGATAGGGGATAATGGTACAGGCTCGACAGTTTTCCATTTGGATAACGGCACCCATCGAATCTATAATGTTACTACTGTAGGAGCTGGAACAATGCAATCAATTGAGCTTCAAAAGCTCAATGCCACAACATATGAGATTACAGAATTAATTGATGATTTAGATGAATGGGTCTTTGACTCCTCCTCTTGTACCAATTCTGGTGAAACACCGTTTACGGGAACATCGGGAACAGGAGAACCAGGTGATCCGTTAATAATTGATTTAGAAGCTGCCGATGATGTAATCTGTTCCTTTTACAATAAAAAATCAGCGGATCTTCAAGTGACAAAGACTTCGGGATTTGAGCCTGCAATTGCAGGTGAAACCCTGTGGTATACAATTAACGTAACAAATGCAGGACCTGCACAAGCTGAAAATGTATTTTTGAATGATACCCTCCCAGATGACACAACATTTGTCTCATCTAATGTCACCCCAACTGGAGCAACCAACAGCACATTTGCTGAATGGGATCTAGGAACTATACTTGCAGGTGAATCTGTATTTATCAATGTCACAATTGCCCTTGATCCCTCAATAGAAAACGGAACCATTTTGCTCAATGATGTTTCTGTAAATTCAACTACATTTGATCCAGATCCTGATAATAATGATGATACTGAGGAAACAGAATCCAATACCATAGCTGATCTACTGCTGGTAAAGTCTGATAACGGAACAAACGCAGTAGCAGGTGAAAACTACACTTACACAGTTAATGTAACTAACAACGGTCCATCTGATGCACAAAACGTAACCATCACTGATACTCTTCCATTAAACACAACATTTGTCTCAGCATCTGATGGTGGAACAAATTCGACAAATCTTGTCACCTGGCCAACAATTCCCACTCTTGAATTTGGTGATTCAGTACAGTATACAGTAACAACACTTGTCGGCGCTGATGTTTTAGATGGAGCAGTACTACTCAACATAGCAAATGTCACATCTGATACAGAAGATGATAATCCAAATAACAACGGCGATGATGAGCCAACAACAGTAGATGCAATAGCAGATCTACTGCTGGAAAAGTCTGATAATGGCATAAACGCGGTCGCTGGAGAAAACTACACCTACACAATTAATGTCACAAATACAGGTCCATCTGATGCACAAAACGTAACCATCACTGATACTCTTCCATTAAACACTACATTTGTCTCATCAGACCCAACTCGAAATGTAACTGCATCTGATGCTACTACCACAGTATGGCCAACAATTACCACCCTTGCAGCAGGCGATTCATTGAACTACACCATAACAGTTTTTGTGATTGATGATGTTTTAGATGGAACAGTACTACTCAACATCGCAAATGTCACCTCTGACACAGAAGATGATAATCCAGATAACAACGGCGATGATGAGCAAACTACAGTCAACGCAACTGCAGACCTTGAAATCACCAAGATTGCCAACGTAACTGATGTCGTCCCAGGTGAGACATTCAACTATACCATAACTGTAACTAACAACGGACCATCCCTTGCTGATAATGTAACAGTAACAGATGTGCTCCCAGCCAATGTAACATTTGTAGATGCAACCCCAGATCAGGTCTCCCTAATAGACGGAGTACTAACATGGTTCTACGGCGAAATCGCAGTAGACGGAGTCGAGACCATAGAGGTCCAAGTAACAGTAGATGCAAACACCACTACGACACAGACCAACGATGTCAATGTAACATCAGATACGATAGACCAAGTCGATGATAACAACAACGACACAGTCAACACGCCA
>JAOTXZ010000019.1 GCA_029862085.1 Candidatus Nitrosopumilus sp.
TTAGGGTGCGACCCAATCCCATTCCGAACTTGGAAGTCAAACCTAATGTCGCTGTTGTGTTACTAAGATGCGAGAGCTCTTGGGAAGTAACAGTGCTGGCATTTTTAATTTAATCAATCTATTAATAATGAATTTTTGTTATTGTTTCAAATGGCAAATTGTAGTGTTTGTGGACAAGAATTTTCCAATGATATTTTATTTTTAAATCACATGATGGAAAAACATGGTTTTAGGAACCCTAACATTGACAAACCAGACAGAAACAGTAGAGGCTACTAGTCTAATTCCTTTAAAATTTCTTTAAGGGTTGCGACCTCATCAGTTAAAAAATCAACTGTTGCAATAACGCTAGTTTTTGCAGAATCCGAAATTTCATACTTCATTTCCTTTCCAATTAATTTTGTTAATTCTTCCCTTTCCATGATTAGATCATTTAATCTCATTTTTGCATTCTCAACTGTCATCATTTTTCACCAATTTTATGAATATGGCCATCTGGATGAATGCATTGATCGCCAACATGTTTGTAATGTATAAAATCATGACCTGTATGATGTACATCATTACAATCACACGTTTTACCTTCGACCATAACAGATTAAATGATTTTTTCTATAATAATATGTGAATTAATTTTCAAAACTGATAATTATTCTAAACTAAAATCTACATTTTTTGAAGATAGTCTAAAATCAATCTGACTCCAAAACCGGTTGCTCCTTTGGGATTGTATGGTTTAAATTTTGTTGCAACTTGTGTCCATGCTACTCCTGCGATATCTATATGAATCCATGGTGTTTCTTCAATGGCATTTCTCAAAAATGCCGCAGCTGTGATTGTACCTGCAGCTCTTCCAATTCCAATATTTTTCATATCTGCTACATCAGATTTTATCATATTCATGTAGTCCTCATTAAGAGGAAGCTCCCAGACTTCTTCGGTGGTTCTTCTTGAAGAATCCTTAATTTTTTGTGTTAGCCGTTCATTGTTTGAAATAATTGCAGCTACGTTAGTTCCTAATGCAACAATACATGCTCCTGTTAATGTTGCAAAATCAATTATTGTCTTTGGTGAATACTTTTTCTCTCCAAAAGCCAAGGCGTCTGCTAAGATCAATCTTCCCTCAGCGTCTGTATTTAGTATTTCAGCAGTTTTTCCATTGTATAATTTTATTATGTCCCCAGGTCTGTATGAATCACCTCCTGGCATGTTTTCAACAGAGGGAACTATTCCAACAACGTTTATTGGTAATTTTAATTCTGATACTGCCTTCATGATTCCTAAAACCGTACATCCACCGCACTTGTCAAATTTCATCTCATCCATTTTTTCACCAGGCTTTAAGGAAATTCCACCGGTATCAAAAGTCACTGCTTTACCAACCAAAACAATTGGTTTTTCATTACGAGACCCGCCTTGATGTTCTAATATTATTAGTTTAGGTTCATTTTTACTTCCTTGACCCACTGCAGTAATTCCACCAAATCCTTTTTTCTTTAGTTCGTTTTTTGAGAAAACTGTACATTTAATTTTGTTCTTTTTTGCAATACCTTTTGCTAAAGTTGCCAATGTTGTAGGATTGCATTCATTTGGTGGCAAGTTTGCAATACTCTTTGTAAAAATAACTCCCTCTGAAACAATTTCTGAGTTTTTAATAGCTTTGGAAATCTTATTTGATTTGGATACAAAAATGGAAATATCTGGAGAAGATTGTTCTTTTTTTGATTTAAATTTTTCAAATTTGTATAATGCCATTTTACACCCTTCAGTTATTTGTGAGGCAGCTGAAATAGACTCAATTAAGTAACTTGGGGGTAAAATTATTGAAAACTCTTTTAATTTTAATTCACTTGCTTTCTGAGCAATTTTCCCTGAAACGAATCTGATTGTATCATTGGTTATTTTTTCTTTTTTTCCAATCCCTGCCAAAAGAATTCTTTTTGCTTGAGTTTTATTATTAGTGGGCACAACAATAATTTTACCACTTTCTCCTTTCATGTCTTTTAGTGATTGTCTTATGGAAGAGGTTATTTTAGAACTGATATTATTTATTCCCAGTATCTTTTCAGAATTTTCCAATACAAACCCACATAACATCTCGGTTTTTTTCCTTGATGGGTTGGTGGTTTCTATTTTTATCTTCATTACGAAAAACTAAGTTTTCAAGTATTATTTAGATTTACTTTAACACTATTTTTTTACTATTTGAGAACAAACTAGCAGATCTAATAAAAACAGATTTTACTGTTTTACATTCTTGTTCGCAAATAGTGTATAACTTCATTTTGTTAGTTCTTTTCTTTTTTGATTTAATAATTGATTGAATTAAGGGAATTAAAGCAGCTCTACCACCATATGCGATTTTTTCATCTATTACCCAAAACATCTCCAAGGCAGATTCATCCAGTATTTGATTCCTAATTTCTTCTCCTTGATTGGAATAATGACCTATGATTGTGATTTTTCCCCTGGCTAGGAAATTAACAATTGAAGCAAACTTTGTGCAAAGATAACACTGATCATCGTATACTACAATGGGGATATTTTCTTTAATGTCCACAATATTCTCTATACTCAATCAGATTAAAATTTTACAAAAAATAGATTTTTATTCAAATTCTAAAGAAATTGAGTGACTAATGGGTCTAAATTATTATCACATAAAGAAGAATATTTTGCGGGCAAGAAAACTTGTAATAAAATCTACTAGTATTGCCGGATCTGGTCATCCAGGCGGTTCCTTTTCTATGGCTGAAATTTTGGGATGTTTATTTTATAAAAATCTGAAATTTGACCCCAAAAACCCTTCATGGGAAGACCGAGATCGACTAGTCCTCTCAAAGGGACACGCAGCACCAGGATTGTTTTCAAACATGGCAGTAGCTGGTTATTTTCCGGAATCGGAAATGGAAACTTTAAGGGAATTTGGTAGCAAACTACAAGGTCATCCTGATTTAAAATGCCCTGGAGTAGAATTTTGTGGAGGTTCTCTTGGAACAGGATTATCATATTCAATTGGAATTGCACTTGCTGCCAAAATTGACAAAAAAGATCATCATGTCTATACAATAATTGGTGATGGCGAATCAGACGAAGGACAAATTTGGGAAGCGGCAATGACTGCATCAAAATACAAATTAGATAACTTGACGGCATTTTTAGACCGGAATTTTATCCAGCAAGATTCGTACACGGAAAAAGTGATGCCACTTGATGAAGAATTAACAGGTAATGACATTTCAGAAATGTGGAAGGATGCATCAAGATGGAAGACTGGTGATAAATGGAGATCTTTTGGTTGGAATGTAATTGAAATTGATGGTCATAGAATCGAACAAATTGATTCAGCTGTATCAAAAGCTAAAGATACAAAGGGCGTTCCAACAATAATTATTTCTAGGACTGTTAAAGGAAAATCGATTGAACATATGGAAGATAATCCTCAATGGCATGGAAAAGCGCCTGATAAGGATATTGTTCCGTTGATAAATTTAGAACTTGACTCGCAATTTATGATTGCTCCTTCAATAATTGCAGGAGACATGACAAATTTAGCAAATGAAGTTAAACGATGCGTTAGTGGAAGAGCAGACTATATTCATCTTGATGTCATGGATGGACATTTTGTTCCAACAAAAACTTTTGATTTTAATAAAATTAAAGAACTAAGATCTTTAACCGTAATTCCCTTTGATTCTCACCTGATGATTTCCGAACCAGAGAAACATATCAGGGATTATGCTGAAGCTGGAAGCGACATTATTACAGTACACACTGAAGTTTGTGATGAATCAAGTTTTGGAGAAATTCATGATTGGTTAAAACAAAACCAAGTTGGAGTGGGATTGGCCATAAATCCAGATACTGATCTTCCTGAATGGTCTTACAAATTCTTAGCTTCACTTGATCAGCTCATTGTAATGTCGGTATTTCCTGGAAAGTCTGGTCAGAAATACATTCCAGAAACACATGAAAAAATGAATAAACTAAATTCCATTTTAAATGAACACAAATTTACTGGATATATTGAGGCTGATGGCGGGGTAAACCTAGAGAACATTGGGTCTTGTTTTGAGGATGGTGCAAGAGCGTTTGTGGGGGGCAGTGCAATTATTGGACAACCCGATATTCGAGAAACAATTCGAGATTTTAGAAATCAAACACTGCGAGCAAGACGAAAACTTTTGATAGAAAAGGCTCATCAATTGGGAGAATCAGATCTTGTCAACAAGTGGATTGGACTTCACGTTGTCGGAGAAAAGAAAGATCAGATAACAAAGATCGCTCAGGAGGAAGGTCTTCTTTGAAACCTCCAATTATGGGTGATATGAGAACAGAGTATGCAAAGACCCTGGTAGAGATAGGTAAAGAAAATCCAAGAGTAGTTGTTCTGGGAGCTGATACAACTGACTCTCTAAAAACCTCTGCCTTTGGAAAAGAATTTCCAAATAGATTCTTTAATGTTGGAATAGCTGAAGGAAATTTGGTTTCAGTTTCTGCAGGATTGGCAGTATCTGGTAAAATTTCATTTGCAAGTACTTATGCAATATTTTTACCTGGAAGAGCAGTTGACCAAATTAGAAACGGAATAGCATATCCTTCTCCACCTGGAAAAAAAGGTCTTAATGTAAAATTAGTAGTATCACATGGAGGTTTATCTGTTGGACCTGATGGCGGGTCCCATCAACAAATTGAGGATATTGCTATAATGAGAGCAATTCCAAATTTCCGTGTTTTCATTCCTGCTGATACAGTTACGGTATCAAAACTAGTCAAATTAATGGCAAATGAATATGGGCCATTTTATATGAGAATGGCTAGGTCAAAAACACCCATAGTTCATTCTGATTCTCAAGAATTTCAAGTTGGCCAAGGTATCACCCTTAGAGATGGTTCTGATTGTACCATTGCCGCATGTGGTATTACCGTTCGAATGGCACAAGAAGCAGCTGAAACATTGCAGCAAGAAGGAATTTCTTGCAGAGTTTTAGATTTGTTTTCTATAAAGCCGATAGATGAAAATCTTTTGGAAAAAGCCGCAAGAGAAACTGGTTGCATTGTGACCTCAGAGGAGCACAATATTTTTGGTGGACTTGGCTCTGCTGTTGCAGAAACTGTTTCGGAGAGATATCCAGTTCCAATAAAACGAATAGGTGCCCAAGACATGTTTGGAGAATCTGCACGCGACAATGAAATCCCACTACTTTTAGAAAAGCATGGAATAACATCTTTTAATATGGTAAAACAAGTCAAGGAGATAAGGAGTAAAAAACTATGAAAATATTTCTTGATACTGCCAATTTAGAATCTATTCGAAAGTTCAATGACATGGGATTGTTAGATGGTATTACCACTAATCCATCCTTGATGTCAAAGGAAAGAGGGAATCCAAAGGATGCTATGGCTGAAATTACAAAAATTATTCATGGTGATGTAAGTCTAGAAGTTTTAAGTACTGAATATTCTGGAATGATGGATGAAGGTAGAAACCTACGCAACTATGGCGATAACGTTGTGGTAAAAGTTCCAATGACTCCCGATGGACTAAAGGCGTGTAAAGCGCTTACTGCAGAAAACATTCCGGTAAATGTAACTTTGATTTTCTCATCAAACCAAGCAGTACTAGCTGCAAAAGCTGGAGCAAAATATGTTAGCCCCTTTATTGGCAGGTTAGACGATATTGGGCAAGATGGAATGCAATTGATCAAAGAAATTAAAACAATTTTTTCAAATTATAATTTTGAAACTCAAATTCTTGTTGCAAGTATTAGACATCCTCTACATGTAATTGAAGCAGCCAAGATCGGAGCAGATGTTGTAACCTTACCACCTGCAGTTTTAGATAAAATGCTCAAACACCCTCTTACAGAAATAGGCCTCAAAAATTTTCTTGCAGATTGGGAAAAACTCAAATCTGAAAATCCTGATATCAAAGTCTGAAATTTAAAATTTTATTAAAATGAATTGTAAAAATGCATTTTTTTAAAAACAAAAAGAGAAAATTTAAAAATTTTAAGAACCTTTATTCTTGCTTTTTCTAGAACTGGTTCCTCTTCCTGTGACTCTAGTCATACCTTCTGTTGATGGCCTTGCTTTTGGATCAGGTATATCCCCAAGTCTCTTGGAACCTGTACCTCTTCCTGTGTGAACCATTCTATTTGCGGTCTTTTTCTTCTTTTCTGCTTGAAGTTTTTTATATTCGTCTCCGGACCATTTTTTCCCAGTATCATCTACTTCAACAGTTCCAGTTCCTCTTCCACTTCTAACTCTTATTTTTCCCATATCTTCATTCCATGCATCTAATATTTAATTAATCTCCTTTTCAACCATTAATCCAACCTAGCTTTCTAAAATATGAAAACATCAAAACCACAGGTATTGCAGAGGCTAAAATTATAATTATAAATGAAGTATGAGGACCCAAAATCATCCAATCAGCATTAGCTCCAGGTAAATTGATATTCATTCCATAAAAGGTTCCGATCACAGTTGAAGGAATAGCCAATGTAAAAATTATTGTCAATACTGCAAGGACCTTATTGGTTTTTTCAGTACTTAACACAAAGTCCGTATCCTTGTAAATTTCCATAGTTTCTCTTGATTCCTCCAAGGTTTCAATTACCTTGTCAATGTGATCAATTACATCATCAAAGAACAATCCAAGGTCTTCCCCATCATCTGAGAATCGTTTAACATTGGTTGCCATTTCTAAAACAAATCGTTTTAATGGATTTGCAATCCTTCTAAGCTTGTTAATTTCTCTTCTGAGAAGTGCAATACTTCTTGCCACTGATTTTGTTTCATCAAAAACTCCATCTTCCATTTCATCCAAATTCGCAATTATTCTTCGCGATGTGTGTAATAGATCATCTACAAGTAAATCTATTATCTCATGAAGTAACAGTCCCGATGACTTTCCCAAAAGCCTTTCTTTTCTCTGCTGATCAGAATTTGTTTTGCACAACTCCACTAAATCTACTAATGGCTTCAAATCTCCTTGATGAACAGTTACTAGAAAATCTCTTCCTAAAAATATTGAAAGCTGACTATTTTTTGCAATTCCTGCTTTTGGGGAGATTGGAGGAAAATGGAGAATTACAAAAAAATGATTCTCGTATCTATCTAATTTTGGGAGTTCAAATTTGGTCATACAATCCTCTATGTTTAAGGCATTGAAATGGTATTTTTTGGCTAATTCTTCCACATCAGACCTATCTGGATTTTGCAGGTCAATCCAGGAAAATTTTTCCCCTTCAACAGTTTCAATCTTTCTTTGGATAGCATCCTCTAGGGATTTTTTCCCAGATCGTAATCGATTAGTGATAAAGCTCTTCTTCAAGTTGAACAACTGCCTTGTGCAACAAATTTAAAGCGATCGCTGATAACAGTAAAAATTTTTCCAAGGTTGATGCCTAATGCCAGGGCATTAAATAATTTGCACCAGCATATGTTAATGCAACTGAAATCGCCATGGCTACCCACCAAAATCTCATATCTAGAAATTAAATTGGTTGATAATAAATATACATGCTGATTTTCATCGTGACTAGAATCAAAGATTATTACTGGATACAATATTTTTGATTTTCGTGGCCCTCGTAGTACAGTGGTTAGTATAGAGGATTGTGGATCCTCGGACAGGAGTTCGATTCCCCTCGAGGGCCCTCATCTTTCTGTTTATTACCAAAAAAAAACTTAATGTTCACTTTAGTAAATAAGAAAATATTGACCTGTCTTAGATGTGATGGAAAAGGTGAGTACAGGAATGAATTTGGTCTAATGGAAAAATGTGAGTCATGTCAGAGAGCCGATATGACTTTTGAAAAGGTAGAGGATCAAGATTCAGATGAATAATATTAGATTCCAAACCATTTTCCTTCTCTTAATTTGAAATTATTTTTTGGACGGTATGAAAATTTCAATTTATCATTTCTTTAATTTCAATTATTTTTTTGATTATTCCGTCATGAGAAGCTGTCGAATCTAAAGTTACTAACATTATTCCACCATCAATCACTGGTACAGTAATACGTTTTACCTTTTCATATTCAGCCAACGCATACAAAGGCATTCCAATTTTATTGGATAGTTTATTACGAGTTGTCCATCTAGCGAGTGAATCGTCAATAGAAGATTCAATCTATTCAGGAGTTAAATTACTTTTAAGCCCTGGGCGTAATTTCCTAAATATTTTATCATTAATAGCAATTTCCACAAAACGGATTTTTTGATCAATGTTCAATATTTTTTCACATATTCTCTCTAAATCATCCATCGTTAAATTTTCTCCTTTAGAATTGGGATAAATCCAGCCGCAAATTTTTTAAATTATTTTTTGGGAAGAACAAGTTTCGAGTAATCCTATTTGAAACTTTTTCGTATTTTTTCGTTTAGTACGGATGAAAAGCTTACCGAACTATTTGTTCGTTGGATTTCTTTTGCCTGAAATAACCTCAATTTTTTGTCCAAATCATCATCGATCATAATTGTTATTCTTCTTGGCATTTCTAAATACTCCTTATAATGTTAGAACCTACGAATTTTTCTAATAATGATTTTTCAAAAGAATTTATTAACATATGAATATTTTTTTTTTTTATAAATAAGGTGTTACTCATCATGGTACTCATCATGGTGAGTTTTATTTATGATGATGAATTAACCATACTGTGACTATTGAGGTAAGAAGAAGTAAATTAGATTTGTATTATGATATTATTTCAGCCATTAATGAGGAATCACTTTCGGGAGAGGTAAGACCAACTAGAGTCCAACACCATTGTAATATGTCCTATGACAAACTATCAAGATATTTGAAAGAATTAGAAAATAAAAAATTGATCCAAATTCCGCCATTTTTAGTTACAGAAAAAGGAAAAAAGTTTTTGGAAGATTATTACAAGATAAAAAACTTTGTTGAAGAAATGAAACTTGAATATCTAAAAGAGGAATCAATATGAAATTTAATTCTAAGTACGCTCCACTGAAATTTATCGAGGAATTGGATCAAAAAAGTCACCTGGTGTTACTTTATGATTCACCTGAGTATGGTGATCTGGTTAAATACAATTTTATTGAAAAGGGGCTAAAGAAAGGGGAACATTCTATCATTTTGACACATGAGGATCCAGAAATAATAAAAGATGAAATGGAGTCACAGGACATTAACGTGCAGAAATATCTAAAAGAAAACTTGTTACATATTTATCGGATTGAAAATATTTCAGAGCATCCTGAAGGCTTGGTTAAAGGATTTAATGAATTATTAAAAACATTAACCAAGGATTCAAACCCTCCCTATAGATTCATGGGAACGACAATCCCAGATATTACCACAAGAGAAGGCATTGAAGCAGAACTAGCAATAGAACGTTTATTTCATTCAAATTTTTCTAAATTTGATTGCTCATTTTTATGTGTCTATAATGTTCCAGAAATAGAAAAAAAACTCCATTCAAAGTGGCTTTCAGAACTAATCCAAAACCATCACCACGTAATTTATGCCACAGATCCAAAAAATTCCGTTGTGTTTGATTCTGATTTGTTGGATCCTGAATAATTTTAACTCCTAATTGTGTCCATTTTTGTCCCCATTTTAGTAGATTCCACTTAAGGGATTTTGAAAATATTTTTTGAAATGGGCCTTGAACTAACTTGGCAAGTCCCCTCGCGGCCCTTGGAAATTTTTTCTAAGTCTTGAACCAAAATACAAAGTCTCTTTAAAAAGAATAAAGTTTTCATTTAATTTACTATCATTTTTGATAATGAGAACTTTATTGATATATTGTACCTTTTCGGTGATCATTATAGGTTAACTCGATACGTCTGCTAAAAATATTGAAATTCTACTTAAGAAATCAGGAGTAAAATGGATACGATTACAATTTTGTAATCCTTTTGGTTTACTTCACCAACTAAGCGTTCCTGCAGGAGAGATAACAGCAGAATCTTTTGTAAACGGATTTCCTTTAGATGGAAGCTCTATACTTGGATTTACTGAAATTGATAAATCAGATATTCTACTTGCACCTGATCCTGCAACATTTGCAATCTTACCAGATTTCTTTGATGTAAATACAAACGATGGACAAAACTATTCATCAAAATCTGCAAGAATGTTTGCAAATGTCTACAAAGGATTTGGAGAGGGACGCTTTTCAAGAGATTCTAGATACATTGCTCAAAAAGCAGAGCAGTATGCAAAGAAAAATGGATTTTCCAAAACATATTGGGCAGCTGAATTAGAATTTTTTGTTTTCGATAAAATTCAATCAAATTCACAATCTGCAAAAAATAGTAAATCAAAGTCATCTCAAATCATTTCAAAAGAGGCACCTTGGGTTTCTCAAAATACAGAAAATGTAATTAATCTAAAAAGAGGATATTACCGAGATTCACCATCAGACACTTTGACAAATTTTCGGGATGAGGCTTGTGATATTCTAAAAGAATTTGGAACAAAACCAATTGCTCACCATCATGAAGTAGCAACTGCTGGACAATGTGAAATCGTTTTGTCATATCAGGGGCTTCTCAAGATGGCAGACAGTTTTGTTACCGGTGTGAAGACCATACGTGAAGTTGCCTCAAGGCGTGGAGTGGTTGCAAGTTTTAATCCAAAACCTATGCCAAACGATAACGGTTCCGCGGTTCACATTAATCAAAGTCTCTGGAAAATAAAAAACAAAAAAGATTACAACGTATTTTATGATCCTTCAGATAAATATGCAGAATTAAGTCAAATTGCTCATTATTACATTGGAGGTCTTTTAGATCATGCAAAAGCACTTTGTGCAATTACCAATCCTACCACACAATCATACAAGCGGCTGGTCCCAGGCTTTGAGGCTCCAACTAATATTGCATGGGGAAAAATGAATCGCTCAGTAAGTGTAAGGATTCCTGCTCATCATAAAAAAAGACCAGAAAATAAGCGAATAGAATACAGGCCACCTGATCCTACCTCTAATATTTACCTAGTTGAAACTGCCCTTTTACTTGCAGGTCTTGATGGAATAAAAAAGAAAATTCAACCTACAGATCCTGTAGATGTTGATACGTACAAATTATCTGAAAGGGAAATGAAAAGACTTTCAATTAAGAAATTACCAACTTCGTTAAAAGAGGCCAAAAGTGCATTTAATTCTGATAATGAATTTCTAAAACCAGTAATTGGTGATGATTTTCTAGAAATGTATATTGCTAATTTAATTTAAAATGAAATGTTGAATCTTGAACAAAAAACCCTTTGACGGCTTTGAAATTAATTTTTGGGAAGGATGAGAAATTCTTTGTTAGTAATAGCTGCATAAAGTCGTCCTAGGTCTATGGGTTTTTTCAAACATCCCCATACTCCATCTTTGTGTAATAAATTTTGAATTTCCATATCAGTAAAGGCAACAGCAGAAAAAATAATTATTTTTTGATCTTTGAGTCTTCTCTCTCTCTCTAGGGTGTGAATAATATCAATTCCACTAAATTCAGGCATGGAAATATCTAAAAGAATGACATCGAAATTTTCTTTTTTTATTAGATCCAATCCAACTATTGGGTCATTTGCAACGATATTTTCAATCCCTTTTGCCTTTAGAAATTCTGAGAGCATACAGGTAATATCTTGCTTATCATCAACGATGAGTACTTTCACAATTTAGCACAATAGTTTGATTCATTTAGTAAAATGGTAGTTCATTTTAGTCAACTTTGTTTTAAATGTAAATTTCCAAATTTGGGAAATTAAATGTATAATAGGTTATTAGAAAATGAACACACTTGATCTTAACTTACCTTAAATCTACAGAATATTTGGGTATCCAAGTCCTGCTCGCTATCTTTGGATAGTTTCATTGACTGGATTCCAATTTTTTATTTACTTCTCAGTGAAAGGGTAAAAATTCTCTAATGTTTCCTTTAATGACCAATGCCCCCTGAGGGATTTTTAAATTATTTTTTGGAGAGGACGAGAATTGAAGATTTCATTGAATGATAATTTCTATATGGCATTATATAATACTCATATTCAATAATTACATTGTATCAAAAAATTCTTGTTCCACATGCAGGTACTCCTGCAGGAGATTTGGCACTTAAACATGCAATCCATATTGCAAAACCAGACTTTTCTGAAATAATTTTATTACATGTAATAGAGGATTTTCCACATGCTCCAGTATTTTCTCTCCATGTATCACAAGTCACTAAAATCAAAAGAGAGTTTGCAATAATAACAAAGGAAATGAAAACAGTCATGGAAAAAGAAATGACTAAACGAGTAGAAATGTGTAAAAAAAATAAAATAAAATCTCATTTAAAAGTAGTAACTGGATTACCTGCCGAAGAAATTTTGAAGATTGTAAAAAATCAGAAAATGGATCTGATTGTAATGGCAAAAAGAAGAAAACTCAAAGGGATCAAAGGTCTTCTAACTCTAGGAAGTGTTTCAAGAAAGATTGTTGAAAACACCTCTTGTCCTGTTTTAATGATAGATGCAGAAAAGAAATGACTAAAACTTTTGAGCATATTTTAGTTCCATATAATGGAGCAACAGGTAGTGAGAAAGCATTTAGAAAAGCAATATCTCTGGCATCCTCAATTAAAGCAAAGATTACTATTCTTACCTGTTTGGAAGAAAGATCCACATTTGGATTTTTTAAAACAAAAACTAGCAAAAAAGAGTTTGAAAAAGAACGCAAAATCATAGAAAAACAACATGTACAATTAGAAAAATTTGCAAAAGAAAATAATGTTTCATGTGGTTCTAAAATAGTTAAAAATGGGTTGGCATCCACTAAAATTCTTGAATTTACAGAACGACATAGTGTAGATCTAATAATTATGACTAGAACAAAACCTACTACTCATTATGAAAAACAACATTATCACAGTACAGTTGAAAATGTGTTTAGAAATGCACCCTGTCCAATTTTAATTTTATAATTTGAATTTAATTTTTGAGAAGAATAACAAGCGAAATACAAAACAAAACTTAAACTCTTTTGTTGATTCCAAATTTTGAAATTTTATCATTCACTAATACATGCCAATATCTGAGGAAAAATATGAAAGATTTTGCAAAAATACTAGTTCCAGTTGATGGCTCTAGAAAATCACTTCAGGCATTAGATAGAGCTCTAACGCTTGCTGGATTTACACATGGCGAAGTTACCTGTATACATGTTATACCAGAAGTTCCCGAAGGGGGTCCCAGAACTAGAGAAATGGAAAAACATCTCAAGGAAGATGGAGATATTGTACTGAAAAAAGCATCAAAAAGAGCAGGAAAAAATACAAAGTTTAAGACAAGATTAGTTCGAGGAGCTCCCAATATTGAAACAATAAAGATTGCCAGAAATGGCAAATTTGACCATATTGTCATGAGTACCACTGGAAAAGGTGGTGCCACAGGTGAAATGCTTGGAAGTGTTTCTAACTATGTGCTTCACAAATCAAAGGTTCCAGTGTATCTAATAAAATGAATCTGTTTAGAAATACAAAAATTGATTGTACAGAATGTAATGAGAAATTCACCAATCATGAGGATCTAGTCACACATGTTCGAAAGATACATCATCACACTATTGTAAAATGCACCGAATGTGGACAAGAATTTATTCATGAAAAACACAGATTAGAGCATTTCAGAAAAGAGCACAAAGAAAAGAAGGCCCGAGATAGGACAGAAAAAAAACTTTTCAAGCATAGAGGGTTTTTTAAAACTTGATTAAAATTAATTGGTTTGAAATTATTTTTTAGGGAAGAATTAGCCTATAGCCAAATTTTATTCATAAATAAAATTTGTTTAAGATGAACAACCATTTCCCAATATAATATGAAATAATATTTCATTTTATGAAGATACTTCATATTGATGATAATCAAGACATTACAGATCTGTTCTCAGAATTGATAACGTCCTTAGGCTATAGCTATTTTGCAACAAACGATTCAAGAGATGGGTTAGAACATATTAAAAATGAAAAGTATGATTTTGTTTTTTTAGATTTACATATGCCTAACTTAAGCGGTATTGATGTAATTGAATCACTAGAAAGAGAAAAAATTCTAAAAGATCAGAAAATAGTACTACTTTCAGGATTTCCCTTTGATAATAATCAAAAAACAAGTTTGTTAAATAAACCCGGCATTCACGGGTGTTTGCACAAACCCATAAGATTTGATAATCTAGTAAACACAATCGCTAGTTAAAAATTTAAAATTATTTTTTGGGAATTCTAAAATAAAAACTAGTCCCTTTTCCAATTTCACTTTTTACATCGATTTGTCCTCCTAATCCTTCAACAATTCCCTTACAAATATTCAATCCTAAACCTGTTCCGCCATGTTCACGTCTTAAGCTAGTATCAGCTTGATAAAATTTTTTGAAGAGTAGTTTTTGTTTTTCCTTCTCTATTCCTGGTCCATTGTCGATAACTTCGAAAACAACATCAGAGGCTTCATTTTTGCAATTTATCTCGATCTTACCTGTTTCGTTTGGGACAAAATCTAGAGCATTATTAATTAAATTTGTAAGTACCTGCTCAATCCGTTTTTCATCACTTTTTAAATTTATTTTATCCTTTGTTAAATTATCAAGTACAATATTTTTTGGCTTTAGGGCATATTCAAAATTATTTACTATTTTATTCATTAAATTTGAAACACTAAATTCAGATTTATCAAAATTCATTTTACCCATTTCTAATTTTTGAGCATCTAACAAATCAGATATGAGCCTTTGAAGTCTCAGGGAATTATTCAAAATTGTGTCTACTGCCTTGTTTTGTTTTTCATTAAGATTTCCCAATATTGCAGGATTTTTTAGAGCATCACACCAGCCAACAATTGGAGTCAGAGGGGATCTTAATTCATGAGTAATCATTGATAGAAATTCTCCTTTTTGTTGTTCTGTATCTTTGAGCCTTTTGTATTGGGATTTTATTGTCTCTTCATTTTGTTTATTTTTTGTAATGTCTGTTCTTATTGAAATGTATCTTTCAATTTTACCTTTAGCTCCAAAAATTGGAGAGATAATGGTATGAACCCAATAAGGAGACCCGTCTTTTGCCTTATTTTTTACTTCATTACTCCAAATTTTTCCTGAAGATATTGTACCCCACAAGTTTTTAAAAAATGAGGGGGGATGATAATCTGATTTTAGAATTTTATGATTTTGGCCTATTAATTCATTCTTTGAATATTTTGAAACCTTACAAAATTTTTCGTTAGCATGAATAATATTTCCATGTTTATCAGTAATTGAAACCAATGCAAATTCATCTAAAACCTTAAGCAAATCATTTTTTTCTCTAATCGGAATTGCAATAGAACGTGAAAAAACTAGTCCAAAAATCACCACTATGCCAATAAACAATGCAGCTATTGCTGAAAGAATGAAGTTTAGAGTTACTATTGAACTTAAAACATCTTGTGTATCGTATTTCAAAATCAAAATCCAACCAAAGCCATCATAATCCTTGTATCCATTTGAACGAGAAAAAGAATACAGTTCTCCGATTTTCGTAAATTCATTTTCTTTTATTACAAAATGGCTTTCACCTTCCATTAAAGATTCAAAATATATTTTGGAGGTTACATCTTCAAAAAGTTTCCAATCTGTATCTGTAGAATAAATTACTTCATAATTGTTATTTATTAATTCAAAAAGAATGGATGGATGTTCGGAATTTGATTTTGCTTCTTGAATGGTATCTAAAATATCATTTAAATTAATAACCGATTTTATAACTCCTAAAAAATTCCCATCGTCATCATCAATTCTCACGGAAATATCAATCGAATATACTCCAGCACTTTCATCAAAATTAACATCATTTAGGTGAATTCCCTCATTTTTTGCTACTTGCCACCATTCCTCATCACTTTGCTTAAAATCAGAGGTCACATCTGACTGGGCTACATTTACTCCATACTTGTTTGTAGTAAAAATTTCAGCAAAAA
Source organism: Candidatus Nitrosopumilus sp. (assembly GCA_029862085.1). Lineage (GTDB taxonomy): Archaea > Thermoproteota > Nitrososphaeria > Nitrososphaerales > Nitrosopumilaceae > Nitrosomaritimum. The sequence continues at coordinate 15,958 of JAOTXZ010000019.1, forward strand.
CTAGATCCCCAAATTTCTGCTCATAAAAATTAATTTTACTCTTTAGAATCTTTGAATTTTCATGGTCAATTAGGTTTTCTACTAAAGAATTCTTTTCTTCAAATGAAACGGATGTCCATTTTGAATCTTGTTCATCAATGTATTTTTCAACATCTTTAATTTTATCATATTTTTCATTTGAAATTTGGATTGAAGTTTTTAACCGAGGATCTTTTGAAAATTCTTCAGATTCTATAATTCTAAGGAATATGTTTTTGTCTATTTCATTTAAGATTCCTTGAGATCTTAAATTAGAGTTTTCTTTGATGTTTTCTTCTAATGAACGTTCAGAAAAATAAAACGAGACATATCCGAAAACCGCCACCAGTACACCCATGCAAATAAATGAAATAATCAGTTTTTTTGCTAGTTGCATTCAAGTATCCTCTCAACAATTACTAATTTCATTTGAATATTCTCCCAAAATTTATTAATTTCGTGCTTGATGTTTTTCTAAAACATTTAAAATATCCTCTAACCTCACCGGTTTTCTAAGGCATCCTACTGCGCCCAATTTGATAAAATTATCTATATCTTGATCAGATATCACTGAAGCAGTAAAAATATAGATATTGTAATCATTTATCGGTCCATCTTTAAGTAATTCTTTTAAAATGTCTTCTCCGGAAAATCCTGGCATTGCCAAATCCAACAAAACTAGATCTGATTCCTTCTTTTTTATTAGATCAAGACCTTCTTTTCCATTATTTGTAACCTGAACGGAATATCCTTTTGCAGTCAAAGTTGTGTCAAATAATTCGGTAATTTCGGAATTATCATCAATTAAAAGTACTTTCACATCGCTATTTTCCTATCTGTAAAATAAAAATTGGCTACTTTAAAGAAATAAACAAAAAATTTTCTTTTTTTAAGACAACTTTGTTCATAAATTGATATGATCTTGAATTAACATGAAAAGTCCTCTTTAGAGTCCATTTTTGCTATTTGACTTTTTGAAATTATTTGATGAGGCAAAAATTAGGAAAGTATTGCAACTAAACGTAAAGGCGCGCCGCTCCCCCCCTTTATCTTCATTGGCAATGCAATAATCACCGCACCAACAGCTGGAAGTTTATCTAAATTAGCAACATTTTCAAAAAAAGGTATATCCTTAGTGCAAAGAATTCGATGTGATTCAAAAAATTGTGATTTACCATAATCAATACTTTGAGTATCTAAACCAATTGCATTTATTGTTCGATTCTCAACTAGCCAGTTTGCTGCATCAGGATGCAATCCAGGAAAGTGTAAATCATTAAGAGCTTCCTTCCCCATTTTATCGGTACCAAGATACTTGAGGCGATCCGGCCAATATTTTCCAAATCCCGTATGCAATAAAATAATAGCGCCATTCGGTATTTTCCCATAAGAAGATTCCCAATTGGTAAAATCATGAATTGAAATTTGATAATCTTGATTTTTTAGTGCCTCTTTGGACACATCAATTATGACTGCTGGTCCAATAAGCTTGTTCAAAGGAATTTGATCAATTGTTTTTCCATCCTTTGCAAAATGAATGGGAGCATCCAAATGTGTGCCCCCATGCTCTGGGGCAGAAAATTTTTTTGCAGAATAGTAATATCCCTTTTCAGTCATTCCCTCAAAATCTACATCTAGTTTAAAACCATCTTCAGTGGGCCAGTAAATGGTTTCTGCAGCATAATCATGTGTGAGGTCCACTATTTCCCGATTGGCAAATAGGAAATCATGTTCCATGATAGTCATTTTAGGTAAGGGATATTAAAAATTCTGGTAAATCTAGTTTAAAATTATTTTTTGGGAATGATAATCCTAAATGTGGTAGGGTTGTTAGTTACAACAATTTTGCCATTATGAGCATTTACAATATGTTCGCAGCTGGCCAGTCCCAATCCGGTTCCTTTTGGTTTAGATGTAAACAACGGCTCAAAAATTTTTTTCATGTTTTCTTTGGGGACTCCTGGTCCAGAATCTTGAACTTCGATAATTACATTATTTTGCTCCTCCATTATTCTAATTGTTATGGTGCCGGTTTTATCGCTTATGGCTTCTATTGAATTTAAAATCATATTGCCCATTAAAACTTCGATTTTTCTTTTATCACAATATAACCACAAGTCGTTTTGAGGTAAGTTCAGTGTGATATTGCTAGGAATTTCAGGGATGACTCCAGGAATATTGATGAGTTCTTTAAAAGAAACCTCTGATTTTTCCAACTTTCCTGTTTGAACATAATTCATAACATCGTTAATCTGATGCTTCATTCGTTCCACCGCAGAATTGCTTTTAGAAATTAAGTTTCTACTTTTTTCATCAAGACTTTCAGATCGATTTGATAGAAGATACATTGCACCACTAACAACTGAAAGAGGATTTCGAAGGTCATGAGCCAAAGCAGCTGCTAATTTTCCAATATTTTCCATTTTTTTACTTTTAATAGAATTTTTTGCAAGTTGCAAATTTTTATTTGCCAGATAGAATACGTAAAACAGTAAACCACTCAAAGAAAAACCGACTATTGGAATAATAGTTAAAACAAATCCTTCCACTGGGTTTAGTGGCGGGGATGTCCCATCGAAAACTAGAATCCAGTTTCTATTTGCAACTTCTAAGGTTTCTTTAACTGTAAAATCTATTCTTTTGTGTTCAAATTCAAAAATCTCATTTGAATCAAAAAAAAGACTCTCTGGATTTATCGATCCATCGTAGATCCTCAGGTGAATATATTCAAATTTTTCCTTACCTAAAAGCCCGTCTATAAAATCATTAATTCTAAACACTGCATTTATCATTCCTAAAACTGATGAGGAATCCTTTTCATTATCAGGGCTAATCCCTGTAGAAAATACGGGCATCATCAACAAAAAACCGTTTTGTACATCTTTTTCAGTTTCCTGTACCAAAATAATTTTACCCGAAAGTGTAGCCTTCCCAGAGTTTATTGAAAGATTAACGGCTTCCTTTCTAGAATCTTCAAAATAGGTATCGTACCCAATGGCACGTTTATTTCTAGAGTCCAAAGGCTCCATAAAAATTACAGGATAGTACTCATTTCTTTTTCCTTCAGGGGTTATAGAAAAATCCTCTACTCCATAGCTAATCATTTGAGTTACTAAATTATTGAGTTGCTCTTCACCTACAACATGTTTGGTAAAACCAATTCCTTGAACATCGGAATACCTAGAAATTATCTGCAGATCAATAAAATTTTTCCAATCCTGAGGTGTGATATCTTGTTTTGAGGACAAAAATCCTCTTGCTCCATTGAGAAGTTGTTCATATTGGTCTAGTCGATTAAGGATATCTTGTGTCATTGTTTTGCTTTGAGAATTAAATTCAGCTTCTTGTATTTGATTTGCATAATTTAGGAAGCCAACCCAAACTATCAATGTAGTTGTAATTGAAATTCCAAATACTATCCAAGTAGTTTTGGAAGGTAACATTATCCTTTAAAATTAATAATGGTATTTAGATTCACCAAACGAATTTTAGCTTGTTAGTTAATTGATTTTTTTAAATCAAAATTTTTGAAAATTATTTTTTGGAAGAATAAAATTTAATTGTCTATTGACAACATCCGCAATTCCTGTGTCCAATATGGGCACAATCATAACAGTCACAAATTTTTGATTTTGGATTTTTACTTGATTTTTCCTTGTTATCTTTTGTCATTTCTAATTTCTCATATTACCATTAATTATTTTTCCAAAAACCATGGATCTTTACATTTGTCTTACTTTTAGTATAACATTTTCAATACTCCCTATAAAATTGATGTGTGTATTTTACAAAATTAATTTGAAATTATATTCAAGATCTTATCCATATCAACTGGTTTGATAATTATATCTTGAACATTTAACTCATGTAATTTTTTTTTGGAAGGAAAATCGTCTCTAGCTGTAACGGCAATTATTTTTGCGGAATTATCAATTTTTTTTATATTTCGAATTGCATGAAATCCAGAACCTTCAGGCATATTCAAATCTAAGAAAATAAAATCTGGTTTTTTTTCTTGATAAAGATCAATTGCCTGCTTTCCATTGTATCCTTTACCAACAATCATTATGTCGTGTTCCTCTAAAAGATCGCTAAAAATTTCTACTGAATCAAAATCATCATCAATTACAATGGCGGTTTTATTCATCTACATTTGATAAAATTTTATTTTTATAAAGCACTTCTGGTGATTTTAGAGCATGCCAGGTCTGGATGAATTAATTTCAAATTCGCTAGCTGAAATTATCAAGAGAAATTTGGATTCCGGTGACGAAAAAAAACTAAAAATGCAATTATTCCAAAAGCATGGGTTATCTATAAAACAAGCAATCCAAGATTTTTCAAAAATTAATGAAATTCTAAAAAATTTACTAAAAACAGATGTCTTGAGTTTTGAGGAAATTTGTCTCAGGGAAATTATTTCCTTAAAAATGAATAGAAATTCCGTTGCTGTAACAATTAAAGATAAAAAATTAAAAATCCTAATAATTGAAATTTTGGGAGATGAAGAATATCGTAATATTATTGAATCTACATTGGAAAAGGCCCTTTTAATCTCAGAAATTATTGAAACTTGTAAATTGTCAAAAACTTCAGGGTATAGAAAAATAAGTTATTTGATCCGAAATGGCTTTTTAATTCCAAAAAAAACAGAATTTACAAAAAAAAGAAGAAGTGTTAAACGATATACTCCTATTTTTAAAAAAATTACCATTGAACTGAATCACACACAAAGTTCTGTAAGATTAGAAATACCTCTATCAATCATAAAACAAAGCTCTTCTATTCAAAAATTAACTGCTTAATTTTTTTAATAGAGAATCAATTTATTCAAATTTTGTTACCACATCAAGAATTTTTTCAAAACTCAAAGGTTTTTGGAAAAATTCCTTTATCCCTTTTTGTTTAAATTTCAAAATTTCTTGTTCATTTAAATCACTTGCCGTTAAAATTACAATGTTATTCTCTTCAAGTAAATCTTCCTTGGCTAATGAGTTGATTACTTCTTTTCCCGAGAAATCAGGCATTTCCAAATCTAATAAAATTAGGTTAAATTTTTTTTTCCTGATATGGGATAATGCATCTACTCCGTTGTGACAGGTCGTTACCTGGTGACCGTTTGCTGAAAGAATATTATCCATCAAGGTTGCAATATCCACATCATCTTCCACGCATAAAATCTTCATGATTTTTCTTCAATAATTCTAAATAAGACACTTTCACTAAAACCTTTTTTATATATGGAAAAGAGGGAAAATTTTTGGTTGATGGAGGAAAATTCTGCTAGAACTATTATAGAGCGAATTTAGATTGTTTTTTTAAATCTAAATTATTATTACCTATAATCTTCAAAGAAATTTGTTTACAGAGTAGTGCCCAATTTTTTGTACCATGAAATATCCGTAAATTCAATTTTAGCGTATTTCTTTTCTGATTTTGTTTCTTGGTCTGGAGAATCTTCTTCTTTTGGATTCATTTCTTCAAGTTTATTAAATAAAATGTTTGTCAAACCCACCAATAGCTGTTGTTTTTGTTCTAATTGGCGGATTTTGAAGGGACTAACCGGTTCTTCAACATTTCTTTGATTTTGAGTTTCTTTGGGAAATTGTTCTTTGTCTTTTTGAAATTCATTCAAATTTGTAGCGTTGTTTACAAAATCTGAAACGCTTTGTTCTGGATCTATAACCTGTGTTTTCACAAAATTAAATATTTTTTTTAGTATTTAGAATATTGTTTGTTCACTATATTACAAATTAATTTTTCACAATATTTTCCCAAGTTTGGGAAATTTACATGTTGTTTAAATTTAAAATTTTTAAAAAAAAACATGGAAAAAAGAATTTGTTTAATGATTGACGAAGATGTTGATAAAAAAATAAGATCAATTCAATCTAAATTAATTAAAAGAAATCAAGGTTCTTGTAGTTATTCAAAAGCAATCAATCATGTACTTAGGGAAAATTTTTAGTGAAAAAATGAGTGATTATACAAAATGCCCAAATTGCGCCAAAGAGGGATTAACAGTTCCATTGTCTAAAGATGATAATGTTCTAAGTTGTGCATTGTGTGATTCATCGTACTAGGTTCTAGTTTTAGTAAAATTTTTCCAGAATAATTAATTTCTGTACAATAGCACATTAGAATTTAGTTTCTCTTCTTACCTGAATCTGGGTTATTTTCGAGGTAATGATACATGCATACTAAATTTTCCCCACAACAACATTGCATGATATTTTTGAATATTTAATATATAATAGGAAAAAAGTTAACAGGGTTTCCCAAATGGGTTAAAATTAAATTACTTTTAAGCAAATCCTAATTCCAAATATTAAAAGGAAGTTATTATTTGGAATAATAAAATTTTATTTTAGACGTTCTCTCAGAATATTCATTACTACTTCAGAATAACTAACTGATTTACTTTTTTGTTGAATCAATTTTGCTTGTTTATATCGTATTTTTTTTATCAAGACTGTCATCAATTATAATAGTTATTCGTTTTGTCATTTTATTTGTGTGAACCTCAAATTTTCTGATCGTTCTATCTTTTCACATAATCTGATTATTTGTGGCATGTCAAATGGTTTGAAAATTAACGCATCAGCTCCAAACTGCGATAATTGTTCCTTATCTGTAAATTCATCTGCAGTCATCATTATGATTTTGGTTGTAGGACTATTTTTTTTAATTTCCTTTAATGCCTCAGTTCCATTCATTTTTGGCATGTTAATATCGAGAAAAACTATGTCAGGGTTTGTTGAATTTACTAGACGAATTGCATCCAATCCATTTTGACCTATCCCCACAATCTTTATCCTTTGCAGTTCCAACAAGCCTGAAAACAGCTCAGCAATGCCTGGTTCATCATCTACAATAATGGCTGTTAATATTGCCATACCACATTTCCAAAAATGGAAATGATATTTAACGATTTAATGTAATATTTTTTGTCTTAAAGATCGCATTTATCTTTTAAAATATCTTTAGCTCTTTCCATTGGTTGGTTCCCAATGGTTTATGATTAAAAATTCTGTTTGATTATGAAATACTATTCAATTTTGCGATCAAGCTTCTAGTTTGGCAAATTTTTTTCTTAAAAGATAAATTCCTCCCAAAATAATAACGACTGAAAAAATGTTTAAATCTGTAATCTCTTCCCCTAGGAAAAATCCTGAAAATGCAATTCCAAATACGGTGGTAGTAGAATAAATTAACACAGTTCTAATTGCACCGATCAACCTCAAAGCGATTACAAAAAAGAAATATGATAATCCTGAAACAAAGATTCCCATATACACTATAGATGGCATTTGATCCCATGGAATATCAAAAGGAATCTGAAAAATTAACATCAATAACAAAGCAAATGGAATTCCTGCAAAGGCGGAAATTTGAGAAATTCGGGTGGCCGGAATGATATTAGAAACATGTCTTGCAATACTAATATCAAGGGCAAAAAATAGGGCTGCAAGAATAATCATCATATCTCCAACTACAAATCCCGAGACAAAGGTTCCATTTTCTGAGATGTCCACAATTATTGGAATTATTATCGCGCCTGCAGCAATCAAACCCAAAGGAAAAGTTTCTCTTTTTTGGATTCTCTCCCGAAAAACAGTAAAGGCAATAATTACCACAAAAAGGAGTTCTGTGTTAATTAGGATGGTAGCATTAACAGCCGTTGTATGATTTAATCCAAAAAAGTTTGTAGTTATTGCTAAAACATCAGTTACCCCTAGCATCAAAACAAAAAACAGAGTTTTCTTTCCAAATTTTTTAGGAGACGTTTTACCTTTTGCAAATGGAGTAAAAAATAATCCAGAAATTAAACCAAGAAATATGGCAAGACTTAGAGGATGAACTGCATCCTCTACATAACCCAAGCTAGGATCAACAAGCGTCTTTCCCACAACATTGATGGTACTTGCAAAAACTGCTGCCATTAAGGCAATTATCAATCCTATCCAAAACGTACTTTTTTTTGATTTAGGCTGAAAAGTATTTTTGATTTTACTCGAATAGTCTGCAAACGACGACAAAAAATTACACTATTTCCAAAGCAGACCAGCCTTTTTCATTTACGTATCTCTCCATCCTATCTTTGGCAAACTGGGCTGTCTGTCTCACATCTTGATTATTATCTTGTAGTATGGAAGGAATAATTTCTTGAAGTTCATCAAAGGCCTTCATCACTCCTAAACATTCTGTAAATTCATGACGAGAAACTACACTTTCACTGTGTAAAGCCGCATAAACCATATCTGGAATTAGGTTAATTATGTTCCTAGCGGCAACTTGGTAAGCTACTTCATGATGAACTACACAATTTTTTTCGTTATAGATCATCCATTTTAGGGTTGATTCAATTTCAGAAATCATCTCATTAATTTTTTCAGGAGAAAATTCAGGAAATTGATTATCTTTCAACTTTACATATAATTCAGAAAGAATAATCAAACAATCCCAACGTTGAGATTCTGAATTTTTTCCATTTTTGATTTTCTCAACACACACGGCAAGGCGAGTTTTTGGAAAAAGTTCATTTAACTTATTTTCGGTAAGATTTGAATTGATTAAATCATTTAGGGATCTTTGGTTGAGGCGTAATTCTTGTGTCATTGACTATTCCCAATTTTGGAAATTAAACATAAGCCGGTAAATTTCCTTTATTTTACAAAAAAGGTAATTTTGTTTGTTACAGATTTACACGTTAGATTATTTTGTAATGCTTGTAAAGAGAATAAATTATTACGAGATAACTAGTATACCAAAAGAGGTTGACAATATGATCCGTATCGTATCCTCCTAAAATTTCGAGATATTGATACCAAATATCACCTATCGTTCCAAGCAAAATTCCACCAACTAACAGCATCCAAGATCTTCCAAGAGGAATTTTTCTCACAGTAATAGCGCCATAAATTCCTACAGATGTAATTAATGAAGCCCCAGAGATGAAAATTAAACCATAAAAGAAATCAATGTCGAAGGCCCCAATAGCATCATAGGCAAAGTAGGCATATAACAAAATAATTGACAATGTCAATACAGTTATCCAAGAGATACTTTTGAAATCCGTTTTTACTTTGAAGAAATTAATGTTAATTAACAAATGGACCAAAGTAAACGGATACAATAAGAAAAAAAAGATATCGGCAATTGATGGATAAGGGTCTATTCCAAATACAAACAAGTAAACGTTGTAAATTATTTCACCAATAGCAACTGAAAAAAACGCTGCTGCTAAAGAAAGAAAAGATCTGCCAAATATTTGGGTTCCTTTATATTTTCTAGCAACTATCAATGCGGCAATGCCTGTAATAATTTGGCTGGATAATGAAACTGTGATGATAGAAATTTCTTCATGTTCTTCGTTTTCTAGTGAATTCAAGTATATCTGAAACAAAATTACACCAGCTAAAATAGCGATCAGAATTTTTACATCAATTTTGGCTTTTAGGTTGGGTGATACAACACTTACCATATTCTACAATTGACGTTTTGTAATTAAAGAATATAACTTAATTTCAAAATTGAGAATTTGAAGTATTAAATTTAAAGCATATTTCCCAAAACCGATAAATTATTAACATAATACTATAGAATCAAGGTTAAATGGATTTAGAATCTTCAGAACTTTGGGAAAATACGTTAATTTCAGTAATTAAAAAAGAGATGGGCCTTCCCGCTGTAAAAATCGTTAAGGATAGATTATTGGAAAAATATGGTACTACCATAAGGCAAAGTGCTCCGAAATGGGAACAAATTGAAGATATTCTCTTTGAAAATTTTGGGGAAGGTTCAAACATAATTAACAGAAAACTTCTTCAAGAAATCTCCAAAACGAGCCTAAAAACCAATTACATTATTAATTCAGATCTTAAAAATGACCAAATTAAATTAATTGGAGATCCAGAAGTATCAGCAATGTTAAATCAAGTTTTAAAAGATTCAAAAATTATCAAAGATATAATCAAAGATTCAAAAGTATCACAAACAACTGCATACCGAAAAATTGAAAAGATGAAAGAAGCTGGATTATTGGTTAATTCTGGTTTTATTATCTCACCAACTAAGAAGAAAATTGTAAAATACACTTCTCCTTTTGAATCGTTAACTGTAGAATTGAAAAATGGTAAATCTTTGATCAAATATGGCCCAAAAAAGAAACTGTAGAACTAGCAATTTATTTTTAAATCCTGTCTATTTTTAATAATTTTAATCCTATTGTTCAAATTCAATCTGGAGAACTATGTTTGCCATTTAAGTGTGTCATGTCCCGGGAAGAAACATGGTAAAATCAAAAACTAAAAAGAGCAGTACTGGAATAACACCCTCTTTGACATCAAGCTGGATGGACTTTGACAAGTCTTTTGATAATCTCCGAAGAGATATGGAAAAAGCATTTTCATCATTTCCATCAATTCAATTCCCATCAATGCCTCAAAGCTCATGTGATGTAATTGATGAAGGCAAACAATTTAGAGTAAAGATGGATGCCCCTGGGGTAAAGAAGAACGAAATCAAACTAAAAGTTACTGATAATTCACTTGAGATATCAGCAGAACACAAAGAGGAATCTGAAGAAAAGAAAAAGAACTATCTTAAAAAAGAACGTAGTCAGGTCTCCTTTTACAGAACATTGCCCTTGTCTGAGAAGGTAATTTCAGGAAAGGTAAAGGCAAAACTATCTGATGGAGTATTGGACATTACACTTCCAAAATCAAAACCAACCTCAGTTTCTCAGAAAAGGTCTATCCAGGTACAATAATTTTTTTCTTTTTTATTAAAATTTGTTCAGTCAAGTGAACAACAAATTACTATAATATCCAGATATGAAAATATTATTTGGATATGAATTACGGGTGTTGTAAAAAGTGTTCATGTGTTTCTCCCAAAATACGAGATCCGGGATGCCCTTGTAAAAAACATGATCAATACGAATGATCTCATAATATCCTTAGGAAAGAAAATCTAAAAATTTTTCAATTATTTTATTATTGACACTTTGGATGGTTTGGTTTTGCAGTACAATCAGGTCCACCACCGCTACCTCCTTTAGCTGGTAGATATACTCTCACAGGATCAGATTCTACATCCTCACCGTTATCGTTGGCAGAGGCAATAATGTCATAATAAAATCCACTTTCCATGTTTTTGGTGTGAATGCTTATACTATAAGGGGCATTTGAATCGGAATCAGAGTGGGATGGAGTTGTTTGAGTATTTCCATCTACAATTTTATAAATATCAAACAATACGTTATCAACTGCACTTTCAAATCCGTCGATTATTGCAGTGATGGTAATTTTTCCGCTAATTTCTCCTGAAGGAGGACTGGTTATTGTTATGGTTGCTGGGTTATTTGGAGAAGGATCTATTATTGCATCAGTTGGAGAATCTGTGTCATCAGTTGCACCATCATCATCAGTTACAGTAAGTGAAACAGAATAGGTTCCAGAT
>JAOTXZ010000020.1 GCA_029862085.1 Candidatus Nitrosopumilus sp.
ACAAACCAAAAATTTATTATTATTTAGAAAATGGGATATGTCCGAAATAGAAGTAAAGGATCCTGGATTAAAAACTGCAATATCTCTTAGAAAGCAAATTTTACCATATACCTTTGGACGCTCTGCCCTTAAACGATTCAATAAAGCCGAAGTTAACATTGTAGAGCGACTTTGCAACAAAATTATGCACTTTGGAAAAAAATACGCTAAAAATACTGGAAGAATGACCGGAAAAAAAGTTAGAGTCTTAAACACCGTTAAAGTTGCTTTTGATATTATTTCCCTTAAAACAGGAGAAAATCCTGTAGAGGTCTTAGTTCGTGCAGTAGAATATTCTGCTCCGAACGAAGATACGACAAGAATTGTTTATGGTGGAACCGTTTATCATGTTTCAGTTGATGTTGCACCAATTAGAAGGGTTGATTTGGCTTTAAGATTTATTTCCGATGCCATTAAGGAAGCCACGTTCTCAAACCCAAAACCTATTGAAGAACACATGGCAGAACAACTAATCTTAGCATCAAAAAACGATCCCAATGCTCCCTCTGTTAAAAAGAAAAACGAGCTAGAAAGAATAGCACAAGCCTCTCGATAGAAAATTTCCAGTAGCCCGAGGCAGATTCGAACTGCCGTCTCCGCCTATCCACTCTTGAGATCCAGAGGGCAGAATCCTTGATCTAAAATTATTTGACCGCTAGACTATCGGGCTACCAAAACAATTTCTAATTGGTTAGAATATAATTATTTGGTACTATTTTATTCGGACTTCATGAATTGCTGTGGCATAATCACAATCTGCTCTTAATCGCATATATGGAATTAACCTATAATGGATTGAATATAATAAATTTTCTTTAAGTAAAATTTCTTTTTGCATTAGAGAAACTAAACCTCGGGAAGTAGTTGAAACATCAATTTTTTTTTTAATACAAACCTCGTCTCTTTTCTTTTGATATTGTTTTAATGTAAATGATACATCATTTAATTCTAAAATTAAAGGCCATACAATCTCGGCCCAGACAAATCTTCTATTTTCAGTAGCTGATGCATATTTTCCTTTTTCACTCAACATTAATAACATCTTCAAAAGATGTTATAACTTAATACTTGTCTCACAACGAAATTGAAGAATCATTAGACCTTTTACAAAAAAATTGGGAGGTTGATCCCATTTTACGGCAGTTTATGCTAGGAGAAATTACCAATGTTTCAGATTTTCCACTTAAGGTAAAAGATGTAATTTTTCATGTTCCATATCTAAACTCAGAAAAAAAATATATTTTATGGAAATGTTTTTGGCCGGATTGTCATAATTGTTGTGATAGGCAAGGACGATTACCCCTAACCTCAGATGATCTTATAACCATTGGCAAGGGTTTGAAATATCAAAAAACTTCTGATTTCATCAAGAACGAAACTCTCACGGTAAACTATCAAGAACTAGGACCCTCAGGACAAACAACAACCATGACTACAATTAATCTAAAAAGGAAAACAGATGAGACCCTTCAAGATGATGGAACTCACATTTCATGTAGATTCCTAGATGACGAAGGTGGGTGTAGCATGCATCCAGACCGACCTGGAGTGTGCTATTTGTATCCTTTTTCAACTTGGCTTGAAAATGAAAAAGGATTACCCAGAGTTCATGCAACATATCAATTTACAGGTGACTGTCCCGGGTTTTACCTCTCAGAAAATCTAGAGGAAATGAAGGAGGAGTTTGGAGAATATTCTAAAATTATTTACAATTACAACATGTCCTCAAATAGAACAAATCGGGAAAATTTTTCCTCGGTTAATTTTGGTTAGGCCTTCGCAACCCTCATCAAATCTTTCATGTGAATTTCCATTCCAAAACGGTTTTGATTTTTTTTCATGTATTTGAAAATGGATAAAAGTTCAAAGATTTGTTTTACCATACTGAACTTATTTTTCATCTTATTTCTAACAAAATTGAATACTTTACCATATATCTTAAAATGCTCCATGACTTCTTTTTCATAAGCCTCATTATCTCCCAGATTTTTTACAAAAATATCAACACACTCCATACTGGGGATTATTCCCTCTCCCAATAATGGGTATACTGTTCCTATCGATTCTCCTACTCCAACTACTTTACCCTTGTAAAATGGCTTGCACATATTTGGAGTAGCTAGTCTAATTGGTCTTCCAACTGTCTTTATCACTTTACCTCCATATTTTTCTAAAAATTCATCCGTAGCTTTAACATGATTTTTCTTGTAATCTCCCGCCCCAATATGTGCTAGATTTTTACCTAGAGGAAAATACCAAAAATATCCTGTCATTTTAGCAAATGGTCTGACTAGAAAATCATCATATGGAACTCCATTTTCATATTGTACTTTGTACTCAAAAGTTGGCAAAAAGAAATCTTCTTTTAACTTTGGCAAATAAACTCTGTGAAAACCTGTACAATCAACAATTAGATCAAACTCTTTTTCTAACTCTTCGAGTTTTGGCGCATTTCCATAGTTCACCTTACATCCTTTTACAAAATCTTTAATCAACTGAATTTTGTCATAAGTACATAATCCTTGTAAACCAATATCAAATTTTTCACCTTGATTCATTTCCACATGCATATTTTTTCCATCATGGATAACATAATCCTCAAAGTTAACCCCTGCTTTTTTACACAATTCTACCATCTTTGGTTTACAAGTACCCCAAGCACAGATGGAGTCGTGTTTATCCTCAGGCATCCTCTCAAATCCTACGACCTCGTGAGAGTCTTTGAGTCTAGAAATGAGATAACTACCTGAAACTCCAATTCCACAAACTGCTATCTTCATTTGGCTTGAATCAATTTTGGCCTAATAAATACACTATCTGATTGATTCACCTTATTGATGGGTTTGAGCCTAATAATTAAAGAAAACACATTTTTTTTATTCATGTATGTATTTTTTTTCACATACACAAGCTTAAGTTATTACTTGATTTAGTAAATACGAAACTCAGGTCCAACTCTCTATCGCCCGATTCTGAAAAGGACTTGATGTTTCTTTTTTTTTGCTATAAATAGTTGATTTTTGATTTATTGTGTATTGGAAAATTCGTTAGAATTTTATTTCCTTCTAAGGTAAAAAACAGCCATCCAAGAACGATAGTTACCCGAACTACGTACTTCTGATTTAATAATATGAATTCTCATTTATTTGAGAATTGTATTTTTGAATAATGAAAAATATGATAGTAAAAAAGATCCCATCTTTAACATTTGAAGATGAAAATGAATTTTCCTGAATTTAAAAACGAATAAATTTATTTTTAAAAAATTTTATTCAATTAATATTGCAGGTTTGAAGGGTCTTGCATTTTTTGCCTTTCCTTTCGGATCATAAATTTCGGAATCGTCTTCTGAAAATACTAAAACATTGACACCAAAGTCTTGTTTTGTTATTGAAATCAATTCTTCTGCAACAAGTTTTTTCTCATTGATTCTTGATTCAAGTCTTGTCTTTCTAATCTCAGTGGGCTCAGACAGAATGTCTTTAATTGTCTTTTGAACAAAGTCTGGATTTTTCTTAACCTCTATTGTTTCAGGATTTGCTATTAACTCTTTCATTATTACACCCATGTTTGTTTGACCATCCATCACTTTTTTTAAAATAAAATGATATGTTTTTGATTTGAATGCGTTTGCAGTATATATTGCAATTTTTTTTGGAGTGATTTTTGTAACCTTGAGTATGTTTGAAATATCATCCATGATTGATTTAAGAAAATCTTCAGATTGTATAGCTTGTGAATCAATTGCATCTGACGCTACTACAGGCCAGCTAGACTTTGAAACCATATCTGAGTTACCAAGCTTTTGCCACATTTCTTCAGCTATGTGCGGAGCAAATGGTGATAACATCTTTACTCTAGATCTAACTGTTTGATACAAAATTCCATCGTAATCGTTTCTACCTTTTGCCTTTGCACGTTTTTGATACCACTGCAAATCTCCTTCAAAAGCAAATAAAACATCATGTAATGCTTCTCTTAATCTCATTTTTTCAATACTATTAGTTACATCTGCAATTAAATTTTGTAATCTACTTAAAATCCACTTGTCTTCTACTTGCAAATCATTCTGACTTGGCTTTAGCCTTGAACATTCCTCCAAAATCGCCTCAAGTTTGTGTTTTATTCCAGAAACCGATTCTAAATTAAAATCTGCATCTTGTAACAATTCTGCTGAAATAATTATTGCTAGTCTAATTGGGTCTGCACCATAATCTGAAATTGCTTGCCGGAGTGGAATTATATTTCCCATTGATTTTGACATCTTTTTACCATCCATCAATACAGAACCATTCACAACAATTTGCCGTGGCCACAGGTTTTCCGGAAATATTACCACATGATTTAAAATAAAAAATGTCAAATGATTGGGAACTAAATCCCGTCCTGAGTGTCTAGAATCTACTGGATAAAAATAGGAGAATTCATTTCTAATTTTTTCTACCATATCTGTTGACATTCCTAAAACTCTATCAGCTGAACCCTGTCCTAAAAATACATAATCAAAAAATTCTTTTGACATATTTTTCGGGAGTAACGTTCCATCTTTGACAAATCTAGCTATTGTATAAAAGGCCATGTAGATTACAGAATCAGAAAGGCTCTCAACAATCCAATCTTTGTCCCATGGGAGTTTTGTACCTAAGCCATGTTGTCTTGCACAAGCTCGTTCTCTTAACCATCCTACCACATAATGAAACTCATTAACAATCTCAGATGGAAGTATACTCATCTCATCTAAACACCTGTTTGCCTTTTCTTTCCAGTCCTTATCACCATAATTCAAAAACCACTGGTTTGACAATATCTTTACAACACATTCGGTTCCACATCGACATTTTACTGGAGTGTTTGTTAGTTCTAGTAATACATCGGAGTATTTTTTCTCATCCAACCACTCTTTGATAGTATCTTTAACTTCAGAAACTTTTTTTCCGGCAAACTGTTCACAGGTTTCTTTTAAGATTCCACCGTAGAACTCTTTTCCATAAATTTCATTAGTCGCCTCTTCTAGTTTAGGATCATTTTGGTCTGAGATTCCAAGTTTCTCCACTGCTTCTTTTGCAGGATTTTCTCCATATCCGTCAGTAGATATTATTGAAATAGGCTTGATTAACTGCAATTCTGAGTCTAGAGGATGGTTTTTCTTAAAATCAACTAGTGCCTGAAAGTCAAAGGGAGCATGAGCAGGAACTGACATTACAAGACCAGTCCCGGTACCTGATTCAACAAATGTGGCCTCTAGCATTGGAACATTTTCATTTCTGTGAGGAACCGTTACAACTTTTCCCACAAGTTCGGAACCAGAAATTTCACCATCAAAAGTAATTTCTTTATCCAAAAATCCCAACTTGTGGGCACATTCAGAAGATACAATCCATTTTTCTCCATCAACTATAATTTTTTTGTAAATAGTTTTAGGATTCACCCAAAGGTTGGTCACACCAAAGATTGTCTCAGGTCTTAGTGTTGCAGTAGGTATAATGTAATCATCAAACTTGAATTTAATTAAGATGTATTCTGTAAAATCTGGTTCTACGTCTCCTAATGTATCGTGTTGGGATACAGGGTTCTGATCACGAGGACACCATCCCACAGGATGAGAACCTTGTATAATCAAGTTTTTTTCTTTTAATGTGTTTATTTGCCATTCAATAAATTTTGAATAAGCTGGATCTATTGTTGTAAATTCTCTACGCCAATCAATGGAGTATCCCATCTCTATCATTCCATCTTTAATTTCTTGATGAAAATAATCTGCAATTTTTATTGGCTCAACAAATGTTTTGATATCTTCTTCAGGAACATGATAGATATTCCGCAAACCATCAAGAATTTCTTTATCGCCAGATTCTACTCTTTTAGCCATTCCAAGAATTGGAGTTCCAGTATAATGGAACCCCATCGGAAACAAAACATTGTATCCCTTCATTCTGTAAAATCTTGCATGAACATCTGCTAATGTGTAAGTTCTTCCGTGTCCAATATGTTGTGGTGAGTTTGGATATGGATATGCAACTGTAATGAATTTTTTTTCTTTATCATTTGGATTTGTTTCAAAGTCATTTGTTTCTTGCCACTTTGATCTCCATTTAGATTCTATACTAGTCCAGTCTATCATGTCATCATCCCAAAATCATTGATTTTGCCTTGGTTATTGCCTGGTCTTTTTTAGATGTGTCTTTTCCTCCCCCTTGAGCAAATTTGGCGTCACCTCCACCAGAACCACCTAAAATTCCAGCAATTTCACGGGCTATTTTACCTGCCTCTTTACCTGATTCCTGCCCACAATACACAATTATTCGAATAGTTGGGCCTGACTCAAAAATCCCACAATATACAGCAGATGATTCTTGATTGACAAGTTTTTTGCCAAAATTAATGTGGAAAAATTCATCATACCGATCACTTGTAGTAAAACACACCTTTTCTTTTACTTGAATCTCTTCTAGATTTCCAGAATGTCCAGATAAAATCTGTTCAAGCAATATTGGCATCATCTCTCTTGTTTTTTGTTTTCTAACTTCTCTTTCTTTTTCTATTTTCTCTTTGTTTGCGACAAGTTCTTTTTGTTTTTTAATTTCATTCTTTTGACTCTTTACATAATTGAATGCCGTTGCTCCTGAAACAAACTCTAAACGAACAACTCCATCTTGAATTCTCTTTGTTTTTGTAATTTTGATTAACTCTATATCTCCAGTTTTTTTAACGTGGGTTCCACCACAAGCTTCAATATCCTTATCTTCGATTGATACAATTCTTACGGCTTTTACTGGGACCACTCCTCCTTGATAGATTCTAAACCCATACTTTTGTTCTGCAGTTCCTCTATCAAAGTATTCGATATTTACTGGATAGTTTTGTTTTATCATCTCATTTGCTTCAATTTCGATTTGTTTAACTTGAGATTCTGTTAATGATGAGTGGTGAGTAATGTCTAATCTTGCATGATCATCTTCTTTGAATGCAGAGTGTTGCCAAATCCAGGAACCTAAAACTTTACGTGATGATGCATTAAGAATGTGAGTACTAGTGTGATTCTTTGTAATGTTGGAGCGACGAGTCTCATCAATTTTACAAGAAACAATTTCTCCTTCTTTTGGAATACCACCTTCTAACTTGTGAACGATAATGTTTGCATGTTTATCTACGTCAACAACTTTGAATCCTAATATTTTACCATGGTCAGGTTCTTGTCCGCCACCTCGAGGGTAAAATGATGTTCTATCAAGTACAACCATATCATCAAAAACTTTGAGGACTTTGGCATCAAACTCCATTGGATCATCTTTGTAAAATAATGTCTCAGTTTCAGGTAGTTCTTCTAGTGGAAGTTTTGCGATTGCCTTTTTCTTATCTGACTGGTGTAAATCAGATAGTTTTGAGTAAAACGAGGATGGAATCTCCGAGATTGCATTCACTTCTTTGAGATATTCAGGCGTGATTCCATCTGATTCGTAAAATGTAATGAGTTCATCCACAGTTGGAGTCCCTTTTTCTCGAATCTTATCTGCTTTTTTCTTCATGAGACCTTTTGATTCTTCATATCTTTGAGATTCTATTTTCAAAATTACTTTGACATCATTTCTTTTCTCATCAAGTTCAGGATAGGTATCTTTGAGATAGTCTACATGAGCATCAATCAAGTGATCAATTTCTAGTTTCAAGTTTAGTTTGCTAATTGTTGCATTGATTCGGCGCAACATCATTCTAAGATTGTATCCTCCTCCAACGTTACTGGGCAGGGCTCCATCGGCAATTGCAAAAATCAATGTTCGAAGATGATCTGCAATTAGGTAAACTCCTTCCAATGGTGTGATTATTCGATTTAATTGATCATCAGTTACTCCAGATTGTTTTACAGCATGACGTCTTACATCATTTAGATCCTCAAATTTCTCCAGAGCTTTGGCAATTTCCGTAAAATATCTTTTCATAATTTGTGAATCTGAATCAATTCCAATCTTTTCGAATAATATTTTATTAATTGGACCAAAACAACAATCATAGGCAGTGGGAGTTCCCATTGTAATCCAGGCAAATCTCTCAAGACCTGCTCCCATATCGATAATCCTTTGATCAAGTGTAGTATGTTTTCCAAGCTCTCCTTGAAATTCTGTAAATACTGCATTTCCAAGTTCTAACCCTCGAACAAAATATTCTAAAGATGGTCCAAAGGAACCGCCACCAGCCCATACATCTTCCACAAAGACTACCTCTTCTTTTTTAATTCCAAACTGGTCAGTCAACAATCTAAAATCCAAATCAACACATTCGTCCTTCCAGTATCCTTGATTATCTGGTATTGAATGCTGACCAATCATACAGAAACTTGAAAAATGTCTTCCGGTCACTCCTACGTTTTCTAAATCCTTGAATCGAAGACATGTTTGAGGAACTACTAAGGGATTAGCAGGAAACTCAAAAACGACTTTTGAACCCATCACCCTTTGAAAATCAACAACCGAGGCAATGGTAAAGTAAAGATCATCTCGCCATCGGCACACAACTGGATATCGTGATACTGAGGTATGGCCATTTTTAACAAAAAATGATTCTACTTCCCTCCAGGATTGAGTATAATCAAATCTTTTAGAGGTTGGAGGGTCCCCAATGAATGAATAGGTATCCTTACCATCATCAGGACACAATTCTCGGACAGAGTCTAATGTCCAAAAAAATCTCCCACACTTTGAGCATGATTTTCTGGTAAATCCTTGCTCTTCAAACAACTTTACTTTATAGTATCTATCAGGCTGGGAGGAAAATTCTCTAAGAATCTCTTTTTTATCCAATGCTGTGCCTGCAATTCCCTAATATTAAGAATTAGCGATAGTTGATAATCTCAAACTAGGGATGTCTTTTCGAAACACTTCTTGTTTCTTATGTCCTATTCAGAGTATTACAATATATGAAAATCAAGACACCCATGTATTGGACAGGACGAGATAATCCGGATTTTGACAAATTCATGAAAAACGTTGCCTTTAACCAGAGATAATCAAAATTTAAGTAATGTTTTGACCTAATAATAGCAACGAGGAATTGTCGTACCCATCCCGGTAGACAAATAGAATAGGAAAACACGGCAAGGATGATTCCGTTCAAAGTTCGAAATGTTTTCCGCTTAAATCCTCGTTGATAAATTTTGGAAATTTATTCTACCAACTAAAAAAGAGATGAATTTTTTTCAATGAAAAAATATCTGATTTGTGGAGAATGTTAAAAGGCGTGACTGAGTCAGTGCTCAAATTTCATTTTATTTATCATACATTAAATACAATACCTATTCCAATCAAAGTGTGTTTGGAAAAAAACCTCAACTAAGGGAAGGAGTACACGTTTTTTCTGTAAAAAAAAATGGAGATTATAATGACTTTATCCTAGGCGTAGTTACTGGCGTTAAAGGAAGAAAAGTTGGGGTAAATGGAATAATCATCAATCCAGTTGGTCTGAAAAACAAGGTTTCTCAAGGAAAAGCAGGCGAAAGATCTGTGGAGATTTTGACTCACCCAAACCCGGACAATATTATTCTGGCCATGGTGTATAGAGTAGAGCATGAAAATTTTGCCGAAGTTCTAGATTTAGACCAAGACAAATGTGACCTTATCCCTCCTATAATTTATTCAACAGTAGAGGGATGGATTCGGGAATCTTTGCCTGAACTTGTAAACAATATCTTGTCTTTACCCGATGGTCCAGAACGAGATCAAGCAAAAAGAGTATTGAGACAAAAGACAGATTCCCTTGTAGATAAAAAACTAAAACGAACTCTTTATGCAATATCTAGAAGTCTCAAAATCCTTAACTAGGTTCTTACATGCTGGATTCTCCATAGTTTTATATTATGCCCAGAAAAGATTTTCGATACAATGGAATATGTTTACGCCGCTTTACTACTTCACAAGCTACAAAAGGAAGTAAACGAGGCTAACATCAGCTCAGTCGTAAAAGCATCAGGCGCTGAAGTTAATGATGCTCAAGTAAAGGCTATGGTAGCAGCTTTGGCTGATATCAATATTGAAGATGCGATAAAAGCAGCCCCAGTAGCAGTTGCGGCCGCCGCTCCAGCAGCAGCAGAAGCCGCAGGTGAAGAAAAGAAAGAAGAAAAACCAAAAGACGATGGTAAAACAGAAGAAGCTGCCATGGAAGGATTATCTTCACTATTTGGCTAGAAAAACGATCTTTATCCAAAATTAATTTTAAACTTTTTTCGTCAATCTTAATTACTGATAGATATGTCTTGATTATGTTTGGTTGATTTTTCCCTTCCATCTGAGGTTTTAATTTATGTTTTAGATCTATTTGGAACATTGGCTTTTGCCGTCACAGGGGCGTTCAAAGCTATAGAACACAAATCAGATTTTGTGGGAATTATTCTTCTTGCAACAATTACTGGTGTTGCGGGTGGAACAATTAGAGATGTAGTTATGGGACAATTCCCAAATTCTATTTCTGATCCTACATATGTGATAATCACGGTAGCATCAGGTGTTTGTATTTTCTTTTTGTTTTCTAGATTGAAAAAACACTGGGGTTTATTTTTAAAGTTTGATGCTTTTGGTTTAGGAATTTTTACGATAATTGGAGGCACTTTTGCATTCAATTTGTTTGGCTTAAATTTTTTGGCAATAATATTTGCAGGAATATTAACAGCAGTTGGTGGAGGAATTTTAAGAGATGTATTTGTAAATCAAATTCCTATTGTATTTATTAAAGAGCTATATGTTACTGCAAGTTTTGTTGGTATTTTCGTTTTTTATTTTATTTTATATTTTGGAGGACAATTATACATTGCTACCATTATTGGTATTGTAATTGCAACTGGAGTGAGACTAACGGCAATGAAATTTAATTGGAATTTACCCCGAGTAAGAGGGAATCTGGATTAAGATGGAGTATAGTCTTTTGCTTGGTTTACTAAAGCTTTAGCTTGAGAATCTGCTTTTTGCAAAATTGCCTCTTTTGTCTCATCGGTCATAAATCCAGATTCTATCGAAACTGAACGAGCCGCTTGTGCTGCTTTGCTTAAAATCTGGTTAATGTTTTCTGGAGTAACATATGCGGCCTCAATTGATAGGGAAACTGCCTGTTGATGTGCTTGAGCAAATTCATCTCTTATCTTCTCGACATCAATTATCATTTCGTCTTGTGAATACTTCAACCCTTCTTCAATAGCTGAATAAAGTGAAATCCCTGCTTCTACTGGTTTAATATCCAATTTTCCCAAAAGTGGAGCCAATTTTTCATTAATCACCCCTCCCTTCTTTACAGGACTAGTTTCTTTTGCAATCCAGATTGTTCCTTGGTCAATTTTTGTTGGAATTCCTGCCTCTTTAAACTCTGTGAGCATTGGGCCTGGAGCAATTCCTGTATTTTTCTCAGGAACTACAATGTCTATGCTAGAAATATCTCCACCTCTGGCAGCTAACATTATTTTATTTTTTGCTAATAACACGTTTAGCTTAAATGGTGACATGTTGGTAAACATGAAAAGACATTGACCGGTTAATTCTCCAACTATCTCTTTAATTCCTGGAACCTCTAATTTTTCAAAAGCCTTTTGTGCTACTTTGTTTTTAATACTAACAAATTCTACTTCACCTTTGAGTTTCTTTCTTAATGGAAGAATTTGTGATGCTCTAACTTTGGTCATTTTCACAAGAGCTAAAACTTTGTACTGTTTTGGGAGTTCTTGTAGTTGTTGATGCATTTGAGACTTTCTTTTTGGATACGAAGTTCTATTTTCATGCATGTTTTTTCTTTACCTCTTGTACTTGTTTTGTTGGTTTACCCATTGTTGTTTTTATCATGATTCTCTTGATGTTCTTTTCTCCGTTTGGTAATTTTTTTTCTACTGCACTTACAATTGCGTGTGCATTTACAGCTAAATCTGCATCATCCATTGTTTCATCTCCAAATTTACATGATAATGATAATGAACCTCTAACTCTAACCTTAATTGATGATCTAAATCTTTGTAAAAATGATTCAATCGGGGCATCAAAGGGGACTGGTACTGGCATTTTTCCTCTTGGACCTAAAAGCTGACCTAGCACCTTACCTACAACGGGCATGATTTTTGTATCTG
The DNA here is from genome assembly GCA_029862085.1 of Candidatus Nitrosopumilus sp. Classification (GTDB taxonomy): domain Archaea; phylum Thermoproteota; class Nitrososphaeria; order Nitrososphaerales; family Nitrosopumilaceae; genus Nitrosomaritimum. Next base: position 12,131 of record JAOTXZ010000020.1, read on the forward strand.
CCAAAAAGAAATCATATTTGTTAATGAATTTTCTAGATTCTCGTTTGTTTGCTGCAAATTTATCCAAATCTTCTGTTCCAATAACAGCATCTGCATTTGCAGCTTTTGCTTTCAAACTCATATCGCCAGTGGCCATTACACATACGGCAGCCGGAGAACTAGTCTTTGGAAGCTGAACTACCTCATTTAGTGCAAATCCCTTTTTAACATCAATATCCTTGAAGGTGATAATAATCTCAAGAGCTTGTTTGAACTTCCTTTGTTTGGCATTTTCTTTTACTGCTTTAATCATCTCGACTAACTGGGCCTCTGTAATCATTACGACCATTTTCGAGAGAGCCTACTTAAAATCGTTTAGTGAGTTGACTTTTTGATTAGTATTAAAACTTGAAAATTTTCACTTTTTATAGATGATATTTGTAATTTCATAGCTAAAATAAGCCTAAACTTACATTTATTAAATCTCTTGAAAGATTTTTGAGCACATTGCACAGGTTTGATGAACTTGATATGAATTTGCTTTTCGAATTAACCTTAGATGGTTCTATTTCTGTTCCTGCACTATCAAAAAAACTAGACATCAATGCATCAGTTCTTTACAGTAGAATCAAACGGTTAATGAAAAAGAAATTAATTAAAAAATTTACGATCGTCATCGATGATTCTCTTTTAGGGATTGCAGTAAAGGCTTCAGTCGGAATTAACCGTGATCCTAAATTCAAAGATTCAATAAAGAAAAAACTTCTCACAACACCTGAGGTAGTATCAATTTCAGAAGTTACAGGAAGATTTGATATGCTCATTAAGGTTTATGCTGAAAATCTTGAAGAACTACATTCAATTGTAATTGAGAAAATTGGAAAAATTGAAGGAATTCAAAATACTGAAACTTTTGTAGAGTTGCAAAGAACTGACAAAGATCCTGTTTATTTAACTAAATAAATTATTGTAGTTTTTCATCCCACTTGCCTTCATTTATTTCGGCAGTGATTTCTTTGGGTGTTTTTCCTTCTATTTTGATTCCAAGTGTTAGGCAGGTTCCAATGATTGTCTTTGCTACGGATTTTAATGATGAAGAATAAGATTTTTCCAATTTGGTATTGGCAATTTTTGCAATGGCATCAATGGTAACTTCTCCCACCCACTCTGTTCCTGATGTACCAGATCCTTTTTGGATACCTGCTTCCTTAAGAACAAGAGCAGAAGCTGATGGAATTCCAACCTCGATATCCCATTTTTTTGTGTCAGGATCAACTGAAACTATAACTGGGACTTTCATTCCTTCAAAATCTTTAGTTTTATCATTAATTGCTTTAATTACTTCCATAATATTGACTCCTAGAGGGCCCAATGCAGGACCCAATGGTGGACCGGCAGATGCTCCGCCTCCTGTAACAAGTGATGATATTTTTTGTGGTTCTCCCATAATCATTTCCTCAGCATGAAAAATTTAATCCTTGCTATGACTCGCTCGTCAATTTTAGATAGTTGGCATCAACTGTAACTGGTAATTGATAGGATGCATCGAGTAAAACTACTGTTGCTTCCTCCTTATCTGCATCTATTCTAGTTATTGTGGCTTTCATTCCCTTGAAGGGACCTCCTGTAATCTCTATGATGTTATCTACTGCTAATTGAGAAACTGTGGATTTCTTTACAAGATATCCTTCAATGTCCTTAAACTCTAATTCTCCCCGAAGTTGACCACGAATGTGCCTTACTCCTTCCACTGCCATATATGCATCGCTTGGATTAATTGCTTCGACTACAACATAGCCTTTAAGATTATCAACTAGTAAAACCGATTGAATATTAATTTTATTTGCATTAGCTTTTGCTTCAAGCAATCGCATTACAACTTTTTCTTGTCCTCCTGTTGTTCTTATAGCAAAAAGATGAGATTTTACTTCTTCTGACAATTTTTACCTACCAAATGTAATCACTGAAAAGACAAACTGAATTGTAAAGCCAATTGCACCAACTCCTGCTATTCCCAAAAGCACCAATCTTAGGTGTTGTGAATATTCATCTCTATCTGGCTTTTTGGTCATCTTTATGGTATTTGCCACATTTTTCAAAGTTTGCCTAGGGTTCATTGCCAGAAATTAATCCGATGTCCTTATATTCTTATTCAAAGAAAAATTTTAAAATTTCTAGGCTAATTCCCAAATCTAGGTGCTCATTTGGTTCCAATTAGAAGATCCATTATGACAGGTGTTTAGATTCCTTGGAGATAGTGGTCGATTTTTTTATTTACGGGGGAAAGTAAGGACAGTTATAAAATGGAACTTTTAGTAGCCTATCAAGACGATTCTGCAGGAAACAATATGGCGACATTCCTTTCCCAGAAAATGAAAAAGGACGGTGAAATTTTTCGAGGAGAAAATTATGACCTTCTACTAATTCCAACCCCTGCAATTTCAGCAGATTGGTTAGAAGAAAAATATGATTATGATGGGTTTATTTTTCTCTCCAAACACGCAGCAGAATCTGGAGTTTTGGCTTTGACATGTCATAGTACTGGAAATTTTTCGGATGCCAAATTTGGAGGAAATACCAAACAAATTGCTATACCTCATCCTAATATTCAAAAGAAATATCTTCAAACTCTTTGGGAAAAAAAATCACAGTTTTCTGAATTTCAAATTACTATCGAGGCCACTCATCATGGACCAACAGCGTTGAATAAACCTACAATTTTCATCGAAATTGGAACAACAAACAAACAATGGACTGATGTTTCATTGTGCAATTCAGTTGCATTCTTAGTTGATAAGGTTCTTTCTGAAAAAATTCCTTCGTATCCAATTGCTATTTGTTTTGGTGGTACCCACTATCCGGAAAAATTTAATGAAGAATTACTAAATGGTAAGTTTGCTTTGGGAACGGTAATGCCCAAACATGCATTAGAAAATCTTGACAAAAACATGTTTTCTCATATTTTAAACAGAAACCAGACAGCAAAAACAGCCCTTTTGGATTGGAAGGGTTTGGGATCAAACAAAAAAAAAGTAATTGATTTGCTAGAAACCACTGATCTTGAGGTGATAAAACTATGAATCTGGATAAAAAAATATACAAAAAATTACTCGAAGTTCCAGAGGGAAAAATTACAACATATGGAGAATTGGCAAAAGCTGTAGGTTTTACTAATGGCCAACGTGCAGTTGGAAAAATAATGAACAATAATCCATATCCAGTAATAATCCCTTGTCATAGAGTAGTAAAGTCAGATGGGAAAGTAGGCGGATACGCATATGGTGAAGAAATTAAAATAAATATGTTAGAAAAAGAAGGACTTGAAATTAAAAATGGCAAAATTCTAGATTGGGAAAATAAAATTTACCGATTTTAAGATTTTCTTTTCGCACTTGTCTCTTCCATTAATTGTCGCAAGTGTGCCTTATTTCTTACGGTATTTCCACCTACTTTTTTGTAAAGAGCCCAAAATTCAGGATTTGTAATATCTTTTCTATCTTTTGCAATTTTGAGTAGTCTCCTTAATGAGCGAACCTTTGCGACGTAGACTTCTTTTTTACCCACACGGGCACCTTTTCTACCTTGTTTTGATCCTTGACCTGTTCCTCTTTTATTTTTCTGGTTTTTCTTTTCTTGTGCTCTTCCTCTTGAAGTTCCAGTAAATGATTTAATTTGAATGGTGTTAGCTGTTATTAAACTGCGGATATTTTCTCTGGTAATTGCATCTGCAACATCATCAAGATGGTCCGAATCAAATCTTATCCTATGAACTCCGACACCCGTTACTCTTGATGCCAATCGTTTTTTAGCTTTAAGATTTACTACCACTTGCACTCACTCTCGCATTAAAAATTTTAAATTTTTTTTCTACTGCCTTTGTAATAATCTCTTTCCTTTTTTTAGTTCCTAGACTATGACCAAATCTTATACCGTCTGTTTTTGGGTTAAGTCTATTCAAGTCATCAATTGTAAAAACTAGATTATCTGTATATCCTGAAGGATGAAGTCCCTTGGATTCCTTTGGTCCGCCATAACCAACTTTTACTAGACCTGGTCTGCCACGACTTTTTTGTTTTCTTTGATGGTGATCAACTCCTTTTGGTTTTCTCCAAGTCGACTCTAGTCTCTTATAACGCCAGCTTTCCGGTCTTGCAAATTCAGGATTGTGTTCCTTTGCTTCTTCTCGTTTTGCTAGCAGGTCTTTATTGATCGGCATTAGAAAGAGTTTTGAAATTTTACATAAATACGTTCCTAGACTAAAAAAATCCAAATCATAAGAAAGAGATAATAAGGAAAATTAAGTCGGATCGAAATATCTCATGACTGGACCTGGGATTATCAAATTTACTTTCTTTGGAGATTCCTACAATTGATTGAAGTAGTAGGTTCCTGCATTACTGAAAAATTCTCATCGCAAATAAGCGAATTTGGAATAATCCCATCAAAAATTTTCAGAAATCTAACCCCTGATGAACTTGTCGAATTGGCAGTAAACAGAGAAGAAGGGGAAGTAAACTCAACAGGTTCACTTTCTGTAAATACTGGAAAATATACAGGAAGATCACCTGATGATAGATTTATCGTATTGGATGAGATAACTCGGGATACGGTTGATTGGGGTAAAATCAATCACCAATTCCCAACTGAAAAATTTTCAAAAATTCTTGAAAAAATGAAAAATTTTGTCAATAATAAAGAACTTTTTGTTTTTGATGGATTTGTTGGCGCAGACAAAGAAACACGTTTGCCCATTAGAGTAATTAATGATCATGCTTGGCAAAATCTTTTTGCAAGACAGCTTTTCATTAGACCGTCAACCGAGGAGCTACAAGATCATGTACCTAAATTTACTGTAATGTGTATAAACGAATTTGAGGCAAAACCTGATATTGATGGTACTAAATCCAATGTTTTCATACTTATTGATTTGACTAGAAAAATTGTTTTGATTGGAGGAACAAATTATGCAGGAGAAATGAAAAAATCCATGTTTGGCGTTATGAATTTTCTATTACCGGGACGAGGAATATTTCCTATGCATTGTTCTGCAAATATTGGAAAAAATAACGACACTACCTTATTCTTTGGATTATCTGGAACCGGAAAAACAACTTTGTCAGCTGATCCAAATCGAAATTTGATAGGTGATGATGAACATGGTTGGTCGGATGATGGAACATTTAATTTTGAAGGTGGGTGTTACGCAAAATGTATTAATTTAAGTCAAGAAGCAGAACCTGAAATTTGGAATGCCATTAAACCCGGTGCAGTTTTAGAAAATGTAGTTCTCAATGACGGTAAACCAGATTATGATGATAATCGATTAACTGAAAACACAAGGGTAGCATATCCATTGGATTACATTCCTGGAGCTGTTATCCCAAGTGTTGGTGGCCATCCGAAAATTATTGTCTTTCTTACTGCAGATGCCCTAGGGGTATTACCGCCAGTTTCTAGATTAACAAAAGAAGGGGCAATGTATCACTTCATGTCAGGATACACCAGTAAATTAGCAGGGACTGAGCGAGGCATCAAGGAACCAAAATCTGTATTTTCAGAATGTTTTGGAGCACCATTTATGCCTAGACCGGCAGCGGTTTATGCGAAGCTTTTAGGTGAAAAAATTAACAGGCATAACACTACTGTCTACTTGATCAACACCGGATGGTCAGGTGGACCATACGGTATCGGGGCAAGAATCAAAATTAAATATAGTCGGGCAATGATTACTGCTGCATTAACAGGAGATCTAGATAAAGTAGAATATAGACACGATGAATTGTTTAACCTTGATATTCCAACAATGGTAGATGGTGTGCCTCCAGAAATATTAGATCCTAAAAACACTTGGTCTGATAAAAAATCCTATGAGAATTCGGCAAAAAATCTTTCAAAAATGTTTATAGAAAATTTTGAAAAATTTAGGGATGTTTCACCCGAAATAAAAAATGCTGGACCTAAACTTGGATAGATTTTGGTTTTCTGATAAACCTTAAACCAACCAATCCTACTATTACCATGATCGCCGCAATTATTCCAATCTGTTTTTCTGGTAGTTCGAAAAATTCTAAGGGTTTGGAAGAACCTGGCAAAACAGAATTTACTTCAATTCTGTTAAACGCATCAAAGGACTCTTCTCCTACTCTAATTTTAGCTTCAACCCAATACTCTCCATTTTCATAAACATTCAACGATGCAGATTTGGAAGGCGAAGCTGAGATAATATCCACAGTTCCATCTTTACTATTTGTTACAGATATTTTTGCAAATGTCCAAAGTTCTGGATGAGAAATTTTAAAATCTAATTTTCCATTTTCTTGGGAAGTTGAAATTGAGCCTTCCGTAAAATGTAGTAAAAATGGAATAATGTATCTATCATCATTTTGTGTAATCAAAATTTTACCTTCATAGTCTCCAAATTCCTGTCCTAGAACCTTCATCTTGATTTGTAACTTATTTCCTTCGAGAACAGTTGAAATTTGAATAAACTCGGGTCCGGAGGATCTAACTTGGATATTTTCTAATGAGGAATTAAGGGACTTTATTTCCAATACCTGTTCTCCTATGGGATCATCTGAAGCAATATTTAGAACAAATTGAGGAGGCTGAACCACCAAAGTGGCCTCATATGCCCTTGCAATGTTTAATCTTCCTGCTCCTGCTTCATTAAGGGAAAATTCTTTACCATAGGCATCTGATACAGGTTCAACGGTAGTAAGTAAAAGAGATTTTATTTCATGATGATGAATTCCCGGATTTTTTTGAATCAATAATGCTGCAGCTCCACTTACATGAGGTGCGGCATAACTAGTTCCACTGGTAAAATTATAAGACGCATTATTTTGGGTAGTATTTATGAATGCTCCTGGAGCAACTATATCAGGTTTTATGTAAAACGGGGAGACAGGTCCTCTTGAACTAAAATGTGCAACAAAATCAGGATTGAAAAAAAGATGAAGACTTCCAAAATTTTCCCCTTGAATTATTTCCTTAATTTCTAATCCTTTTTCTCTATCAATTGATACTACTGGAATCCTCGGTTCATAACCCTGTTCAACAAACTCATGTGCCAATTCCCCTAGGAAAATCCCAGGTTCATTATTATAAACTATCAATGCTTTTGCACCCGCATCAGCAGAATTTTCTTCTTTGATAGAAAAATAAAGTAACTCCTCTTCAACATCACTTCCTCGTTCCACCAAAAGAATAGAATTTGTGGCGTTAATTCCAAGAAGATCTTTTTCTTTTCCATAGCCTCCAAACTTTATTGTTCCTTCAATAGGATCATCGAGTTGAAATGAACCAACCATGGGAATTACTGTATATGGTTTTTTATTGACTTCAAGAGTTGCTACCAAACTCGAAGTTATATTATTGTATGTTGCCCCGACTGTAACGGATCCAGCATTTCCCCCCGGACTTCCTATTGTTCCAATTCCAGGTCCGTCATTTCCTGCTGCTGTAACTACAAAGATTTCCTTTTCTAATGCGTGGGTTACAGCCCTTTCAATTTGAGAATTTGTTTTGTTTACTCCAAGAGAAATGTTAATGATATCCGCCTTATCTTCAATAGCTTTTTCAATTGCATCTATTATAAAATCAGAGGACACTGCTTTGCCATCTTCAGAAACCTTGTAGGCTAAAATTTTGGCTTTTGGGGCAATTCCTTTTACTTGACCATCAGCAGCAATTACCCCTGCCACTTGTGTTCCATGACCGTTATTATCCATAGGCAAATCTCCCTCACTTACAAAATTATACCCACCTACAACTTTCCCTTCGGGTCCCCATCCCATTAGATCTGGATGGTTAAAATCTACCCCCGTGTCTATCACGGCAATCTTTACTCCCTCCCCGTTTATTCCCTCCAATCTTGGAATTTCTGTTCCTACAAAAGGAACACTATTGTCAAGATACAAATTCCCTTCTTTCTCATCATCCAATAATTCCCATAGAATCACTGATGCTGACAGAAGAACTAACAAAGAAAAAATAATTCTAAATTTCACAGATTTTTTGATATTATTTAGTAAGTAAAAAGCAATTGCCTAGTAAACCAATAAATGGAATAACCAATGCATGTTTTTCATGGGAAAATATTCACTTCCTGAAATGCCATATGCTTATGATGCATTAGAACCTCATATTGATGCAAAAACAATGGAGATTCATCATACAAAACATCATCAAGCATACACCGATAAATTAAATGCAGCCCTGGAAACATGTCCTCAAGAAATCCAAGATAAAGATATTCTAGATATTTTATCTGATCTTAATCAAATACCTGAGGATAAAAGAGGTGCAATTAATTTTAATGGTGGTGGTTTTGACAACCATCGGTTATTTTGGAACAACATGAAGGCAAACGGAGGAGGAGAACCAGGAGGATCTATTGCTGATGCAATTAACGATTCCTTTGGAAGCTTTTCTGACTTCAAAGAGAAATTTTCATCTACTTCTGCAGTAATTCAAGGGAGTGGTTGGGGATGGTTAGTGTTCAATCCTTCTTCAGGAAAGGTTGAGTACAAAGCAATGTCCAATCAAACTAGTCCAAGAACCGAAGGATTAGTGCCCCTCTTAGGATTAGATGTTTGGGAGCATGCATACTATCTAAAATATCAAAACAAAAGACCAGACTATATTGCATCTTGGTGGAATTTAGTGAACTGGGATGAAGTAGAAGATAGATTCTCAAAAGCAAAATAAGGTTCAATCTTTATTTTTTTTATTCCTTTATTTTCATTTTGACTTTTGTCTCATGAATCAATTTATAACCTTCTAGCCATGATTTTTTTGTAAATGAGCGAGGAAAAGGCACAACAGTTAATGCAACAAATGCAAATGCTGGAAACTTATTTTGCAGATTTATCTCAAAGAGAAGGAACTCTTTACAACATTTTACGCGAAGCCACAGCTGCAATTCAGTCAATAAAATCTCTTAGTCTAAAATCTGATTCAGAGTCTTTAGTACCCATTGGTATGGGAACTTTTGTTAAAACAAAAATTTCCTCAAGCGACAATATTGTGTTAAATATTGGTGCAGGTATTTCTTTAGAAAAAGATTCAACATCTGCAATAAATTATCTAGAATCTAGAATTAAGGAAATTGAAGTTGCCTTGCAAGATACTTCTGCTAAAAAACAAGATGCAGCAGCACAATTAGAACAAGGAAAAAGCCAGATAAATCAATTAATGCAGGCAGATCCAAATAGTAAATTAGGATAAAATAATGTTTGATAAACTTCGCAATGCATTTTCGGATGCAGCGAAAAGTCTATCAGAAAAGGAGTTAAATGAGAAAGATATTGAAGATATTTTATTTGAATTAGAAATTTCTCTTCACGAATCAGATGTTGCAAGTGAGGTTATTGATGAAATCAAATCTGATTTAAAAACTAAATTAATTGGAATCAAAGTAGACAAAAATGAAATTGAAAAATTTGTAAAAGACAGTCTTATCTCTACAATTTCATCGTTGTTTGACTCTGCAGGAAAAGTTGACATTTTTGGATTAATTGATGAAAAAAAGGAATCTGGACAACCATTTTTGATTTTATTCGTTGGAATTAACGGTACTGGAAAAACCACATCACTTGCCAAGATGGCATACCTGTTACAACAGAAAAAATATTCAGTAGTTGTAGCTGCTGCTGATACCTTTAGAGCTGGTGCAATAGAACAGCTACGAGCACACACCAACCGCTTAAACCTAAAATTAGTTGCTCAAAATTATAATTCTGATCCGGCAGCCGTTGCAAGAGATGCAGTTCTTTATGCAAAATCCCACAAAGTAGATTGTGTATTAATTGATACTGCGGGGAGAATGCAAACTAGCAAAAATTTGATGGAACAAATAGGTAAAATAACCAAAGTAGTGCACCCTGATTTTAAAATTTTTGTTGGCGATTCTCTTGCAGGAAACGATACCGTTAATCAGGCAAAAGAATTTTTTGAACATGTAAAATTTGATGGTACTATTTTAACGAAAAGTGATGCTGATGCTAGAGGGGGGGCTGCATTATCTGTAGTCAAAATTACCTCTACTCCTGTTCTTTATGTTGGAATTGGGCAGGAATATCCTGACCTAAAAGCCTTTGATAAGGAAACCTTTTTGGAAACTGTTTTTGGTTCATTAGAAAATGTAGATTTAAAGAAATCAGAACCAACACCAGAACCAACACCAGAACCAACACCAGAACCAACACCAGAACCAACACCAGAACCAACACCAGAACCAACACCAGAACCAACACCAGAACCAACACCAGAACCAACACCAGTACCAACACCAGAACCAACTCCAGGAACCGATGTTATTTCCGATGATCCTTTTGCGGGAATAACTGATGAAGATATTTCAAAATATTCTGAATTGTTTGATGTTAAGCCTCCTGAAAATGATGATGAGGCAAAACAACTGAGTAAAAAAATCAAAGAATGGATCAAGAAAGGAAAATCAACTACCATGGATGATATTAATGGAAAATCAAAGGATGATGAACAAGAAATACCGACTAAGAAAGATAAAAATCAAAAACCAGATAAAGAAGAAAAGAAAACTACAAAGAAAAGAGGAAGGTTTGGGTTATTTAGAAAATGAAACTAAAAACAAAAAATTTACTCACTTTGTCCGACTTGACTAAAAAAGAGTTTAATCAACTAATTGATTTTTCTATTAAACTAAAAAAAGAATTGAAAAAAGAAAAAACCAAACCTTTGTTAAAAAACAAAACCCTTACTATGATTTTTCAAAAACCTTCTACCCGAACACGGGTAAGTTTTGAAGTTGCCATGTTTCAATTAGGCGGTCATGCGATAAATCTTTCTTCCAATGACATGCAATTATCCAGAGGCGAATCAATAGAAGATACTGCAAAGACACTTTCGCGATACACTGATTGTATAATGGCAAGGGTTTATGATCATAATTTATTGGAAAAGCTATCCGAATTTTCAGCTGTCCCTGTCATAAACGGTCTTTCGGATACATTTCACCCATGTCAAATTCTTGCAGATTTTATGACTATCAAAGAAAAGAAAAGAAAACTCAAAGGATTGAAACTAGCTTGGATAGGGGATGGCAATAATGTTTGCAATTCAATGATTAATGGATGTGCATTAGCAGAAATGAAAATGTCTATCGCAACCCCGAAAGGATTTGAACCAAATAGGCGAGTTGTAAACAAAGCTCAAAAATTTACTGATATCGAAATAACAACGGACCCATCAAAAGCAATTAAGAATGCCGATATTGTTGTAACTGACACCTTTACCTCTATCCATAATCGTGATCCAAAGAGAACAAAAAAATTTATTCCAAAATATCAAGTAAATTCTAATTTAATGAAACATGCAAAAAAAAATGCAATCTTTATGCACTGTCTTCCTGCCAAGAGAGGAAGTGAAGTAACATCTTCTGTTATAGATGGACCACAATCTGTTGTTTGGGATGAGGCAGAAAATCGATTGCATACTCAAAAAGCGTTACTTGTTTTTCTGATCCACGCTTAACGTATATAAGAGCAGGTTCAAAATCGAGTTCTGTAGATGGCCTATTCAAAAATATTGAGGAGACTTCGAGAACAAAAAACGAATTATAAAAAACGTGGTACCATGTTAATGGGTAAGCGTGAATTTATCACCGTTAATATCTCAAATGAAAATACTCAAGTCCAAATCTTAAAACCAGAAATGACTGGAGACAAAGTTGTAGCTTCTGCACATTCTAGATATCTGCTTGAAAAAGGATGGAAGGGTTCAAGAAAAAGTGTACCTGCTGCTTATCTAACTGGATATATTGCAGGAAAGAAAGCACTTAGTAAAGGATCCAAGGGCGCTATTTTGTATAGTGGAACAAAGAAATACACTCAAAGAATGGCAGCTGCTCTAAAAGGAGTAATTGATGCAGGATTGGAAGTTCCTGCAAATTCTGAAACATTTCCTCCGGATTCAAGAATCAACGGAGAACACCTTAGCGTAAAAAATGATATTTCACAAATTAAATCAACTATCGATAATGAGGTCAAGTAGAAATGAGTCAAACTTCACAAACCAAGCCAGGACAAGGTAGACCAGGACAAGGTAGACCAGGACAAGGTAGACCAGGACAAGGTAGACCAGGACAAGGTAGACCTGTACAATATGGTGGAGGTAGACCAGACCAAAAAGGATCCGGCCAACCCAACAGACGACCAAGAAGAGAGCCTGTCGAAGAAGTATGGGTTCCAAAAACAATTCTGGGTCAAAAAGTTGCTTCTGGAGAAATATCATCTATTGAGGAAATAATTGAAGCTGGTTTGAGAATTCAAGAGGCAGGTATAATCAAAAAATTACTTCCAGAATTAAAAAGTGAAGTTGTCGATGTTGGAATTATTCAAAAAATGACTTCTAATGGACAATCCACTAGATTCAAAGCAATTGTTGCAGCAGGAAATGAAGATGGTTACTTGGGAATCGGTCAAGGAAAATCAAAACAAATGAGAATCGCTATTGAAAAAGCGACAAACCAAGCATTTCTTAATGTTAATCCCATTAAATTAGGATGTGGAAGCTGGGAATGTAGATGTGATCAAAAACACTCAGTTCCATTCAGGATTAGAGGTAAAGGAGGAAGTGTTACAATTGAGATTATTCCCGCCCCACGTGGATTAGGATTGGTTGCAGGAGGTAAAATTAAGCGATTGTTAGAATTAGCTGGATTAAAAGATGCATGGACCACTGCAAAAGGGTCAACACCTACAATGAATTCTACTTCTAAAGCAATATTGGATTGTCTTAGACAAACATTTAGTCAAGGTTGATAAAAATGGCAAACGCATATCTCGTGGTTAGAATTAAAGGTCAAGCAGATGTTCCGTACTGGGCAACTACTACAATGACCTTACTTAAACTTGATAAAAAATATAGGGCCACTATTTTACCTGCAAAGGACAATACTCTTGGAATGTTAAACAAAGTAAAACATTACATTTCTTGGATTGGTTTGGATGTAGATTTGGCAAAGGATCTTCTTGATAAAAAAGGTAGAAAATCAGGATATAAAAAAATCACTACCGAAGATCTTAAGGAATTAGGATTCAATAGTATTGATGATCTTGCAGCTGCATTAACTGAAGGGAAAGCTACCTTATCAAAATTAAAACCTCTGAAACCTTGGTTTGCATTATCTCCTCCAAGGCACGGGTTTAAACGAAGTACAAAAAAATTGTATGGGCAGAAAGGAATTCTTGGATTAAATGCAGAACTTGGAACAATAGTGAGGCGCATGATCTAAAATGGCAACGAGATTAAGAAAAACAAGGCGACTTCGAGGAGGTCGAAATATGGGATGGGGACAAGTAGCCCAACATCGTGCAAGTGGTCATAAAGGCGGTCTTGGAATTTCAGGTTTGATGAAGCATCATTACAGCACTATGCTTAAAGAATATCCTGACCATTATGGTCATTCTTCTACTCATCCACCTCACCCAAATATTACCAAAAAATGGGCTAACATTCGTGAGCTCGATGACTTGTTTACAAAAATCGGAACTGAAGAAGGAGGAAAAAAAATTCTCGATCTTGCGAAAGTAGGATATGACAAATTGCTTGGTGGTGGTAAACCATCTGTGGCATACACCATAAAAGTACGACAATTTACTGCAGCAGCTGAAGAAAAAGTCAAATCTGTTGGGGGAGAAGTGTTAGCTGAAAATGGCTGAGGGTAGCCTAACTAGTATTATTAGAAAGGTTGTTTTCAAGGCAGAACCATATCTTCCTCAGGTTCCAAAACCAAAAAAGAAAATCTCTCTTCAAACAAAGTTACTTTGGACAGGAATTTGTCTTTTAATCTATCTGGTAATGGGTCAGACTCCATTGTTTGGAGCAACTGCGCCAGAATTTGATTTCTTGCAATTTGCCAGGGTAATTTTTGCATCTCAACAAGGAACTCTTGTTGAATTAGGTATAGGGCCTATTGTTACAGCTGGTCTCTTAATGCAATTACTTAGGGGCTCAGATATTTTGAAATTTGATTTCAAAAAACCCGAAGAACGAGGAATATTTCAAACTGCAACAAAACTAGTAACCTATGTTGTGATTGTAGCTGAATCCATTGTTTATGCAATTGCTGTTTATGGTCCAGGTGTTTCAGACCCTATTGTTCTGTATGTAATGATTGGGCAATTAATGGGAGCTTCTATAATTGTCATGTTCTTAGACGAATTAATTCAAAAAGGATGGGGACTAGGAAGTGGAATCAGCGTATTCATTATGGCAGGTGTTGCTCAACAAATACTTTGGAGTCTATTTAGTCCATTACCTGCTGGAGATGGAGGAACTATCGGAATAATACCGTATATTGGTCAATCGATTATGACAGGAGATCTGTCAAATATATTGTTCCGTTCTAACCAGCTGCCGAGCATATTTGGATTATGTTTGACAGCTGGAGTTTTACTAATTTTGGTATTCACCCAAGGTATGAAAATTGAAATTCCAATCGTGTCAACCAAATATAGGGGTTTCAACGCGGTCTACCCAATCAAAATGATGTATGTTTCTAACATTCCAGTAATTTTGGCATCAGCACTTACTGCAAATGCGGTTTTCATTTTCCAAATGCTTTGGGCAAACATGAACCCGCGGAACAATAATGTATTTGTGAATTTTATAGCTCAATTCGATCCAACCAGCCCGTCTACACCTATAGGAGGACTAATCTATTACATTACTCCGCCACGAGGGCTCGAGATAGCATTGTTGGATCCTGGCCGTGCAATAGGTTATGTTCTTTTCATGGTTGGGATAGTGATAGTATTTGGAAAATTATGGGTCGAGCTAGGAGGCCTTTCGCCAAAAAGTGCAGCTCAGAACTTGCTTGATGCAGATGTACAAATCCCTGGATTTCGAAGATCAAACAAACCTGTTGAAGCGCTTCTAAACAAGTACATTCCGTCAGTGACATTAATTGGATCTGCGATTTTGGGTCTTATAGCTGGTGTATCTGACGTTTTGGGAGTTTTTGGTTCTGGTATTGGAGTTTTGCTTATGGTGGACATTCTAATTAATTATTACACTCAACTAGTAAGGGAACACGTAGAAGTTGTAATGCGACAATTGGGTGCTTTACTTGGCAGAAAATAAAATAGTAGTTGTAGTGGGCATACCTGGAGTAGGGAAAACCACTCTAATCAAAAAAATAGTGGAGAAAATTAAAGATCATGTTAAAAGTGTTAACGTTACCAGTTTTGGAACTATTATGCTTGAAGTTGCAAAAGAAAA
>JAOTXZ010000002.1 GCA_029862085.1 Candidatus Nitrosopumilus sp.
AACCTTACAGTAAACAGTGATTCAGTCACCTCAGGAATAGCATATGCTTATGATACCAACACAGACCTAACACTTGGTGAGACACAATTACCAGGATATGCATTTGTATCAGTAACTGGTGATGAACAATGTCCAGCCGACCTTAACACAGCATTCCAACTCTCACCAGGAGATGACGTCACATGTACAATTTCTAATGATGACATTGCACCACAACTCAAACTAGTTAAAGAACTAACACAAGATAATGGTGGAGAAGAAAACTCAGGAGATTGGGATCTTTCAGCAGTAGCCACCAATAACAATGCAAGAGACTTTACCGATGCTGGAGATTCTGATGCATTTCATGAAGTCTTCGCAAACGATCCATATCACCTAAGCGAATTAGGTCCATCAAATTATATTCCAAATGCTTGGATGTGTTTGGATTCCTCACAAGAACAATTATCTGTGGTCGATGACAAAGTAACATTACAAGTTGGTGATGAAGTAACTTGCACAATCAACAATGATGACATTCCACCTGGATTAACACTTCAGATGACTCTAGTAAATGGCGTTGACGGTCAAGCTGCAGAGTCCGAATTTGTATTATCAGCTGATGGACCAACCGGATTCTTTGGAAATGGCCCCGAAGTAGGTAGTGGACCTGATATTGTTGTTGGAAATTATGATCTTGGTGCCTCTGGTCCGGCCTCATACAATTATGGTAATTGGGTTTGCAGTGAAGATATGGTGGACTTTGATACTATTTCTATGGGTGTAGGAGATGCCGTTTTGTGCTCAATTGCGATCGAATTTATCGACAATTGTCCAGAAGTAATCAATCCAGACCAAATTGACAGCGATAATGATGGACAAGGTGATGCTTGTGAACCAAAAGGTGGCATGAATCATTGGGATACTAGACCATCATTTGGAGTAAACCACGAAACTCGTGAAACCATGGTCGTTGATTCAGGATTTACCTTTAATGGAAATTCCTTTACTTTAACAGATAACCATCATACCCCATTTGATGAGCAATTAATAGAACTTGGTGCAGTTAACACATTTGAAGCAACTGTTTGGGCTGTTAAGGATCTCAAAGTTCAAGAATTTCTTTTCGGCGTTCCAGAAATTGGAATGGGTCATTTGGCAGAAATGAGAGTAGAAGTTTGGTTTGATAACACCGGAGAAATTGAAGATATCAAAGTACTTCAAGAGTCTGAGGTAATCGATAGGACTAGTCTAAGTATTACCCACCAAAAAGTAAAATGTCAAGAAAAAGATACCGAAGAAAAATGTGACAAGACATCAATGTCAGCAGTATTCTTGGAACCACTTGCAGACAATGTAATGGCAATAAAGGCTATGGACTTTAAACTTCGAGATCAGACCACTTACCTTAATGACGGATTTGATATATCGGGCGATTCTCTTAATCCAATGCTTACAAAGATGATTCCATCACCAACTAAAGGTGAGGGATTAATCAAAGTTACACAAAACGAAAAGTATAGTGATTATTGGACTAGTGAAGATGGTAAAATATTTGAGATGAACAGTTTTGGTTCATTCCAACACATAAACTATTCATTTGAAAGATTCCAAGATGATGGAAATGCATTTACACGACAACACTCAAACTTTGATGCAATTGTAAACTATGAGAAACAAAGAGCATCAGGCATTTTTGATTCAACTACATTGATATCAGAATTACCTGATAGTTTCACAATTGACATGTCAATTGGTGAGAGAATCACTGAAGAATTGATTCAGGAAATGATAATCCAAGAACACATTGCACAAAAGAAATTGGATAAAATAATGAATCAACAAACTCGATGGAACTAACCATCTGTTTTGTTTTTTGATATTATTTTGAAATGAGGCTGAAATCATTTTGTAACAAAAAATTTGTTACACTTTGCTAAAATACTCTCATATGCCTGAAATTTGCGATCAAGTTTAAGTAATGTTTTCAATGTTACAAAATTGGGTGGTAGAGTGTCGGAATTAGTAAATTCTAATGATTATGGAAAATTTTTGGATGAAATCTTGGGTCTTGATCAAAAAGTACGATATGTGGCGATCTATGATGGAAAGTATCATGCAAAATTCAAAGATGAAATTTTGGAATTTTTTAAGGAAGAAGAAATTAAATTATCATTCTATGAAGCCAAGAAAAAATGGACTACTCGTAAGCAAATGGATTTGAAGGTTGGTGAACCAAGATTTACAATGGTTCAAGATGGAAAAATAAATCGAATAGTGTTTCCAATTGGTAAGGACGGGGTGGTTGTAGTTACCACTGAACTTTACATTGATGTTAATAGATTAGTGGATAACATTGCTGAAATTCGTGGTGCCCTAGAATACAATTTGTCCGGATTTTTTTATAGATAAGCTACATTAAACGGATTTTTTATTCAAAAGTATTGGTAAAATCAATTAATTTCGTAGTCTTGGGAAAACAAGACATTGCAGCAGAATTTGGAAAAAAAGGAACTGTAACTGATATTTCACTTTATGATAGAAAAGAATCAGACATCATTAAAACTTGGGTTACGCCTAGTGGATTTCCTGAGAAAATCCAACCATTACTTCAGGCAATAAACTTAGCAGAATTTGTGATTTTGTTTGTCGATAAACTTGACAAATTTACAGGTGAGCAAATCATTGCCCTTGATTCTTTGAAAAAAAATAAAGGAATTTTGTCACATTCTTTTGAAGTAGACGAATCCAAATTGGATACCATGATAAAAGGAACTGTAATTGAAAACTACGTCAAAGTAGATTTTGATAAAATAAAAGAAGAGATGGACAAAATTGAACCCGCTTCAAATGAAAGTCCAAAGGAAATGGTAGTTGATCATTGTTTTGATGTAAAAGGCGTCGGAACAGTAATTTTGGGAAAAGTTACTGCAGGTAAAATAAAACAATATGATAATCTCAAATTGTATCCTGCAGGTTCTGATGTTTTGATTAAATCAATACAAATGCATGATGATCCAGTTTCCGAGGCCATAGTTCCAGCAAGGGTGGGACTAGCCGTAAAGGGGGTAAAACCTGACGAGGTAGGTCGTGGTGATATTATATCAAAAGAAAATACCGTTCTTGTAAATTCTGAAATATATCTGGAATTTACAAAAAACCCATTTTACAAAAATGAGTTATCAGAGGGACAGATGTGTCTGGTAAGCATTGGTTTACAAATTAAAGCAGCAAAATTTTCTTCAATTAATCCTCTTAAACTAACATTTGAGAAGCCTGTTGCATATCATATTGGAGATATTGCAGTAATTCTAAAACCCGAATCAACAACAATACGGATTCTTGGCAGTGGTTCAGTCAAATAGACTGGTTTAATAAAATCAAAAAGCCCATTTATTTATGCGTGGTTTAATGATGGGACGGTTTCAACCATTTCATTTAGGCCACCTAGATTTAATTAAACAAATTTTAAAAGATTGTGATGAAGTTATAATTGTCGTTACTAGTTCGCAGTTTAATTATTTAGAAAAAGATCCATTTACGGCAGGTGAAAGAATCGAAATGATTCATGACTCCGTTATGGAATCTGATGTAGATTTAAACCGATGCATAATTCTTTCTTTGGAGAATCAATTCAATGTTGCAACATGGTTATCCTACCTTAAATCAATGGTACCGCATTTTGATAGGGTTTATAGTGGAAATGATTATGTAAAAATGCTTTTAGCTGATTCTGGTATAGAGGTGGTAACTCCAGAATTTTTAGATAGATCGCAATTTAATGCAACAAATATTCGCTCAATGATTATTTGCAATGGACCATGGGAAAAAACTGTACCTCCTACAGTATTCCAATTTATTAAAAAAATTAATGGAAAAAATCGACTACAAATAATAAATAAATCTGATACCAAACCAACTGAACACTAATGAAACCTCTACGTGCATGTCCCATTTGTCCTAAGTGTACCTCAAAGAAATTTACTAGAATTAAGGATGATTCAGTAAAGGTGAAATGTCGAGTATGCGATTTTGTGTTTTCAATTTGAATTTTAGGATAATTAAAAATAGAATTTAGATTTTTAATTTCTTAGTGTTTGGTTTAAAAATTCATCTGATCTTGAACCGGTATTTTTTGTCAAATCTAACATTTTCAAAAATTTTTCTTTATCACATTCATGTTCTCTAGTTTTGATAAAATATTTGGCACCATAATGTCCTTTTTCTGAAACAATCTCATAACCTACTCTGATACCTGTTCTATAGTCCACCCTTAGTGTTGAAAGAAATTCATCTACAGCATGTTTGAATTTCTCTTTTTCTTTTTGTGAGAACCTGTAAATTGTGAAAGTTAAGTCTTTGCTAAGAAAAGTCATAAATCCCATTATGATATCAGGACTATTTTGTTCCTGGAAAACTTCAATTCTCATTTTTAATGGTCCCATCTCTTCTAAAGTAAAATGAAACACATGTTTTGGTTCATTTATTCCGCTAAATGAAATGTTTTCCTCTGCTAACCATTTTTCTATTCTTTGTCTTATCCCTGTATCTTTTCCGTCAGAATCAAGCACTCTTTTTAGACACTTTATGCAAATTGGTTTTGCCTTTTCCTCTGGTCCCCAAAATCCAAACAAGAGTCCACTGTCAATTATTGTCTCACAAAGGCAACATTTGACCATAAAATAATAGAGAAAATAAACTCCTTATCTTTTTTGGCAACATTTCAAATTAACATAAACTCTGTTTGGTGTTGGTTAATATTTGCAATAATTTGAGCAAATTCATGGCAAAAACCTGGAAAGATGATCAAATCAGTTTAGATCCTATTAAAGATGAAACTATAGCCGTTATTGGATATGGAATACAAGGTGATGCTCAAGCCAACAACATGAAAGATTCAGGTCTTAATGTTGTTGTGGGCCTAAAAGAAGGTGGAAATAGCTGGAAAAAGGCTTCTAGTGATGGCCATAAAGTATTGTCTGTAGCTGATGCATGCAAGCAAGCCGATATTATTCATATATTGATACCTGATATGATCCAATCACAGGTTTACAAAGATGAGATTGGACCCAACCTTTCTGAAGGAAAAGCTTTGTCGTTTTCTCATGCAGCAGCAATCCACTGGAGCTGGATTAATGCCCCAGATAATGTGGATATTATTATGGTAGCTCCCAAAGGTCCTGGCTCAAAGGTGCGAGAAACATATCTTGAAAACTTTGGAACTCCATCGATTGTTGCAGTACACAAGGATTTTACCGGAAAAGCATGGGATAGAACACTTGGAATTGGAAAAGCAATTGGTAGTGCAAAAGCTGGGTTAATTCAAACAACCTTCAAAGAAGAAGTTGAAACTGATTGGTTTGGTGAGCAAGCTGACTTGTGTGGTGGTTCAGCATCCATGGTAAAAGCGGCATTTGAAACTTTGGTAGAGGCAGGTTACCAACCGGAAATTGCATACTTTGAGGTGCTTCATGAACTCAAATTGATAGTAGATATGATTCAAAGATATGGAATTAATGGAATGTGGAGACGTGTTAGTGAAACTGCAAGGTATGGTGGTCTAACACGTGGACCAATGGTGATGACAAGTGAAACAAAAGAGAATATGAAAAAAGTTCTCACCATGATTCAAGATGGAACTTTTAATGACGAGTGGGTTAATGAATACCAGAAAAGCGGACAAGAATCATTTTCCAAATACATGAAAGAAACTGATGAGCATCAAATAGAAAAAGTTGGTAAAGAAATGCGAAAAATGATGTGGCCAGATTCTACCGAGTGATTTCTTTCTTAAATTTTTCTTAATTTAGATACGCCCAAAGTAATATGATCTATTATTGTTGGTAGGGGGGTTCCTGGACCAAAGACGTGATCAATTCCTGCCTTTACTAATTCATCATGATCAACATCAGGAATAACGCCTCCGCCTACTACTAAAACATCTTTAATCCCTTTCTTTTTGAGGGCTTTTACCACTCTTGGAAACAGAGTTCCATGAGCACCATTTAGAAGACTCATTGCAATTGCATCAACATCTTCATCTTCTGCGATTTGTGAAATCCTCTCGGGAGTTGCAAATAATCCTGAGTAGATTACCTCCATCCCCGCATCCCTAAATGCTCTGCAGAGAACCAAAGCACCTCTATCATGACCGTCCAGACCTAGTTTTGCCACAAGTATTTTGATACTTCGCGAGGATGCTTTTTGTTTCATAGTTATTATCTCTATTTGGTATGCATTCTTGGGTTTATTTGATTTTCGACTATGTTTTTAAAAAATAGTGTAATATCATCAATTATTCATGAGAAAATAACATTTGAAAGAAACCAAAAATCGAATAAAAAAATTAACACCCAATCATACGATTTTTCTGACTTTGGCATTAAACTGGATTTTATGAAATTCTAGGATAATTGAACCCTGAAATTTATCACATATCCACTTCAGAGGCCATACTGCGCATAAAGAAGTTGATGGCAGAGAACCAAGGCGATAAAGGAAGACTAAGGTACATCATGGAAACTCTTCAGAAAGGGAAAAAATTGTTCAACTCTGATCAAATTTATCTTAACAAGAAAATCTCAGCTGAGGTAATTCTGGAACCTCAGAAAAAACCATCAGCAAATGAGGATAAATTAAAAAATGTAAAAAAATTAATCTCTTTGAATTTTGGTGACCAAGAAAGATTAAGATATATTTTTCATAGATTACAAAAGGACAAAATCCTTTATCATTCGGATGAAAAATATCTAGAGTCAAAAACTGAACAAATAACTAATCTTCGCAAGAAAAAAAAAATTAAACAACAAATGGATTCAAGGATATCATCCATTTCAAAAACAAAAATAAATGACAAGATTACTCCTGATTCAATTTCCAATAAAATCTTAAACGAACAATCGGATGAATCCTATTCGGATAAGACTTTCAAACTATCAAAGGAAGACGAAGATTCTGGATCATTAGATTCAAATAATAAATCCGAATTTTTTTATAAAAAGAATGAAATTCCAAATTATATTTTAGAGATTGAAAATGAACGACATAATATCAGCAAATTAAAACTTGAAGATGATCAATTAAAACATCAACGCCATGAATTATCTCAATTAATTGCATATCGTCAAGAATATGAAATAAAAATTAATCACGAGCGGGGAATTGTAGAAAATGAAATTAAAATGGCACAAGAGGAAATTAAAAACAAAGACATTCTAGTAGAAGAATTAATTTCAAACCAATCAAAAATAATTCAAATAAGAACAGAAAAAGAGGTACTAGTAGATCAAGCTAAAATCTTCAAAACAAATGAAGAGAAAGAAATAGAAACAAAACAAAAAGAACTTGAGGAACTTAAAATTATTTATGATCAATATTCTGCAAAACAAGAATATCAAAACCTGAACTTTGACGAACACATTATTGGTGGAGATCCTAATAATATAGAAAAAGTCAATGTGAAAAGGAATATTGGTAGAAACATAGGAATAACAATAGTTGCGGTAGGATTGATTATCGGAATTTCAGCAATCATCATCAAACCGGCAGAATTTTGGATATGTGATATTCTTGAAATACTAAATATTGAATTACCTTCATTTTGCTAAAATTTTTACTAATTGTAACAGAAAAAAAAGACAAATTAAATACAATGATATACTAAAAAAAAATAAAAAATTTATTGGAATTAAATTTAAACGAAGATTATCATATTCATTCAAATTTTAATGATCACTCGCCTGAAAATCTATCAATTTCAAATATTGTAACACAAGCAGAAAAAATTGGTCTTAAAAAATTTGCAATAACAGAACACGTTAGGAAGACATCTGATTGGGTTCCACAATATTTGGACCAAATTGAATCACTTAAACGAGAAAATATTATTGTTGGCTTTGAAGCCAAAATTTTACCGGATGGCTCTATAAATTGTCCTCAAGAGTATATGGGAAATTATTTTATTATCGCCAGCTTTCATGGTTTGCTGAAAGATAAACAACTGTGGTTAAAAGCTCTAGAAACAGCAATTCAAAACCCTGATGTGAATGTTATTGGTCATCTTGGCCCAGAACCAACTTTTGATCTTAATGAAGATGAATTGAATAATCTTGCAAAATTAATTGTGTCAAATGAAAAGATCGTAGAAATTAACGCAAAGTATCATTGGCCTTTGTTAAGCTGGTTGAAGGTCTTCAAAAAAAATGGGGTTAAATTTCATTTGTCTAGTGATGCCCATAGTTTAACAGAAATTGGAAATTTTGAAAAAATTAAAGATCTGATAGATTTTGTTAAAAATGAATAAAAATATTTTTTTAAAAATTAATCCTGAAAATCCTATATTCTTAACTGTATTCTAATGAATTTCAAAATTAAAGATCGAACTACAATAATGGTAATTATTGATAGTAAATTAATTTAAAAAAGAGGATAAATTTTTGATCGTTCTAATAGAAAATCTACATAAAGCCTAACAAAATTACTTGGACTGTGAATGTCAAACCGATAAATTATGAACTTGTTTTTACGCCGGATCTAAAACAATTCCAATTTAGTGGAAAGGAAACAATAACCATAGATTGTAAAAAACCCACCAAATCAATCTCCCTTAATTGCGCTGAGATCAAAATAATTTCCTGTAAAATACAAAATAAAGGAAGAACCATTTACTCCACCCCAAAAATCAATGAAAAAAAAGAAGAACTGCAAATTACTCTTAAAGAAAAAATAAAGGGGAATTCAAAAATTATATTTGAATTTCAAGGAATCCTCAATGACCGTTTATTGGGATTTTATCGTAGCCAATACAAACAGGGAGGGAAAACAAAATATCTTGCAACTACACAATTTGAGGCAGCAGATGCTAGAAGGGCCTTTCCTTGCTGGGATGAACCAGAAGCAAAGGCAACTTTTGATATTACCATAATTGCTGATAACAAATTTACTGCAATTTCTAACATGCCGGTGAAAATAAAAACTAAACTTGGAAATAAAACGTCTTACAAGTTTAGCAAAACTCCTATCATGTCTACTTATTTGATTTATCTTGGAGTTGGGGAGTTTGAGTATCTTACTAGTAAGGTTGGTAAAATTCAAATTCGGGTGATAACAACCAAAGGAAACAAATCAAAAGGAAAATTTTCTCTAGATTTAGGAAAAAAACTCCTTGTCTCATACGAAAAATATTTTGGTATAAAATATCCGTTACCTAAACTTGATTTGATTGCGGTTCCTGATTTTGCAGCTGGAGCAATGGAGAACTGGGGAGCAATTACCTTTAGAGAGACAATTTTACTTTATGATTCTAAAACATCTTCTACTAGGACAAAACAATTCATTGCCGAAGTGATTTCCCATGAAATTGCACACCAATGGTTTGGTAATTTAGTTACGATGGAATGGTGGAATGATCTTTGGCTCAATGAGAGCTTTGCAACGTTTATGGCTACAAAATTTGTTGACAAGTTTTATCCAGAATGGGATCTCTGGAATCAATTCGTTGAAGACGCAATGAATGTGGCAATGGGATTGGATTCATTAAAAACTACACATCCTATTGATGTAACAGTAAATTCTCCCTCTGAAATAAGAGAAATTTTTGATGCAATATCATATGACAAAGGAGGATGTATTTTGAGAATGCTTGAAGACTATGTCGGTGAACCAAATTTCAGAAAAGGGCTAATGGCATATCTTAAATCCTTTAAATACAAAAATGCCAAAGGCCAGGACTTGTGGGATGCAATTGGCAAGGCCTCAAAAATGCCTGTGAGTTCCATGGTTAATAGTTGGCTCAAGCAACCAGGATTTCCGCTTGTAGAAATTCAACAAGAAGGGAATAAATTACAAATCAAACAAAATCGCTACTTACTTGAGGAGGACAAAAAATCAAAAAAAGGACTCTGGAAAATTCCTCTTACTATAGGATTTTCAGATAAAACAATCACAAAATTATTCTCAAAAAAATCAATGTCTGTCAAAACTCCAAAATCGATTGGATTTGTGGCAAATTATGGCAGGAAGGGATTTTACCGCGTAAAGTATGATGAAGGAATTTTACTTGATCTAAAAATGTTAGTTGACCAAAAACAAATCTCTTCAATAGATAGATGGGCTATACAAAACGATCTGTATTCACTATGTGTTTCAGGAAGAGAACAAGTACGAAATTATCTTGATTTTTCAGATGCATATTACGAAGAAGATAGCTATTTGTCCTCAATTAATGTGGCACATAATTTAGCTGGACTTTATTTCCGCGCTTTTGATGAAAAATTCTCTGAAGAAATTAGAGACTATGCAGTTAACTATTTTCGAAAAATTCTTTTTGATTTAGGCTGGGAACCTAAAAAATCCGATAAACATACTGATGCTTTACTTCGCTCCTTTACTATCTCGACTCTAGGAAAAATGGATGATGGCGAAGTTGCTCAAGAGGCAAAAAGACGATATGATCAATTTCTAAGATCTCCTAAATCACTCTCTCCGGATTTGATTGAACCAATCTGTTCAATTGCAGCTTGGAATGGAAATTCAAAAACTCATGCCGAACTTGTTAAGTTATACAAAAATGCCAAAACAATGGAAGAAAAACTTCGTTTTCTTGGAGCGATGTGTGGTTTCAAAGACCAAAAATTACTTAAAAAATCTCTTAATTTTTCTCAAACATCAGAGGTTCGTTCACAAAACATGCAGCTTCCAATCATGAAAGTAGCAGCAAATCCATTCGGGAAAAAAATTTTATGGCCTTGGCTAAAACAAAATTGGAAAAAATTAAACAAAAAAGTTGGTCATGGAAATCCTTTATTCAACAGAATTGTTGCCAGTATTTCCTCAATAGCTGATGATTCTATGGAAAAAGAAATAAAACAATTCTTCAAGAAAAACCCCACTCCTGGCACAGAGAGAACCCAAGCTCAAACGCTAGAAAGAATACGAATCAACTCTAAATTTCTACGAAAAATGAAAAAAGAATTCAAAAATGGCTAAAAAACTGGGTGCTCCTATTGCACTAGGAGTAGTAACAATATTGGCAATTTTATTGCTGACTGGAACAAACAATGGTGACAAGGAAATTTTGAAATCTACATTTTCTATCCAAGCAGAGTATTTTGATGAAAGAACCAATTCAAACTATGAGGGAGATGATTCTCATATACAAATTGTTTTCCAAGATAAATCTGAAAAGACCAATGCGGTAGTTTTAGAGGTTTTGGGAATGGAAGAATCTTTTCAAAAAACCTTTGTGGATTCCTCTGAATTTACTGTTATTATTCCATTTCCGGTCACTCCAAAATATGGGTGGGAAATTCATCCAGTTACTTTTTTAATTGATCATGAGGAACTCGACAAAGTTTCTTTAAAGACTGAAATTCGTCCCTATGGAGACCCTCCTGCACCCATCATCTACGGAAATCCTTAGATCACACGCAAGATTTTATTGATGCTTTGAAATTTAATTTTTAATGGATTTAATTTTAGATTTAAAAAAAGGAAAACGAGGTGCAATCGCAAAAGCCATCACAATAATTGAAAATGATCAACCCGAAGCCAAAAAGATTTTAAAAAAAATTTTCAAAGAAACTGGAAAATCCATGGTAATTGGAATCACTGGACCTGCTGGTGCTGGAAAAAGTTCATTGATAAACAAAACAGTGGTAGCAATGAAAAAACTACACACAAAACCTGCAGTTTTAGCAATTGATCCTACTAGCCATGTAACTGGAGGTGCCATTTTAGGAGACAGAGTTAGAATGAGTGAATCTACTGACTCTGGAACGTTCATTCGGAGTATTGCATCACGAGGAGCGACGGGAGCCATTTCAAGATCACTTAGAAACAGTGTTCGAATTTTGGAATATGCAGGATTTAATCCCATAATAATTGAAAGCGTGGGTGCAGGACAAACTGAAGTTGAAATATCAAATATTGCAGATATCACAGTTGTTGTGTTTAATCCTCATACTGGAGATAGCATTCAAACTATCAAGGCCGGTTTGACTGAGATTGGTGATATCTATCTGGTAAACAAAAGTGATTTGGATGGAACAAATCAATTGTTTGATGCTGTGAGAGATTTTATTGGGGCATCAGAGCGAAACCCAATTATCTTAAAAACCTCAGTCAAAAAAAATTCTGGAATTATTCAATTTGCCAAAACCCTCAAGGAAATGATGGTCTCAAAAAAGAAACTCAAAAAAGAAAAAGACAACCAGCGACTCGAAACTGAACTTAAAGATATTGTTTTAAATAACATCCAAGAAAAAATGAATGAAATGCTTAATTCAGATAAAACATTTTCGAAATATCTAAAAAAGCTTAGGGCCAAAGATATTGATCCCTTTGAAGCAGCTGACAAGATTACAAAATCCCTGGTAAGGTGAAAAAATGGCAAAACAAAAATCCAAAAAATCAAAAGAACCAGAAAAGAAAATATTTACTGATTCCAATTTTACAGTAAAAAGAATTTACCAAAAATCTTCCAAAAAAAAACCGGTTGAAGATTCTGGAAAATATCCTTTCACTAGAGGAATTCATCCTGGGATGTTTCGTGACAGATTTTGGACGATGCGTCAATATTCAGGATTTGGAGATGCCAAACTTACCAATGAGCGATTCAAATTCATGCTTGAAAAAGGTCAAACTGGTCTTAGCATGGCCTTTGACCTTCCAACGCAGATAGGATATGATCCGGATTCTCCTCAAGCAGAAGGTGAAGTGGGAAAGGTTGGAGTTTCAATTGCATCACTTAAAGACATGATGATTGCATTTGATGGAATTCCTTTGGGAAAAGTTAGTTCCTCCATGACAATAAATTCCACAGCCTCTACATTACTTGCATATTATATTGCAGTTGGTGAAGCTCAAGGATTCAAAAGTGAAACTCTAAGGGGCACAACTCAAAATGATATTTTAAAGGAATACATTGCAAGAAACACCTACATCTATCCACCACAACCCTCGATGCGATTAATTGGTGATATGATTGGTTATTGTGCAGAAAAAGTTCCACAGTGGTATCCCGTTTCAATATCTGGCTATCATATGAGAGAAGCTGGCTGTACTGCAACGCAAGAAGTAGCTTTTACACTTGCAAATGCCATTGCATATATTCAAACATGTATTGACAGAGGTCTCAAAATTGATGACTTTGCTCCTAGGTTATCTTTCTTTTTCTGTTGTACTATAGAATTCTTTGAAGAAGTTGCAAAGTTTAGAGTTGCAAGAAAAGTTTATGCAAAAATTCTAAAAGAAATGTTTCATGCAAAAAATCCCCGTTCCCTACAATTAAAATTTCATACCCAGACAAGCGGTGAATCATTAACTGCCCAACAACCTGATAACAATATTATCCGCGTTGCTGTGCAAACAATGGCAGCCGTGATGGGTGGAACTCAATCACTTCACACAAACTCCAGGGATGAAGCCCTTGCTCTTCCTACTCAGGAATCAGCAAAAATTGCCCTAAGAACTCAGCAAATTGTTGCCCATGAAAGTGGTGTTACCAAAACTGCCGATCCTATGGCTGGCTCTTACTATCTAGAAGAGTTATGTGACCAAATAGAAGATGGAGTCTGGAAATATCTTAAAAAAATTCAAAAAATGGGTGGTTCAGTCAAAGCAATTGAGAAAGGATTTTTCCAATCCGAAATAAGACAAAATGCATATCGTCTTAAAAAAGAGACTGATGATGGTGATAGAATAATAGTTGGGGTAAACAAATACTCTGAAAAGGAAGAACAACCTGATCTTTTAAGAATTGATGATAGGGTTGAAATACAACAAAACAAGGCACTCAAAAAATTAAGGGCTTCCCGAGATAATAAAAAACTTGAAAAAGCGTTATCTGCTATGAAACGCGCAGCAGAAACTGACAATAACCTCATGCCCTATATTATTACTGCTGCTAAAGCGTATGCTACAACTGGAGAAATAAGTAATACATTCAGAGAAGTTTTTGGTGAATACAGACCAAAAGAAGTTTTCTAAATTAACACAGAAATTCATAACATTATTGTATTGAACATTATTAAAAACAATGAACTTACTTCAAGGAATTAAAAATGGATGAACTAAACACTACAGTAATTTTCTTAATTGGCTTGTTGGTTTCTGCAATTATTATTTACATAGTAACTAAATTGTTTGGTGAAAGTAAGGGAATAATCAGTGCAATTGTTACTGCCCTTATTGGTACTATCGTTTACACAGCTGCATACTATCTTATTGAAACGGGTTGGATAGCAGCCATAGTGGCTGGAATTGTTTGGTTGATTGCACTTGGCTCGTTTTACAAAATGGGTTTTTTAAAATCACTGATAGTTGCTTTTGTTATCTGGATTTTTGCCACAATTATTGGTGTTTTTCTGCCAACTGTTACAGGCCCACTTTAGGAAAACTTGCAAAACCTTGTTAACATCTTGTGGTGGTAAACTAATTTCACAAATCCCGCCGAGGGTTTTGTATTTCAAGACAGAATTTTGATAAAATCGTGTTTAATCAGTTTATCATTATAATTTTTTTCATGGCATCCATATTGAGGCTGGAGAATCATCTTGTTTAAAATCATCCACTTTGATTTTTTCTGTGCATTTTTTCATATTATTTTGAGA
Source organism: Candidatus Nitrosopumilus sp. (assembly GCA_029862085.1). Lineage (GTDB taxonomy): Archaea > Thermoproteota > Nitrososphaeria > Nitrososphaerales > Nitrosopumilaceae > Nitrosomaritimum. Next base: position 14,589 of record JAOTXZ010000002.1, read on the forward strand.
TAAGCACTCACCAAGTGTCTCAGTGTATAATTGGTCTTGCTTTACCTTAAAGGCGGATTCTTTTTCTAGTACTCTATTTGGATTTGATCCCATAAGATAGTGTTTGTACTCTGTTGTCTCAAAATCTAATAAAGCATTAGAAAATAAGGCTTTTTTGACAGAAAGCACATCCTCTAAGAACCATTGCTCCTCAAAACCACCAACGTTATGAGCAACTACTATCATGTCTGCGTTTTCAAATTCTTTGACTACCTTAAATTGAATGGATAGCACCTTTGAAGAGGAACCCCAATGTGTCATGATGGAATGAAGATCCTCGACATAACCTCCATTATTCACCAATTGTTTTTGTCCTGGAATTCGAATAACCTTGATTGGGGCTTTTTCTGTTTTTTGAGAGGTAGTTCCTTCAGGGAAAATATACACCTCAATTCCTGCAGGTGGTAGCTGTCCGTCTGAATTAGGTAATTCTATGGTTAAATTGACTACTTCTCCGAGAGTTAGGAATTGTTTGTCATTAACTTCATCGAGTTTAATAGAATTTGATTTTGAAACTTTGGAAAATCCATTTGGATATGCCTTTACAATCTCAATTACTTCATCATCATCTATTTGATTGTATGACATATCATATCCCATTATTCCTGAAGCTTCCTGTAGACTTCCCTTATCCGTATTTGGATGATTCAAACTCAAAGAATGACCAATCTCATGCAATGTGACTCTTTTTATCATTTCTGTGTCAAATTGGTCATGATCCTGATTTTTTACAATGTCTTGAAATTCCTCAAGAGTAATATTTTCCCAAAAACTTTCATCTTTTTCTGCCATTTTCAGTAAAGTACTTTGATAATCGTCTGTGTAAATTGTAACATTTGCAACCGGAGTTTGAGGATGACTAAATCCTACAACACCTGATAATTGAAAAAATGTTGGATCCGGAGTTGCAACAAAATTTACATATCCGTCACAAATTGATTCATCTTTTGGATAAACATGCATTTTCATATCCCAGACTTCAGAATTTTGTGTCACCTCAACGATTTTGTCGTGCCATGTTTTTACCGCATTAATTGCAATGTCATTAAATGCGGGATTTTGTTCGTTAACTGTAATACAATAATCAACTTTTGTGTCATTAAAAACAAGCAATCTATTTCCAGTATACTTTTGAAAATCAATGTATTCACTCTTGTCTTTTGTAGTGTCTTCAATGGCAAAGACTGAATTATTTCCTATAACTCCAAAGGACACGAAAAATAATATTGCGATTACTGAGAAAATTTCAATTTTCCTATTTTTGAAATATGAAAAACTTATCACTAAAAAATTACCAAAAAAAATAATGTTAAACTCACGTGTGTCATGGGCAGTACACACAAGATTTCGATTGTTCAATTTGAACAAAAAATGGGTATAATACGAGCCTATTTTTCCACAAAACCTATTCAAAACCATCGAGAAAATCTATATCTTTAGGTAAGATTCTCACCAGGCTGGAGACAGCATAAATTTTTTTACAAAAGCAAAATGGGTTTCTTACATACTGGGTCAAAATTGGTCAAATTGTCGTATTTTTTTATTATTTGAAGTTTAAAATCAAAATTATGAAAAAATTCGTTTACATTGTCCCAGAAAACTATTCAAAATGACAACCATTCCGTATTTTGGGAACATTTTGCTTCGACTACAGAGGGAATTTTAGAATTATTTCAAGATGCCAGAATGGATATTGACGATTTAAGAATTACCGACCCTTCCAGAATCCGGGCAAATAATGCTTTGTCCGTATCTATATTTTTATTTAAAATTTCGGAAAACCCTGCAATAAAAAATCATTCAATATCTGTTTTCTCGGAGCCTGAAAAACAATATTCATTTTCTGAAAACATTCTCCATTACATGTTAACTGTGCATTCCAATGAACATATGCTTGGAATGAATGCTATAGAAAAAATGTTGGGAATTGTTTATGAAAATCCAATAATATCGATTTCAAATGAAATCGAAAAAGCTCACATTAGAGCAAATTTTATGGATAATCCAATCGATGTTTGGGATAAACTTTTTCCGTCTACTCCTTACCGTCTTTCCATTTTATTGGAAGTTCATGGTGCTGGTGTTACCTATCGAAGTCCAAAGGCTAAACCTAGAATTGATATAGTAAATTATGACTCTACGAAGGATCCAGAACTACTCTGAGGTTTAATTTCCCATAATTCCTAAAAAATTTAAAATTTGTTTATGAAAAATACATTATTGGTTTAACCTTTACAAAAACAATAAAGATGTGTAATGAGGAAAAATTTGTAATGTCAAACAAAATAAAATGTTCACATATACTTGTTGAAAAACAAAGCCAAGCCTTGGCAATATTAGAGAAGATAAAAAATGGTCAAAAATTTGGGAGACTCGCAAAAGAACTATCCATAGATGGCGGAAGCGCCAAAAAAGATGGAAATCTGGGTTACTTTACCAAAGGAAAAATGGTAAAACCATTTGAAGATGTTGCATTCCAACTTCAAGTTGGTCAAATATCTGATCCCGTAAAATCTGAATTTGGATACCATATTATCAAAAGATTAGGATAGTTTCATGGTTCTAACTGAAAAAATGCTGGATGAAATTCTAAACTACTTGGATAATTCTGTTTCTAATTTAGTAAAAGATACCATAAGTAGTCCTGAGTTTCAAATGGAATCTGGTGACCTTAAGCAATTTTTGTCAAATCAATATGATATTCGTTTGACAAATCTATTACAAGGGAAAAATAGCAACGTACATCATTTGGAATCTGGAATGAAAAACAAAACAATTCAAAGAAAGGAAGCCTTGTTGACTGGTATCATAAAGCAAGGTAGAATCTAAACAAAGGCATCAAGACCTGTTTTTTTTAATTTATTTTTTTGTAATGTTTCAACCATCTTTTCACCCATAGATTTTGCTGCTGTCATCTTTCTTTTTCCAATCCAATAATATCTTTCATCTATTGTATCTTTGGCGATTAACACAACAAGTTTTCCTGTATCTTTTCTACCAGTTCTTCCTCTTCTTTGAATAAAACGGATTGAGCTAGGAATGTTGTCATAAAAAATTACTTGATTAACTTCTGAAATATCCAATCCTTCTTCACCTACTCGAGTTGCAACTAGCACCCTAAATTCTCCGTCTCTAAATTTTTGAACAGTCTCAATCTGTTTTTTTTGCTTTAATCCAGTTTCGCCAGCTTTACCAATTAAAATCCCTGCAGGAATCCCTATTTCATTTAATTTCTTAAAAATAACGTCCACCGAGTCTCGATAACTTGAAAATATCAGGGCCTTTCCATTAATTTTGTGGAGAATTTCTTCTAGTTTTTGAATTTTGGGATGTTCTACCCCTTTTGATTGGGCCTCTTTTGCAAGATGTACGGCTCGAGTAAAATTTGGATCAATTTCAAATAATTCTTTTACTCCTGCTCCTTTTTTCGCTTGGGCTCGTTCACAGAATTTTAAAAATGGCGTAACCCCATGTGCTTCAAACATGGTTAGTGCATAGTGGATTCGAATTGCTGTAAACAGTGGCTTTGCACATCTTTTGTTTTGGCGTAACACGAATTGCCTTACCCGTAGTAATGCGGACAAGGATTGTTGTCCGTTTAATTGAAGTCCATTTTTTTTCAAAATTTCATATCTTTCATCTAAGGCTAGTTTCAATAGAGTCTGTATGCTCTTCATCTCCGGGGTGAGTTCGACGTTTATCCATTCAGTATTTGTTTCTTGAATGTATGGTTTAACATCGGGGCTATCTTCAGTTCTCTCAGCTACCGTAGAAATGTTTAATCTGGTAAGAATTTCAGTTGCCTTTTCTTTTTCGCTAGGCAAGGTTGCAGTCATTCCTAAAATGCGGATATCATGATTTGCAAATCGTTCTGCTATTCCAGAATAAGCATAATCCCCTACAGTTCTGTGTACTTCGTCAAATATCACCAAACCAAATTGATTAGGAGATACAATTTGCCTATCTAGATCATTTTTTGTAATTTCTGGCGTTGCACAAATCACACTATTATTCCAAAGTTTGGTTCTTTTTTGCACGGTATCTTCTCCGGTGATTAAAGATATGTCCTCAATTGTGAGATTATTTTTTAGAAATTCATAATGTTGGTTTACAAGAACCCTCGTTGGAGCTAAAAATAACACTCCTTTACCTTTGGCAAGATATTCAGAAATTACCTGTAATGCGATTGCTGTTTTACCCAACCCTGTTGGTAAAACTACAATACAATTTTCTTGAATTGCTTGATTTGCGAGATTTACCTGATAATCTCGTTTCTCTATCGAGTTTTTTTCAATGTATTTTTTATCAATATGTACTAAAGTCATTTTTGTATGATTTTGAACCTCGTTTTATTGATTTTATGCTTTCGTGTAGTGCAGGGTTGACAAATGAATGATTACTATTTGTTTTTATTGAAAAACCAAGCCTAACTATGCTAAAAAAGTGACAAAATTCATGTTTTAATCGTATTTTTGAACATAGACAAAATCCAAACAGTTCAGGCAAATTAAAAATTCTGATTCAATTTTATAATTTTATTCTTAGTCATCTAACTCTGATATGAGAATTATTTAAATTTCCTCTGAATATTTCATTTGAGAGATCGTTAAGCTATCAGAAAATAAATTTTGGTTTAAGCAAACTTTTAACTTAATATTAAATTATAAAATAATGTGGATGAAAAAGAAGAAGATAAATCAGAAGAATCTTTTCGCAAGCATTTAGTATTTTACAAAAAACTAAACAAGAAAATTTCAGACATTCATGAGGAAATTCAAGTTACCGGAGATGCAAATATCTTAAGACATCTTAACGAAAGGATAGAGGCCATTGAACAAGACCAGACAAGAATTAGAAAAATGTTTCCAGCAACAGATGATGAAACTTGGAAAAATCTAAATTAGTTATAAAAAATTAAAAAAAAAGAACCGCTACTCTAACTTTTTCTTTGCTTTGTTAATCATTGCAGTCTCTTCTCTAAGATGTTTTTTCAACAAACGCTCATGATCTTTTTTATGTACACTGTATGCTTTGTTAAGAGTTGTTTTTGTTTTTGCTCTTTTCACGGCGTTTTGAAATTTTCTATGAATGACGCTTACTTCTGCTGTATAGCTTGCCATAATTTTGTCTTTATTAACTTACTAAAGAAGATTGTGTACAAATCAATCATGGTTGAAACTAGTGGTCGATCAGAGAAATATTATCTGATAACTTGAGATTCAAAACCTAAAATTAACGAATTCATATATTGCACAAATAATTTGTCCATGTATGAGTAAGTCTTTTGCTAGGCCTGATTGGGATGAATATTTTATGCTGCAAGCAGAACTGGCAAAACTTCGTTCAAACTGTTTAACCAGACAAGTAGGGGCAGTTATCGTACGCAATCATAGACAACTAGCCACAGGGTATAATGGAACTCCTCCAGGCATAAAAAACTGCTTTGATGGTGGATGTAAAAGATGCCAATTAAGGATGGAAGGAAAAATTGAATCTGGCGCTTCTTTGGATAGATGTCTTTGCAATCATGCAGAAGCCAATGCAATAATGCATTGTGCAATCCTTGGAATAGAAGCAGGTGTCGAAGGTGCAATTTTGTATACTACTTTTGTACCCTGTCTGGAATGCACAAAAATGGCAATAACAATAGGGATTAGAAAATTTGTATGTCTTGATTCGTACCCTGAAACAGATTTTGAATTATTAAAAGAGGCTGGAGTAGAAGTTGTAAAATTAGACAAAAATAATATTTCAAAATGGGCACAAGAACTTGTCAACAAATATGATGGTTCTTCTTAGGTGATTTTATGCAAGTTGAGGTAACTAAACCGGAAAAAATTTCTTCAATGCCTCCCTCAATGCTAGTATCTGCAACATATAACAACACAACAAGATCTGCTGTTTTAAAATTCTATGAACCAAATTCTCAAAAATTGATTTTATGGTTTGATGAAACCGGACACAAACCATATTGTTATTCTAAACTGAATCCAGACGAGTTAGAATTTCTAAAAGAGAGAGATGATATTTTAAAAATTGAAAAAGTAAAACGTCAAGATTTAATTAAAGATGAACCTGTCGAAATGTCAAAAATTACGGTATCAGATCCTCTAGCAATTGGAGGTACTACTGGCGAAAAAAGTATTAGAAATGTAATAGAGACCTGGGAGTCTGATATAAAATATTATGAAAACTATCTATATGATAGGTCACTCATAATTGGAAAATATTATGAAATTGTTGATGGAAAAATAAAGCCACATGATTTGGAAATTTCCGATGAAGTAAAAATCGCTCTAAAGAGCTTACTTTGGGATAAAGTCGATAGTGAGAGTATGGTGGATTCCAACGAATTCAAGGAATGCATTACCAATTGGGCAGAATTGTTAAACCAACCAATTCCCAAAATCAAACGTCTAAGTGTAGATATAGAAGTTGAGGCTGAAATAGGCCGAATTCCAGATGCAAAAATAGCTGAAAAAACGGTTACTGCTATAGGGCTCAAGGGAACAGATGGGTTTGACCAAATTTTTGTCTTGAGGACACAAGATACTGAAGAAGGGAAAAATGAACTAGATGAAAATATCAAGGTTGTTTTTTATGAAAAAGATAAAGAAAAAGAAATGATCTTTGATGCTTTTAAAATAATGGAATCATTTCCTTTTGTTTTAACATACAATGGTGATGATTTCGATTTACCCTATCTTTACAATAGAGCTGAAAGATTAGGGATTAAAAAAAAAGATAATCCACTTTACATGATGAGGGATTCTGCCACATTAAAACATGGTGTACATTTGGATTTGTATCGAACTCTTTCGAATCGCTCTTTTCAAATTTATGCATTTAGTCAATCTTATACCGATTTTTCATTAAACAGTGTTTCAAAAGCGCTTTTAGGAAAAGAAAAAATTGATTATGGAATAGAATTATCTGATCTTAATCTTTACCAAACCGCAAAGTACTGTTACAATGATGCATTGATAACATATGAACTCACAAGCTTTAACCATGATCTTTTGATGAATTTACTTGTAATAATTGCAAGAATTGGTCGAATGCCAATTGATGATATTGCAAGACTCGGAGTGTCTCAATGGATTAGGAGCTTGCTTTATTATGAGCACCGACAGAGAAATGCCTTAATTCCAAAAAGGGAAGAGTTACAGAAAAGATCAGAGGGTGTAATGTCTGATGCAGTAATTAAGGATAAAAAATATCGGGGAGGATTAGTTGTTGATCCAAAAGAGGGAATTCATTTTGATGTTGTTGTGATGGATTTTGCTAGCCTGTATCCAAGTATAATTAAAGTAAAAAATCTATCTTACGAAACAGTTCGATGTTCTCATGAGGATTGTAAGAAAAACACAATACCTCAAACCAATCACTGGATGTGCTCAAAACGTAATGGGCTTACCTCTATAATTATTGGATCTTTGCGAGATTTGAGGGTAAATTATTACAAAAGTCTTTCAAAAAAAGAAACCCTGTCAGAAGAACAAAGACAGCAATATACAGTAACAAGTCAAGCGCTCAAAGTAATTTTAAATGCCAGCTATGGCGTAATGGGCGCTGAAATATTTCCATTATATTTTCTTCCTGCAGCAGAGGCTACAACGGCTATAGGGAGATACACAATTCTTGAAACAATCAAAAAATGTGAAACAATTGGAGTTGAAGTTTTGTATGGAGATACAGATTCTATCTTTGTCAAAAATCCATCTGAGGAGCAAATCCAAAAAGTAATCGAGCAGGCAAAAATAGACCATGGGGTAGATTTGGAAATTGACAAGGTATATCGTTATTGTGTCCTAAGCAATAGAAAGAAAAATTATCTAGGTGTAACAAAAACAGGAAAAGTAGATGTAAAGGGACTAACTGGAAAAAAGTCACATACTCCAGCGTTTATAAAAAATTTATTTTATGAACTACTAGATATTTTATCCAAAGTTCAGACAATGGATGATTTTGAACGAGCAAAAAACCAAATTAGTGAAAAAATTGCCAACTGTGCTAAAAAGCTTGAAGACAAGGAAATTCCTCTTGAGGAATTAACCTTTAACGTAATGATAAGTAAATCTCCTTCAGAATATGTAAAAACCATTCCTCAACACATTAGAGCTGCAAGACAACTCGAATCAATCCGGCAGTTAAAAAAAGGTGATAAAATTTCCTACGTCAAAATTTTGAATAAACCAGGAGTAAAACCCTTAGAGTTGGCCAAAAAAGAAGAGATTGACTCTAAAAAATATATGGAATTCATGGAATCTACATTAGATCAAATTACATCGTCGATGGATATGGATTTTGATGTTATTCTTGGAAAACCAAAACAGACTGGACTAGATGAATTTTTTTGGAGTTAGTTTAAGAAATAATGGAAGTCGATGGTATTTTCCTAACAATTTTGGGAACGCTTGCAGGAATTTTGATTCTTTCAGGCTGGGTTGAGCAAATAATTAAAGGTTACAAAACAAAAAGTCTAAAAGATGTTTCCAAATATTTGATGATTTTAATTTCAGCTGGGGCCGCATTATGGCTCCTTTATGGAATTATTGTAAATGATGTTTTTATCATAGGGACAAATCTTGCAGCAATCGTTCTAATGATTACTGTTTTAATAATGAAAAAAAGGTATGACAAAGAGAATACTCGTTAATTTTCTAATCAAGGGTTAAATAGAATACAGAAATTTTCAAAAGAAGATGTTCATAATTAATTGTAAAAATTATGAAGAAATAGCTGGCAATAAGATTATCAAATTTGTGAAAATTGTTGAAAAAATTTCAAAAAAATATAAGGTAAAAATTGCAGTGGCCCCACCTCAACACCTTGTTGGTTTGGTCTCAAATAGTTCGATTCCAATTCTGGCCCAGCATGTAGATGTATCAAAAGTGGGTAGTACAACTGGATTTATAGTTCCAGAACTTCTAAAAAAATCTGGAATTAGCGGATCTTTGATTAATCATAGCGAACATCGAATTTCTACCAAAGATATTACACATCTAGTGGCGAAATTACGTGAGCTAAAGATGATCTCTATTTTATGTGTAAAGGATGTGGCTGAGGCAAAAAAATATGCAAAATTAAATCCGGATTATATAGCTATTGAACCACCGGAATTAATTGGTTCAGGAAAAGCTGTGTCAAAAGAAAAACCTGACTTGATAATAAAGGCCGTAAATGCGGTAAAAAGTGCCAAAAATAAAACAAAATTACTATGTGGTGCAGGAATTGTTTCTGGAGAAGATGTATCCAAGGCATCAGAACTCGGCTCTCAAGGAATTTTAGTGGCAAGCGGAATTATCAAAGCGAAAAGTTGGACAAATAAGATTAGTGAGTTTGCCAAGGCACTAATCTAGTTTGTATAATTAACATAATTTTGATCTGATTAAATTTCAGTAAACTATGAGTTAATCTTTAGCAAATAAAATCATTAAAATCAAATTTCGCACAAACAATTCTATGAGAAATCGAATAATATGTTCAGAATGTAGAATGGTACTTGAAACTAGATCCGAACGAAGCATTCAGAAATGCGAAGGCTGTCAACTTTGCTAAAAAATTGAAAATCCACTGATGGACCAAATTTTTTCTTTCAAATTAGTTTAAATTCCTCTAATTTTGATTGGATTACCTAGATAAGAAAATGAAAGAAATTTACTTTTTTGACGAAGGCGATGGGAAAAATAAAAAACTCCTTGGTGGCAAAGGGGCTGGTTTGTGCGAAATGACCCGACTAAAGTTACCTGTTCCTCCTGGTTTTGTAATTACTACTGAGGTATGCAACAAATACTATGAAAATAACAAAAAATTACCAAAATCTCTAATTCCAGGAATTAAAAAAAATATTGCGAAAATTGAAAAAAAGACTGGAAAAAAATGGAACTCAAAGTCAAATCCTCTCCTAGTTTCAGTTAGATCTGGAGCAGCAATTTCTATGCCAGGAATGATGGATACCATTTTGAATTTAGGGTTAAATGTAGAAACAGTAGAGGGTCTTGCAAATCAAACCAAAAATCCACGATTCTCATGGGATTCGTATAGGCGATTTATCCAATTATTTGGAAAAGTAGTCTTTGGCATAAATGACGAGAAATTTAATCACGTTTTAGATTCTGCAAAAAGTAAGCAAGGAATAACTGATGACGCTAAACTAAGTGTAGAATCACTACAAAAAATTGTAACCGAATACAAAAAAATTTGTGAAGAAAATACAAAAAGAAAATTTCCTGATGCACCTAATGAACAATTAGAACTAGCAATTGAGGCAGTATTCAAAAGCTGGATGGGTGAAAGAGCTGTTGTTTATCGAGAAAAGAACGGGATTACAAAAGACATTGCAAATGGAACTGCAGTAAATGTTGTCACCATGGTCTTTGGAAACAAGGGCGATGATAGTGCAACAGGGGTTGTATTTACCAGAAATGGAAGTAATGGTAAAAGAGAGATTGAAGGTGAATATCTCTTAAATGCACAAGGTGAAGATGTTGTTGCAGGAGTCCGAACAGGAAAGAATGTAGATTTATTAAAAAAAGAGATGCCAAAGTCTCACAAAGAACTAATTAATGCATGTGCCAAATTAGAAAAACATTTCAGAGAACCACAAGATATTGAATTTACTATAGAACAAGGAAAATTCTACCTATTGCAAACAAGAACAGCGAAGATGAGTGCAGGTGCACTTGTAAAGACATCCGTAGACATGGTTAAAGAAAAACTAATTGATAAAAATAGAGCATTAACAAGAATTCCTGCCCAACAATTAGAAGCATTGTTGCATAGAACAATGGATGAGTCAAAGATCAAAGAACATAAACAAATGGCAAAGGGAATAGCAGCCTCACCAGGAGCTGCTAGCGGAATCGCAATTTTTGATGTAAAAAAAGCCATTGAGTTAGGTGAGGCAGGAAAGAAAGTCATCTTGATTAGAAAAGAGACAAAACCAGAAGATGTTCCTGCATTTTTTTCAGCAGAAGGAATTTTGACTAGCCTTGGAGGAAAGTCATCCCACGCTGCAATTGTATCAAGAGGTATGGGTAAACCATGTATTGTAGGATGTGCAGAATTAAAAATTGATTATGACAATAAAACATGTACTGCCAATGAAATAACTGTAAAAGAGGAAGACATGATATCCATAGATGGTAGCGTAGGGACTGTGTTACTTGGGGATGTTCCGACCGTGGAACCAAAAGTAACAAAAGATTTTCAGACTATTCTAAGTTGGGCTCAAAAAGCAAAAGAATTAGGAATTCGTGCAAATGCAGATACTCCAGATGCTGCAAAACTTGCAAGACAGTATGGCGCACAAGGAATTGGATTGTGTAGAACAGAACGAATGTTTAACGAGACTGACAGGATTGGACTATTTGTTGAAATGATAATGGCACAGACATTAGATGAAAGAAAACAAGTTCTCAAGAAATTACAAGAACTGCAAAAAAGTGACTTTATTGGAATCTTAAAAGCAATGGAAGGATACAAGGTTACAATTAGACTGTTAGACCCGCCACTACACGAATTCTTGCCAAATCCCGAGGAACTAATGAATAAAATTTACAAGGAAAATGACCACAGCGACAAAACTAAACGAGTTTTAGATAGAGCACGCGAACTAGCTGAAGTTAATCCGATGATGGGACATAGAGGTGTTAGAGTTGGAATCACATATCCAGAAATTTACCGAATGCAGATAACAGCATTGTTTGAGGCAGCAGCAGACCTTGCAAAAAGAAAAGTAAATGCAAAGCCACAGATAATGATTCCCCAGATTGGAAGTTTAGCAGAATTAAACTATATAAAGTCAATTTATGACGAGGTCAAAAAACAGATGCAACAAAAATACAAAATGAAATTTAAGATTAATTTTGGAACAATGTTGGAAGTGGTTCGTGCATGTCTTACCTCCGATGAATTGGTAAACACTGCAGAATTTTTCAGCTTTGGAACAAACGATTTGACACAAGCAGTATTTAGCTTTAGCAGGGAAGATGCAGAAGGAAAATTCCTTCCTGAATATATGGAAAAAGAGCTCTTAGAGATCAGCCCATTCCAATCAATTGATGTTAATGGTGTAGGCCATCTAATGAAAATTGGAATTAAACAAGGAAGAGATGTAAAAAAAGACTTGGAGATTGGCATATGTGGAGAACATGGAGGAGATCCAAATTCCATTAAATTCTGTCATTCTGCTGGAGTTTCTTATGTGAGTGCATCACCACACAGAATTCCTATTGCGATTGTTGCAGCAGCGCAGGCAGCAATTGAGCAGCGAAAAACCAAATCCAGATAGTGATACCTATATTTTAAAACCCACTCCATTAATAGAAAATAAAATGTTACCACGAATTGACTCTATAAAACAGATGAGAATAAAAATTGGAATTACTCAAAAAAAACTTGCTTCATTGACTGGAGTTAGTACATCGATGATTAATCAAATTGAATCTGGGCGAAGTCAACCAAGTTATAACACCGCAAAAAAAATTTTTGATATTTTAGGAGACATGGAAGGAAAATCATCTTCTCACAATGCGGGAGATTTTTGTAGCAGGGATATTGTCAAATTAAAGCCCACCAATACTCTTCATGACGCAATAAAAAAAATGCACCAACTTTCAATTAGTCAAATTCCTGTGTTTGAAAACAATAAAGTTGTTGGTGTAGTCTCTGAGGATGGGATTGTAAAACATTTGGCAGATGTAGGCGAAGCTGAATTAAAAAAGGCAAAACTTTCTGATACTATGGAACCAATCCCGCCAATAGTTGATTTTGATACTCCTGCAAATGTTTTGGTTCCTCTGATTAGATATTCAAAATGTATTCTAGTATCAAAAAAATCCAAAATTGTGGGTATTATTACTGCATCCGATACATTGAAGATGATGGAATAAAAAAATTAATTGGGATGAGAACAAAGTTCTGCAAGAACTCCCTGTAATGATTTGGGATGAATAAAAGTAACTTTAGTTCCTGCTGATCCTGGTCTTATTTTTCCCAAAAATTGAATGCCACAAGTTTCCATTCTGGAAACTTCTCCATCAATATCCTCTGTCTCCAAGGCCAGGTGATGAAGGCCCTGTCCTTTTTTCTCTAGGAATTTTTGAATCGGACTTTCATCATTTGTAGGTTGCATTAATTCAATTCTTCCATTTTCTAAATGTAGTATTGCGACTTTTACTCCTTCTGTTTCAACTGTTTCAAACTCAATATTATCGAGTCCAAGAGCCTCTTGGTAAATTTTCGCTGATTCCTCTACATTATTTACTGCAATTGCAATGTGATCAATCTTCATATCTTATGTTTTTATTGAATTCTACAAGTTTTTATTTATTTTTGGTATTGAAAACGATCATAGTTATAGATCCCAAAAAAATACTGAAAAAATGATTTAGACGTTTGATTAATATACGATTATACTTGAGGGTGGTGGTGCAGACGTCTCTTTTTCTGGCAATGGCGCTAGGTTTTACTGGTCTCTTAGTTTTTGGATCGGCCGGCCTTGGATATGCCCAAACCTTAGAAACTGTTGATGTTGTTGAAAATAAACTAGTTACCTTAATTGGAGAAGGATTTGATCCTGATATAGAGGATTTAACCTATTTTTGGGAGCAGCTTGATGGTGATCCCATGGTATTATCCTCGTATACAATCCCTACACCACAATTTATGGCTCCAGAAGTGGAAAATGGGATGATTAAAGTTTTAACTTTTCAACTTACTGTAACTGATCCATTTGGCGCAAATAGTTCAGATATTGTTGAAATAATTGTAAACCCTGTTAATCATGCCCCTGTTGTTGATGCTGGTCGAGACAAAATTATTTTTCCATCAATAAACGCAATTACCTTAGTTGGCAGCGTAGTTGATGCAGATGATGATGAATTAACTTTTGGTTGGAAGCAAACCAGTGGGCCTGAAATAGAATTGGTAAATCCAAATTTGAGATACCTTACAATTGTTTCTCCTTCTATTGATTTTTCAAACTTTACACCTATGACATTTACTCTTACAGCGGATGATGGATTTGGAGGAATGGGAAGCGATTCTGCAACGGTATATCCATATCATTCAATATTGAGAAATGATTTAATTTCCATAGATGCCGGTCCTCTTCAAACCGTTAGAGAGGGGGAAACTGTAACTTTGGATGTTACTGGTGAAACTAAAAACGGCCTCCCTATAAGATATTCATGGGCTCAATTAATTGGTCCTTCTGTCTCATTAAGCTCCTATGTTGGAGATGAAGTGCAGTTTGTCGCACCTGATCTTGAGGAGGATAATCCCGAATTACTCTCTTTCCAAGTTGTAGGTTATTCTGAGGGTAGTGGCTGGGCCTCAGATATTGCCATGGTTAGAGTTCTTCCATTTAATGGACCACCAATAGCTGATGCAGGACCTGACCAAACTGTAAGTCAAAATGTATTTGTAAATCTAGTTGGAAGTGGAACTGATCCAGAAGATACTAAACTAAAATTCCAATGGTCACAAAAATCTGGTCCTGAGGTAACTCTCTATCAGAGAACTTTGGAAGAGGTTTACTTTGTTTCTCCATTTATTGAAGGTGATTCCATGGATTTAGTTTTTGAACTTAAAGTAACTGATTCTGATGGCAATTTTGATACCGATGATGTTTCCATAACTGTAAGTAAGCAAAATCATCCTCCAAAAGCAAATGCAGGACCTGATAGAAGAATTATCAGCGAATCTGAAGTCACTATTACAGGTGTAGGAATTGATCCTGACGGTGATGCATTAACTTACTCTTGGGAACAAATTTCTGGTGATAGAGTAACCTTTAATGGCTCTGTTGCACAAATCAACTTTACCGCCCCAATGGTTCCATCAGGTGACACTAAACGTATAATATTACAATTAAAAGTAACTGATACTCTAGGGCAAAGTGATACTGATAGATTAAATCTAATTGTAGTCCCAGAAAACAATAAACCACAAGTTGATGCAGGTCCAGATCAAGTAGTAAATGAAAACACTTTGGGAAGTGTATTATGTACTGCCATTGATGTAGAAAATGATCCTCTAACTTACACATGGACAGCATCTTCTAGTGACTTCATAATTCACTCCCCAACAAGTGCTGGTAGTACCTTTATGACGCCAAGTGTTGTGAATTCAAACCAAGTAACATTAACTTGCACTGTTTCTGATGGAATATTCACAGTGTCTGATAGTTTGACTGTTACAGTCCAAAATACACTTTCATTGCCAATTATAGCAAATGCAGGACCTGATCAAATTGTAAATGAAAATGTCAAAATAGGTTTGGATGGAAGTGCCAGTTATGATCAAGAAAGCCAACCATTATCATACATGTGGACCCAACTTTCTGGTGAGAGTGTAATAATTGCATCTGCTGACGCCGTAGAAGCATCATTTATGAGCCCAACTGTTGCAAATAATAAAATCAAAGTTTTAGTCTTTGAGTTGAGAGTCTATGATGATTACGGACGAGAGGCATTTGATAGCGTGATAATTACAGTTGATCCAGTTAATGCACCACCAACTGCAGAAGCTAGTGCAATCCAAGAGTGAAATTAGAACCACAGATCTTTTAACTGATTTTAAGATTTCAAAGATGAATTTTTCAGACCTTGGATTTGCTAGGTTTTAGATTCCCCAACTTTTTTTATTTGTTGGAATAATTTTTAGAAATGGTGCTTCTCCTTCTTTCCATGGATCGTTGCGAACCCATTTGAATTTTTTATAGAATAGCTGGTATATTTCATCAAATTCTTTTCCTTTTTCTATAATGACACTTTTTCCTTGGAGGCAAATCGCTTTATGCCCTCCAGGCTTGTAGGAGTCTATCACCACACCTGTGTTTGAATTTTCCCTAATGTTTTGAAAAGATCTGGTTTCATAATCTGTGCAAATGAAAATAGAATTTTGGTTATAAATGTATGATACTGGTTTTACGTGAGGAATATTGTCATGACAAGTTGCAAGCCTAGCATCTTCATATGATAAAAGAAATTCTATCTCCCTTGTTGAAAATTTAATCAACTGAAAATCCTTTCTCGAATTTGTGGAATATTTTTGTAAACTAAATCTCTAACTTTGATTTGGTCCTCAGGCGTTGGTGTTTCTTTTTGGGAACTGAGAATGGCACCACTCATACCTAAGGCCAGTCCCATAATTATTCCATAAACAAATTCCTTTGGATCCTCTACCTTGAGGATTTCTTTGTTTTCTTTAATTTCTTCCATATATGCAGGAATGGTAGAAAGAGCACCATTAATTGTCTGTTCGATAATGTTTTCTAATTCTTCATCAGTCATGTGATGAATTTAATATAATTATTAATAAATCTGCATTTTTAGTTATTTTTTAACAAAGCCATTTTTCTACATTAAATTCAAATTCAACAAACTTAATTTTTCATAAAACATGAAAATATAATGAAAACAGTCGCAGTTTTTGGAATTATTTTTGTCAGCATTGGAGTTATTGTTTTTCTATTTGTCACTGGAATGTTAAATTTTGATCAAAAAAATCTTGATGAACCTTTTCAAAAAATCCCAAATAATTTTCAAGATTTAGGAAATACCGCAAATGAATTTGCAGTAAAGACTAGTACGATATTACGAGAAACAATT
Organism: Candidatus Nitrosopumilus sp.; assembly: GCA_029862085.1. Classification (GTDB taxonomy): domain Archaea; phylum Thermoproteota; class Nitrososphaeria; order Nitrososphaerales; family Nitrosopumilaceae; genus Nitrosomaritimum. The sequence goes on from JAOTXZ010000002.1 coordinate 31,247, forward strand.
AATGAACATCTTGAACTAGTCCAAGTAGATCCAATTGATTCCACAATTGAAAATATCTCAGAATTTCCTAAAACGTTCTCAGAAAACAATCTTCTCGGTCAAAAACCAAAAATTGATAAATCTGAACTTGAAATAACAATTCATCAATTAACTAACCAATATCGCCTACAAGCAGGTCTAAATTTGTTATCTTTGGATGATAAACTATCAAAGATTGCTAGAAGCCATAGTCAAGATATGGCATCGCGAGATTATTTTTCACATGATTCTCCTGAGGGCAGAGACCCAACAGATAGGGGAACATCACAGGGATACAAATGTGAAAAAATTGTTGGGCATATAATGTATATTGGAATCGCAGAAAATATTTTTCAAAATAACTTGTATCATACTATATGGTATACGAACGGAGTTCCAACCTCTTATGATTGGAATTCTCTTGATGATATTGCCCAAACCACTGTAGATGGATGGATGAATTCTACTGGACACAGGAAAAACATTCTAACTGAAACCTTTGATAGAGAAGGAATTGGGGTGGAAATTGCATCAAATGACAAGGTCTACATTACTCAGAATTTTTGTTAGTTTCAATAATTTAACTTATTTTAAAATTGTTAAATCATTAAATTTCCGGAAAGGACTATAAATTATTTTGTTCTTCTTAACCTTAAATTCCTAAGATTTTTAATCATCATTGCTGGTATTAATTCATGTTTTATTTTACGGCAAAAGATGCCAATCTAATTTTACCTGATGTGATTAAAAAATTTGAAATAGCGCTAGAAAAAAAGAACGAGATTTTAAAGTTTGAAAAAAAATTACAAATGCTTCTTAGTACTGCAAACACCTTTGCGGAGTATATTCCTCTAAAGCAACAACTCAATACTGCCATCACTCAATTTTACATTGCCTCCGAAGATTTGGAGAAAACAGGTGTTGTAATTAAAAGCATAGATCAAGGACTTTTGGATTTTCCCTCCAAACGATTTGAAGAGGATGTTTGGTTATGCTGGAAATATGGGGAGACTGAAATAAAATTTTGGCATGAAAAAGATACTGGGTTTACTGGGAGAAAACCAGTTGAAGTTAGTGATGAAACTCTAGTGTGAAAATTTTACTTTTTTTTACTTTTTTTGGAAATAACTGTTTCAAGGGGTTTTGCTGTTTTCCATAACAACCTACAAAGATTATCAATGTTGTTTATCATATCTTTGGCATTTGTTGATAAGGAAAAATCAGTTTCAGAATTTGAAGAGGTTTGACTAGAATCTGACATTACCATTTGTTTGTCTTTTTGAACAGCAATTCTTCCCTTTGAGGGAAGTTTACACACTCTAGTTTCAGTCGCGTTGAATCTTTTTACAAATGAAATCATTTCGACATCATCAACTTCGACTAAAAGCATAACCTTACCTCCATTTTTCTCACATGTTTTGATTTTTTCTGGAATTACACTGTGGTACATTTTGGAGATATCCTCAAGAGTTGTAGCAATGTATACTGTGTCTGTACAATTTTCAATCAATTGTGCAATGTCTGAATAAATATTTCCTCTTCCTTGAATTATTCGTAGAGTAGGAATGTTGGTTCCTTGATTGGTTGTAATTTCATTATTGATTTTATCAACAATTGCCTCCCCTGATTTCTTTATTTTTTTAATTTCTTCTTCCTTTTTCTCTAAGGCCAATTTTAGCGCTTTTTCTGGTTCTACTGCGATACATAATTTTGGACTTGAAAGTGTAGTTGAAATAATATTTCTATCGACTAGTTTGTCTACAGTTCTATACATCCTTGCCCTATCGATATTTTGATCTTTAGCTAGAGCACTTGCAGTAATTGGTCCGGTTCTTAAGAGACTCAAATAGATTTTTGATTCTAGTTCATCTAGATCAAGAGTTGTCTTTAATTCTGTGACGAGTTTTTCAACTTGTTCTTGTGTTGACATCAATTTTGTTTTCCTCCAAAACTGCTTTCATATTTTCTCGTTTTAAGGCATAATCCCTCTATGAAGGGTAAATTTACCTTGCTATGCTTTGTAGTCATCAATTTCATAATATATTGAATTAATTTGAGAACAAAAGGATCTGTGTGTATTATTCTGTTACTGACAAGACATGCCTGAGAAATTTTATATTTAGAGATTTATTACGTTAAAGGCTATGATTGCAATCACAATCATTGCCACTACGTGTTTAATTCCTGCAACATAAGATCCGGCACCAATCTTTCCTGCAGCTAACCCTCCAAAAACTGCCTCAATAATCGCCATGTTGAACAAGGCAGATTCCATCAAACCAATGTCCATATCGGCCAAAGATCCAAACAATCCATCGCTACCCTGATTTCCTCCCTCAATTAAGCTGATTTGTACTTTTTCGATTTCTGTAAAAAAGCTAGTAATTAACAGAACTGCTACTGCCAAAAATACTGCATAGGAGATATAAATTGTATATGTGTAAGGTGCCAATTGAGATTTCCTATTTTTCTCAATATTTTGCATCTCTGATACGTGTTTTTGAATCATCTCTAAATTCTCAGCAATATCTCCTCCAATCTTTAGTGCCATTTCTAAAAGTACAGTGACACGTCTTGAAATTCTAGTATTTGTTGCATCTGCAAATTGTTGGAAGGATTCATCCATTGGCATTCCCCAACTCATGTTTGCCTTTAGGTTTTTTAGAGGTGGTGATAATGCTCCAAGATTTCTATTTGCAGTCTGTTCTATTGCTTTGATAAGATTAGCTCCACTTTGAACAGAGCTTAATAGTGCTAAAAGAAATACTGGCATGTGTTTGTCAACACTATCTCTTCGTTGAACTTCTCTTAATTGAAATAATGTAATTGGAACAATCCCTGTAATAACACCAAAGATTAATCCAATATCTGAAATCTGCTCTGAACCTGTACTATTTCCGATAACTTGACTCATAACGATTACAACTATTGCGCCGACTAGAGAAAATAATCCAACCCTTAAAATTGAATTACTTGTAATTGATTTTGAAGGTCTTAATCCTTTTGGGACATAGTCTTTTGGTCTTTTTAATTTTTTTGATTTTTTTTCTTGTGCCATAATTTTACCTCTTTGGAACCATCGTGTCCATCATAACGAGCATCAATACTCCACATAGCGGAATTACTGCAAAAGTAAGAATATTTATCAAAGTTACCAAATCAAAACCTCCTAGACTTGGGCTCATAATTCCCATAATGGAGAGCATAATTACTGCAAGTAATGGGAAAACAATCAAAAGAATTGTGTATATTTCTGCAACTGCTCCTAGTGATTCTGTTGATTTTGCAAGAAGCATTTTTTTTTCCTCTAGTTGCACTTTGGCTGTTGCATTAAAGTACTCCTTCAGGTCCCCTCCGGATTGGGCTGTAATGATTGCACCTTCTAATAGTTCTGAATATGGACCAGTTGGAGTTCTGTGAATCAGGTCAGTAACTGCTGTAATCAAATCCATTCCCATTATGTCCAAGTTTCTTACGATAAGTTTGGCATCTTTTACCATCTCTTCTTCAGACTCTTCTCTGGCAATGGCTTTGAATATTCCCTCCAAACTTAATCCACTTGTAGCCAATGTAGACATGTAACCGATAAAATGAGGAATTTCTTCCATTAGTTTGGAAGATCTTCCCTTTACTCTCATTGATGGAGCCATTTGCAACATTACAAAAGTCATTGCACCAAAACCAACTGCTGCACCAACAGGAATGAGAAATTCCAGAATAACGGGTTGAACATTTACCATCAATGCTACACCAATACCAACCACTGCCCCACCAATGGCAGAAATCATACTAAAGAAAACCATACTGGCTAAATACACTTCAAATGGAATCGGCATCATTGATTCTTTGATTGCTTTTTCTAAAGGTCTAAATTTTGGATGTAGCCATTTAACACGTTCATTTAATAATTTATATGCGTAAATGTGAGCAGGACCTACTCGTTCTCTGTCTTTGATCTTTTTTTTTCGATTAACAGAACTCAATTTAGATCTTTATCCTTTTTCTTTCATAGAATCTTTCGGGATTTTCATAATATTCCATAATGTTCTCACTTACTTTTTTATGCTCTCTGATATTATTTTTAACCATCCACTCCAAGGCAACCCTTCTTTTTGTCAATTCATAATTAATTTTCTCATCAGTTTCGCCATCTCTTTCTTTAATCTTTTCAAACACTACACTCTTTCCTGAAAAATCATGGGCATCAGTTGCTGGATTCCATTTAAAGACCGTGTTTGTTTTTAATTGTCCTGTTTTTTCATCTATGCCATCAATCTCCGCAACTTGAATAATCCTTCTAGCTGATTTGTTGCCTACACGAATTTTTAATTGAAGTGTAACAAGATCTAAACTGTTGGCAATCAATGCTTTTGGAACATCCATTGGGGCTGAGGTTAATCTCGTTAATGTAGCGTCAATAGAGTCTGCATGTATAGATGAAAATCCACCGTGACCTGTAGCCATAGCTTGGAACAAAGTATAGGCTTCCTTACCTCTAGTCTCACCTACTATGATAATGTCAGGTCGCTGTCTTAGAGCTGCCCTTAGTAAATCGAATTGATTAATTTCACCAACTTGGGTATCTGTGAAGGTTTGCCTTGATACTGCTGGTACCCAATTCTCGTGAGGAAGGTTTAGTTCTTGTGTATCTTCAATGCTAACTACTTTTTGTCCTGGTTTGATAAATGTGGATAATGCATTTAGTGCTGTTGTCTTTCCACTGGCAGTTCCTCCTGCTATGAGCATTGTAGATTTTTTCTCAGCTAGGTACCACATGAAGGCTGCAATATCAATTGAACATGTACCAAATTTTATCAAATCTATTATCGTAATTGGGTCTGCTCTAAACCTTCTAATGGTAAAAGTACTTCCTCTTTTTGTAATCTCGTGTCCTAGAGTGAGATTAATTCTACTTCCATCTGGGAGAGATGCATCCACAATTGGGTCTGCCATCGATACATGTTTTCCACAAATATAGGCCAGTTTTCTGGCAAAATTATTTAACTCTACATCTTTTTCAAATATAATGTTAGTAGGAATTGACTCATTTTCTCTATGCCATACATATAATGGAATACCTGTTCCATCACAACTAATCTCCTCAATCATATGGTCTCTCATGAGGGGTTCTATTTTTCCAAGGTGTATAAAATCTCTAACTGCATAATATTTTATTTTTGAAATATTTTTTTTAGGAATTTTTAATCTATAGGTCTTTATCATTTTTTCAATTTTTGAGCCAAGTCTGTGTTCTGCTTCTTTTCTTGATTTAATTTCTCCCATGGAAACTGATAATTCGGTCATTAGAAGCTTTTTGATAATTTCTAAAGCTTTTACATCTCGCTCAGATAGGGAAGGCTCCATAATTTGATATCTTAGGCCTCCTTTGGCGGTTGGATCTTTAATTAAACCAGATCTAACATCGTACTTGTCAAAATCAAGTTTTGAGAGGGTCATAAATTGCGGAATTATTTTTTCTGTATTGGAAGAACTTTTTATATCTTGATCGGAAACCATTTCGATTTTGGACTCTAATTCCTTGGGATCTGATTTTGGAGGCTCTGAATTCTTTTTTAATCCAGGTACGCTCAGTTTGTTTTTGAAAATATTTAGTTTCAAATTCATAAAAGGTTTCTATTATCTGCGTTTTAAGCCTTGTTCGTTCAGGTGAACAACATCGATTTTTTACTAAGCATTTAACAAAAAAATTATAATGATAGATGTATTAGGCCACGATGTAGGTGAAAATAGATAATGTTTGGTAAATTTGGAAAGAAAAAAATAGATGAATCAACAGAAGATAAAAAACCCAAACAAAAAAACGATCTGTTTACCCTCCTAGAAAGTTCACCTGAAAAGAGTATAGATCCAAGAGATTCACTAACTGAAAATTTCCCCAAAAAATCATCCACAAAACCTGAAAAAACATCTGAAATAAATTCTCTAAAATCAGAAACAGTTTCAAAAACAAATACTTTAAAACCTGAAACCATCTCAAAAACAGATTTTGCCAAACCCAAGACTAACAAAAGAAATTCATTAAAACCTAACACAGAGTCTAACGATATAGAGAGCATAAAATCTAAAAAATCATATGAAATTCCAGAATCTAGCATTATTGGCGATAAATCTCAATTACTTCTTTTAGAGATTGAAAAGTTACCTGATAAAACAATAAAACCGGTGGTAGATTTTAATGAAAATTGTTTATTTTATCCAATTTTATCAAAAATTGGTCAATCCCCTGATGATATTTTATTCCTCGATGATCTTGCAGCTGATGGAACTTTGAATAAAGAAGTTTTTGAAAAATTAATCATTTGTCCTCTGCATCCAGATGCATTTTCTTCTAGTGTAAGACTATACTGTCCAAAATGTAATTCATTAAATGTCGACAAATTAAATCTGTATGAACACAAAAGATGTGGATACATTACAGAAAGTAAAGAATATGATTTTTCAGACCCAAAAAATTCTACCTGCCCTTCATGCAAAAAGAAAATTGAAGATTTCAGAAAGGAAATTAGAGTTCCTGCAATGTGGCACCAATGTATAGACTGTAATGAAAAATTTGATAATGCTATTGTAAAACTATACTGTAGACAACACGAACATGATTTTGATACAAATTCTGGACAATTTGTTACCACGTATAGTTACAGACTAAAAGATTACGAGGAACCCATTACTTCTGATGATGATAAGATGCACGAAGACCTGAAAAAATTACTAAATGAATTTAACTTTTCAGTAGATTTCAAAGCCTCAGTAAAAGGAAAAAGTGGAAACTCACACAAAATTCCAATCTTTGCCAAAAACAAATCCAATGGAGAGGGAATTGCAATCTTCATCAACCGTCAATCCGAAAATATTTCCCAAGTAGACATTAATTCAATTTTAATTCCAATTTTAGATGTTGGTCCAAAAAGTATTCTGATGCTTACCACTGCATCTGTGGAAGAGGATGTAATGCCTATTGCAAAACAATATGGAATTGAAATAATTTCTGCTGATCTTTCAAAAATTATTCAACATGTTGATGAATTTGTATCTGAAAGATACTCTAGAAATGGTGAGAAGTAGTGTATCATGTTTCAAAAAAATTAGCCTTGAAAAAACGGCGTGGTGTCAGCAATATTATTGGTAGTCTTATAGTATTGGCAGTAGTTGCCTCCGTTGGCTCTGTAATTTTATTTCAGGGACTAAATCAAATTAATGCCTTTAATCAAGAATTAACCTTACATGACAAGGAACATAGTGCAGCACTTCGTGAAAAAATTCTATTTGAGCATGTCAGATTTGATCCAGATTCTACAGAATTAGTCCTTTATCTGGCAAACATTGGGAGCATTGATACTACTATTTCACAGGTAACTGTGGTAAAAATTGATACTCAAGAACTACTTCTACGAGAGAAGCCTCCAGCTGCTAATGCAACGATTTTAATTGAAGATCACCAAGAAATAACGCTTAGTCCTACTTTAACTACTGGCATGTGGAATTCCTCTTATTACAATAGTTCAGATTACCGAATTGTAGTTTCCACATCAAAAGGAAATTTTGAGGATAAAATCGTTGCACCATATAATAATTGAGATATGAACAAAAATAATCTAAATTTAAGCATCCGAAGGTTTACTCCTCAAAAGAGGAGCGCAGTAGCTGAGGTAATCTCCTCATTATTACTGGTTGTAATTACTGTTGTAGGGGCAGTCATACTCACAACTTTTCTTGACGAGTCATTTGTTACGGGAGGTTTGGCTGCAACTGGTGGAACAGACACTTCTTTAAAAACGGTAAGACTACTTGCATATGATACAAGAGATGGTGTTGGCTTGTTAAATTATACTGGTCTGGATAACCAGTTCTCTGCGGACCAGGTGTTATGTAGAAGTGGTAATGTGGCAGGCTGCAGTCTTGCTAATAACACCAGACCTTCAGGGAATGGCACTGAATTTATGATAATTCAAATTGAAAATCGAAGTGTAAACTCGATTCATTTAAAGAATATTTATCTTGATAAGGTTAACCATTTTTGGGATAATTCTATTAGTTCAACATTTGATCCTACCGCACCTGATTCTAATAGTGGAGATTATCCTAAAGATGGAATGTTCTCAATCCTACCTCCGGGTCAAACAACGGCTCCATATGTTCAAAACCAAAGCAATGAAATAGTTGGTGGTGAGACTGTGGATTTATTGATAAAACTTGATAGTACTAATCCAGATATTGAACTTAGTAAAACCATCAGAGTTCAATTAAATGTTGGTACTAATACTTTGCAAGACTTTTTGATACAAAGCGGAGGGGCACAATGAAATTCAAAAACTCTCAAATTGATCTAAAACCTCGACGTGGGCTTTCATCTATAGTTGGAGCTTTACTCTTTGTGGTCCTAATGGTTGCCGCATTTGCCGTAGTCGGTGTGGCATTGAATTCGCAAACTGAAATTGTGGAAACTAGTAGAGACGTAACTCAATTTGGTATTGAACGAAACGCAGAAGCTTTTGATCTGACATCCATCAGCCAACCAGCTGGTCAATTTCTAGATGTCAATCTAATCAATCAAGGACCAAATGCGGCTGAAATGTTTACCATGGTCATGACAAACAAATCAGATGCGGGTCAACCGACCAGAACATTTGAAATTCCAAGTAGTACATCATTTCTTCCTCCTGGTGCTGATTCCCCAACCGACATTGTTGATACTCTAAACATTAACATGACTATACCTGGTGCAGGAATCATAGAAAGTTATGATTTCAAAGTTATTTCTTCCCTTGGAACGATAAAAAAATTAAGTGTTGAATGTAATGGGGATACTGGTACTTGCGGTCCAGTTACAGGACCCGTAGGTGCGGGAGCTTTGGATTCTGAATTATTTTTAGATGGTCCAACTGCCGTAAATGGGCACACCACTACCATCATAATGTTTATTCAAAATACAGGCGATGAATCAGTATATGACGTAGAACCCAAAGAACTTTGTGCTGACATGTGGACAACCACGGGATCTGGAAACTTTAGTCCTTGTGCATTAACACCAACACCGCCAATTCCAGAATTAGCTGCAGGAGCTGTTGCAATTTTCAAATGGGATGGCACGGTTTTATGTGATATTGGAGATACGTTTACCATGACAAATGGTGTAAAAGGAAATGACTCTCCTGGAGGAAGCCCAGTTACTCCAAGTACTGATGATTCTGATTCTGTAGAATGTATTGATCCAAATGACTGTGGACCTGGTGGCTGCGGTCCAGGTGGAGATGAGGGCGGTCCGTCTATAATCTTAATTGATGATTTATTGATTAAACCATCTTTGTTCTTGACAATTCCATCACCCTTTGGTTCCGTGCCTTCAGCTGGTAGTGCTGATGATGATCTTGGTGTTTGGGGAGTCCAGGTTGCAAACCCTCTAAATTTTACCATTGGTGTTACCAAGGTGACAATTACAGCATTTGCTCCAGGAGCAAACAGCAATCTCAAAATTTTTGATCCATCCACTGAAAGTCATAATGTTTCTCCTAGGTTTTCAGGAGTTGCTGACGATAATGGCTCTTGGATTAACGATGCTGAAAACGTTTTGGTTTGGAAGAATTTTACAGACCCAATTATTCTTACTCCATATTCAGCTGAAACTTTTATGTTTAAAGCCAATCCGTGGACAAATAGTGTGGATTTAGAAGCCATAATTGTTCAAACTTCGATATTTTCCACTTCGGGGTCTTTTGGTAAAGCAGCTTATCAAACAACAATGTTTCCCGCTGGCGGTTCTGCAGATGCCCCAATTTCAAATGTATATCTTTCAACTACAGTAGATTCTAGAGACTCTGCTGATATTCGAGGTCACGTGAACGGCCTGAAAAATGGAACTTCACATGAATTTGTTGTGGTAATGGCCGATATGGATGATAATGATGGCTCTTACATGGCACAGGACACCGAATTTATTATTAATGTACCAAGACTGTGGGGACTACCGGTCATTAATGATGCCAAAACAACTAATGTTTATAAAAATGCAACCGAACCACAAATTATCCCACACAGTGATGGCTCTTATCAAATAATTGGCCTCTTGAACCAAACTATCGGTTCTGCGGGAAATCCAGACACTGCTACAATTACTTTTAATTCCACGGCTCCTGAGGAAAAAACTGAGAGATTGTACATAATGTATGTACTGGGGAACGGAATTACAAACGCAGGTGAATCAGTAGGTCCGCTATCAGAAGTTGTAATTCATGTAATTGGAAATGTTACAGGATATCCATAATGAAAATTGGAAAACCATAAAATAATTATTTTTTAAAATTATAATTCAAAATTTATCAGAAAAAAAATTATTTCCAAAATCTGCTAATCCTTTTCCTCAAAAAATGAGGTCTTTTTAAAACCTTGAATAAAAAAAATTTATAAAATAAATTTGATATTAGGGAAAAATTTTGGGTTTTTACTCACATTGTATTACTGATAATATCTCAGTTTTCGAGATTTGGAATTAGATATCATGTCTGTCACAATAATAATTAGGACTGTAAATCAAAAAAAAATCTATTTTACAAGACCCGAGGATTATGATTAACTTCATACTAAAAAAACACCAGAGCCCCTACACGGTTATTTCCCCTATTGTCTGTCCTCGATGGCGAAATTCATTTATTTTATTAAAAATGTTTAATTTCAACCCTCAGTAGTGAACAGATCAAATCGTTTATCCATCATTTTTGTAACAAAATTTTTGTCACAAAATTATGACTAAATTATGTAGTTCATTTTGCACAAATACATCTATATCTCCAATACAAATTGAAGCATATCAATAATGACAAAACTACATACAAAAAATAGAAAAATGGCCTCCAGAAGAGCAGTTGCTCCAGTCATAGCAACCCTACTTTTGGTAGCAATTGCAGTCGTTGGCGGAAGTATCATCTTTGTGTTCTCACAAGGATTCTTCAGCCAAGCCCAAGTCAGCGGTTCACCACAAATTGAATCCGTTGAAATTATTGGTTATGACGCATCCGACACTCTAAGATTGACACTTCATGATGGCATCTTCTCAACTAATGCTACTACCCCATTTGATCAAGCATCATCTACAGACGGTATAGCAATTGGTGACAGAATTGGTATCTATGTACAAAATCAAAGTGCTCAAGCAATAACTCTCCAAGAAATTAGCGTTGCAGGAGTGGTATACAATTATCCAACAACAGCTCCAACTGCAACACTAGGTGCATACACAGCAACTCCACCAGCACAAGGTGAATTTATCATCATTACAAATGGTGTAGTCGGTACTACTGGTGTTGTAAAAACCAATGCCGCACCAATTTTGGAAGCAGGTGAAGAAGCAACTATCCTAGTAAATCTGGATAGAGGAATGTCAGATGGTAGAGACGCACAGTTTAAGATTGAAACTGGAACAGGCTCTATATTTGTCGGAACAATTATTGCAGGTCAACAAAGTGGATAACTCCACCTTTTTTTTATGGAGAAAAAATGAAAAAAGAAACAAAAACAAAAACCAAAAAGACAGCAATAGTTTTACTTTTATCCTTAACATTATTGGCAAGTGGGAATTTACAAGTAGCCTCTGCCCAAAATCTTGATACCCTTTCTACATTTAATATTCATGTTGCAATTACGCCTTCTCATGTGTCGGAGGGTTCAGAAACATATCCAATAGGATATGTCTACATTTTAAATAAAAATGGAGTAGCCATTTCAACTTTTGATGATGTTGATGTATACTTAACCTCTGACAATCCATCTGTTGCATCAGTTCCAGAAAAAATTATTTTTCCTGCAAACGCTGATTTTGCTAAATTCGATATAACTACTGGTCAAAACGGTAAAACTATAATTACTGCTGAATTAAAAAATCAAATTGGATTTACTGATATTCAGGTTGGCTCTGATAATTCTCGCCTTCCTGATGACTTGGTTCTAGAATTAAATATACCAACAGAGAAAATGCATGTAAATTCTGAGATGCCATTTTCAGCCGTTTTGAAAACTAGTGATGATCAGATTGTTCGTGCACCATATGATATTGAAATAATTTTAGATTATCAAAAATCTCTCGCAGTTCCTAATGAGGACAAACTAGTAATTAAATCCGGAGAATTTTATGCTTGGGGTACTATTACAACATTTGAAAAAGTAGGAAATGCATACTTGAGGGCAATTCAAGCCGATACTCAACTTGATACCGCAGTGAGCATATCGATATCTTCTACTCTTCCTGCTGCTTTGAATCTCAACATTTATCCTTATTTGATTCCAGCTGAAATCGACAGGACTATAGATATTTTTGTTAGCGTTGTGGATTCAAATGGTGATCCAACAGTAGCCTCTGAAGATATTCCACTAAAGTTTTTTTCAAATAACCAAGATTACCTTGGTGATGATTTAGATGATACAATGGAGGAGACTAACATGGTAATCAAGAAAGGAGAATTTGGTTATCACTTTAAGCAAAATTTGGATTTAATCGGTTTAGTTAGTAATGACCTTTTAATTGGTGTTAGCTCTGCTGGTATGGGTGTTGCCATTGACAAGTTTCAAACTGTAGGAGAATCTATCAGCATTGAGGATCAAAGAATAAGCGGTGCTGGAAGTTTAATAACGTCTTCACGAGTTGTAAAGGCAACTGATGACAAGTCTGTTCAACTCTTTGGGCCTTTAAAAATTCCAAGTAATTCCACTGCTCTTTTTGCATATCAGATTGCCATAGAGGAGGATGATGATGATGATGATCTAGATGAGCATAGTCCATTCGAGGAAATGGATGTGGAGGCTTGCATAGACCAACAATTTGAAGAAGAAGAGTTCAGACGAGAGGGTGAGCTTACTCAAGATATTGGAGGTGTTGGTGATGTTGAGGGAGACACAACTCAAACAGGAACTGATACTGATATTGATACTGATGATTGTGATGTAACAGTTTGGGATATTAACCATCTTGAAGAGGGTAACAAATATCCAATTCAAGCAAATGAAGATTATCGTGCTACAGGATTAATCCAGCTTTTAGATGTGATTTCTGAGGATTCCACACTAGGCAAGGTAGTAGATGCTGGAAATATTCGTCCCTCATATTCATACGGGGTAGCTGAGATAGAGACAACTCAAAAAAGTGGAGAGTTTTTAATTTCTGCACAAATTAAAGGCGTAGGATCAGGGTCGATTAGAACTGAAGTAGTGAACTCTTTGGAACAAAAACAGATTAAAGCATTTTCGCCTACTGGGGAAGACACAATTTTAATTAACCGTGACGGATCATTTGATGTCTTCTTGGTAGCTTTGGATGCAAGTGATAGACCCAAAGTTCTTGAAGAAGATAAACGGTATTTAATTACACCTAGTAACGGTGTCGTGGATATTGTAAAAGGCTCTACATTTGGACATACCAACCTTCAAAGTGAATCATTTTCTCTTGTCGATGGAGGTGCAGTGGTTCTCAAAGTAGCTCCAATTGGTCAAGACGCAGACCTATCTTTGGAATCCACCAGTCTATTTGAAACTCAGTTATCCTCAAAAATCAACGTTTTATTTCCACTCGACAAACTAGACATCGAAAAAGAAAATCATGTTGGTGTAATCCAGATGGTTGACCTCCAGGGAAACCCAATCAAATCCTTTAAGGATATTCGAGCTAAAATCATCTCATCAAATGAGGGAATCGTGCGAACATTGGGTGATGCTGTAATTAAACAAGGTGATTCCTATGCTGAATTTCCAATCGAAACCACTCGTAACATGGGTTCGGCTCTTATTTCCTCTACTGCAAGAGGTGTAGTGGGAGGTGAATCTACAATTAGTACATCTACCTCCTCATCTTCATTGACTATTGTTACTAGCGGTTTGGTCGAACCAATGCCAGTAAATCAAGAAGTTATGGTAAAGATATTTGTAGATGATGATACTGCTGATTCTGTCGCAGGAGCAACTGTAAGGATTACTTCTAATGTAAATGCCACTGTAAATCCTGATTTAGTTCGAACGGGTTCTGACGGAAGTGCTACTTTTACTCTTACTGCTTTGAATGGTCCTGAAATACCTCTGGACTTTTCTGCAACTGCAGAAGGATATAGACCTGGGAATGACAGCTATGATATTCTCGTCGATACTCCTGCAGGAGGAGTTCAAGAGGTTCAATTGCCACAAGAGCTAGTATATGTGATAATTGGGGGTATTGTCATAGTGGCAGTTGTAGTAGGCTTGTTCCTTAAAAAATCAAAGGAACCTTTGGATGAAGAAGAAGAGCCTTGGGAAGATGAGGATATTTAATTAGATTCTTTTCTTTTCAATTACTTGATGATTACAGTTTGGTTGAGGGTTATACGCATTAGATTTCTTTTAGCTTCAGTTATTGCAGTGTCAGTTGGTCTTGCAATAAACTGGAACTTGAATGGATCGATTGATTTTTTTTCGGCAGTTCTGACTTTTGCAGGGGTGATGGCTTTGCATGCTAGTGTTGATTTGTTAAATGATTTTTGGGATTATAAACGAGGAATTGACACTAGTACAAAGAGAACTAAAATGAGCGGTGGAACTGGCGTCCTACCTGAAGGACTCTTAAAACCATCCTCAGTTTATCGGGCGGGAATTGCATTTTTAATAATCGGTGGAGCAATTGGTTTATTTTTTGTGTTTACTGATGGATGGATGATTGCAGTCATTCTTGCATTTGCAATTTTTTCAATTTATTTTTATTCCACCAAAATTGTGGATTCTGGCCTTGCAGAATTTTTTGTAGCCGTTAAAGGAACCATGATTGTACTTGGAACATATTTTATCCAATCAAATCAAATAACCACAGAAGCAGCTTTGGGTGGAATTATAGTTGGCGTTTTATCCTCATTAGTTCTCTTTATAGCATCTTTTCCCGATTTTGAGGCTGATAAATCAAAAGGTCGGAAAACTTTGGTTATTGCAGTGGGAAAGCAAAATGCCACTTTAGTATTCTGGGTGTTTCCAATTGTTTCAGTTGGATGTTTAATATTTGGAATTGTCTTACAACTATTCCCCACATCTGTCCTAATTGCATTAGTGCCGATTCCGTTGATAATATTGGCAGGGATGGGGCTTAGGAAGAATTATAAAAATTCTGATTTGTTGTTTCCATCAATGTCAAAAACTTTGATGTATAGTAGGTTAACTGGTATCTTATTTGTAATTGGAATCTTGATTGGTATTTATCCTTAAATTTGTACAATTAAATTCAACGTTTTATGGGGGAAAATATGATTGCCGGATTTGCAACACCTGAAGGGACAGAAAAATTTGCAAACAATTCAAATGCAAATCCATTAAATTTTAAAAAATTTCAAAAACTTACTTTATCAAATATTGGAATTGGCACCTATCTTGGAGATCCTGATGAAAAGACAGACAAAGCAGTAACAAATGCGGTAAAACAATCTGTGGAAAGTGGAATTAATGTGATTGATACTGCAATTAATTATCGTGCTCAAAAGGCCGAGCGCTCAGTTGGGATGGCGATATCTGAATTAATAGATGAAAAAAAAACGACACGTGATCAGGTTTTTTTGTGTACAAAAAACGGTTACCTTACAAATGATGCCGATGTAAAACAAGAATTTTGGGAATATGTCAAGACGGAGTATTCTGGTAAGGGAATAATTCAGGAAGGAGACGTTTCCTCAGGATATCATTGTATGACTATACCATATCTAGCAGATCAGCTTGAGCGCAGCTTGAAGAATTTAGGCGTAGAATGCATTGATTTGTTGTATTTACACAATGCAGTTGAAGGCCAAATTAAGGATATTTCAAAGGAGCAATTTTTAAAAAACCTAAAGTTGGTTTTTGAATTTTATGAACAAAAGAGAAAAGAGGAAAAAATCAAATTTTATGGAATGGCTACCTGGGAATGCTTTCGTGTTCCAGATGATAACTCTCAATATCTATCTTTACAAGATACAATAGAACTTGCAAAGGAGGTTGGAGGTGAAGACCATGGTTTTCGATTCATCCAATTACCCTTTAACATGCATTATGATCAAGCTTTGTTAAAAAAGAACCAACTATTTGATACTTCATTTATTTCTGTTTTAGAAGCGGCATTAAAATTAAATGTCGGTGTTTTTACCAGTGTCCCATTTATGCAGGGCAGACTTTTAGCCCAAGGCGTTATGCCTGAGTTTAATGATCTAAGCCCTCCTATCCGAGCTTTACAATTTATTCGGTCCAGCCCAGGTGTTTTGGCTCCCTTGGTTGGTCAAAAATCACCCGAGCACACCTCAGAAAATCTAGAGATAATGAAACTTTCTCCACTAACTAATGATGAATTTATTTCCCTTGTAAAGAAACTCACAGAATAATTCTAGCCTGTTTTTTATTTTTATCTTACAGAATTTTTAGAAAGCTAATAAGAGGGAACTAAAACAGATAGGTCGATAAATTTGTCTGGTAAGATTTTTGATTATAAAAAAATATGTGATTCAATTATGACCGTTGATCCTAAAATTAGGTTTGCCGGCGTTATTAACGAGCGTGGTAGACTGGTTGCCGGAGGAATGAAAGAAAAGGTTGAACCCCTTGAAAGTGAAAAAGACGATGAAATGATCTTCATGGAACTAGCATTAAGGGTAAAAATGAGAAAAGAATTTGATAAACAATTAGGCCCTGTTAATTTTGCAATGGCCTCAAGACAACGAGCTCTTGCAATGAGTTTTCCTATAGGTGAAGATATTTTATATGTTGTATCAGAACCTGATGCTGATTATGGTATTCTTCCCAAAAAAATTCTAAAAATAATTCACTCTTGAAATGTCCATTCAAAAATTTTTATTAGTATGATTCTATGACAAAATAAAATCCTTCCAGTATAGTTTTTTAATTTTTTATTAAAAAATAGGCTTGATTGCCAATTTATCTGTAATATCGTATAACAGACATGACCTTAAGTTCCCAACACTGTATTAAAAAAACATGACAATGGAAGAAGCTTTGATTGAAAACCTAGTTCTAGGAAATGATCATAAAGAGTCAATGAAAAAAATCAATGAAAATTTGATTCAATATGGTCTAACCCCAAATCAATCTAAGGTTTATCTTTTCCTTACCAAAACAGGGGAGAAAACAGCATCTGCTATTTCAAAAAGTCTCAATATACCAAGGACTGAGTCATACCATTTGTTAAATTCTTTAGAACAAAAAGGAATTATTTTTTCAATTTTTGGAAAACCAACCAAATTTAATTCTGTTCCAATTGATGATGCTCTAACTATTGTAATTGATAATGAAAAAAAGAGAATATCTGATTTAGAATTAAAAAAAGAAAAAATACTAACTCTTTGGGAGACAATTCCAAAACATGTTGAGGAATCTGAAAACCCTGATGGGAATAAATTCCAAATTCTTCAAGGAAGAAATTCAATTTTGGTAAAAATCGAACGTATGGTAAAGACTGCCGATAAGGAAATGCTAGTTTTAGGTTCTGATACTAATTTTATTAAATTCTACCACACTGAATTTGTAAATCTACTTAAAAAGACTAAAGCAGAGCTTCAGGTCCTCACAACTTTTTCCAAAAAAGGAAAATTTGCGTTGGATGGTTTGCCTCTAAACAACATTAAGAAATTAGATGAAAGTAATAGACATAATTTTTCGTTTATAATTAAAGATGATTCTGAGGTAGTGTTTTTCATCAATAGCGGAAGTTCAGAACTGATGGCAATATGGACTGATTCAAAATCCTTTGTATCTACCCTAAAATCTCTTTTCAAATTAATTTGGAGAAAATCTGCATTTGTTTTAGAAAAAGAAAATAAATTCACTAAAAATATGAGCGAAGACTATGATCATCGATTAAGAGAAATTGAACAAGAAAAAGTAATTTTAGATTATTTGCAACAAAATCTTATGGTAAAGAAGGGTGGAAAAAATGAGTAACACAATATCCTCACCTGAAAATCAAAATGAATCAAGATTAAATGTTTTAATTATTGATGATAATGAGCAGATAACAAAGATGATTTCATCTTTTCTTGATATGAGTAATCATGAATGTACAGTTGTAAACGATGGAAAGGAGGGAGTTGAATTAATCAAGACCCATCAATTTGACTCCATAGTGCTAGACCTTGCAATGCCAGAATGTGATGGATATGAAATTCTTGATACTCTTCAGAATGAAGATCCATCACAATTGTCTAAAATAATCATTTTGACTGCCTCAAATATCCCAATTGAAACTATTCGTAAATTCAAGGATTTAGGTATTTCTTCATGTTTGCAAAAGCCCGTAGATATTGATCAACTACTTTCCAAAATTACCGACATCACTAATTAGACTATTTTGAATACCAATGATAAAAATCAAACAGGCACTCTTTCTAATTTTTGGTATTACTAGTTTTATTATATTTTATATAGGATTTTTAAATTATATTACGACTCAAGACGAGAGTGTTGGTTTAGTAATTTTAATTTCTTCAGCCATAGTATCTGTTGGTACCTTGTTTGCAACATTTTACATTTCAAATAATATTACGAAACCAATAGAATTACTTGCCAAGCGAATGAATGAATTTTCAAAGAATAATTTTATTACAAAAAATTCTTTGGATGATAAAGGTATTTTAGAATTGCAAACTCTAAATAAAAATTTTGAAGATATGGCAAAAAAAGTAGGTGGAGCACTTGAAAAAGAAAAACTATTAAATCTAAACTTGCAAGAAATGGACACTCGAAAAACTGAATTCATGTCAATGATTTCTCATGAACTAAAAACACCAATTATGCCAATTATGGGATATCTTCAAATGTTAAAAAAAGAGGACATGATGGGAAAACTTAACGAAAAACAACTTGACGCATTAAATGAGATTACTATTTCTACTCAAAAATTACAGAAATTAATTCAGGATGTTTTAGTTGCTGAGAAGATCGACTTAGGAAAATTATCTGTTGAAAAGGAAATTTTAGACGCTAAGATTTTGGTGGAAAATTCCTATAAAGCATTTTATCCAATTTGTGAGAATAAAGACGTAAAATTAATAATAATTCTAAAAACCAGCGAAATGGTTTTTTCTGATGTTGATAGGATTTCTCAGGTTTTTTCAAATTTGATTTCAAATGCCTTATCTTTTGTTCCTGAAAAAAATGGAGTAATAGAAATTGGAACTATTGATAATTCAGAGAATGTGACTTTCTTTGTGCGGGATAATGGAATAGGTATCCCTGAAGATATGCAAAAAAATATTTTTAAAAAATTTTATCAAGTTGATACCTCTTCAAAAAGAAAAAAGGAAGGAAGCGGACTGGGACTTTCTATTTGTGAGGGAATAGTGAGACATCTAGGAGGAAAAATGTGGGTTGAAAGTAAAATCAATCAAGGAACTACCTTCTTTTTTGATTTACCTAAAGCAAAAATCCCCTTGGAGAATTTTAAATCCTTTAAAAATTCTAAAAATTCAAAAAAATAATTCCCTAGATATAAATAGAAACGATCAGTTGAAATTTTGTGCCAGTTGATCCAGTCTGTGGAATTGAGCTAGATGAAAATCTCGCTGTTGCTCATGAATATGATGGCAAAAAAATTTTTTTCTGTTGTAATGGTTGTAGAAGGATTTTCTTAAAAAAGCCACGAAAGTGGAAAAAAAATCTTTAGATTGGAAAAGCCCCACACATTCTACAAAATTTAGAATTTTCCGTATTGAAATGACAATAAGGACAAGAGCCAGGAAAAAATGATTTATTTTGAGATAGTCCGTGAAGCTTTTTGTAAATTTCAAAATAATACATGGATTCCTTTGATCTTATTTTTATCCCATCTTTTTGTTCGATTCTCTTCTTTTTTTCTAAATAAATTTCATTACTAATTATTAGATCAAAAAATTTTGTCAGGCCACTGGTACCAGCTCCATCTTGCATTGCTGATTTTTCCCTCCATACAATTTGAATTGGAATTTTTCCCTCAAAGGTTTTTCGAAGGATCCATTTACCGTATCTTTTATCGTTTTCAGTTCTTACCTTTAGGTTGACTGGAATTTTCTTCGCAAATTCAATTATTCTTTCATCCAGGAATGGTGATTCTACTTGCACTCCTAGGGCCTTACCTATTTTTTGGGTTGGAAAGTGCATAACAGAACAAATTCGTTGGATTTCCTTTTCAAGATCCTCTTCTGGCTTTCTTATAAGAAACCTATATCCTGCAAATAACTCATCGGCTCCATCTCCTGTTATTATTCCATTGGATTTATTGTCTCTTGACCACTTTATGCCCAGATACATTACAATATTATTTCTAATTTCAATATCGTTAAAGTTTTTCAAAATCGATATTGTGCCTTTAATGGCATCTAAAATTTCTGCCATATCTACATTGATTATCGTTAAGGGTAAATCGAATTCTTTGGAGACTAATTGACAATAAGTAAGATCATCGGCTGGAAAATCTTTTGCAATTATGGCAATAGCCTTTAGTTTTTTTTCTTTTAGATGATATGCCAATATGGTGCTATCAAGTCCTCCTGAAAGAGAAATTGTGTCGGCTTTACAGGAATCACATGCCTCTTTTATTTTTTTAAACAAATTTTTGGAACTCTCTTCCAACAAAAGAATTCTGGTTTGAAACTATAATAGGTTAGCCACAAAAAATCTCACAAATATTTTTTATGAAAGAAGGTTATTGCAAACTTTAAATCAAGTATACGCTACTTTTGGATTCATGCTACTTCCAGCAGAAATTGAATCAAAAACTCTGATTCCTGCTCTGCGAGCCATTCTTGCCAAAAAATTGGCAGATGACCATAATATACGTGAAGAAGAAATCTCGAAAATGTTGGGTGTTACTCAAGCTGCAGTGAGCAACTATATCCGAGGAACTCGCGGCGATCCTGCATTGATAACTAAACTTTTATCCGAACCAGAAGTTTCAAATTTAATTAACGAATTAACAGATAATTTATCTTCAGACATGGCTTATACTCCTTCAAGTCTCTCCAAATTCATCGGACTTTGTAACTATATTAAATCAAGTTTGTTAATTTGCGAAATACACCATAATTTGGAGTCAAACATCGATGAAAAAGTTTGCAAAGAATGCGAAAATATGCTACTAAAGGGTCCTGGAAGCGTATACTAAATTTTCTTTAAAATTATTTCAATATTAGATTGGGTTTGTCCCAACTCTTGAATTGGTTCACTATCCACTGTAATTTTTTGAATTTTTGAATTTCCTTTCAAAATATTTTCCGTTATGATGTTAGCAACAGCTACGGCATTTGGGATTGAATTTCCTTTGGCTTTAATTGTAATTTCTTTATGTTTTCCAAAAATAGAAATTGCATCTAAAGCTGATTGCATGACTGGGTCATTATGAATAGTAATTACAGCACCTTCTGATATTTCGATCTGCTCTTGACCGCTTTCTTCCTTTATCTCCTCCATGAGCATTGTTCAATCTTTCAGGAATTTTGAGTTCTTTTAAGTTTTATCGACGATTGGTCCATTTAATCAAAATAATTAATTGGAATATTTTGATAATCGCCGTTTGGAAGCACTCGTCTTATGGTGATAGGAATTACTTTTTGCTCCAACTCTTCCATTGAAATATCAAGGGAAATTCTTGCATTTTTAGGAATCGGGATGAATGGTGGTGCTCCTAAAGATAATTGTAATGCTCTTGCACCCATGATTCTGGCCTTTTCAAATCTTGTAAGCGTAGGTGGTCCAATAGTAATTTTTCCCTTTTCACAGGGAATTTCAACTGATTCATGTTCTTCAACTGTATCAATAATCTCCCTATTTTCAATTTCAACCAATCTTTTTTCAAGGGCAGATTCTTGCTGTTCTGTTAATGGTTCTGCATCCTTTCCACCCTCGGTCAATTTTCGATATGTTGCCAGGGCTTTGTCCAAACCAACGTTTACGTCTAAATTCGATTCATTCCCTTCAATTGCATCTGATTCTGGTGTTTCGACAATCGCAGTCTCCTTAGTACTAGACAAGTATCAAAATTCTCTCAAAGCGTAATATATTCCAACAAATTCTTCACATAAAGGATTTGTGCTTAGAATAAAAAGAATATCTTCAATTTCATAAACTGCAAATTTAACTCTAATTTCATATTAATCATTTTTTCATTTTTTCACTACATTTTTTACATAAAATGGGACCTTTCGGAGAAAACACCAATTGTACTTTATTTTCCTTAGCCCCACATTCAAAGCATTCTGTAACTCTGACCATGATGGTAGTTAGAATTTTTATTTTTAAATTTTTTTATAAAATATGATAAGTTTTGGGAAATTAAAGATCAAGATCAATTGAAACAGGTAGATTAGTACCTTGTTGAAAGGGATAATGAAAAATGGACATATTCCTTAGATAAAATGACCTCCTAGAAAATTTAACTAAGATATTAAAAAATGGATTCTTTTTTTACTGTTTTAATATTTTCTTACATGCAAGTGATTATTAATTTCTAATATTGATAATTTATAAAAATGAAATTCACAACAAACGACATTCTAAAGGGAATGATACTTTTAGGCTGTATTGCGCACGTAATGGTATATTTTAATGGTTTTTGGAATGACGCTTTATGGGTTAGTGCTATGCTAGTTGTAGCAATCCCTGCAATACTTTACAAGTATTTGTCAAGCGGTAAAAAAACGAAAAGATCTACTCGTTTATCCAAAGAGATCTAATTTAAAAATTTTTTTAAAGGCTATATGTCCTACAAAAAATCAAACTAATTCATAATTAAGTTAAAAGTTATTCGTTTTAATAATTAGTTTATCTTCTAATAATAATATATTTTATATCAATTGATCAATACAAAAAGAAGTTAAGTAATTTATATTCCTACTAATTAATTATAAAAATTGAGTCATAATTCTGTATCCCAAAAACGACTCATTTTAGAAATTAAAGACAAGGCTAAAATTCCATGTGATCTTAAACGTCACCTGTCTCCAAGAACCGTTGGAACAATTATGAGGTCTTTGCCTCTTGAGGGTCATGCTCATTTAATGGGAAAAAATATTGCTTACTTTGAAACAACGATTGATTCTGGGACTGAAAGAGCGAGAAAAGAATTCAAAAAAGGTGACATGGCTTTTTTATCTTCTTCGGGGAGCATTTGTTTTTTTATTAACGATTCAATACCTGGTAAAACTTTGACGCCAATTGGCAGGTTAAAAGATAATACAGATAGGTTAAAAGAACTAGAACCCGGTGATGTTTTTTTGCTTTATGAGGATACTGGCTGATAAATATAATGGCCGCTAAATCCACCTATTTTTTTAATGATTCCTTTTTTTAGGGAATCTTTTAAAAATACATTTGCTGCTGAAACTTTAACTCCTGTTTGTCTTGCTAATTCATGAACTGTAATGACTTTGGAGTTTTGCACAATTTTTGTAGCTTCTTTTTCATTTATAACCACTGTAATTTCTGCCTTTTTTGGGCCACCTTCTCCTTTGTCTTTTTTACTTTTCTTTGAATCTT
Organism: Candidatus Nitrosopumilus sp.; assembly: GCA_029862085.1. GTDB lineage: Archaea > Thermoproteota > Nitrososphaeria > Nitrososphaerales > Nitrosopumilaceae > Nitrosomaritimum. Next base: position 54,761 of record JAOTXZ010000002.1, read on the forward strand.
TTTGAGTAGATGGACTTGCTTTTTTTGTTCCAGCCATATTTTCTTGAAAAAAAATTCCTCTTATAAACGATGTATTCAAGAAATGTCTGAGATAATAATTTTAAAACAGATCAAATTTTTTAGAATACGAAAATTTTCAAATATAAATAACATTCATTCTAATGAATTTCATGGGGCTTGTTTCAAAGGGTGCAAAATGCAATGTTGAAGGCTGTGAAAATGATGGTGCTCGCTCAATCAACACCACCAAGGTGGAAAATGCACATCTTAGGGTAAACTCAGCTGGGAAAAAGAGCGTCTTGTGCAAGGAGCACTACAAAGAGTACAAAAAAGAATCTAAAGATGATAGGGAACTTGAACGTGCCCGTTTCGACAAATTCTAATTTTTATTTCGTTTCTCCTTTTGTTGTTTTTTAGATTGTTTCGGTTTTTTGAAATAATCCTTACTTAGGGTTTCGTAAAATTGCCCTATTTTTTTGTAAAGTCTTTTTGGTTTTCTTGTTTTCTGATTACTCAAAACGTATAATGCTAAGATTGGAAATGCAATTGTTGAATCTGCATAAACTGTGATAATTCCCTCATGAGAATCTTGAACTTTGCCCCAACTTTTTCCTTCCTGAAGAGTTGCTCCCGAAAGGCCACCTGTATCGGGTCTTGCATCAGTTATCTGAATAATGTAGTCCTGTCCTCCGTCATTCCTACCAAGGATTTGATCAAGTAGTGGTCCCGTTTGTTGGGCAGTATTTTTTGGAACTCCTCCTCCAAGTTCTAAGATTCCTGATTTTTTTGAATTAAATAGGATTGCGGCTTGTTCTATAATTTCTCTTACAAAATCTAAATTGTATATTTTTCCGTGTAATCTTTGTACTGCCAAGTTTAATGCAATAGAGGAATCTTTCATTGTTGAAATGTATACTGGAACATCATAATCATATGCAGTAGTTATGAAGCTTTTTTCAGGGTGTTTTGATTTTTCCTTACTTAGTTTACCCATCAAATTGCAAAATTCGGCAGTTGTAAATGGTTCATCTGGAAAGTCTTTTCCAAACATTTTTTGAATTATTTTGTCTTGTGCTTCCAAGGTTTCATAAAATTTAATGTATACATCTCTAATCCGAACTATCTCATTTTCGTATAATTTCATATCATCCACTTCAGAACTACCTTGTTTTACGGGCAAACCCCAGGCAAAGTGATCTTCGTGGTAAACATTTGCGCCTGTAGTTATTATCCAGTCGACAAAGCCACGTTCAATTAGAGATTTGATTATTCCACCAAATCCTACAGGAGTCATGGCACCTGAAATAGTGAGGCAAATAGTGGCATTTTCTTTAATCATTTTTGCATATAGTTTTGCTGCGTCTCCAAGTTGTCTCCCATTAAACCCTGATCCTGAAAAAACTTCCACCAGATCTTCAATTGTCATTTTTGGGTCGAGTTTAATATGAGGAATATCTTTTCCGTGAAATTTGTGCGCGTCCACTTTTCAAACTTTAATCTAACTGTAAATTAATACTTGTGTTTTTTTTCAATCTGTTTTAAATTTAATTTAAATTTTAGAAAGGGATCGCAGTGAATTAAGAACCATGTTTTCTAACTATATTTAAAACTCAAATGCCTCTTATGTAAGAGGAATCAACAATTATGGTATGAACATTATTGATCTTCATAATCCTAAACGAGTAGACCGTAAACCGGATCAAATTGAAGTTCTTTTTTCTACTGGTGATTTCAAAGAACAAGGATTTTTGGTAAACCTTGTAGAATTACGGCTTTATGTCGAAAAAACAGAGGAAAAATTAGGGCCGTTTTCTCTAATCACCTCATTTGTTCAAACAGATAAGGGTTCTATCGAAATGTTATATGATGAAGGGTACCGTGGCAAAAATTCCTTAAACCGGGCTGTTGAATTTTTAATTTCTAATTTAGGATTATCTGCTTTGATTCTCAGGTCCATAATCGCTCTTAAAAGTAGAATTTAAGATTAGAAATATTTCATTTTTTTTGAAAATAATTTATTTTGATAAATTTTTTAAGAGTCATTTTTTTCTAGATTATCATGTTAAATGATTCTTCAATTCACAAGTCGTTGGATAATTATGTCAAACATAGATTACAAGAAATTCCTTTTGAAATCAAAGAAACTTTTTTGAAAACCACCCAAGTTTGGAAATGTGAGAACGAATTAGACTTTTTGTATGGTTACTATGTGGGTAAATTAGAAGAAGGATCACTTCATTTTCTTTTAAAAGCCTCGAGGGCTTCAGCTGGGGGATTTGTTGATTCCTTTGAAATTAGAGGAATAATTGAAACTCATCGACAAGAATTACGGAACTTGATTGAAAAGGCAATAAAAAATTCTTAAATCAGCATTACTCGGAATTTTTTGTTCCAGAAAGAATCGTATATTTATAACACAATAAACATGACTTATCGTGCGTATCTTACAACTTCATTGTGATAGTATAGAGTACACTCCTACAAAAAAGGAGATTAAAAGCGCCGAAGAAGATGTTTCTACTGACACTATCAGGTTAGAGGAATTAGTTGTGGCATTCGTGGCAGTAGAAAAGGATGATGATTCATCTGTAGCTGAAGATGCAATTTTTCAAATTAAAAATTCGATGGACAAAATAGGATGCAAAAAATTATTGCTTTATCCTTATGCTCATCTTAGCTCAAACCTTGCCCCTCCCTACTTGGCGATTTCATTGCTAAAAGAAATGGAATCCTCGGCAAGTGAACTAGAGGTATCACATTCTCCTTTTGGTTGGACCAAATCCTATAAAATTCAGGTAAAAGGTCATCCATTGGCCGAAAGCTCCAAAGTAATTACCAAAAAAGAAACTCAATTTTTAGAAGGAAAAAAACCAGAAGAAGAAGCTACCTCTGAGGCGCTAAAGTCTGAATCTAAAATTAAATCCTTTTGGAATATTTTATCTCCAGATGGTACAATGACTCCAATGTCTGAATTTAATTTTGCCAATCATAAAAAATTAGAAATTTTATCAAAATACGAATCTGCAAAAAAGAGAAGCGTAGATGAGCCACCTCCACATGTTGCTTTGATGAAAAAACTGGCAATAGCCGATTATGAACCTGCATCAGATTCGGGAAATATGCGATTCTTTCCTAATGGACGGTTGATTAAATCCTTAATTGAACAATATGTGACAAAACGAGTCAAAGAGTATGGTGGTTATGAAGTTGAAACTCCAATCATGTATGATTCACATCATCCGAGCATGGTAAGCTACTTTAACAGATTTCCCGCAAGACAATACAATATAGATTCTGAAGGTAAGAAATTATTTTTGAGATTCGCCGCGTGCTTTGGTCAATTTTTGATGGCAAATGAATTTCAATTATCCTACAAAAATCTTCCCTACCGATTATACGAGCTTACAAGGTATAGTTTTAGACGTGAACAATCGGGAGAATTAGTAGGACTAAGAAGACTTCGTGCTTTTACTATGCCTGATTGCCATGCATTTTGTAAAGATTTAGATCAATCAATACAGGAAATTCAAACAAGATTTGATTTGTCACAAAGTGTTCTCAATGAATTAGGAATTGAAGAATCCGATTATGAAATGGCAATTAGATTCACCGAGGATTTCTATAATGAAAACAAGAAGACAGTCCAAGAACTAGTAAAAAAACTCGGAAAGCCCGTTTTGATTGAAATGTGGAAGGAGAAATTTTTCTACTTTGTTTTAAAATGGGAATTTAACTTTATTGATAATCTTGGAAAAGCATCTGCTCTTTCTACTGATCAAATTGATGTTGAAAATGGAAAACGTTATGGCATTGATTTTGTAGATGAGAATAATGTAAAAAGAAATCCAATTATTTTACACAATTCTCCTAGTGGGGCAATTGAGAGGATCATCTATGCTCTTTTAGAAAAGGCGGCATTTGATTCAAAACAAGGACGTAAACCACAACTACCCTTATGGCTATCTCCAACTCAGGTAAGAATAATTCCTCTTACAGATGATTTTATTGACATTTGTAATTCCTTGGCCCAAAAAATTTCTTCCCAAAACATCAGAGTTGATATTGATGATAGAAATGATAGTATTGGAAAACGAATTAGAGAAGCTGAAAAAGAATGGATACGATATATTTTGGTAATAGGAGAAAAAGAAGCAACTTCTGAAAACCTCAGCATTAGGGATCGAAAAACAGGTGATGTTAGAGAGTTATCCTTTGATACCTTCATTGCGGAGTTTAATGATCAAACAAAAAACAAACCATTTTCAGGACTAAACACGCCAAAACTTCTATCCCAAAGACCACAATTAATGGTGTAAAAAATGAGCTTTCTAGAATTTTATTTAGACAAAAACCCACTCATATCCTCTTCAGATGAGGGAGAGCCTGCAGCAACAATATTTGGAATCCCCTTTGATTCCACTCATTCCTACAAGCCTGGATGTAGATTTGGTCCAGATGTAATTCGTGATGCCTTTAACAATATTGAAATATTTCATCCAGAATTGCAAATAGATCTTGAGGCCGTAAACATCGAGGATTTGGGAAACACCAAACATACTGTGGTTGCCACTAAAATGTTGGATATGGTCAGAAAAATAACTGGAGAGTTGGTGGAAAAAAACAGGCAATTGTTTTTCCTTGGTGGAGAGCACCTGATTACTTATGGAACGTTGATGAGTTTTCCCAAAGAAACAGGTTTTGTTGTATTTGATGCTCATTATGACTTGCGAGATGAATATGCTGAAACCAAATTGAGTCACGCTTCTTATCTTCGACGAATTGTAGAGGAGAGGGGGTCAGATAATATTTTACATGTTGGCGCAAGAGCATTTGTTAAAGAAGAATTAGAATTTTTGAAAGAAAATAAAATTAAAACAATTTCAGATAAAGAGATACGCCAAGGTAAAGGCCCCCAAATTTTAAAGGATCATGTCTCAACTTTTGAAAATCTCTATACTAGTTTTGACCTTGACGTTTTGGATCCTGCCTTTGCTCCTGGAGTTGGAAATCCTGAAGGTGTAGGGATTACACCAAGAGAATTATTTGACATGATCTACTCAATGGAAAATAACCAAATTAAAGGAGTTGATATTGTTGAATTAAATCCCACATACGATAATGGTTCTACTGCCTCGTTGGCTGCCAAAATAATTTCTACACTGATCGCCTTGAATTTAGCTAAACATTAGTTAAACTAGATTGACCTTTACCTAATACAATTTATTTTGATTAGATTTTATCTTCTTTTTTTGAGAAATTTTATGTTAGAATTGAACAGAGTTGATTCTTGTCGAAATTGTGGTGAAACCCTACAAGTCCTCACAACTTGTATGATGTGTGATCAACCTTCTCAATTCAAGTGCTCAAACTGTTATCATTTTGTAGATGACCCCATTCACACAAATTGTGTAATTCTAGAAAACAGTCTTTAATTTATGCCTAGACATGGCCGTAATTTTAAACTTTATAAAATTACCCTCAACAAATTTTCTGATTTTTTATATACCTGGTTTTTGGGAGAATCACGTGCTTAATAATCTACGAGAGGCATTACGTCCAACCCTTGAAAAAATAGGGAATGGGTTTGCTTCTACTGGCCTATCTCCAAATTTTTGGACGGTGATTGGTCTATTGTTTGCTATATGCTCTGCTGCGGTATATGGATTGGGAATCGAATATGGGTTAATTATTGGTGGTTTATTATTACTTGTTTCTGGATTTTTTGATATGGTAGATGGCCAAGTTGCTAGAGCTACTGGCAAAATCTCCAAAAAAGGAGGATATCTTGATTCAATGTTTGATAAGATTGCAGAAACAGCAATTTTTTTGGGAATTTTAGTAGGTGGTTATGCAGAACCCTATCTTGTTTTGCTTGCAATTACATTGTCATTATTAGTCAGTTATGCACGAGCAAAATCTGATTCATTAAATATTAAACTTCAAGGTGTGGGAATTGGTGAGAGGGCAGAACGCCTTTTGGTAATTGCAATTATTGGAATTTTTGGATTTATGGAAATTGCAGTTATCATTGTTGTAATTATTGCTGCAATTACATTAATTCAGAGGATGATATTTACAACTAAGCATATTGAAGAATAATTTTATCGTAGTTTTCCCCGTTTCCTTCTATTATCTGCAGAACGAATTTTTAGAATTTTAAAATGAATTGCACATGATATGCAATAATGTTTTAGAACCGTTGGTGATGCAATGTATGCACCTTGAGCTCTAAGCTCTTTGGCTAGAGTGTGCTCCACTAGATTTAGTTTTGAAGTTACCTTCTTTGCCTTGTCTTTTGGAACTGTTTGTCCACAATTAGTGCATTGTACTACTCCAGTGGATCCTTTTCCTCCCTTGGTTCGTCCCCTACTTGCACGCTTTAGTGGCATACCTCTAATCTCTCTTGCCTCTTTATATTCTTGCGTATAATTGGAAAATTTTTTGAAATTTGTGCCTAATTTTTAAAAAATACACATTATCTTTTAATTCTTGATATTGATCTTACTATTTGAGGACAAATGCAGGGTTTGTGTCATATTTGTTATGGGTCTAATTTAGATCTGGTACTATCAAAGGGTGAAATTATTTGCAAGTCCTGTTTTGAAAAAAAGCAAAAAACTAAATCATCAAAATAGAAAGATTTCTTAAATGAAGATTGCCTTATTTTCTCATTGTGCAATTGATTCTATTACAATAGGTGATTCAAATTATGAACAAATAGGTGGCCCAGCATGCTATGGCGGCATTACTGCAAGGCAATTTAAATTCGATGTTGAACTTGTAACAAAATTTGGTTCAGATTTTCCTCACAAACAGTATCTAACAGATAACAAAATAAATTTTGAAGATGCGTTAAGCGAAAAGAAAACTACCAAATTTTCCATCAACATAGTTGGTCCCGATAGAACCTTAAAACTTGAAAATCAATGTGATCCTATTGAATACACAAGGACTAATGCAGATGGCTGTATAGTTAGTCCTATTTTTCATGAAATTTCTACAGAAACTTTAGATAGAATAAAACATGACACTAATTTTTTATTATTAGATCCTCAAGGATTTTTGAGGAGAATTAATTCTGAGAAAACAATTTTTTTAGAAAAAACTGATCTTGATTTATCCAATATCAATACTATCAAAGTTAGTCCAGAAGAAGCTCAACAATTGGTAGGATCCTCGGATACTGATGCTATGATGTTATTACAAAAAAAAGGAGTAGGGCATGTAATTCTTACAAATAAAACTGAAGTATCTATGTTAGTTAAAGACAGAATTTATTCCATAACCTTACCAAATAAAAAAATTTATGATACAACTGGAATTGGTGATATTTTTTGCGCCACATTTTGTTGTTCTATGCTTCGAGAGCGGGATTTTCTTTGGGCTTTTTGCTTTGCGGGAGGAGCTGCGCAGGCAGCACTTGATTCGAAAAATGTAGGTCTTTTAAAAATACCAAAAAAAGGAACCATCGAAACCAATGCATCTTATTTTTACAATTTAATGAAATATCGTTCTATTTAGCTTTATCCTTTTATTGTATGGTCTTAGAAATCTTCTGTGCAAATAGGAATTTATGGTTCGGGTACATCCTCTACCTCTCAAAAAATCATTAAAAAAATACTCTCAGAAAATAACATAAAGGCCGTCACCATTTCTCCAAAATCAAAAGCGAAAGAATCTGATTGTGTAATTGTACTTGGAGGGGATAAAGGAATTCGAAATTATTTTCATAGAACTCTTGATTCAACATCGCCTGTTTTAGGGATTAATGAGGGAGAGTATGGGGGATTTTTAGCTCAAATTGATCTTAAAGAAATTCAATCCTATGTTAATAGATTAAAAAAACAAGATTATTCTATAGAGGAAGTTCCACGATTGGGAGTCAAAATTGATGGCACTGATGTTTTTCCTGTTTTAAACGATGTGGCAGTATTTCCCTCAAAGAGCGCAATGTTAATGGAACATACTCTAAGTGTTAATGGAGAAGAGGTATGGCATGATAGTAGTGATGGAATAATAATTTCCACTCCGATAGGTTCTTCTGCATATTCAATGTCGGCAGGGGGTCCAGTAATTTTTCAAGATTCTACGGTGTTTGAAATTATTTCTGTGAATTCTTTGAATGTAAATAGAAGACCAATAATTGTATCAAATAACAGTTCCATTGAAATAGATGATATCTCTGCTCGATTGCATTGCGAGGTAGTTCTAGACGGATTGGAACGATACAAAGTAAACAAAATTGTACAGTGCACGCAGTTTTTTCCTCCAGCTAAAATTATTCGTCTTAAAAAAGATTCTACGGCAATTTCTGCTTTAGCAAAAAAGGCTCACCTAGCCGAAGAATTACTTAGTATGCCTCCAAGCTCAAAATTACTCTTAAAAACATTAGAGTATGAGGGTTCTCTAACCCAAAAGGATCTATCAAACAAGACACTTTTACCAGATAGAACTGTGAGGTTGGCTTTGAGTCATTTACTTTCCAAGGGATATGTGAAAAAGAAAGTATCAGTACGTGACGCAAGACAAAAAATCTATGAAATTTCAAAAATAGAATAAATTACCTTGCTGCTGATTCTAAAAATGAAACAAAAGCTTTTTCTGGAAATCCTGGTCTACTGTTAAATTCTGGATGGAATTGTACTCCTAGATAAAATTTATGTTCTGGAATTTCAAGGATCTCCATTCTCTTCCCCTCATCGCTTTCTGCTGAGAATATCATCCCATTTTTTTCAAAATCATTCAAGTAATTTTTGTTGATTTCATAGCGATGTCGATGCCTTTTTTTTATTTGATCAGAACCATAAATTTTTCCAGCCATGGTATTGGGTTTTACCTTAATTTTATGACCTCCTAACCTTAAAGAGCCTCCCATGTCTGATACCTCTTTTTGTTCAGGCAGCAAGTCCACTACTAGATTTTTTGCATCTGCTTTAATTTCTGTAGAGTTTACATCCTCTAATTTTAAAACATCTCGTCCAAATGCAATTGCTGCAAGCTGAAATCCAAAACATATTCCAAGATACGGAATATTTTTCTCTCTTGCATAACTAGCGGTTTTAATTATTCCCTCTGATCCTCTGATTCCAAATCCTCCTGGAACAAGGATTCCATCATAATCTGAGAGTTTGTTATAATCACTAATTGATTCAGAATCAATCCAATCAATATCTACTGATTTTCCTAAACTAGCTCCTGCATGTTTTAATGCATGGTTTACACTTACGTAGCTATCTGCCAACGTCACATATTTCCCAACCATTGCAATCTTTATTTTTTTATCTTTATGGTTGACCATAGATTCAGCAATCTTATTCCACTTATCCCAATTCGTAGAAGTATTTACCATACCAACTCTTCCAAATTTCGTAAAGATAAAATCTAAAATTCCTTGGTCATAGAGAATTTGCGGTACTTCAAAAATAGATTTTGCATCATGACACGAAAGAACATCCTCTGATGTAACATTTGTAAAAAGTGCAATTTTTTTCTTAGTTTTTTCCTCCAATGGTTGAGTACATCTTACAGCCAAAAAATCTGGTTGGATACCGATTCTTCGTAATTCTTGAACACTGTGTTGAGTGGGTTTAGTTTTTTGTTCACCTACAACATCTAATGAAGGTGCTAATGTAACATGGACAAAAATAACATTTTTTGGTCCATCTTCTACTCTCATTTGTCTTAATGCCTCTAAAAATGGAAGGGATTCAATATCTCCTACAGTTCCTCCGCATTCCACAATCAAAAAATCAAGGTCTTCATCGGTTGCAATCTTTCTAATTCTATTTTTAATTTCATCGGTAATGTGGGGGATTATTTGCACACATGCTCCCAAATATTCTCCTTTTCGTTCTGATTCTATAACAGCAGAATATACCTGAGCAGTTGTAATGTTGTGATTTTTTGGAATATTCTGATTCAAAAATCGCTCATAATTTCCAATGTCCATATCACATTCCCCTCCATCTTCTGTGACGAAGACTTCTCCATGAGCCACAGGATTCATTGTCCCAGCATCATAGTTCAAGTAGGGATCTATTTTGATACATGAAACTTTTTGATTAGATAATTGCAATAGTTTAGCAATCGAAGATGTGGTGACGCCTTTTCCCAGACCTGACATAACCCCGCCAGTCACAAAAATAAACTTTGTCTGCACATATATGAAATGAGGACCAGCTTTTTGTATGTTTTGTCGATCAGTAATTTTATTTTAATTTTTGCAAATGTGTGTTTTTTATTTTTTACTAATGATTAAAAATCTAAAAAAACAAAGCAAAGAAATGGAATACACAAAAAAAATTCTAATTTTTGATTATAATTAAATTAAAAAACAACAATATTTTGCTTTAAACTTTTTTCTATGAATTCAATTTTGAGATCACTTTATTATTTTTACTTTAGGAAATTACAATTAATTTTAACTGCACAGCTAAAATTAAATTTACTTTTACTAGTCTTATAACCAATTTCCACCAATTTTTTTATGCAAAAGGTGATGATCGGTGTTTGTAAGTATTGCACTAAAGAGCAACCTGAACTTAATTTATCTTGTATTGGTTGCAAAAAACGTGGATGGGAAATGGATAAAAAAAATGCAAATACCCCATTTAACATCGATCAAACAATACCCAATAAGCAAAAAATTGAATTTAATGTTGATAATCCCATACTGTATTCCTAGTCATTTAAAAAAAAATTAGATTTTTGTTTGTTTTTTTAATGATTTTGTAAACGAGGTGATTTTTCTCTCTATCTGATTTTGAGATGTTTTTTCAAGTAATTTTAAAAATGCACTACCTACAATTACCGCATCTACCCCAACTGAAATGTATTTTTTAACATCTTCTGGAGTAGAAACCCCAAATCCAACCCCTATGGGGATTTTTCCTTGAGTTTGTTTTTTTACATCTTTGATTGCTTTTAAGGTATAATTTTTTATTCCAGTTTTTATCCCTGTTGTTCCATACACTGCAACAAGATACAAAAATCCTGAAGTGACCTTTGTAATTTCTTTAACTCTTTTTTTGGTGGTATTTGGTGATATCAAAAATATGGTATCTGTATTTCCTTTTGCTGCCTTCAAATACTCTTTGGATTCTTCAATGGACATATCTGGAAGAATAAAGCCATCAATTCCTGCTTTTTTAGCCTCAGATATGAAGTTTGAATATCCTTTGTTATACAAAATATTGGTATAGGTCATTAGTACCAGAGGTGTATCCGTTAGTTTTCTGATTTTTTTTACTAGCTGAAAAAATTTCTTTATTTTGGTTCCTTTCTCCAATGATACTGTACTTGCGTTTTGAATAACAGGTCCATCAGCAAGAGGATCAGAAAATGGAAATCCTAATTCAATAATATCTGCTCCCCCCTTTACTAATCCTTTAACAGCTGACAACGTAGCACGTTCATTTGGAAACCCCACCATAATATATGATATTAGAGCTTTTTCTTTTTTGGCAGCTAATTCTGAAAATTTTTCTTTAATTCTTGACATTTTTATCCAAATAATTTTGTACTTCTTCGACGTCTTTGTCTCCTCTACCAGAAAGGGTAACTACAATTGATTCTGATTTTTTGTGGTTTGAAGCAACTTTAACTGCATCAGCTATTGCATGAGCTGATTCTAGGGCAGGAATAATTCCTTCAGTTCTGGTTAGAAGCAAAAAAGCATCAATTACTTCAGAGTCTGTTGCAGAATGATACTTTACACGTTTGTTGTCTTTTAGATATGAGTGCTCTGGACCAACCCCTGGATAATCTAATCCTGCAGAAATACTATGAGTCTCTGTAATTTGTCCTTCCTTATCTTGAAGTAAATATGTCATCATTCCATGTAACACTCCTTTACTTCCAGCAGAAAGCGTTGCAGAATGAAGTCCAGATTTTATTCCTTTACCTGCAGCTTCCACACCAATAATTTCTGTACTTGAGTCAATCAGTGGATAAAATGTTCCAATTGCATTTGAACCCCCGCCAACACATGCAATTACACAGTCTGGGTTTTTGTTGAGTAATTTTTTCATTTGTGATTTTATCTCCTCACCAATCACACTTTGAAAATCTCTAACCATTACAGGATATGGATGTGGACCAACTGCTGAACCAAGCAGATAGTAGGTGTTCTCTACATTTGTAATCCAGTCGCGTATGGCCTCATTAATCGCATCTTTTAGGGTCTTTGAGCCTAATTTTACAGGATGAACCTTGGCTCCAAGCATATTCATTCTAAAAACATTGAGTTTTTGTCTTATGGTATCCTTGTATCCCATGTATACTTCGGATTTCATTCCCAAAGCAGCACATGCCATTGCTGTTGCCACTCCATGTTGACCTGCTCCCGTTTCTGCAATAATTCTTTTTTTATTCATTTTTTTGGCAAGCAAGGCCTGACCTAAGGTGTTGTTTATTTTGTGAGCACCTCCATGCAACAAGTCTTCCCTTTTAAGATAAATTTTGGCTCCTCCGATTTTTTCTGTTAAATTTTTTGCAAAATAAAGTGGAGTTGGCCTGCCAGCGTATTGCTTTAGATAATAATCTAATTCTTTTTTGAAAATTTTATCATTTTTGAATTTCAGATAATTTTCCTCTAACTCTTGTACTGCTGGAACCAAGGTTTCTGGAATATATTTCCCACCAAATTCTCCAAATCGTCCACCTTTGGGGTACTTCAAATTGCATTCACCAATTTTTTTACATGCTCCTCAATATCTTTACTTTTCATAATGCTTGATCCTATCAAAAATGCATCAGCTCCACACTTTTTTAGGTATTGAATGTCTTCTGGAGTTTCAATCCCACTCTCAGATAGTATTGGCCTTGTTTTGGAAAATCCCTCTAGAACTCTTTGTGTGGTGCTAAGATCTATTTCCAGAGTATCTAAATTTCTGTTGTTAATTCCTATCAAATCTGCTTTTGTTTTTAAGGCGTTTTCCAATTCTTTTGGTGTGTGAACTTCTAATAAAATCTGCAATCCTTTATTGTGAGCATAACCTACAAACTCGTCGATTTCTTTCAAATAATCTTGATCAAAAAGAGATTGAATAAGCAGAATGTAATCTGCACCCATTTTCTGTGCAGCATCAATCTGAACTTTATCGATAATGATGTCTTTCATGAGTAGAGGGATGTCAACTGCCTCTCTTACCTTCATAAAATATTCTGGAGAGCCATTAAACAGATGGGGCTGGGTTAAAATCGATAGCGCTTTTGAGCCTCCAGAAATCATTTGTTTGGCAATATTTGCAGGATCTCCACTGGTTCTAATTTTTCCCAAGGATGGTGATGCAAATTTAATCTCAGTTAGTAGTGTTGCATGTATGTGAGTTTTAATTATTTGTAAAAAATCTTTATTTGATTTTTTTAAATTACAATCAACCTCATAGGTTCCATCATCTATTGCCATCTGTGAGTTGTTAACTAATCTTTTAAGAATATTTTCAGCCAATATCTAACTCCTTTATTTTTGAATAATCTCCTGTATCTCTTACAAAATTTTCAAATAATGAAAAAGCTTTGCCATCTCTGATTGTTTTTAACGCAAGATCCACTCCTTCTTCAAAGTTTTTTGCAATGTTTGCAACAATTAGTCCACCTGCTGCATTAAGTGCTGTAGTTTCAATCATGGCCTGGTTTGCAGTATTGTTTAAAACTCTTACAAAGGATTTGATTGCCTGCTCTTTTGTTTTAATTTGTATGTCATGTAAAGATGATTTATGAAGACCAACTACTTCAGGATCAATTGCATTCATCAAAACTTTGTCATTTCGTAGAATGCATATTCGATTTACTGCACTGGTTGAAAACTCATCCAATCCATCATCAGAACGAACCGTCATGATATTCTCTACATTTCTTCTTTTCATTATTAGGGGTAATCTGTCTAAATATTCTATGGAGAAAACTCCAACCAATTGATTTTTTACTCTTGCAGGATTTGATAGTGGACCTAATAAATTAAAGGCGGTTCTCTTGCCGATTTGTTTTCTTGCAGCAGAAACATGTTTCATCGCAGGATGAAATTTTTGTGCAAACATAAAACAAATATTGTGATTTTCTAAAATTTCTGAAATTTGAGATGGTTCTTGATTTAGATCATAACCAAAATATTCAAAGATATCTGCACTTCCAGACACTCCCGAACTAGAACGATTTCCGTGTTTTGCCACAATGCCTCCAGCAGCTGCTACTACAAAGGATGCAGTAGTGGATACATTGAAGGTTTGAAGATTATCTCCTCCTGTACCGCACATATCAATTATGGTTCCACGGTTTTTAGGCATAACTTTCAGGGCAAATTCATTCATTTTATCTAACATTCCTAATAATTCATCATCAGTTTCTCCCTTTTCTGCCAAATTTGAAAGAAAAGAAGCATTTTCAGAGTCAGTTGTCTGGCCCGATAAAATGTCAGTCATTACTGCATTTACTTCATCGTAACTTAGAGTGGTTTTCTCTTGTAATTTTTTAATTAATTCTGAAATCATTTTCTCTCCTTTACCTGTCTTATGAAATTACCAAGAATTTTCTTACCGTCTTCAGTCATTATTGATTCTGGATGAAATTGAACTCCTTGGATAAGAAATTCTTTGTGTTGTACTGCCATTACTTCTCCGTCATCTTCCGCAGTCGCAATCACCTGCAGAGAATCTGGTATAATCGTTTTATCTCCTACCAATGAATGATATCTTGTTGCCCTGAATGGATTTCTCACATCTTTGAATAATTCTGAATCGATATGTTTTATTGGGCTAGTCTTCCCATGACGAACACAACCTGCATTTGTTATCTTTCCTCCAAAGGATGAAATAATTCCCTGATGACCCAAGCAAACTCCCAATATTGGAATACTACTTCCCAAATCTTTGATTACATCCATGCATACCCCAAAGTATTTTTTTTCATCAGGTGTTCCGGGTCCAGGAGAAATAATTACTCCGTCATAGTTTTTTTGTTTTATTTCTGTGATTGTAATTTTGTCATTTCTAATAACATCACATTCAACTCCTAGTTCTCCAAGGTATTGGGCAATATTATACACAAAAGAATCATAATTGTCAATAATTAAAAATTTCAATCCGATGCCTCCTTTAATGCCTGCAGCATTGCACCTGCTTTATGTTCTGTTTCCAGAAATTCATTTTCTGGAATTGAATCTGATACAATTCCAGCACCTGACTGGATAAATCCTGCGTTTCCATCAATGAAAATACTCCTAATGGCTATTGCAAAATCACAGCAACCATTGTATGAAAAATATCCTACTGCTCCTGCATAGGGCCCCCTTACTTCAGTTTCCAAGTCATCAATTATTTCCATGGCTCTCACCTTGGGTGCTCCCGATACGGTTCCTGCCGGAAATACTGCTTGAAATGCATCAAACATGTCTTTTTTTGAGGCTAATTTGCCCACTACATGAGTTACTATATGCTGAACATGACTAAACTTTTTTATCTTCATTAGGGATTCGGGATGAACAGTTCCATATTTGCATACTTTGCCAATGTCATTTCGTCCTAGATCCACAAGCATTGTGTGTTCTGCTATTTCTTTTTCATCATGAAGTAATTCCTCTGAAAGTTTTCTGGTTTCTTCTTCATCATCAGTTACCTTTCTTGTTCCAGCAATAGGAAATGTCTCTACTTTATCATTGGTTATTCTTACAAGCATTTCAGGAGATGCACCAATTATTGTTTTATTGTTTTGTTTTAGATGATACATGTAAGGTGAAGGATTTAGGTTTCTTAGTGTTTTGTAGAGCGTTAAATTATCACCATTTACATCAAATGCAAATTTCCGAGATAAAACAACTTGGAATATGTCACCGTCATGAATGTATTTTTTTGCTTGGTTTACAATGGTAGAGAATTGTTCCTTATCCATGTTTGGAACCGTTCCAGTTGCATTAAATGATTCAAAAACACCATCAGATATTTTAAATTCTTTAAATCTATTTTCGTTGTTATAAAAATAAAATAATTTTTGATGAACATTGTCATACAGTATTCCATCATCATAAATCCCAAACTCCATTAAGGGCTCTGGTGCATCATGTCTGTTTGGAATCTTTTCAACTAGTCTAATTGCATCATAATTTACAATTCCTACTGCACCTCCCAAATATCGGTATTCTTGTGTGTCTGATTTTTTTAAAAGTTTTTTTAATTCTGTATATGGATCATCTGATTGAATGGTTTCAATATCTTGCTCTTTCCTAATTATCTCGACTTTGTCAGAGTATCCCTTTATGATAATTTTGGGATCAAAGCCCATAACTGACGTCTCTGCTAGAATTTCTGGTCCCGTTAAGGATTCAAAGAGAAATGAATTTGAATAATTACGTGAAATTTTATTGTAAATTTGAAATTGATTTTCAGATAAATCTAGGGGTATTATTTTCGGTTGAGTATTTCCAAAGGTATCCACCCATAAACAAAAATTTGCACGTTTATTATTTAAATGCTAGTCAAACCGGTTTGATTAAACAACGTAGTTTTCTAGGCATAAGTACATTACCTTAGAGTACGGTACCTTTAATACTGATTAGTTTTATTAACTATTTATGGCCATGCAGGAGGTTAAACAAAAGTCTTCAAAGGATTTTATTTTTTATTCTTCAAAAAATATTTCATCATCAACTTGTGTTGTTGAATGTTATGTTTGTGGAAAAGGATTATCTGATGGATGTTCAATTACTGCAAAAACTTTACCATCGGGAATTGTCATGTTTTGTAATATCCATTACCCGTTATAGTAAACTCCTAATTTTTTCTTTTTTTATTTTAGATTTTGCCTTGATTGCCAGTTGTAAAATATTCCTATAAAATAATAAAAATTTAGACGATTAATTTTCTTGAATTTGTCTTTTAATGTCAAGGATATGATCGCTGAATATCTCCAATCCAAAATTATATGCCTCCATAGAGTTTTCAATAGTCTTTGATTGACCTTCATCTATTTCCTTGTTTGATAGGTACTGCCCAGAATCATGAATATATTTTTCAAACACCATACCAAAAATGAATTCATTGATATTTTCAATCTGCCAATTTTCTTTTACTGAATTTATTACATTGAAATATCTTGGAATTTGGTTCGTTGCAATTTTAATTAAATTTTTCAACTCGTTTTTATCCTCATCTGTTATTTTCATCGGTTTCAAATTGAACAGAATCTATGGGAAATTAAAAGTTGCTATTGGGAGAAGGAATTTCCTTGAATTACTCATTCCATACTGGCTGGGTTTTCAACCATCCGATCAAGTCTCTATAGAGTTGACTTTTTTGTACATTTAGTATGTTGATTTCGATGTTGGTGGATAATTTTGCTGTTTTAGTATAATTTTCATATTTTGCAAAAATTATTTTATCCAAATATGTTTCACCCTGAATTTCTTTTTTGGCTAATTCTTCGGAATCAGTCATTGAAAAGCTTGCAAAAAGAACTCCATCGACCCAATATGCATTTCCTGACTCTAAAGTTGACATCATGTTTAGGAGGTCATCAAGACTCATTTTTATCATATCTCGAACGTAAATGGTAGTGTAAGGTTTATGGATAAAATCTGTCATTTTATCACCTTTTCAGGTCACTCTTATCAATTTTTTGAAAATATTGCTCAAAACAATGTAGGTCACAGTATTGTTTTTAAAATATGGATAATAACAATTTTCAAATTAATTTCATCAATCCTCTATTCCAGATTTCAAATATGCTATGGTGCATTCTGCAAGTCCTTGATTGTCGTGTTGATCAATTTTATGTTTGCAGTTTGGGCAAACATTTTTGGTCTCATCAATATTTTGATCATCAACAACTTGTTTCATACAGCATTCCATTAATTCAGCTGTGGAATGTGAATCCATTGATAGTTTACACGTGGGACATTGAGTCATAAATTTAATTTCCTTTTGAGAATTTTAATTTTCTTTTCATTTTCAAACTTGTTTAAAATTTAAGTAATGATTAAACAAACGTTTACATTTTGAATTGATCCTGTTTTATAATATTTCTCCAAATAAAGTTACACGCCTTCGGTTAGTGGTCTAAGCATGCTATAATCGACTGCTAGTCCAAGACGTGGAATTTTTCCCAAAAAATCCATAGACAATATTGCAAAAATTCTCGCTAGTTCATCTGGTCCAAGCGGAACAATTACCTATGATGTTTGTAACTTTTCCTTGTAAAATACAACAAAATCCAATAATGTGTAGAATTTTTTATAATTTAAAAAAATATGGTTATTTTTTAATTTATGGAGGTCCAACCCTCAGTACTGTCAATTATTTCTAATTGACTTTCAGGAATATTTATTGAAAGTCTATCCCATCCTAGGCAACTGCATGCCTGACATCTGACTCCTTCATAAACATCAAACTCAAGATTCAAATCTAAAATTTCAATTCCTTGTTTTTCATAATAATTTTTGATTATACTTTCCAGAATTTCTTTTGAGTTCTCTTTTGGAATGTCTTTCATTTCTGGATTAATTTCAAAAAATTCATCATACTCCTCTTGCCAAACATCATTGCACTGAGTGGGTGTCTTTTGCAACCAAACTGTTTGTATTTTTTCTTGCTGAATATCGTTTAACAAAATAAAACCCACTGTTAGTGCTGTAATGGCAATTCCCATGGATATGTAAAATCCTGGTTTCATGAGTATTTTGTTTTAAAGAGTGATTTAGAATTTATTACTTTCTAAAGGCAACCCATATTCTTGATCCAACTAAAATCACTACTGACAAAATTATCAAAATTGGAATAATTAAATCACCTTCATTCATTCTACTCCCTTGATTTTTTATCAAGGTATAATTTAAAAAAATTATCTTTTTTTTAGTAAAGCCTCTTCAGGTGTTTTATCTTGGTTCTTTTCCCAATGCCATGAGTGATGTTTTTTCCAATGAGTTTCAAGATGATCTCTTGTTGGTTCTTTTCCTAATGGAGTTCCGCAAATTTTACATTGTATCATAATGTTTTATTATTTATTACAAAATTTTTGCTTTAGAAAAACCTGTCTAATTTGATAAGATATGCTATGTGAAATAGGCATCGCTTGTGATACCACTTGTCATAAATAATTCTGGCAACATCAAAGCGCAGATTTTTTTTACAATGGGTGCAGATTATTATCATGTAATGGAAAAGTAAAAATTGATTTTAATGCCTTGGTTATTGTATTGTTTAGTTGATGAAATTGAGACTATTCATGTAAACCTAATTTTCCCATAAATCACGCCTAGGTTTTACCTTGTTTTGACATTTTTAGGCGTAAAAAACTCCTTTTGTGTGTGTTACTCCATACACACAAGTCATTATTAGACAAATTCTTCTATTTTTTTTATGAAATATGTTGTTTGTGGTGTATGCAAATACTGTTTGAAAGAACAACCAAATTTGAATTTGTTCTGTGTAAGTTGTGATAACAGAGATTGGTCTAGAGAAGAATCTCAGAAATTAGAAAATTAGTTCTATCAATAATTTTAAAAAGATAAGGCGATTTTATTCTTCGGATTCTTCATATTTTTCGTCTTGTTCATAACCTTCTTTAAGATCTAATTCGTGACCCTCTTCTTTCATTTCTTCATGCTCTGCCTTTATTTTTTCAGATTCTTTATCGTCACTCATGATTATTATTCATAATTCTAAGATATTAACTGGTTTCTGATTTTCACACTTGATATTATTGTTCTCTACTTTCTTTTTTTGGTTTTTCTTATTTTTGCATATGCAATAACCTTGTTTTGAGACCGAATTTGTTTCATCTGCTCTTGTCTTTTCCCCCTTTCTCTTGCTTTTGACACAATTAGATTATGAATGACAACTTTTTCTTGTAAAGTTTGGGCTTTTTCAAAATCATAATCTAATTGTTTTAATTCCGCAGTAAGAAGTTTGTATTTATTTAATATTGAATTATTTTTAGTTAGAGTCATGATATTGGTTTTTGTTTAATAAATATAAAATCTTCTTGTTAATTTCTATCTGATACAAGGTCACTAGGTTTTGCATTCCCAACTTCTCCTGCTTCATCTTGTTTTTCAAATACTCTGTACTCCCCAATAGCAGAATCACACTTTTGGCAGTTATATTGACCTCTTTCTACTAGTACCAAATTATCTGCGACTTGCTCACGATTGTTTTCCTCAAGATGCACTTTGGGTGGATTGTTAAATTCTTCCTCACAAATTTTACAATAATGTTTTATCATTTCTCTTTCTTCGAGTTTTCCTATGGGGGCTAGAAATAATTTCCCAACTCCTAAATCTGCCTTTTTAGCTTGTTCTTCTGTGATATTTGCTACTATATACCCGCCTGAGCCATGTAAGGTAGTTTCTGACAAATCAAAATGCCTCCTCTTTTGATCTTAAAATACCCTTAGAATTCACCATAAATTCAAAATTTTCCCCATTAGGCAAATATTTTGGAAACTAACAACATTTTATCTAGACTTTGTTACCTAAATTAAACATGGATGTTTCAGATGTATTTAAGAAACGAAATTTTAAAAATGTCAATTTTAAATATGAAAATTTGGTTGGGAAAAATCTATCAGATTCCTTTTTGAGCGGAGTAGATCTTAATGGGGCTGATATCCATAATGCAGATTTTAGTGGTGCAGATTTAAGTAATGCAAAACTAAAAGGTGGAATTTTATTTCAGGCAAAATTCCGAGGTGCCGATTTGAGAGGAGCAGATTTGAGTGATGCCAAAATCTGGGATGCTGATATGTATGGTGTTGATTTGAGAGGAGTCGATTTGAGGGGAGCGGATTTGTTTAATACAGATTTGAAAAGCAGTGATTTAAGTGATGCCGACCTTAGTGGATCGTATCTAAAAAATAATAATTTTACAGGAGCAATTTTAGAAAATACAGATTTTTCAAATGCCAAATATGATAAAAAAACAATTGATACAATAACTGACAAGAATTCAAAGTTGAAATTAAAAAACCAAGGGATTTTCTGGTAAATTGAATTTATTTCTTTTCAAGTTCTTTTTCAGATTTTAAAAGAATTAGAAAAAAAACAAATTCCCGCAAGATTCTTTTTTGATTTACATCCAAATTTAGATTCATTTTTTTGGCAAAATCTAAAGAAATTTGATAGGTTTGACCAAAAAAACTTCCCAGTGAAAATGAATCTAATGCTTTATCAGGAATTTTATCGATATTTATTGAAAATAATTGAAAATCTTCTTTTTCAGTCTTTACTCTAGTTTTAAAAATAAAATCCATGACCAATTTAGTTAAATTTTCATCCAATCTTCCTTGAATAGATTCTAAAATTCTACCAAGTTGTAATTTATCATTTTTTGAAAAACCATCCATACTATTTGGGAATTTTTTAAAAAATAAGACTTTCTAACTTTTCTGCCACGTTTAACAATTTAAAACCTATGGAATTTTTCCTACTTTGATTTGTTCATTTTTTTAGCTTCTTTGTATTTTTCTCTTTTTCTTTTCTGTTCTAAGTTCAATATGCTGTACATTTTACCTGTTTCACACAGCTTCATTTCTCCACTTTTTTGATCATGAGTTGATTCAATCTTCCCTTCATCAAGTATTTCTCCTACAATCTCCCAAGCTCTTTCCTGAGAAATCGCAAATTTGTATGGCAAAGTGGAAACTTTGGTATAATATCCATTTTTTGAATTTCGTAAAACAAAATTTTTAATTTTTTCTTCTGTCGTTTGAGATTTTGTGTTTTTAAACTTTCTAAATGGTTTTTTGTTAAATGACATTTGTTTTATTTTTATTTCCTAGTATTTTAGGAATGCTCGATTATTTAATCAAGTCTTTTTAAAATAGCATAATCTTAAATCTCCATAACTATGCATGAAGACATGCCTACCTTAGAAGAAATTCGAAAAATTCTAGACGATAATGCCATCTCTTCCAAGATACTTCCTCCAAATCCCCACTTGGATTGGATTTTAATATGTGAAAAATTTAATGGTTCTAAATTAGGTGTTGGAATTGCCCACCTTAAAGGAACAGACACCACAGAATTATTTTTACACATGACTCTTGGAGAAGATGTCAAACAAGCCTTTATGAAAAATAATTTTCAAAATGAATTTATGAATGAATTTGACATTGTGACTAAATCCTTGCCTCATGTCTCTGTAATGATTTCTCCTAATCTAAAATCTATGAAATCTGTGTCAATCATTAGAAAATTATATGGAGATATTACCCCACAGCAACTTCTTGAATCAGCAAATAAAATACTTGAAACAGTAGGTCTGGTTTTGGCCCTAATTCGAAAACATGGAAAATTATCCTCAAATGAGGTTGTCCAACAAGAATCTAGTTTTTATGCATAAATAATTTGATTAGCTCAAAGATGGTCTTGAGTTGGACATTAAGCAAGAAATTCCGACTAATATACTCTATTTGTGCCTAAAACCGAGTGATTGTTATAAATTACATGAGTTTCCCAAAGAAAAATCATGACTCAAACCAAACCTTTGGTAGACATTGTTAATGTCGTAGCCTCTGCTACGATTGATCAAAAATTGGATCTTAACGATAT
Organism: Candidatus Nitrosopumilus sp.; assembly: GCA_029862085.1. Taxonomy (GTDB): domain Archaea; phylum Thermoproteota; class Nitrososphaeria; order Nitrososphaerales; family Nitrosopumilaceae; genus Nitrosomaritimum. The sequence continues at coordinate 77,298 of JAOTXZ010000002.1, forward strand.
TACAAAAAAATTCCCAGATGTGGAATATCATCCAGAACAATTCCCAGGAGCTGTTTTTAGATTAAAAACCCCTAAAACTGCAACTCTACTTTTCACTTCAGGTAAAATGGTTTGTACAGGATCAAAATCCGAAGAAATGGCAGTAAAGGCTGTAAACACAGTAGTTCAAAAATTAAGAAAAGGTGGAATTAAAATTAAAAAAAATGCAGATGTCACAGTTCAAAATATTGTTTCTTCAATTAATCTTGGTGGAAAAGTACATTTGGAAAAAGCAGCCAGAACATTACCTAGAAGCATGTATGAACCAGAACAATTTCCCGGTCTCATTCACAGAATGCTTGATCCTAAAACAGTAATTCTTGTTTTCTCATCAGGAAAACTTGTTTGTACTGGTGGTAAAACTGAAAAAGATGTTTATCGCTCTGTAAATCTGCTTCATAGTCTTTTAGAAGAAAAAGATCTTATGATTTACGACTAAATAACAAATTCCAAAAATTTAGTTTTCAAATATTTCTAGTGTTTTGAATTTAAAGATAATATTTTAGACGTACATTGAATTATAATTAATTTTTAAAAATAGTTTTTACACTAACCTACAAGTCCATATTTTGGTCTATTTTTAGGCCCTTGTACCTGTTTCGTATTGTTACTTCAGTAACATTTGCAGCTTCGGCGATATCTCTTTGAGTGATATCTTCTCCATTTTTTACACAAGACAAGTATAATGCTGCTGCTGCTAATCCCATTGGGTCTTTTCCAGCTGATTCTTCATGCTCTTGAGCAACTTTTAGGACTTTGGTTGCATATCGTTTTGTTTTTTCTGTAATTCCAAGTCTGCTGGCAATTCTTGCAACACACTGAACAGAGTCAACTACTGGCATAACTAATTCTAGCTCTTTAACTAACAATCGGTAACATCTTGCAATGTCTTTTCGTTTAATATTACCTGCTTCTCCAACATCTTTTAGTGTTCTTGGTGTTTCAGTATCTCTGCATGCAGCATATAGAGCAGCCGCTATTAGAGCTGAAATTGACCTGCCTCTAACTAATCCTTTTTCTAAAGCCTTACGATAAATGTAAGCTGCCTTTTCCATTACAGAGTCAGAAATTGCGAGTTTGTCTTTAAGCCGGTTTAATTCGCTAAATGCCTGTCTAAAATTCCGATCTACTGGCTCGTGAACTTGACTTCTACTGTCCCAAGTTCTTAGTCTTTCAATAGTGCTTTTCATTGATGCTGTTAGAGGTTTTCCTGAAGCATCTTTGTTTATTGGATTTATGATAGTAGCCAGACCCATATCGTGCATAGTAAGTGAAGTTGGGGCTCCAGTTCTTGCTCTGTTGCCACTTTCATCCTGCGTAAACGCCCTCCATTCTGGACCTGATTCTTGTGATTTTTCAGAGATTACAAACCCACACTTGGCACAAAACCTTTCTCCAGTGGTGTTATCTGTAACCATGTCATTTTTCCCACATCGAGCACAAGTTTCGCCTGTTTTTGCATTTGTTCTAACCAAGATCTTCCGGTAGTATCTAGTTTTTATCGTTATAATAACTAGGATGTTTTAGACATACTCTTAATTATTTTAGATAATCTGTTTTCAAGCCTAAAATTTGTAAATTAGGAAAGCAAGCAGGTTTGATGCTTCTTTTGCCTCAGTCCCTTTGGGGGATACGGTGAAGACACCAAACAAGCAAACAACCTTGCCTCCAATTTTTGGTAATACCCTTCCTCTCAAAATTTCTTAAAATAAACAATGTTTTTTAAATTAATCAAAAAGGATCAAAAAATTGATGTTCTATGCCTAGAAATTTGAATTTTTAATATTATCTTGTTATTTTGGTTAGTTGTTCAAAATAAACACCCAATTTTTTTTAATTCATTTTAATTAAGATATATTGAGTCATCACGTTTGACGGCATTCCTACGTTTGCCTTAACTGACCATGCCCTAGAATTCTTTGCCGTCAAACAATTATTTTTAAATTAAAAAACAAAATATTTTTCAAATACCATAATAAAGAAAAAACCCTTGATAATAACCTGCAAAGGAACAGAGATAAATGGAATAATTGAAAAATGTCAATTTTTTCATAATGGTATTTGGGGAGACGCTGAACTAATACAACATCAGTCGTATCATGAATCTTTAAAAAACAAAAATTCATTTTGGTTAGGATTTGAAACATCGTTATCATTTGGAAAATTTAGTGGACGAGATGGAAAACAATCCTAATATTGATTAGTTTTTTTGGATTTTAATATTCTATTTTCTTAAATTTACCTTTTTTGATTACAAAGATATGATACTAAAATTTTAATGTCTATCAAAATAACAATTTTTACAAATTTGACTTTCCATTTGGTCTTTTAAGAATTTTATTTGTTCTTGATTGGTTATCCATCCATGATTTACAGCATTTAGAAGAGTTTCTTTTTCAACCACGTCAAATTCTTCAAAACAATCACATTTCTGGCATTTACATTTTATTTTCTCTCGCAATGAATTTTTATCTAAATTCGATCTTAAAAATTATTATTAAATCAATTCTCGGTTTTTTTGATATTGAGAAAAAGAATTACGAAAATATTATTATTCTATGCCTACCAATCTGATAAAACATCTTAATAATTTTATTCCCTACTATTTTTTATCACATTATGGAAAATGATGATATTATCTCGTGGTCAAAAGATTACTTTCTTTCTTGGTCTGATTTTAAAGCGGTACCCAACTCCTCCTCCTTTGAAGATTCTTCAAGCAAAATAAAATATCATTACAAATGGACTGTAAATTCAGAAACATCTGATGGGAAAATCCATTTTCTAATTGATAACATCCAATTATCTACACAATTCTTTAGACATCTCTCGTGGGTGCGAGAAAAACAAGCTTCATTAGAACTACTAAAACATGAGCAAGGGCATTTTGATTTGGCCGAATCCCTTAGACCCATAATTACGCAAGATCTCAAAAATGAATTTAAAGATAAAAAGTTTCCAACTCGGGGACAAAATGAAGAGCAACAAAAGCAATTTGCCCGTGAAGATTCAGGCTCGATAATATCTCAAAGATTAGAAAAATGGTATGATGATTTTTCCCAACAAAGAATAACATATGATAAAGAGACTGAATTTGGGCATAATTTGAACAAACAACAGGAATACGATAAAAAATTTATTAAATTAAGGAAATAAAAATTTTCTTTAAAATTTATGAAATATTGTTTATGAAATTTACCAATCCTCTATAGTATTTGATATGAAAATCAATATCGTTAATTTCAGTTTGCCTTAATTCTTCTAATTCTGGTCCATAATCTCGTTTGTCCACTTTAATTTGGTCCAATGTATTTTCATTTACTTCAATCATATGAAACAAACTATGCAAAACCTCTCCTTTGGTGAGTGTTTTATCGCATGATTTTTTTAGTAGAATTTCAACCCAATCCATAAAAATCAAACCCCGAATCTTTATTTCTTTTCCTAAATGTGAACTTTTAATTCATTTACTCTATTTTTTTTAGTTTCAATAGGTTCAAAGATTGTAAGAATTTATTAATAAACCTTAAAATGGAAAACTTTTCGATTTTTTATTTTGTTAAGACTTTTTTGCCTTTTTTTTCCTATTGGTAATCTCTCGATTTCTTTCAACATCAGAGTGTACCTCAACATGCTCAAATAATGCTTCTTTTGAATCAAAGATTTGTTCACAGTAATAGCATTGATGCACAATAATCTTAAACACTCCTTAAATTAATCAATTTACCTAAAATTTATGCCTGAAATTTATTATTAATATATTAAAAAAATATGAAATAATTGGAATTATTTTCCAGCTTCGTCTCTAACTTTTTGTGCTATATCACCAAAAGGATCCTCATACCATCTTTCTTTGTTTAATTCAGACCTAATCCAGAATCTGATGTAATTGATCCTTGTTCTGCTGCTGGTGCAAAAGCTGCGTCATCTGGAACATAATTTTGTTGATTTGCAGTTCCATATGCTATAGCGCTACCCATGCCAATTACCCCTACGACTAAACCTATGTAGAGTAATGCTTTACTTACCATTGCAAAAATTTAGCAAGTTTAGTATTAATCTTGTCGGACTAGGGTGAGTGGCGAAGCACTAATCCCAAATGAATTGAAAAATGATAATATCCAAATAATATATTCATACATCTTAAAATACTATATTTTAAATGATATCTTGTGCTGGTATCAAATACAACTAAAATTAATGCGAACAGTGAAAAAATATGGAACACTCTAAGATCCTTTGATAAAGTAGAAAGATACATGCCAATTGTAACGAAAACCACGGTGGAAGGAATTGGACAAGGAGCCAAAAGAATTTGTGATGTAAACATGGGGACTCAATCATTTAAAATTCAAGAAACTCTCGAGGTGGTTGATGATCCTAATCACTCACTTATTGTCTCAATTGATGATGGCCCCATTCAAATGCGAGGAATGAAATTTACTTTTAAGGTAAAAAAACTAGAGGAGAAAGGATCTGAAGTTACAATAAGCACAAACGTAGAAAATCCGATGGCCGCAGCATTTTCAGATAGTATATTCGCTTTAATGGGAACGGGATTAAAAAAACTACACGAAATATAATCTGATCTTGATAATTATTTTTTAATTTCTCTTGAATGACCAGAACTTCATGATTTTAATATTAATGAAATCAAGGCTAAATCCTGTCTCTTTTAGAGTATTTTCCAAAAGAATTCTCACCTAGGAGTATCCAAAAGACTATTCTTTCTGAAGTGGAGGAAAATCTCAAATCTGGATATAAAAAACTGATTTTATGTGCTCCTACAGGAGTAGGAAAATCATTAGTTGGGGCTACAGTTTCAAGTTATTTTGATAGTTCTTTTACAATCACTGCATCTAAACACCTTCAGGATCAATATATTCAAGATATTCCATTTCTCAAACCTGTAAAAGGAAAGCAAAATTTTCCATGCTTGAAAATAATGGAATCTGAAAAAGTGAGTAACTCCAGACGAGCCATGAGGTGGGGTTTGACTTGTGATAAGGGGCAATGCCAAGAAAAGGTCATTAAAAATGGAAAAGAAATTACTGAAATCTGTAAATTTAAACCAAAAATAAAGCAAGTAGAAGAAAACAAACATGAGGAAAACTCTTGCTATTATTATCTTCAAAAATATGATGCCCTAGTCTCAAAACATTCTTTGTGGAATTATCACGCATATTTCCAGATAATGAAATTTAACAAAAAAATGTTTGAGGATTATTTAGACAGAAAAATTTCCATTTTTGATGAAGCTCATAAAATTGAAGATCAGATTATTCAATTTGTTGGATTTGAAATTTTCAACGGGCAGATAGAAGAGTGTAATTTAAACACCGAGAGATATGATTTCTCTGATTTAGATTCAATGATTCAGCTAACTGATGATATTGCATACTCTTATGCAAAAAAAATTAAAGATAAAAAAGAAGAACCTGATTTTCAAACAAATCCTGACTATGATTCCATTTCTAAAATGGAACGAAGATATGATAGAGCAGCTCAAGCAAAAATCGATATTCTTACAGATAAAGATAATTTTGTAGTTAATGAACCCCAAAAAGATTTCAATGGCAATTTTAGAAATATTTCTTTAAAACCAATTGATGTATCAAAATTTTCTAAATCTTTTTTTAATACTGAATATCAAATTTTCATGTCTGCTACCATTGATCTTAAAAGTTTTTGTCAGAATATGGGTTTGAAAGAAGATGAAGTTGCTTTTATTGATACTCCAAAATCACCCTTTCCAATAGAACATAGGAGCATTGAATTTCTAAACATCAAAAGATTAAGTTATGGTTCCACCGAGTCAGATGAATTAGAAGTAATTCAAACTATTGACAGGATTTTAAACGAGCATTCCAAAGAAAGAGGTCTTATCCTTACTTCATCCATTCCTAGATGCCAAAAGATTTTGAGAAATCTTTCACCAGAAAATGCAAAACGCGTGAGAATTTGCCATAGTAAAAACATCGATGGAAAAACTCAGAATGAAATAATTTCAGAACACTCCAAGGATTCAACCGGGGTTTTACTTTCTTCTTCGCTTTGGGAAGGAGTAGACCTAAAAGATGATTTATCCAGATTTCAAATTATTGCCAAAGTACCATATCCAAATTATACTGAAAAACGAATTAAAGCTAAAATGGAAAAATTTCCTCTTTGGTATACATCTCAGACCTTGACCAAAATACTCCAGGGATTTGGACGTTCAATTCGAAGTGAAACTGATTGGGCCAAGACTTATGTTTTGGATAAGGCCATTCACAATGTCTTTTTTAAAGCTCAGAGTATGATTCCAAAAGCATATCATGATATTTTAGGGATAGAAGATCTTTAGTAGATAACAGATAGCTTAATCGTAATTTTCTTTCCTGTTATCTCTAATTTCAATTCTGATCGGTGATCTATAAAGCTTGTGAACAAATGGATCATTGATAATTTTCAATTTGTGTCTATTACTTGTAGGAATCTAAATCAAAACTTTGGAGTTGTAATTGCTCCTTGAGCCGCAGATCCTACTAGTGAGGCATATTTTGCCAAGGCTCCTGTAAGGTAATTTGGTTTTGGAGGTGACCATTGTTTTCTTCTATTTTCTAATTCTTCAGGTGACACATGAATATCGATAATATTGGTTTCAGTATCTATTGTTATTTCATCATCATTTTTGACTAGAGCAATAGGCCCACCAACAAACGCTTCGGGGGCAACATGACCAACCATGAATCCTCGGGTACCTCCTGAAAATCTTCCATCAGTTACCATTGCTACCTTTTTCCCCAAACCCTGTCCTACTAATGCTGCAGTAGTAGCTAACATTTCTCGCATACCTGGACCACCTTTGGGTCCCTCATAACGGATTACAATTACATGACCTTCATCTATCTTTCCTTTGGCAACGGCATCAAAGGCGTATTCTTCCCTGTCAAACACTTGAGCCTTACCTGTAAATTTTGTCATTTCAACACCGGCAGTTTTGATAACTGCACCATCAGGGGCTAAACTTCCTTTCAAGATTACGGCAGTACCAACCGAGTGAATTGGATTATCTACTGGTTTGACTATTTGCTGTTCTGGTTCTGGGATATTCATTGAAACAAGATTTTCTTTTATTGTTTTTCCAGTAACTGTAATACAATTGTCATGAATGAGGCCTTTATCGGATAATTTTTTTAACACAAATGGAATTCCACCGATTTTGTCAAGTGAATTCATTACATAATTTCCTCCAGGTTTCATATCTGCTAAATGAGGAGTTTTTTTTCTAACTCTTTCAAAATCATCATAAGTTAATTTTATTCCTACCTCGTTTGATAATGCCAACAGATGAAGAATTCCGTTAGTTGAACCGCCAACAGCATTTAGCATTGTAATGGCATTTTCAAATGCTTCAAATGTTAAAATTTGACTTGGTCTGATATTTTGTTCAAGTAAACTTACACAAGCTTTTCCGGTATCGTAAACCATTTTTTCTCTACGATCATCTTCAGCTGGAGGACTAGCACTGCCAGGTAACGCAAGTCCAATTGCTTCTGAAATTGATGCCATTGTATTTGCAGTAAACATTCCACCACAAGATCCAGCATTAGGGCATGCAGTATTTTCAATATCCTTTAGTCCTTCTAATGTTAAATTTCCTGCATCATAGGCGCCAACTGCTTCATAAACGTCAACTATAGTAAGCTCTTTACCATTTAACATTCCTGGCATTATTGTTCCACCATAAACGAAAACCGAAGGTAAATCCAATCGAGCCATAGCCATCATAGTTCCCGGGAGACTCTTATCACACCCAGCTATTCCTACTAGCGCATCATATTGATGGGCTCTAACCATTAGTTCAATAGAGTCGGCGATAACTTCTCGAGAAACAAGTGATGATTTCATTCCTTCATGTCCCATTGCGATTCCATCACTAACTGCAATAGTTGAAAATTCTCTAGGTGTTGCTCCTCCGTCAGCTACGCCTTCTTTGGCTTTTAGTGCTAATTGAGGTAGGTGAATGTTACATGGAGTAGCTTCATTTCCAGTATGACATACTCCAACAAAGGGTTTGTCTAAATCATTATCCGTTAATCCCATAGCTTTGTACATTGCTCTATGTGGAGCACGAGCCGTTCCTCCTACAACATTTCTGCTAGAAATTTCCATAACACCAAATTTGAAACTCGCTATAATTTAGACCTTTTTGAAATTATCATTTTAATTATACATTTTTGATTTATCATTAAGCGTTTAAATTCTGAATATTCTAAAATATTCTAATGCAAAATAAAACCCTAACATGTCCTGTGTGTCAAGGAAATAAAGCTGAGATGCTAGGGAAAAATGTAAAGCTAAGTGGACAATTTGAAAATAAAGAATTTCTTACTACTGAATTGACAGTTTTGAGATGTGTAAAGTGTGGTTTTTACATGTTTTTTGATAATACCGCCGAGTTTACAACAAGTGAATAATTGTAAAAATTTTTGGTCTAATCAGGTTATGAGGGTTTGTCCTTGCAATTCTAATAATTGAGACTCAATCTCTTCAGGAGTTTCTGACCCAAAGGTAATCAAAATTTTATCGCCATCCTTTGTTTCATAATCCAGGACGCTGTCAACTTTTTCACCGTTGATATAGAACTTTAATGTATTTTCATCTTGGCTACAAAAACTCCTTGATCTATCTGGAAATTTATAACATTCGTCTGTTAACTCAATATTTAATGTCTCAAACAAATATCCGAATTTAACTCCGGTTGCATGTTTGTGAATTGTTGTACCATCATTTCCTTCAAAGTGAATCCAAGCAGACTTGATTTGATAAGCAGGAGCTGAAAAATCAAAAGTATCTCCAAATATTTTAACTAAAATGTTAGCATGAGTGTGCTCACTACCTAATGCCCCTGCACCTACGGGTCCTCCTGGGGTGGAGCTTTGGTCCATGGTTACAAACATGTAAACTGCATATCCTACGATTAAGGCAATAACTGCTAAAACTCCCACTGCAATGAGGGTTTGCTTTCTTTTTTCAGAAGATCTTTGTGTGGCATAATTTTCACGCTTTTGTTCTCTTTCTCTCCTTTCTTTTCGGCCCATTTGATGTAAATTTTTTAAAAATTACCCTAATTAACTGTTCGATGATTAAACAATAAATAAAATCAAAAATCGATATTCTATTATGAATTGTATTTTTTGTGATATTTTATCGGGTAGGCGAGATGGACATATCATCTATGAAGATGATCTTCATGTTTCAATCTTAGACAAGTATCCAATTGATACTGGTCATTGTCTGGTTATCCCAAGAGAACATCATGAAAAAATTACTGATATGGAATATGGTGCAGTTGGGGAAATTTTTTCAGTCGTACCAAAAATTGCAAAGGCAGTTCTGAATGCTACTGGAGCTGATGCTTTTAGTTTGGGTCAAAATAATGGAAAGGCAGCAAAACAAATCATCCCGCATGTTCACATTCACATTATACCTCGATACAATCACAAAGGGACTATCTGGACTAAACGCTCAATTGAAGGTGATGATGAGTTGAAAAAACTTGCAGAAAAAATAAAAAATTCAATTACTTAGAATGTCCTGGATTATATCGCAGGATTGCTCCCACCTTTCCTAAACTAGCTAACATGTTTCCGTACTCAGCAGAACCAGAAATTACCTCAATTTTACTTCCCGTCTTGGCAGCAATCAATGCCAAGTAATCTACAATGTCTCGTTCGCTTACTTCAACTTCCATAGCATTACAACTAGGACAAGGATTGTTTGTAAATTGGGTCTTTTTTGGAATTACCTCGGGTCTTTCAATAATATCTTCTTGAATGTGCTGACATCTTTTACACTTTCCTTCTACTCTGTGTAAATTGGTATCGTCTGTAATGATCAAAGTATCTACTACATTATTTTGTAATAATTCAATAATGTCTTTTAATCCATATACGCCTCGTCCCGAATTTGAATTAATATGTCTGAACAAATCCTCGACTAATTTTTTTTCTTCCACCATCCTAAAGTTTGACAAAATGTCTCCAGATTTTGCAAAGGCTTCTCTAATTCCTTCAGAGCCGGCATAGGACCCATCGATGGTGTTTATGATCATGTTTTGAAGCCTATATTCCAAATAATTTCCATTGATGAAATCTTCTTTGGTAGGTCCTGGCCCTGAGATTATTAGTCCTTTGACTGGATAAATGTCAATGAAATATTCTCGGGATGTTTCTGCCACCCTGTTGTAAAAATAAGTTAATTCCATCTCTCGTAACTTTTGAAATCGTTTTGCTGATTGACCTCCCTGTCTATGTTTTCCGGCAACACCAGAACCTGTTTGGGATAAAACTTCAATCTTTTCTCCATGTAAAAGCCCCCACCCACAATCTTTTGCATCAATTGCAATAAAGCCAATCAGGTTGTCATCTTTTAGCATATCTTTTAGAATATCTACATGGAAGTGATCATCACATCTGTAAAGATATTGGTTCAAATCTTTGGGGGGATCCAACTCGTAAATTTTTACAACTTCACTTCCTAGTGGACCTCCACCTTCCGGAGGTAAGGCCCCACAAAAAATTACTAATCCTCTTTCAGGCGTTTTTTTATACAGTTTTAATCTTTGAATAACTTTAGCTAAAGAATCTACTACATGTCCTCGAGTCAAATCTGATTTTATGTTATCAGCAGTTCCTTGTTCTTCTCGTAGTGTATTGATTATTTCATGAAGTTGTTTTCCTTTTGGAATGTACACTGTAATTAATTCCGTGCCACGACCCGTTTTTTCAGTTAATTCATCTAGTGTTTTTCTAATTTTATACATTTGAACGGAATCTTGTTTTTCAATGTTTATCTTTGGCATTCGTTAGGTCTCTTGATTATGAGAATATTAAGTTTGGTTGAATTTTAATTAAGATTTTTTGATGTTATAATTCATCAATAGTTCTTAGAAATGTTTCTAAGGGTTGATTACCTCTTATTTTAATAATTTTTTCATCATTGAAAATTAAAAATGAAGGGGTAGCATCTATCCCGATTTCTTTTCCAAATTGATGAAGTAAATTTACTCTGTCTTGATATTTGTGGTCATCAAGACATTGATTGAATTTTTCCAAATCCAAATCCACTGCTGTCCCAAATGCATTAAGGGACCATCTGGTGATCCAACCCGTTTTTTCACCAGCCCAATTTTTGTACAATTCATCATGGTATTGCCAATATTTTCCCTGATCTTGGGCACAGTATGACGCTTCTGCTGCTAGAATAGAATCAGGACCATTTAATGGAAAATCCTTGAAAACTAGATTTACTGTTCCTTTTTGAATATAGTCTCGATCTATTATCTCTAAAGTGGTATCGTGAAATCTGAAACAAAATGTACACTGGTAATCCCCCCATTCCAGAATGGTAATTGGTGCTGAAGGGTCCCCTAAAACTGGGGAGCCATCTTGAATTAATTTGGTTTTAGTAAGAAGATCGGGGTTCTTTTCTGGTTGAGGATAAAATGCGATAAAGGCTCCAGATATTATTCCGATCAACACAGGAATTACAAGGATCTTAATTGTCCGATTCAAGATGATTTTTTCTCATTAGCATATTTAAATTGGATAAATTATCCAAGGACTTAAATACATTTTTTCAAGAATATTCTCATGTCTCAATCAAGACAAATTAACCTCTCCAAAAGTGGGGTTCCAGTAATTGCAATTGTTGCATTGGCGATTATTTTTGCAGTTGGATTATTTGTAGTTGGATTTGACCAAGGACATATTTTCAGTATTGCTTTTGGAGAACAAGCATTTGAAGATCAATTTATCCATGAACTAACCCATGACATGAGACATGCTGCTGGCTTTCCTTGTCACTAGGAGTTAATGCTATGAAGACTTTCATTTTTCTAATAATAGTTCTAATTGCAGGTGCGTTTGCTGGTTTAGTTCACGGCTCAGCTAATCTTGTACTAGTGGAACCTTATCTTGATGAGGCAATCGGTATTGAGAATCAAAACTTATTTGATTCAGGAGAAGAAGATGATACTTTGGAATTTTGGGTTGAATATGAAGGATATAGAGATTGGCAAAAGGGGGGACAGCTCTTAGCGGGGGTTATTTTGGGAACCTCAATTGGTGCATTGTTTGGAATTGTATTTGCACTTTCTAGACATTCACTACCTGGAAATAATAATATCAAAAAGGCTTTGATTCTTGCAGGAATTATGTGGCTAACAATTTACTTTATCCCATTTTTGAAATATCCTGCAAATCCTCCAACTGTGGGCGATGCAGATACAGTTGTTTTGAGAGCAATCTTGTATCTTTCATTTATTGCTATTTCTGGTTTTGCAGCCGTAGGATTTTACAAATTATCAAAGATTTTCAAGGGCAACAAAAAAGTTGTGGCGTTAGTTGGGTACACTGTTTTCATCTCTGCAGTTTTTGTTTTGATGCCTGACAACCCTGATGAGATTACTGCGCCCATTGATTTAGTCGATGGGTTTAGAATAATGTCTGTCTTGGGAGTATCTGCATATTGGATTGCAGTAGGTTTGTTCCTAGGTATATTATGGAACCGTTTTAAACCAAACAAGGAAGTTCCTTCTTTTAATTAATCATTCTAAGTCTCTGGAATCAGAATCAAAACATGTCGTTTAAATAACTCTAGAGTAGTTTTGGATTTACTTGACAAGACGAATAACTTTGCCAGAATTAAAAAAATATGATATTACTCAAAAAGTAATTGAGGCACTTGCCGATGCGGAATCCAGAGCAATTCTGTTTTCAATTATTAAACGAGGAAAGACCGCAACTGAACTTTCTGAAAAACTAAAAATTCCGCTTAGCAGTGTTTATAAAAAATTAGGAGATCTTGAAGAACTAACCCTAATAGAAATAGAAAAATGGATGCTATCTGATAAAGGTCGAAAGTACAAAGTCTATAAGAGTAGAATAAGCAAGGCCGACATTTCAATTCGAAAACCGGAGCCAGTTCTAAACTTGGTATCAAATAAGTGAAATTAATGGCACAATCGAATATTATCCAATTAAGTGAGTTTGATGTAACTCAAAAAATAATTGAATCTTTAAGCAATGTTTGCACTAGAGCTGTTTTGTTCTCAGTAAAGGAAGAATCAAAAGATGCAACTCAGATCGCTGATGAGCTAAAATTATCATTGTCCACTGTTTACAAAACCCTCTCCTCTCTAGAAGATCTTGCACTAGTTGAGGTTCAAAAATTCATTTTTTCAAGTGAAGGAAAAAAAGTAAAAAAATATCGTAGCAGAATTGGAAAAGTTGAGATTACCATGAAAAACACTGAGCCCGTCTTACACTTGTATCCAAACAAAAAGACATAGTTACTCAACCTACTTTTATTATGAAATACTTTCATTCTATACACTTGGAATGAGAACGTAGAATGAAAACCTAATTTAAATAACTTAGCTAAGCCTAAAGTTTTCAGTAAATGAACCAAAAATTAATTTTTACATTATTATTTACAATTACTGCAATCAGTGTTACCTCTATTTCATTTTCTCAGATGGCAGAAGCTCAGAGTTTAATTCCTGATTGGATAAAAAACAATGCTGCATGGTGGGCAGAAGGTAGCGTTGATGATCAAACCTTTCTTAATGGAATTGAATTCCTAATAGAAAATAATGTCATAAATGTCTCCTCTGGTGACCAATCACTTGATGTTGACAAGTTAACTATTGGATTTATTCCAATTGAAAAAGCCGACGAGCTAACATCAAAGGCTAAAGCACTAGAAGAATTTCTAGAAGACAAATTAGGTATCGAAGTTGAAGTTGTTGTTCCAACAAAATATGAGACAATAATAGAAGGAATGCGATTTGGTCATATTGATGGTGCCTTTATGGATACAGGACCTGCCTGGATTACTCACCAAAGAACCGGAGCAGAAGCTGTCTTGGCAGAAGTTGTGGCAGGCAAGGTAAACTATCAGGCGACTGTTTGGGCAAGAGCTGATGATACCTCAGTTCAAAGCATTGAAGACACTGTAGGAAAAAAAGTGGCCTTTACTAGCATAACTGGATCTTCTGGGTTTGTGAGACCTGTGGGTACTTTGGTAACTGATGGTCATATCCAAATTGATGGCAATGATATTGTTGCCCTAGAAATGGCACTAAGTGAAAACTTTGAGAGTTATACTTTTGCTGGTGGTTACAAAGCTGCCTTGCAATTATTAATTAATGAACATGTTGATATCGCCTTTGGTTCAGATATTGCGGCACAAAAATATCTGGAATTAGAAGACCAAGTAAAACTACGACCTGTCACAACGATTGGTCCAGTACCATCTCACGTGTTTATGGTAAGTTCTGAAATGTCTGATCCCACAAGAGATGCACTGGTAGATGCATTAATTGAACTCAATTATGATGAGAACAATGGTATTTTGAGGGATCTTTATGGTGCAGAAGCACTAGTTCCCACAACAACTACTATGCATATTGGAGAATTTGGAACATTTATTGATGCATTAACCGGCTTGGACCAACAAATTTTAGACAAATACAACAAGAGCAAATAAAAGCGGTTAGTTGGAAATTGGAACAAATCCAGATGACTGCCTCATCCTCATTTTCAGAAATCTCGACAAAAAAAATTATTCAAATGAACGACGTATCTACCTCATATGATTCCAAAAATTATGCTCTTCACGGGATTAACCTCTCAATTGACAAGGGAACAAACTATGCAATTGTAGGCCCATCAGGTTCTGGCAAATCCACTCTGCTTAAGTTAATGAATGGTATGATGACTCCAAGTAAGGGAACCATCAAAATAGATTATCAAACTCCAAACATGAATAATAAAAAATTCAAAATAATGATGCATAAAATTGGATATATTCCTCAGAGCTTGGGTTTAATTAAAAATATTTCAGTGTTAGAAAATACTATGATTGGAGCTTTACCTCGATTGGGAATCATTCAATCTTTTTTAAAAAATTTTCCTGAAGAAGAGATTAATGAAGCCAAAAGAATTCTAAAACTTGTAGGCCTATCAGGAAAAGAAGAAAGAAAGGCATACATGCTCAGTGGTGGTGAAAAAAGAAGAGTTGCAATTGCCAGGGCACTAATGCAAAAACCAACCATTTTACTTGCTGATGAAATTGTTTCAGAACTTGATCATGTAACTGCAAGAGAAATAATGAATTTAATTGCTGATGCCCAAAAACAAATGAATCTTACTGCAATAATGGTTCACCATGATATGCAATTAGCATTAGAGTATGCAAATAGAGTTGCAGTGGTAAAAGAAGGCCAGAAAGTTTTAGAGATTGGAGTTGAAGGCGATTCCATCGTTGACTTTCAAACAGGGGATCTTACAACCGAAGAAATTATGGAGATGTATTCAGACGAATCAAAAAAATAATCTAATAATTGGACTCATTGTTGCCCTGGTTGTTGTAGCTTCATACAATGTAGAAGCCAACCCGATTGAATTCGTTGAGGGCCTTCCAAATCTTGCCATTATTTTAGATGAGATGACTCACATTGAAACTGAATTATTTGGAGTAGCATTTTGGTCAATGCTTGAAACTATCCAAATGGCATTTATTGGAACAATTGTAGGTGTTGCAATTGCATTTCCACTTAGCATCCTATCCGCTCGAAATTTAAACAGCAAGTATGTTTATGGTCCCGTTCGAGCAATTCTTGCTGCAATTCGAACATTTCCATCTATCTTGTGGGCAATGTTATTTGTGATAATGGTAGGTTTAGGTACCTTTGCAGGAGTTTTGGCTATAATCATGTATACTGTGGGCTTTGTGGCAAAATTACAGTATGAAGTAATTGAGACAATTGATTCAGATCCAATGGATGCCGTAAGCTCCATTGGAGTTTCCAAATGGCAATTAATTCGTTATGTTGTTTTCCCCGAATCTGCATCTCATTTTCTTAGCCAGATGTTGTACATGTTTGATTACAATGTTAGGCAATCAAGCATTTTGGGAATAGTGGGAGCTGGGGGTATTGGGTTTTACATTATAAAACATATTGAATTCTTTGAATACGGAAAGGCAACTGTCTTTATGATAGTTGTTTTGATCACTGTACTAATCATTGATTGGGGAAGTGTAAAGATTAGAGACAAGTATATTATAAAATCTCAACACGGGATGGAAGTAACAGCAAAGTAATTAAAAATATTTTAGGTTGTAATTTTGTCTAGATGATTGAGGTCTTTGGCATTTTTAATTTCACGAGCAATTCTTTTTCCCATACTCATCTGCTCATTATACAACAAAGAATAGTAGGGAGAGCCATCCATGTAGATATTGGTACCTGCAACTATTCTTGCTGAAAATTCAAAAGAGGTGAATTTTGCATTCTCATCATACACTCCCTCAATACAAAATGGCCCGTTCATACCAGGTGCCACCCTTCTCTTGGCTGCCTCAACAAATTTCTCACCCATCGTGTAAACTTCATCTAATAATGATTCTCTTAGTACTAGTGGACTGTTTCCAATTACGTTAAAGGAAGGAACTTTGTTGTTTTTCATCTGTTGTTCAGATGGTATTCTTGCCAATCCTTCAATGTCTGATTCATGTCTTTGATCAACTCCAAAAAATTCAAGTTCTTCTTTAATTGGGGAATAAAAATATTGCAGATATGCCAAAACTCCTGCAGCATATGCTTGAATGTATAGTGGTTCATCTGCCGAAATAATTCCTTGACTAATAAGGTCATTTCTTTTTTTATGGTAATCCTCTTCACTTGCTGCCATAAAGTATCCTTTACCTCCTGCAGCCCCTTGTCTTTTCACAATTACAAGCTTGTCTATTTCGCTAGGGCTGGATACTTTTTGAGGCATTGGTAGACTTGCTTCTCTCATCAACTCTTCTTTCTTTTCTCTGTCTGATTCCCATCTTAGAATCCATTTATTTCCAAAAATTGGATTTTTTATTGATTCAATTTGCTCAGAACTCATTTGAGCAATTAAAGTTCCATGAGGTATGATAACTGCGTCATTTTCCTCCAAGGTCCTCTGGCATCTTGGGTCTAAAACTTCAACGAATGAATCCACTAAAACTAGTTCATCAATGAAGGGAAATCTCTTGTATAGTTTTTCTCGTTTTTTTTCACAAACAAGCAAAGTTCTGAGTCCTTCATCTTTGGCCCCTTTTAGGACTTGTAAAGCACAATGTGATCCTAATGTTGCAATTGCCGTCAAGGTGTATTTTCCCTTACCTTTTCGACTTTATGAACTATGTGCGGATGAAACATACACAAACACCTCATCAATTAGCTCGGACGTTAGTTCCGATTTTATACTATCAGGAACTGCCTTTAAAACAAAATCAAACATTGTAATGTTTTCAGGCAAGCTTCCACGTTCTTGATAAATTGAGTACACTGCTATCCCATTTGCAATTATTGCAATAGTTTTTTCCTTGTTGGTAAGAACCATGTTGATATTTCAAAAACTATTCGATGATAAATGTTTTAGAGGAAAATTAATTACACCATAAAATAGCCAATTTAGTTAAATTATGATTGAAACCGAACTAGGAGAATTACGTAGATCTCACTATTCTGACGAATTGAATTCTTCCTTAGATGGAAAAGATGTTACCGTTATGGGCTGGGTTTTAACAGTTAGGGGTCATGGAAACATTAGTTTTTTAACAATACGAGATAAAAATGGCGATATTCCAATTGTGGCAAAAAAAGGGGATTGTCCTGATGAGGTTCGTGAAAAACTATCTTCATTAAAATCACATTCTTCTATTGCCGTTTCTGGCAAGGTAAAGTCCTCTGAAAAATCCCCCAAAGGATATGAGATAATTCCAGCTGAGCTCAGGGTGTTCTCTGAGGTCAAGAAAATTCCCCCTTTTGAGCCATTAGCAAAAACTGTAAAAAACATCGATACCCGATTAGAAGTCAGACCAATTGATTTACGACGTAAAGTATTGCAAGATATTTTCAATGTCCGAAGTCAAGTACTAGCATCAATTAGGAACTATTTTACTGGACAATATTTTTTGGAAATTCACACTCCTAAAATGATTGCTACTGCAACTGAGGGTGGAGCTGCATTGTTTCCAATTTTTTATTACAACAAGGAGGCATTTTTGGCTCAAAGCCCACAATTGTACAAAGAACAACTCACAATGAGTTTTGAAAAAGTTTTTGAGATTGCACCGATTTTTAGAGCAGAACCCTCTAGAACAAATAGACATTTGGCAGAAGCCATATCTATTGACCTCGAAGAAGCATTTGTGGATTATAATGATGTCATGAGTAGAATTGAGGATATTATCAAAATTTCAGTTGATACGGTAAAAAAATATTCCCAAGAAAACTCTGATGTAGAATTTAGCATTCCGCAAACTCCTGATGATATTCCCAGATACTCTTATGATGATCTAGTGGAGAGAATGCAAAAAGCAGGAGCTAAAGTCGAGTGGGGTGACGATCTTTATCCTTCAAATCTTAAAAAAATTGGATTAAATGGTTTTTACTTTATCAAGGATTGGCCGATGGGTCCTAAACCATTTTACGTAAAGGCAAGTAAATCAAATCCAAAAATTTCTGAATCCTTTGATTTAATGTTTGGTGATTTGGAGCTTTCCTCTGGAAGTACAAGGATTGAAAAAAGAGATGAACTCGAAGAGCGAATGAAAAACAAGGGAATGAAAACTGATGCATTTGATTATCATCTTGGAGCATTTGATTATGGTGTACCACCACATGCTGGTTGCGGAATTGGACTTGAGAGACTGGTTATGGCGCTAACTGGAACTGAGAATATTCGTGATGTGACATTTTATCCAAGAGATGTTGACAGGTTAACTCCTTAACCAATTTAATGATGATAAACTGACAAAGGCAATTTATCCAAACTATTGTGGAAAGTTTTTAATTCCCTAAAGGGCAATTCCAACTTCTGACAAGACTTGGCACAAATTTGTCCACAAAAAGAATTAATTAATCGAGTTTGAAACTTGGACAAATTTCATGTGATCCTGACGAGACTTGGAAGAATTTTGTCCACTAACAGAACTTGATTAAAATCCAATTACCGTATTGAACCAAAAGTTAGATACTCCTGTCAGTTAATCGATGTTAACTGATTCTAATCTGTTGTAGTTCAACTCAAAAAAGAATATTGATGTATTCTCTTAGTATTTTGGTAAAATCTTGCAAGAGACGTCCCAATTATATAACAAAAAATACGTAATTACTTAAGTGTCACAACAAGAAAAAGAATTGGGAATTCAACGAAGCATTTCTCAAATAGTTGATGCCAAAACTACTACAGAAGGAGACGGGTTCATTGTTCATAGACCGTTTCCCAATTCTGAAATTAGAGAATTTGATCCTTTCTTGCTGTTGGATGAAATGGGACCAATTACTTTATCTCCTGGAGATGCAAAAGGGGCATCTGATCATCCGCACAGAGGATTTGAAACTGTTACATATGTTATCAAAGGGGCCTTTGAACACAAAGACTCTCAGGGTAACTCGGGAAAATTATTTTCAGGAGATGTCCAATGGATGACTGCAGGTTCTGGAGTAGTGCATTCAGAGATGCCAGAAAAAGACTTTGCTCAAAAAGGCGGGACTTTGCATGGTTTCCAACTTTGGGTGAATCTACCAAAAAAAGACAAGATGATAAAACCTCGTTACCAAGATATTGTCTCAAAAAATATTCCTATTGTAAAAAGCAGTGATGGCAAGGTTCAGGTAAAAGTGATTGCAGGCGAATCAATGGGAAAACATGCCGTAATTGATACAAAAATTCCAATCATGTATCTTCATTTTACAATTCAGCCAGGAGGTAAAATAATTCAGCAGATTCCAAAAAATTACAACGCATTTGCATATGTTGCCAGCGGAGTAGGTTTGTTTGGATTAGAACAAAGAAATGTAAACAAAGAACAAGCCATTTTCTTTGAAAGAGATGGTGATGAAATAACAATTGCAACTCCAAAAGATGCTATGACTCCTTTGGAGGTAATTTTGCTAGGAGGAATTCCAATTAATGAACCAGTAAAACGATATGGTCCATTTGTAATGAATACGGATGAGGAGTTACAACAAGCAATTTCAGATTATAAAAACGGAAAAATGGGATTAATAGATTTTTAAATTAAAAAATTATCCATAATCAATTTTTTTAATTCTTACATTACTGCCTTTCGTTTCAAGGTAATGTCCGATAAAGTTTGTTAGTTGTTCTCCAATTCTATATCCTAGAGCACCTTCCATCATTCCTGATTTTTCGATAATATCTGCCATCTCTTCTGTAATCTGGATATTAAAAAATGTCCAACCAAATTTAATAAATGGCTGCTCAATGGTATATCCATTTGTAATATCACATTCTGTTTCAAGGTCCTTTAGAGCCTGGATTATGATTGGGTATTCCTTATCGTAACTTCTAGTGGAGAGCTGAAATAATGGATTCAAGATCTGTTTACTCTATTTTTATCTCGACAAATCCCGCACAAATAATTTTCCTTAAACTCTTTAATTTCTTTTTGGAACTCGACTGTTTTAGAATAATTTTCGGAGGCCTTGATTCCACCTGGAACTTTGTTCTGGCAGTTTGTACAATTTAGATCGAGATTAAGTCTTATTGTTTTTTCATTTTTTAGGATTTTTCCTATTATCACGAATTTTTGTTATATTTTTAGTATTTGAAAACTTTATCAATAAACGGTAATATATCGAAAATTTAGCACTTCAATCATGTTAGTATGTAGATATTTTGTGCCTGAAATTACCTATTTTGTAATAGATCAAACAAATTCTTTTGATTTTGGAAATCGTTTTCCTGAGTGATTAAATTGGTTACAGAAGAAGAAATAGAACAAGTCGCAAAATTTATGAAAATCGATGTACATGATCACAAAGAGTATGTAGAAAAAGTCCATGATATGATTGACTTTTTTGACATTTTGGATTCAGCAGGAGTAGAAGACGAGGAAGTTACAATGACTGATTTACCCTTGTCTAAATTAAGAGAAGATAAACACATTCCATTTGAGGATAAATTAATTGAAAAATTAAAAAATTACAAGGAACACTATGTAAGAGCACCAAAGATGGTTTAATTGAATCTAAAAATATCTGCCCTAGAATATGTTGAGCAAGTAAAGAATGGAAATATTTCAGCTGAAGATTTTGTTTCAGCAACAATTGATAGAATTAAAAATGTTGATGATAAATTACATGCATTTCTACAAGTAAATTCAAAAGCAGTGGAACAAGCTGCTCAAGTTGACAAGAAAGTAAAGTCTGGGGAAAAAGTAGGGTCATGTTTTGGAATGCCGATTTCAATTAAAGACAACATTTGCATTAAACATTCCAAAACTACATGTGCATCAAAAATGCTGGAAAATTTTGTTGCACCATATGATGCAACTGTAATATCAAAATTAAAAGAACAAGACGCTGTGTTTATCGGCAAGGCAAACCTTGATGAATTTGCAATGGGCCTAACAACTGAATTTAGTGCATATGGTCCTAGTAGAAACCCTTGGAATACTGATTATGTCCCTGGCGGTTCTTCTGGAGGAAGTGCAGTTTCTGTAAGTGCTTTTGAATGTGTTGCATCGTTGGGTTCAGACACGGGAGGTTCAGTTCGAAATCCTGCCAGCTTTTGCTCGACGGTTGGATACAAACCCACTTATGGATTGATTAGTCGTTATGGATTAATTTCTTATGCAAATAGTATCGAGCAGATTGGCCCAATAACTAGAACAGTAAAGGATACTGCATTTATGCTGAATATTTTATCTGGTTTGGATTCCCATGATAATACAACTATTGATAATGAAAATGTTGACTATCTTTCAGGCATAGAGGCTGGAATAGAAGGGAAAAAAATAGGCATAATTCAAGAAATGATAGGCGAGGGAATTGATCACACAGTTCTTTCAGCAACAAATGATGCTGTATCAAAGTTAGAAGGACTTGGAGCCATTTGTGAACCGATATCAATTGATATGGTGAAATATTCTGTCGCATCTTATTACACAATTACGGCAACTGAAGCTGGAAGTAATTTGGCACGATATGATAATCTTAGATATGGGTATGACTTTCCAGTTGAAGGATTCGAATTTAATTCCTACATTTCAAAAGCCAGAACTAAATTTGGTCCCGAAGTTATACGACGAATGATACTTGGGGGATTTGTTCCTTCGTCTGGGCATGCAGGAAAATATTTTCTAAAGTCTCTCAAAGTAAAAAGTAAATTAACTAGAGAAGTAACTGAGGCATTCAAAAAATATGATTTTCTAGTTGCACCAACTGTTCCAATATTACCTTTTAAAATTGGAGAAAAAATTGATGATCCTGTTGCATTATTCCAAGTTGACATTAACACTGTAATGTCAAATCTTACCGGAGTTCCATCAATTTCAGTTCCATATGCAATATCTAATGGATTGCCAATTGGAATTCAACTACTAGCAAAACAAAATGATGACAAGTCGTTATTGCAAGCAGCACATGCCCTTGAAACAACCGTAAACCTGCCGGAGGTTCCAATATGACTAAGATTGGATTAGAAATACACTGTCAGTTGACTAAACTTGAAAGTAAATTGTTTTGTTCCTGTAAAGCAAACTATAGAGAAAACAAACCAAATAGCAATGTATGTCCAATTTGTATGGGGTTGCCTGGAACTCTTCCCAGATTAAACAAAAAGGCTGTTGAAAAGGCAACATTGATTGCGATGGCACTTAACTGCAGTACTCCTGAGAAAATTGCGTTTTTTAGAAAAAATTATTTTTATCCTGACCTTCCAAAAAACTTTCAGATAACTCAACTAAACATCTATGGCGATACCAGTGTGGGTGGAACAGGGGAGATAATGGTTGGAGACAAGAAAATCCGGATTACTAGAATTCAACTCGAAGAAGACCCTGGAAGGCTAATTTATGAGGGAAGTTCGTCCAAGAATCAAATCACTCTTGTAGATTATAATCGAGCAGGCACACCCTTGGTGGAAATTGTTACGGAACCTGATTTTGAAAATCCTAAACAGGTAAGAGAATTTCTCAAGATTTTATCGGATTTACTTGAAAATCTCAATGTTTCAGATCCTAGCTTGGAGGGAGCTATGAGGGCAGATGCAAATGTCTCAATAGAAGGAGGAAACAAGGTGGAAATAAAAAATATAAACTCATTTCATGATTTAGAAAAAGCAGTTCATTTTGAAATAACAAGACAAGAAAGTCTTTACTCGAGGGACATACCTATTGCACTAGAGACACGACATTGGGATGATCAAAGGAAAATTACAATTTCTTCAAGATCAAAAGAAGAGGATCTTGATTATAGGTATTTTCTTGAAGGTGATATTCCTTGGGTAAGGATTGGTAAAGACATTCAAGAAAAATTAAAATCAGAAATGCCAGAGAGCATAATGTCAAAAAAAGAACGTTATGTTACAAAATATAATATTCCAGAACAAGTTGCAGATGTCTTGTCTTCTGACAAATACTATTCAGATTTGTTTGATAAATCTAACGATGAACAAAATGCAAAAGAGATTGCAAATATTATTACCACAGACCTTATGGGCTTGGTGGATACTAGGGAAAAAAGAGAACAGTCTAAATTAACTTCCTCGCATTTGAGAGACCTTGCTGATTCCATACAATCCGAAAAATTAACAAGAAATTCGGCTAAAAATGCGCTATATGAAATTGTAAAAAGTGGAAAAGATTTGTCTGAAATAATTTCACAATTAGATTTGGGTAATGTTTCAGATGAAAACGAATTGTTACAAATAATTCAACAAGTTTTATCTGAAGAACCTCAAGCAGCTGAAGAGGCCAAATCAAATCCACAAACAATCAATTTCCTTGTAGGTAAAGTAATGCAGAAAACAAAGGGAAAGGCCGATCCAAAATTAACCTTAGAATTATTCAAAAAGAAATTAGGCTAAGAGATGACTGAACTTTCTTTAGAGGATATAGAATTTATAAAAATACTAGCAAATTCTGATTCAACAATTTTGGAAAAAGGGATGAATGAGACAACAAAAGACCGATTAGACTCTCAAATAGGCGTGATTTTAAGGGAATATTACAAAGAAAACACCAGGGGCCAATCTTCACATTGGATAGAAAAATTTGAAAAAGCAGGTATTTCTGAAGATGATGGAAAGGCAGCCATTGCATGTGCAAGAAGATTAGGAATAGATATTTCTTAAAATAAAAAATTTTTTACCTTGAAGAATTTTAAATAATCACTTGTCTAATTTTGAATTTTTTCCTACTTTAGATCAAAAACAAAATTCCAACATTTACAACTTTATGAAAAAAAATAACATTTCGTCGCTAAAAGAATTATCTGAAAAAGCAAATAAAGATCTTGAATGGTTCTGGAAAGATGTTGAAAAATTTTTTGAAATAGTTTGGGATGAGCCATACAAAAAAGTTTTAGATTCATCCAAAGGAAAACCCTGGGCTAGATGGTTTGTTGATGGAAAAACCAACATTTACAAATCAAGTGTAGAAAAATTTTCTAAAGTTTTTCCACAAAAAATTGCTTATACTTTTGTATCAGAAGATGGCAAAACTTCCAGCGTCACCTACCTGGAATTAAATAAAAAAGTTAGCAAACTTGCAAATTCGTTAAAAAGTTTAGGTGTTCAAAAAGGAGATGTTGTGGCAATATTTCTTCCAATGATTGAAGAATCTATTTTAGCAATTCTTGCTTGTGCTAAAATTGGTGCGGTACAAACGGTTATTTTTTCAGGATATAGTTCTGAATCATTACAAATAAGATTACACGACTGCAAAGCAAAAGTTCTTTTCGTATGTGATGGATTTCAAAGAAAAGGAAAACAAATTTCTCAAAAAAGTATAATCGAAGAAGCAACTAAAAATTTAGATATAAAAAAAATTATTATTCCCTACAAAAAAGTTGATTTTTATGAAAAGTCTGAAAGTACGATTTTTTATTATGATCTGGTAGGCTCTCAATCCGATTCATGTTTTGCAGAAATAACAGATTCTCAGGATCCTTTGTTCATTCTTTATACTTCTGGTACCACTGGAAAACCAAAAGGAGTAATTCACGGGCATGGTGGATTTTCTGTTTTTGCTGCCTATCAGGCAGGATTTTTGATTGATACTAGTGAAAATGACGTTATTTTATGGCCTGCAGATATTGGATGGATAACTGGTCTGGTTTGGAATGTTTATGGTCTTTTGTTACGAGGTGCTACCGCAATAATTTATGACGGTGCACTGGATTTTCCAAACTATGATAGAATATGGGAACTGTTACAAAATTACAATGCAACTATTTTTGGGATTTCACCTACGGCAGTTAGATTGTTTAAGAAAAATAATATCAAACCACTAGAACGTTACTCGTTAGATAAAATAAAAAATATTCCAACTACTGGTGAGCCTTTAGATGAGGATTCGTGGAGATGGTTGTTTGAAAATGTTGGAAATAAGAAAATCCCAATCATGAATTTATCGGGAGGCACAGAAATTGGAGGTGCAATGTTGTCTGTTTTTCCAGGGATGAAATTAAAACCATCTACTGTTGGAATTCCATGTCCTGGAATTAATCTTGATGTTTTTGATGAAAAAGGAAATTCAATAAAAGAAGAAAACGGGTATCTTGTAATTAAATCTCCATGGCCTGCGATGACTCATGGTCTATTAAATGATGATCAAAGGTATTTGAAAACCTATTGGTCTCGATTTGAAAATATTTGGTTTCATGGAGACTATGTGTATGTAGATAATGATGGTCTTTGGTATATGAAAGGAAGAGCAGATGATGTCATTAATGTGTCTGGTCATCGATTGAGTACAGCCGAAATCGAACATACTGTAATTAGCCATGAAAAAATTTCTGATGCAGCTACAATTTCAATTCCTGATGATTTAACTGGTGAGGCGATTATTTTATTTGTTGTAGGGGAAGGCGATGGAGCAGAAGATTTAACTCTAGAAATATCAAACTTTATTTCAAAAAAAATTGGTAAACTTGCCAAACCAAAATTTGTCTATTTTTTATCTGACCTACCTAAAACACGGACTGGAAAAATTATGAGACGACTTTTAAGGGCAAAATTATTAGGCTTGGAATTGGGGGATTTATCTCCCTTAGAAAACCCTCATGTTTTAGAGGAAATTCCAAAATTGGGTTGATAAAATCTTAGTTTTTGATATTTTATGATTAACCACCCACCGCTTTATTGAAATTTTAGAGGTAAATCATTGAAATTTGTAGTAGATCAGCAGGTAGAGGATATTGAGCTTCCTGAAAAT